>DASVQE010000106.1:0-75232 GCA_036389275.1 Thermoanaerobaculia bacterium
CTAGCCTCCGCGACACTGCCTGCCAAGCTCGCGACACTGTGTCGCGGAGGCTAGGCCAACAGACGGGGTCCGGGGCCCGTGGCCCCGGCCGCCGGAGGCCTCTGGTGGTCCCCCGATCCGTCGGCGACGCCAAAGCGTCAATACTCGTGCGCGCCGATGTCGTAGGTGCCGCTGCGCGGCTTGCGCGTGTAATCGATGGTGACATACGACAGCGTCACCCCGTGATCTTTCGCGAGCGACGTCGAGGTCAGCTTGTAATCCTCCGCATTGTGGCCGCCGGCCAGCACGAATCCGGGCGAGCCGATCTGGTCATTGGACGTCGTGGTATGCGCCGGCGCGGACGGCGCACTCGACCAGAGGTTGTAGCGGAACGTGAAGCCGGTCGACTGGAGCGTGGTCGTGGAGACCTTGGCCAGGTCATACGCACCGGTCATCGACGCAGTCGAGCCGCTCGGAAGCGCGAAGATGTTGTTCTCCACGATGACGCCGGTGGCCGTCGTATCGTAATCGATGTGCAGCGCGGCGCCGGTCGGGTCGTAGATGGTGTTGTTGGCGAACTTGATGTTGCTCAGGCCCTGATCGTCGCGCCAGTAGCCGATGCCCCAGTACGCGTGGATGATCACGTTGTTGATGATCGTATTGTTCGCGAGCGTATGCGTGGTGGCGACGTCGGGATGCTCGTTGGCGAGCACGACGCCCATGGCCGGCTGCCAGTTGCTGCCGCCGGTGGTGTTGTAGTTGCGGTAGTAATTCGAGTCGAAGGCGTAGCAGAGGTTCCCGTCGACGATCGTGTACCGCGAGTGCTCGAGGTAGATGTTGTTCGAGAAATTGTCGAACACTTCGTTGCCGATCACGCTGCAGTTGTCGACCTCGCCGATGATGATGCCTTCGCCGTAATTGCGGAAGACGCGGTTGTTGCGGACGACGGTATTGTGCGCACTGATGCCGATCGCTTGCGGCCAGCCGCCGTTCGGGGCGTTGCGCGCGGAGTTCGAGAGGCAGTTGCGATAGACCGTGTTGCCGGCGACGACCATGTCGTGCGCCACGCCCGGCGTATCCTCGCCGATCCAGATGCCGTCGCCCTGCGAGTCGTGAATGATGCAGTTCAGCACTTTGCCGTACGTCTGTCCCCAACCCACATAGCCGACGTGCGGCGCGTTGCGGATCTCGAAACCGATGAAGTCGGTGTAGGCGCTGCCGATGGTGACGACGTCTTCGCCCGCCGCGAGCTGGCTGCCGTCGAGGATCGGGTATTCGCCGGGATAGGCCTGGATGGTGAGCCGGCCGTTGGCGGTCCCGTCGATCCAGACGCTGGTGCGGCTGTAGTAGATCCCGCCGCGGACGTAGATGGTGACCGGATTGCCGGCGGTCAGGTCGCTATAGACCGTCCCGTTGCGGACGGCGGTGTAGATGCTGGCGAAGGGATTGGTGATGGTGCCGGTGCCGGTGGTGTCGTTGCCGTTGGTGGCGACGTAATACGTGCCGGCCGAGGCGGTGGCGGTGAGGAGGAGGCTGGAGAAAGTGAGGATGAGTGCGAGTCTTTCCAGTCGCATGAGAATCACCTTTTTCAATGAAGGGTTCGTTTCGGTATGGAGCGCGGTTGCGGATCTGCGCATGTGCCTGGCTCCGGAATGAAGGACTGCCTGCGATGCGGAAAGGAACCTTTCCGCAACTTAAAATAACTGCATGTCGCGCGCCGGTTTTTGAGGACTGACCGAGGTTGGAGCAGGCAGCCGCCGGCGCCCACATTTCAGTGACGGCGGCACCGGCGCGGTCGCGGACGTTATACCCTCACCAGGCGCCGGCGCCGCCGGCGACAACCGACGCAAGGTGGACCTCACATGACCGTCACGCCCAATCCCGCGACTGCCACGAACGAGAAGAGCCGCACGCTGCGCATCGGCGTGCTCGCCGGCGTCGGCACGCTCGACCCTCGCGAGTTGGGCGACACCATCACCGGCCTCGTCCTCGGCCAGATTTTCGAGACCGCCTACCGCGTCACCGCATCCGGTTCGATCGAGCCGCACCTGTTCGCGGAAGCGCTTCGCGAAGAGCGCTCCGGACCGCAGCCGGTCTATTCAGGCGCGGTGCGCGAAGGAATCTTCTTTTCCGACGGCACGCCGCTCACCGCGCAGCTCGCCGCCGCATCGCTCGCGAAAGCGGGCGCGCTCCGCGGCCGGGCCACCGTCTCGGTGCGCGACGGCCGCGTGCACTTTGCGATGACCGCCCCGAGCCCCCGATTCGAAAATGTGCTGACGCAATGGAACTGCGGCATCGTGCTCGAGAAGAGCGGTTCGATGTACGGCACGGGACCGTATCGATTCCCTTCGGCGGTGTCGATGCACACGCTGCGCGATCAGCGCGAGATCCGCCTCGTGCGCAATCCGCGCTACCACGGCACGGCCAATGCCGACGAATTGATCTTCGCCATCTATCCGACGGACGCGGACGGCACGCCCACGGCACTCGTCGACGCGGCGAAACAGGGACAGATCGACATCACGCTGCACCTCGCGGCGCAGGATCTCATCCGACACGGCATCTCCGGATACCAGCCGATGATGCAGCCGGGAAACTCCACGGGATTTCTTTTTCTCAATTGCGAGAGGCCGATGTTCCGCGACGCGTCATTGCGCCGGGCCTTGCGCGATGCAATCAATCCGGTGCCGATTGCGGAGGCGAATTACGAGAAAAACCATTTTGCATTCATCGCGACGGACATCATCCCGCTGTCGATGGGGAAGCCGACCGGTACGCCGCCGGCGCGCAATCGCGAGCTGTTGCGCAATCATCCCGCAAAGCCGGCGCGCATCGAGGTGGTGATGCCGTGGACGCCGCGGCCGTATTTGCCGAAGCCGCTCGCGTCTGCACAGGAGCTCGTCCGGCAGCTCGCGCCCTATGGCATCACTGTGCAATTGAAGCAGCCTCGCAACAGTGAAGAAACCTTCCGCATCCTTGCCAACGGCGACTACGACATCGGCCTCGGTGGTTGGGTTGCCGACAATCCCGACCCGACGGAGTTCTACGAGTCGCTGCTTTCCTCGGCGCAGGTCTCGCGCAACGGTCAATACCTGTCGAACCTCGCGCGCTGGAGCGACCCGGCCACTGACGCGGCGCTGGCGGCGTTTCGCATCGACCCGTCGCCTGCAAACCGGAAAGCGATCACCGACATCATCGAGACGCAGGCCATGATCGTGCCGCTCATCTACGGTGCCTCGACGGCGATCCGCGCGCGAAAGGTGAAGGATTTCCACATCACGCCGTCGGGACACGTCTCGTTCGCGGAGGTCGTGTTCTGAGGCGTGAATCGGCCGTCCGTCTGATCACAATGTGATCACAAAGCGGTGCTCCGAGTGAGAGGCCGCAGTGACAATTCTCCGGGTGATCCGCGCAACACACTCTCGCGGCACTCAGGAGACACAATCATGATTCGACGTTACGCCGCCATCGGTCTGCTCTTGCTGCTCACGCTCGCTTCCACACCGCTCGCCGCGCAGACGACCGCGGGAGATCTCCTCTGGCAACCGGGTGAAGCAGTTCCTTCCGGGCCGCTCACCTACATCGACTTCAGCCGCCCGGTGACCGCGGACGGAACGGTCTCGGAGGTCACGCTTCGCTGGATCAGCAATGCGCCGTGCAGCGAGGAAATCAAGTTTCGCTTCTTCCGCCCCGGCGCCGGTGGTCCGCTGGGCGCGCTCGAACTGGTCGGCACGGCCGGCCCGTTCACCTCGGCCAATCCGGCAGCGCCCGGCGTCTTCCCGGACAACAATGTGCTCCGGCTGTCGTTTCCCGCGATCGCCGTCAAGCGCGGCGACGTGCTGGCGGTGACACAGATGAAGCCTGCTTGCGGTGGTGCCGGCGTCGTGACTGGCCGCCCCGAGGACGTCCTTTACCAGACGAGCGCGGACTTCAATGGCGGCGCGCTGAGCGCGAGCAACACGATCGTCCGTTCCGGCTTCCGGTTGAACGCCGCCGCACATACGAGTGCGTTCCGCCACGTCGGTGTGATCCCCGTCGCTGGCTCCACCGCCGGCGCCTTCGGATCGTTTTTCCGAACCGAGGTGACGATCACCAATCCGAGCCCATTCGGGATGGGCGTGGCGCTCGTCTTTCACCCGGCCGGCCGGAGCGCCGACCCGGCCGATGCGAGGAAGAACACGCTCCTCGTCGGCAACGAAACGCGGACCTACACCGATGTCGTGGCCACCATGGGACAGACCGGCCTCGGCTCGATCGACGTGCTGACCACCGGCTTCACGCCCGTGATCACCGCGCGCATCTACAACGACGCCGGCAGCGCCGGGACGTCGGGATTCACGGAAGAGGTGGTCACCTCCTACGATGCGATCAAGAGCGGTGCATATGCCGACTTTTCCATCCCGGCCGATCTGACGAACTACCGCGTCAATGTCGGCGTTCGCACCCTCGACCAGTCCACGACGTTCGTCGTGACGGTCTTCGACGCCACCGGTACGCTGGTGGGCACGACCACTGAGCGGACGGTCGAGGCCAATTACTTCGAGCACATCCCGCTGAGCGCGTTCCTCGAAGGCGTCACGCCGCCCGCCGGCGGTTTCGCCCGCATCCAGATCACGAGCGGCGGACCGGCGACGTTCTACACGGCGACGACGGACAACCGCACCAACGACGGCAGCCTGAAGATGCTCACCATGCACTGATGCTGTAAGGAAGACCATCCAATGACTCGAGCACTCCTCGCCCTGCTTCTGATGCTTGGACAGTTTTCTGTCGTCGCGGCGCCGCGCAGGCGAGTCGTGCAGCATCCGTATCAGCCCGCACCGGCGCCGACGGGCAACCTCGGCGATCCGGTGCGCGGTCTGACCGCGGCGCAGCTCGCAGCGTGGATGTCCGCTCGCGGCGAGTTCAACAAAGACAAAGATGCCGCCGCCGGCCTCGGCCCGGTCTTCAACGACCTCTCCTGTCTCCACTGCCACAGCGTTCCGGTCGCGGGCGGTTCGAATCCGCGTGTCGTGACGCTGTTCGGCAGGACGACGAACGCCGTGTTCGATCCGCTGACGGCGCGCGGCGGGCCGCTGCTGCAGGAGCGCGCGCTCGGTCCCGACGAAGGGCTGGCTCCGTTCCAACGCGAGTCGGTGCCCACGCAGGCGACCATCGTCACGCAGCGCCGCACCACGCCGCTCTTCGGGCTCGGCTTCATCGACGCGACGCCCGACGCCACGTTCATCGCTCTCGCCGCGCAGCAGGCAGAGCGGAATCCCGCGACGGCAGGCCGCGTCGCCCTGGTGACGAACTTCGTCGCGGGCACGCACACCGTCGGCAAGTTCGGCTGGAAAGCGCAGGTGCCGTCGCTCGTCCAGTTCGCGGGCGAAGCGAACCTGAACGAGTTGGGCATCACCAGTCCCGACTTCCCGAACGAGAACTGTGCGAACGGCAACTGCAAAGACCTCGCGCGCAATCCGGCGCCGGGCCTCAACGACACCGGCGACGGCGTACGTAAACTGACCGACTTCATGCTGATGCTCGGCGCGCCGTCGCGCGGCCTGATCACTCCCGATGTCACCGCCGGCGAGCAGGTGTTCCAGCAGCTCGGCTGCAATGAGTGCCACGTCCCGAATCTCGCCACCGGCTCGCATCCCATCGCCGCGCTGTCGAACAAGACCTACTCGCCGTACTCCGACTTTTTGCTGCACGACATGGGCTCGCTCGGCGACGGCATCGTTCAGGGAGAAGCGAGCGGCACCGAGTTCCGCACGGCGCCGCTCTGGGGCCTGCGCGCGCAGCGCACGTTCCTGCACGACGGCCGTACGGACAACATCCACGATGCGGTCGTGGCGCACGACGGACAGGCCCGCGCGTCGCGCGAGGCCTATCAGGCGCTCGACGCGCAGGCGCGTGCGAGGCTGATCGCTTTCCTCAACTCGCTGTAGCGATCAGTGGCGGACAGACCGGCGCCGCACGGACGGCGTCTTGTCCTGACGCAGCTTCATCACCGCAGCGAACAGGTCGAGGCGCGGCGTCACGATGCCGTTTCGACTGTCCACGATCGGCCGTCCCGTCGACTCGAGCAATTGCTCGATCGCGTCCGGCGTCAGTTGCGGATCGATCTGCCGCAGCACCGCCACCGCGCCGGCCACGTGTGGTGCTGAAAACGACGTTCCGCTGACGTTCGCGACTCCGCCCTTGTACGGCGTGCGAACACCGTAGCCCGGCGCGAGGAGATCGAGCTCGTAGGAGGAGTTCGAGAAGCAGGTGACACGATCGATTTCCGCCGGCGTGTCGGTGCATCCGAGCAGCGAAGCCGACTCGAGGTTCCTGTGGTAGACCGCACCGACGGCAACCACTTTGCTGAGGCAGGCCGGCGGACGCATTCCCTTCGGCCAGGCGTCGTTGCCGCTCGCCGCGACCAGGACGGTACCGCGAGCGCGAACGCGTGCGACCGCATCGGTGAGAGCAGGGTTATCCGCGTCGCACGGGCCGCTCGACAGAAAACCGACGTTGAAGCTCATGTTGACGGCGTCGACGCGCAGCGGCGTCGCCGCGATCCAATTGAGGGCCAGGATCAGTTGTGCGATCCAGTCGACGTTCGGCGTCCCGTCCGACAAGCGGATCGCGATGATGTTCGCTCCTGGCGCGATGCCGCGCGGCGCGAGGGCACCGCTGCCGGCGATGACCCCGGCCACGGATGTTTCGTGAGGAAGGAAGTCGGGCGCGGAACCGCTGCCCGATTGCTCGGTTGCGCCATTCAGGCAGCATCCCTTGCCGTTCACATAGGAGCAGTAACAGCGCTCCTCGATGATGCGGCCCTTCAGATCGGGGTGCGGCGAAACGCCGGTGCCGAGCACCGCCACCGTGCTGCCGGTGCCGTCGTATCCGAGAGCGTGCACCGCGGGAAGACCGATCAGCTCTCCATTGAAGCCGATCTGTCCGATGAAGGCCGTCGATTCTGCGTTCGATTGCGGCGTGATGCCGTCGAGGTCGGGCTCGAGGAAGATGACGTCGGGACGCGCCGCCGGCATGACCTCCGGCGGCGGAGGCTGCACGGCTGCTCTGCGTGGCGACGCCGCGAGAGGAAGCTGTCCGAGGATCAGAAGCAGGGCAAGGATTGCTCGAGTCATTGAGGTCGTCTCCCGCGATTAGCCTAAGAATGGATCGACTGCGGATCTGCCGCCGGAACAAACATGGAACAAATCGGCCGCGGTCAGTGACGCACCGGGCGGCGGCTCTGCGCCTTGGCGGCATAGACGCAATCGAACGGCAGCGGAACGTTGAATTCGGCTTCGAGTGTGGTGGGATCGTTGGTGCGGTTGTCGAGAAGCGAACCGTACGCGAAGAAGCCCGGCGTCGCGTCCTCCTGACCGGTAGGAGTGGCGCTGACCTGCTCGACCGTGACGTAGCCGTCGCCGGTGAAGCCGGAGGCAATCTCGGTTACCGGAAATTGCGTCCGCCCGAGTGGCCCGAGGGTCTGGTCCATCTCGCCGACTTGAGCACCGGCGCTGTTGAAGAGCCGGAGGCGGAGCACGGTCGCCGAGAATTGCGACGCATTCACCAGTCCGATGTTGGTGCGGTAATTCGCATTATTGCGAACGCCGTTGATCGACAGACGGTCCATACCCTGCGTGGTCGAAGTCAATGCCGCGGCGCTGTACCACGGAATCCCGGGGAACGACTGGCCGAATGTGCCGCCCGCCGTGTCGTTGTAGATGCGGCCCTGCACGGTGATGTTGAGGCAGTCACCACCGCTCGTATCGCAGGTGGTGCAATCGCCGCCTTCGCGGCAGGAGAAAAAGATCAGGTAGCCGTTGGCCGCCTCACGGCCGAGCGCGCTCTGCGCCACGTCGATCATCTGCCGCCGCTCGCCGGGCGCGAACGTCGGAAGCGTGATGAGCGTGTTCAGCGCAGTGGAGTTGTCTCCGCTTCCTTCGACGTACGCCACCCGAACCACCACGCGCGCATTGCTCGTGTTGGTAATGGTCACGTCGGTCTTGAAGAAGGCGCCGTTCGCACCCGGGAGGCGTGCCACGGCCGGAAGGTAGACGATATCGGCTGCACGGAAGGTACTGGCAGTCGCCACCGCGGCGAACATCAGCATGGAGATTACAGCGAGCGAAACGCCTTTGGATGTGGACATTTGTAGTGATCCTTTTTCGTATTGTTACGGCGTCGCGAGCGCAGCCTCGGCGATGGCCGTCGCGATGAGCTGTGGGTCGCCGCCGGCCGGCGCGGGAAACGCATTCGTCACGACCGCAATGGCCAGGTCCCGGTCCGAGACATAGAGAAGAAAACTCTGGAAGCCGTCGATGATGCCGTCGTGCCACACCACCGGATGTCCGTTGAACGTGTCCGCGATCAGACCGAACGCATAGCCGAAATGCGCGACTGTGTTGTCGTTGAGCCGTGCCGGCGTAATCATCGTCGCGTAGGACTCGGGCAGCAGGACCCGGCCGTTTGCGAGCAGGTGCGACCAGCGGGCGAGATCCCATGCGGTGGAGCAAAGGGCGCCGGCCGAGAACGGCACCGACATGTTGATCGCCGGCACACGCTTCCACGTTCCCTGAAATGCGCCGTAGCCATCAGGCAGCGGCAGATTGGACGTTCCACAGACGCCTGTGTCAATGAGCCCGAGCGGCAATGCCAGCTCAGTGCGGACAAACTCCGCGAACGATTTCCCCGTGATCGATTCGATGGCGTAACCGAGGAGTTTGTAGCCGGCGTTGCTGTAGCTCCATTGGGTGCCGGGCGGGAACGCGAGCGGTTGTGCATTGATGTATGCGATCGTCTGCTCGCGCGTGACCTGCGCGTACGGATTCGGCGGACCGCCGGCCACTCCTGACGTGTGGGTGAGAAGTTGCCGCACTGTGATCGTGGCGCCGCGTGGATCGAACTCCGGGACGAATTTCTCGATGCGATCGTCGAGTGACAATGCGCCGCGCTCCGCCAGGCGGAGAATCGCCGCCGCGGTGAACTGCTTCGTGAGCGAGGCGACCTGCATCACCGAGCGCGAGGTCGCGGCGGTCGCATGTTCCCGATCGCTCATGCCGAACGCTTCCGAGTAGATGACCTGGCCGTGGTGCGACACCGCAATCTGAACCGCGGGATTGCCGGCCTTCAATGCAGCGCCGGCGGCCTCACGCGCCGCGGTCACAATGGCCGCGGGCGCTACGATCGGTGCCGGCGGCTGCACGGATCGCCTCTTCGGCGCCGCGGCGAGCGGAAAGTGAGCGATCAGGAGAAGCAGGGCGAGGAATGTCCGAGTCATTGGTCTTCGCTACTGTGGATTGAGCGCAGCTTTCGCCACCGCCAGCGCGACACCCTCTACGCTGACACCAGCCGGAGCGGGAAACGTATTCATGTGGACCGCAACCGCTACGTCGTCGGTGGAGAAGTAAACGAGATACGTGATGAAGCCGAAGACGGCGCCGTCGTGCCACACCGCCGGCCGTCCGAGAATTTTTTCCGACACGATGCCGAACGCATAAGGAGTTGCGGGCGGCAGGGGAGTCTTCATCGTCGCGTATGAAGCGGGCTGCAGGACGACGCCGGTCCCGAGGAAGTGCGACCAGCGGGCAAGATCAAATGCGGTGGAGCAAAGCGAACCCTCCGAGATCTTCCACGACCAGTGCCACGGCGGCATCGGGATCGGTTTGTTCAATGGCGCGGATACCGCGTAACCTGCAGGCACCGGCAGGTTGTGCGTTCCGCATACGCCGGTATCGAGGAGCCCGAGCGGCACCGCGAATTCACTGTGGATGAAATCGGCGTACGGTCCGCCGGTGATCGACTCAATCGCATAGCCGAGCAGCATGTAGCCGGCGTTGCTGTAACTGAATCCCTTGCCTGTCGCGAACAGGAAGGGTCGCTCGTTCATGTTCTTGATGACGTGCTCGCGCGTGACCGGCGAGGTCGTGTCCGCGGGAACGTCGGGTGGGTACCAATCGCGAGACATTCCTGACGTGTGATTGAGGAGGTTCCGCACCGTGATCGTCCTGCCTCGGGGGTCGAATTCCGGGACGAACGTTTCGATGCGGTCGTCGAGCGTCAGAGCACCGCGTTCGGCAAGGCGAAGAATCGCCGCCGCGGTGAATTGTTTCGTCACCGAGCCCATCTGCATCGGCGATCGCGACGTTGCCGGCGTCGCGCTCCCTACATCGGTCACGCCGAATGCCTCGGAGTAGATGATCTGGCCGCCGCGCGACACCGCGATCTGAACCGCCGGAACGCCGGCCTTCAATGCCGCTTCGGCCGCCTGATGTGCCGCCGTCACGATCGCCGCCGGCACGACCGCCGGTGGCGCGTGCACGGGCCGCGTGCGCGTCGCCGCGGTGAGAGAAAACTGTACGAAGATCAGAAGGGCAAGGAGTGTTCGTCTCATTGGAGGCCGCATGAATTGTCAAGGCGGCCTGCCGTTCGTCGAGCGACTTTGTGACGGCATTGTGATCAGGTGGACGCGGCGGCACTCGAATGTCGCACGAGGTGCCTTGAAGCATCACGATCCATGCACCACAATCACTCCCGATGCAGATCACCGCGCTCATCGTCGACGACGAGCCGCTCGCGCGGAAGCGCATTCGCAGGCTCCTGCGCGCCGCGCCCGACGTGACGGTCGTCGGTGACGCGGCCGATGGCGAAGAAGCGTTGCGCCTCGTCGAGGAACAGGCCCCTCAAGTGATGTTTCTCGACGTGCAGATGCCGCGGATGGACGGCTTCGAGGTGGTACGGCGCATCCCGCCGGAGTCGCGACCGCTGATCGTCTTCGTCACGGCGTATCAGCAGTACGCGCTCGAGGCGTTCCGCGCGTCAGCCGTGCAGTACCTTCTGAAGCCGGTCGAGCGAGAGCCGCTCCGGCTGGCGCTGACGCGCGTGCGCGAACTGGTGGCGGCGCGATCGAGCCCGTCGCTGACGGCGTTTCTCGAGCGCGTCAAGCAGAGACCTGCGTTCATGCAGCACGTCGCGGTGAAGTCGAAAGAGCGCGTGCGGCTCGTCCCGGTCGAGCAGATCGACTGGTTCGAATCTGCCGGCAACTACGTGCGCCTCCACGTCGGCGGCGAGCGCTTTCTGCTGCGACAGACGATGAATGGGCTCGAGGAGAAGCTCGACCCGACTCAATTCGTGCGGATCCATCGCACCACGATCGTCAACCTGCAACGCATCGGAGACACCCGGCCGGCGTCTCACGGGGACCACGTCGTCGTGCTGCACGACGGGACGCAACTGCAGATGTCGCGCGCCTACCGCGAGCGCCTGGACGGCGCGCCGCAGTGAGGTACGTAGCCGTCA
Organism: Thermoanaerobaculia bacterium; assembly: GCA_036389275.1. Lineage (GTDB taxonomy): Bacteria > Acidobacteriota > Thermoanaerobaculia > Gp7-AA8 > Gp7-AA8 > QHVT01. The sequence goes on from DASVQE010000106.1 coordinate 11,257, forward strand.
TCGCCGGCATCTCGCTGCTTCTGCAAGAGGTGCTGGTGCGACTTGCATTCGGTCTCGGATTGCCGTCGGGCATCGGCTGGCTCGCGTTGGGCTGGGCGGAGTGGATCGTCCTCACTCCGCTGGTGATTCGCGTGGCCACCGCCGTCCCGTATCGCCGCCGCCAGACGTGGCGATTCCTCGGCATCCATCTGGTCGCCGCTCTCGTCTTCCATGCGGTTCACCTGGCCGTCTACACGGCCATATTCGTGGCCGTTTGCGGGCCGCCACCTTCGCCGGGACCATCGCTGTGGCAGATTCTGCTGTGGTGGATCCCCGTCCACATGCTGATGGATTTCCTTGTCTATGGCGTGACGGTGGTGGCCACGCAGATGTCGCTCTATCTGCGAGCGTCGGCACGGCGGGAACAGGAACGGCTCGCGCTGGAGCGGTCGCTGGCGCAGGCCGCCCTCGATCGGCTCCATCTCGAATTACCAGTCCACGTCGTCAGCGAGCGGCTCCTGCAGATCGAACGAACCATCGCCGTCGACGCCGACCGCGCCGAACTGATGATCGAGGAGTTCGCCGCGTCACTGCGTGAGTCGCTGAACGTCGCCACTGTGCATGCAGCGATCGAGGAAGTGGCGCAGGACGAAGCGGAATGGGAAGAGGAGCTCGCGCCAGCCGGGCGGCAATGGTCGCTTCCACTCCGCCTCCTGCTGTTGTTCAGCATCCTTCCCGCGTACGAGTTCCTCTGGAGCGTGCTTCAGGCGGTGTTTGCGATCTGGAGAAACCAACCGCTGTCGTGGGCGCCGGTGCTTTGGGCGGCCACGCTGGCAGTCGAGTTCTTCCCCGTAACGCTGGCCATGGTATGGCTGGGCAGGCGCGTGCAACGCGTCTGGCCGCTGATCCTGATCGCAACCTTCGCCCCATGGTTGTGGGGCGCAACACTCGCGAGCCTGTGGCAAGCCGTCGGGTTTCCGCGCGACCCCGACCGTGCGCTCTTCGGTCCCTTCGATCCGGTCTTCTTCCTCGGCGTCGGGCTGGCGACCCTGGCGCACTCGCGCTACCGCGAGGCCGCCGCCGCGGCCGCGAAGGTCGCGGAGTTGGAAACGTCGATGCTGCGTACGCGCGGGACCCTTCTTCGATTGCAACTGAACCCTCACTTCCTCTTCAACTCGCTCAACTCCGTCGCCGCGCTGCTCGAGGACGACGCCTCCACCGCCCAGCGCATGGCCGCGGAGCTGCGGCACTTCGTCGTGCGCGTGCTCGAGCGCTCGGATCGGGAGGAAGTGCCGCTCCGCGAGGAGCTCGACTCGCTCGCCGCGTACCTCGCCATCGAGAACATCCGCTTCGACGGACGCGCGGAGCTCGCCATCGACGCGAGCGACGCCGCCGAAGGTGCGCTCGTGCCCAGCTTCCTCCTGCAGCCGCTCGTGGAAAACGCCCTGCGCCACGGCCTCCCACCCGAGACCGGCGGCTGCGTGTCCGTGCAGGCGACGGTCCGTCACGACCGAGTGCACATCGCCGTCGAAGACGACGGCCGCGGAAACGGCAGCGACCTACCAGCCCGCGAAGGCCTCGGCCTCTCGAACACGCGAGCGCGCCTGGAGCAAATGTACGGCGGCGAGTTCTCCCTCGACATCTCCGCGCGCCGGGACGGATTCGCACTCGCGATCGCGCTTCCGTACCGCATCGCGTCGTGAAAGAGCACACGCGCCGGTTCGCACGAACTCCGTAACTCTGCATTCCAGCGCCGCAGCCCGTCCCCAGCAGCCCCAACCGGATGTCATTCTCGTTCGGGCCGCTTTCTTTTTATTGCGGTGGGTGTGGAAAACCTGACGGCCGTCACTCCTACGGTATACCCCCAATGGATCTCCTTACCTATTTGAACGAATGCCGTGGGCTCGTGACGGAGGAGATCTGCAAGATCATCCCTGCCGATGAGCGGTACCAGTCGATCCTCTACGACCTGATGCTCGATTACCCGTTGCGCGAGGGAAAAGCGCTGCGGCCGGCCCTATGCATCGCCGTGTGCCGCGCCCTCGGCGGGAAGCTCGACTCGGTGCTGCGGTCCGCGGCGGTGCTCGAGCTCTACCACAACGCGTTCCTCATTCATGACGACATCGAAGACGAGTCGCTGATGCGTCGCGGGTCGCCGACGCTACAGCGGCAGCACGGCGTTCCCATCGCCGTGAATGTGGGCGACGCCATGCTCGCACTCACGCTGAAGCCGTTGCTCGACAACATCGCCCTGCTCGGACTCGGGCCGGCGCTGCGCATCCTCGAAGCGGTTTCGCACATGGTGCAGGAGTCCGTTCACGGACAGGCCCTGGAGCTCGACTGGGTGCGCCGCTCGGAGTGGGACATCGACGAAGACGACTACGTGCGCATGGTCGTCCTCAAGACCGGCTGGTACAGCTTCATCACGCCCGTGCTCATCGGCGGCATTGCCGGAAAGCTCGACGCGGAGCGCCTCGGCGAGCTCGCAGAGTTCGCGCGGCTGCTCAGCGTTGCCTTTCAGATCCAGGACGACATCCTCAACCTCGACGGCGATCTGGCCGGCTACGGAAAAGAGATCGGCGGCGACTTGTGGGAAGGCAAGCGCACGGTCGTTCTGCTTCATCTCATGAGATGTGCGGACGAGGAAGCGCGCGCGGAGGTGCGGCGCATCCTGGAGTTGCCGCGGCCGGCCGATCCGCGGTCGAACGGCAACGGTCACGACGCGATCTCCGAGGCGTTGCTCAGCGAGCTCGTTGACGACGGCCAGCTCACCGAACAGGGGAGCGCGCGTCTTCGCGAGGCGATCGATCGCAATCGTCCGCGCCACAAGACCGAAGAGGAGATCGAGCGGCTGATGGCGCTCATCCGCCGTCACGGCAGCATCGAGTACGCGCGCGGCGTCGCGCGCCGCTGGACCGAGGAAGCGCGCGCCCAGCTCGAGAAATGCAGCGCATGGATGATTCCGTCGGTTCACCGCAGTGTCCTCGAGGAGCTCGTGGCCTATGTCTACTCTCGGATACGTTGACGTCCTGCGGCTGCTCGACGAAGTCAACCGCATCGGTCAAACGCAGACGCTGAAGATCGTTCTCGACTCGATCGCCGGCGCATCGCCGCGCGTCGAAACGGAAACGGCGGCCGCAGGTGCGCCGGTCAATGCGGCCACGCCGACGTTCGACGTCATCCGCACGCAGAGTCTTCTGTATGAGGAGACGCAGCGCTTGCGGAACGTTCTGCTGCAACGTCTTCACGAGATCCATCGGGGCGCGGCTCCTGCGCCTCCGCCGCCACCCGTCGCGCCCGAACCGGGCGAATGGACCGACGCCGACATCCTCGAGCTTCTCAATGACGCGCAGATGGCGCTGCTCAAACATCCCACCGCCGCACAAGCCGCGTTCGCGGCGCTCGTGCGCGAGGGACGTCGCTACGCGGAGACCGAGAGCGGAAAAAAGTGGCTGGAAGTGCTCGGCGCGTCCGACCTCATGCGCCGCGCGCGATGGGTGTGGGAGACCACATCGCTGAACATGCTCGAAGAGGATGCTGAAACGATCGTGCCGTCGACATACCTCGAAGCACTTCTCCGCGCAGCCGACGCGCTGAGCATGGAGGATCTCCTCGGCAAAGTGAAGGGGATGGGACATGAGTGACGCGCCTGCCGGCATCGGCGAGCTGCGTTACGACTTCGTCGAGCGCAACACCGCGTTGTTCCTGCTTCTCGGCATTCTGTCGGTGGGGGAGCGTCTCGAGAGAACCGTTCTGTCCGGCGGCGTGCGAGACGGACGACCGGCAGCCGCCAACACCAGGCTCGATTACTTCACTCTCGGCCTGATCGCGCTCACCGAGCGCATCTCCGCGATGGCCGCGCATTTCGCGCAAGCGGTGCCTGAGCGTGAAGCGAGCGACGAGGTCCCGCGCGTGGATGGGGATCTGATGCGATGACCGCCCGCATTTCCAACATGCTCACCAGGAGCGACTACTTCCGCCGCTCTCCCTCGCGGCTGGCCGGGCCGGCCGAGCATAAGGAGTGGCAGCACTTCATCCTCCATACGCAGGACGTGCACCTGCTCATCAACTTCAGTCTCGTCGACGACCGCTACGCGCCCGACCGCAGGCGCGGCGAGATCGCCCGCCTGATCGTTCTGGCGCGCGGGACGGAGTGGGATGGCGACGTCGACACGTTCCAGGCCGCCGAGGTGGCCGTGCCGGCGGGACGGATCGAGGCGCGATTCGGTGAGAGCTGGATGCGCTTCGAAGACGGTCGCTATCACCTCAAGGTCGTCCTGCGCGACCGGCCCATTACGGCGGAGCTGGAGATGGAGCCGACCATCGTGCCGACCATGTCCAGCAATCAGCCGCTCTCGCGCACACGAAACATCTCGTGGCTCTTCGTGCCGCGGCTCGTGTGCCGCGGCCGCGTCACGGTCGGCGACCGCACCATCGAAGTCGACAACGCGCCCGGCTATCACGATCACAACTGGGGTCACTTCCGCTGGGACGACGACTTCTCCTGGGAGTGGGGCTCCGCACTGCCGCTCGATCCCGCCAATCCCTGGAGCGTGGTCTACATGCGCATGTGCGATCGCGGCCGCTCGCTCTGCCGTTCGCAGGCGCTCTACATCGGATACGGCGAAGAGCAGTTCCGCTTCTTCCGCGATCAGGATCTGCGCGTGACCCTGATCGGCCGGCTCGAGCAGGAGCGTTGCCTCAAGGTCCCGCGGGTGATGGCGATGCTTTCTCCCGGCACGGCGAAGGATCTGCCGGCGGAGCTGATCGTCACCGCGCGCGCCGGAGGTGATCACGTGGAGATGCACTTCCGTCTCGAGGATGTCTCGCAACTGGTCCTGCCGAGTGAGATGCGTCTCGACGGCGTAACCACGATCAACGAAGTGAGCGGCAACGTAACGATGCGCGGAACCATCAAAGGCCGGACGGTCGAGATGGATGGTCCCGGCGTCTTCGAGTTCATCCGTGACTGAGCCGAGCGTACAGGGTCTTCTCGCCGAATCGTTCGCCGTGCTGGCGGCCGAGACGCCGCCGGCGTGGCGGCGCTTCGTCGCGTCTCTCGACGGACGCGTGGTCGAGTTGCACGTCGATGACGAGCGCTTCGCGGTGGTCTTTGCGCGCGGCGACGCGGTGATCGAGGCTGCCGGCCGCGTCGCGGACGCGCGCATCGCCACGTCGCGCCAGACGATCCTCGACGTCCTCGACGCGCGCCTCAGTCTGCGCGACGCCGTGCTCGGCGACCGCCTCGAGGTCATCGCCCCGATGTCGATGATGGAGCCGTTGCACGAGGGCATCCTCGCCTACGTCCACGGCGGAGTGCGTTCGCCGTCGTTTCCCTCGCTGCTGATGCGCTTTCGCGGTTTGACCGAATGGAGGACAGCATGACTGCAATCGATCCCGGTCCCGCCGAAGGCAATCGGCGATTTCTCGCCAGCGTGAATGTGTACGGCGCCGGCATCGCCGGCCTCTCGGCCGCGCACGAGCTGATCGAGCGCGGCTTCCGCGTCCGCATCATCGAATACGACCGGGCGATCGGGCCGGACGGAGACGAAGGACCGGCCATCGGCGGCCTCGCCCGCAATCAATACGTTCGCGCGCCGAAGCTCCTCTCGCCGCGATGGTGGGAGATCGACGCCGACGCGATCTGGACGGCTGAAGAATCGGACGATGCGCTGCTGCCGATCTACTTCGACCGCCAGAGCGCCGAGTTGACCGACGAGGCCAGGACATCGCTGCAGCGCGCCGCTACGGCGATCCAACGGAAGTTCGGAATGGTGGGCGTGCAGATCAGTAGCTCCGCCCGCGACGCCAAGAGCCCGAAACAGAATCGCACGCTCGGCGCGGCGCGCGCCGAAGCCATCAAAGCGACGTTGCGCGACGCGCTTCCCGGCATGACCGACGAACACTTCGCCGTCATCGAGGACGAGGCGCTGTACGAGACGTCCGACGAGCGCGGCGTGGCCATGGTCGGCATCGTCAAAGTGATCCTGCCGGGCGAGCACGGCTTTCACTTCTTTCCCGGGTACTACCGGCATCTCTTCGACACCATGCGCCGCACGCCGATCCTCGACGATCACGGACGCGAGACCACCCGCACGGTCTACGACAACCTGACCGTGGCGCCCGACCAGAGCTTCGCCGTCGAGTCTCCGCAGCCGACCTCGCCCGACGAATCGCAGGACTACCTGCAGGTGGCGATGCGCCTGCAGCGCTACCTCGTGACCTCTCCGGCGCGGCGCGCAGCCGAGCTCGAAGACATCTCCTGGTGGCAGTACCTGCAGGGCTGGAATCCGGCCACGGGCGTGCCGCTGTACATCTACTCGCCTGCGTTCGCGCAGAACGTGAAGTTCTCCGGGCGCGTCCTGGCGGCGTTCGACGCGGAATGGGGCGACGCGCGCACGAACGGCGATACGTACATCCAGTTGCAGATGAACACATGGACGGGCGGGAAGACGTTCGACGGCATTCTCAACGGCGGCGAGACCGACGCCTGGTTTCTGCCGTGGAGGCGCTATCTCGAGTCGCGCGGCGTGACGTTCGTCAACGCCCGCCTTCAGGGTTTCGAGGTGGAAGGCGGCGTGTTGCGGGCGATGGTCACTCCCTGGGGCGCGGACACCGCAGTCGCTGATGACGACGCGGACTATTTCATCTCCGCGACCGACGTCGCCAGCGCGGAGACGGTGACCTCGAAGCTTCCGGCGATCGGAGTGCCGGGAAGTCTGCGCGGCTACACGACCATCGTCGCGCCGTTTCCGCCGCTGATGGGCGAGGCCGATCCGGCGTGGGCGCGGGAAAAGATCGTCCGCGATCCGCTCACCCAACCCGGTCTGCGCTACTGGGATCGCCTGCAGACGCTCTCGGGCATTCAGTATTTCTTTGCCAACGAGTTCAAGCTCGTGAGCGGCTACATGTACTTCACCGACGCGCCGTGGGCGCTGTCGTCGATCAATCCGCAACAATTCTGGACGCACCGTCCGACGCTCGAAACGGACGGATACGTTTCCGTGATGAGCGTTGACATCGGCGACTGGCGCGCGCCGTCCAGAACGCCCACACTGCTCGGGCGAACGGCATGGAATTGCACGGAAGAAGAGATCGCGCGCGAAGTGTGGCGGCAGGTCACCACATCGTTGCTACGAAACACGCCCGACCTCATCCTCCCGCAGCCGGTCTGGTACAACGTCGATCAGAACATCGTCTTTGGCAAACCACCCTCCGGAACGCCCCGGAAAAACCTCACGCCTTATCAGATCCCGATCGTGGGCGACTGGAAGCGCCGTCCTGTCGGCGATCCGTGGGATCCGACTCCGACTCTGACGAATCTCAACGGTCCGATCGCCAAACTTCCTTCGGGCGTCACGCAAGCAAAGCACGGCGGCTACCTCGTGCATTGGGACAAGCTCGTCTTCGCCGGAACGTACATGCGCACGTTCACGCGCATGACCACCATGGAATCGGCCAATGAGTCCGCGCGCCATGCGGTGAACGCGGTCATCGATCATCTGGTCGACAAGCGCTATTGGACCGAGGTCGTCGCACGCGTCGCCCCTGCGACGGCGAATGCCGGCGAGCCGAACCTCAATAGCAATTTCACGCGCGAGTTCCCGCGGCCCAGTCCCGTCGGCGACTACTGCCGCATCTGGAATCCGGAGGAGAACGAGCTGCCGAGCGCAAGCGCGGCCCGCGACGAGGACGCGATTCGATTCGCGTGCGGACTTCCGCACATCTGGGACGTCCTTGGTATCGAGCTGCCGGCTTCGACGGCGAGTTATCAACGCGCCATTCTCAAAGGCTGGTGGCCTCCGCCGTTCGATCCCGACGCCGCCGCCCGCGTGGCGGCGGCAATGCCGACGACCGAGTCGCTTTTCGAATCACTGGCGCGCATCCGACAAACTCTCGAGGACTCTTCCCATGAATGACGACCGCCGCGTTTCTTTCGACGACGAGCCGCTGATCGTCGTGGACGAGCACGACTCCGTTCTCGGCTTCCGCTCGAAGGCGGAGGTGCACAAAGGCGACGGCATTCTCCACCGCGCCTTTTCCGTGTTTCTCTTCAACGAGCGCGGAGAAATCCTCATGCAACAGCGCAGCGAGGGAAAGCCGCTCTGGCCGAATTACTGGTCGAACAGTTGTTGCAGTCATCCGCGCCGCGGCGAGGCCATGGCGGAGGCGATCCAGCGCCGGGTGGTTGAGGAGCTGGGCGTATCGGCCGAGGTCGAGTTTCTCTTTCGCTTTCAGTACCACGCGCCGTTCGGCGAGCGCGGCAGCGAGCGTGAGTTGTGCTCTGTCTTTTTCGGGCGCTGCGATGATGAGCTGGCGGTGAACGCGAACGAAATCGGGGAGTGGGAGTGGACCTCGGTCCGCCAGTTCGAATCGTGTCTCGCGCGCTGGCCGCACCTGTACACGCCGTGGCTGAAGCTGGAATGGGCCCAAATCCGCCAGTCGCATTGGAATTTTGTCGAACGCTATGCGATGTATGTCGAGAAGGAATGCCACCCGTCCCGAGCGTAGCGAAGCTGATCGTCGGATTTGTTGTGATGGCGCTCGTCTTCATGACTCTGGAGCGCTTCGCGGCCGCGACGCCGCGCAAGCCGCTCTTTCGCCGTGAGCGCGCGGTCGACTTCGCCTGGTGGTTCTTCACACCGTGGGTGACGAAGACCGCATCGACCCTCGCGGCGATCTTTGCCATCATCGTCGCAACGCTGTTCGTCCGTCTGATCAGCGGCGCCGATCCGTCGGCGCGTTGGATCGAGGCCCAGCCGCGGGCGTTGCAGATCGTGGAGATGCTCGTCCTCGCCGACCTCCTCGGATACGGCGCCCATCGACTGTTTCACGGACGGAGCTTGTGGCGGTTCCACGCCATCCATCACAGCGCCGAGGATCTGGATTGGCTGGCTGCGACTCGGATGCATCCGGTGAACGATGTGGTGATGACGGTGCTGCAGTTCGTTCCGCTCTATCTCATCGGATTCCGCGGCGAGACCCTCACGGCACTCGTTCCGCTGCTCAGCGTCTACGCGCTCCTGCTGCATGCGAACCTGCGCTGGGACTTTGGTCCGCTGCGATATGTCATCGCCAGCCCCGCTTATCACCGCTGGCATCACACGAGCGAGGCGGAAGGTCTTCAACGCAACTTTGCCGGGCTCTTTCCGTGGATCGACATGCTCTTCGGAACGCTCTACCTTCCGCGCGATCGCCACGCGCAGCGTTTCGGACTCGAAGGCGATCAGGTCCCGCGCTCGCTCCTCGCGCAGCTCGCCTATCCGTTCCGCTGAGGCTCAGGATTCTCGAGCACGCGCCTGACTTCCTCGATCACTCCGGGCGTGCGCGGATCGTCGGCTCCGCCAGGCATCTCCACCACTGACTGTCCGATGACGAGCACGCGCGCGCCGGTCGTCGCTGTGGTCACCTTCGAGGCGTGAGGAGGAGGAGGCGGAATCGCGAGTGGCGCGGCCGGAATCGCCACCGACGGAAGGCCGAAGGCGATGTAGTAGGCCGTCGTGTGCTGGTAGCCCATCTGAGCCAACCAGTTCGCTTCCGCGGTTGCGGCAGGATTGATGAGCGAGGAGTTCACGGTTCCGATGATCGGCTGCACGTCCGGCATGATCGGCGCGTAATTTCCCTTCGCTGCGACGGCGGTGGCGAGCTCCACCAGCGAATCGATGCCGCGGCTCTCTGGGATCGCCGGCGCAAAGAGTGTCGGCAGCGCGGCCATCGTCTGCAGAGCCCACCAGTGTTGAACCGGGTCGAGCGTGTTGATGAAACGCCGCGTCGTGCCGCCGAGGCGCGAAGCATAATAGTTCGCGAACTCCAGGTTGCCGGGCGTGGCGCCGGCGGTGGGCATCGTCGACACCGTGGCGACGCGGTTCGGGTCCCAGCCCATCGCCGTTCCCTGCTGGTCGGCAAGCCAGAGCGCGAGCGCCGGCGCGAGCGCGCCGCCGAGGCTGTGTCCAGTGGTCTCGACCTGCACGCGGTTGGAGGAGCGGGTTACCTGCTCCAGGAATTGCGGCAACGTCAGGCCTGCGCCTTGAAGTCCTGCGGACGGCGTCATCGTCAGCAGAATCGACACGCCGCTGGCGGTGGCCATGGAAATGGCGGCACCTTCCGCCGCCTGCGCGGGCCACGGCACCTGCACGGCGACATTGAAGTCTTCGAGGAACCAGTCCATGGGTGAAGGGATGTTGGTGCCGGCCATGGCCACGACGAAGCGCGTCGGCTGTCCGATCGGGCTGGCCACATACATCGCATTGAGCGCATACCCGTCGGCCGGGTACTGCATCACCGCAGGTCCCCAAACCACCTGCCACGGCGTATTCGTCTTCGCCAGACCCTCCGCCACGGAGTACGCGAGGCGATAGTCCAGACCGGGCCCGGTCAGAAACGAAACGAGGTTGGAGAGATAAGAAAGAAGAAAAACAACCTTGTCGTCCGGAGTGATCGTCGAGCCCTTCGCTATCGCCATTCGGCCATCATGACATAAAGACGCAATTCCGTATATGCCGCAAGACAGCGTTTGTGGAATGGCGTTACGGCGAGTCTGCTCTGAAAACACGAAAGCCGCCCAAGTGGCGGCTGATCAGCGCAACGAAATTTGGCGGGCCGACGGGGCTCGAACGCGCGACCTCGAGGTCTAACGGATCAGGCACGCTCGCAGGCGCGACTTTGGCTGAGCCGCGGAACCGCATAACCAACTCGCTACCAATTCGGCATCGGCTAAGTAGCGCCACGGCTCGCGCGAGGCCGTCCGCCGGCCATCGCGCTCTAGCAGTAGATCGCCGCAGAGCTCATGGCCGCAGACGTAGCGGCAATCATGGGGCCACCTCCTGATGTTGCGTTCTTGGGGGTCGGGGATAGGAGCGAAGAAGGGAGAATTGGGAGCGAGAAGTCCATTCTCAATTCTCAGCAGCCTGCAGCCACCAGGATAGCGCCGCCGCGACGTCGCTCACGGGCGAGCCACGGAAACGCTGGCGGATCGCTTCGACGAGCTGGCGGTAGTGATCGGCGCGATGCATGCGCGCCCGAATGACGGACGATTGCGTGCGCCGGCGAATCGCGCGGCCGCCGGCGCCCGGAATCAACAGCGCGGCGCGAATGAGTGCGAACGCGGCATAGCTACGCTCGAGAAGCGCCCGGTCGAGCCGGAGCAATGTCTCGTTTCCCGACAGAGCCGCGAGATCGCCGAGGTATGCGGTCATGAGCGCATGGCGCCCGGTCCAGCCGGCGGCATCGGGCGGCAATAACCCCTGGTCTTCCAGGAGCTGGGCAACCTCGTAAAAAATCGGAAAACGCGCCGACTCGCTCGCTTCGAGGTCGAGCATCACAACGGATTGATCGCGCGTCACGAGCCAGTTTTCGGCGTGCGCGTCCTTCTTGGCCACGGTCGGCAGCTCGGCATGGAGAGCGGCGCGAAGCATCTCCGCGACGCGCAACCTCTCCTCGCGAGGAACGTTGCAGAGCGACGCCAGCTCCTTAAGGCTATCGCGGATCACATCCGACAATGACGCCGCGGCCATGAGACCGCTTCCGACGCTGCGCCATGCGTGGAAACGCGCGAGAAACTGCACGGCGCGATCCAGCAGCACGCTCATTGCCGCCGCCGGATCGGAGCGGCGGAGGACGGCGATTCCGAGCTCGATGCCCGATTCGCGGCGCATCACGTATGCAGTATTGCGCGCGGATTCGATCGTGGTGAGAGGTTCCGGCAGACGCATCCACGCCGGAGCTTGCGTCGCGGAGAGATAGTCGCGAAAAGCGCGGATCGTCGTGACCTCCCTCTCCGCGTTGTCTTTCGGGGTCTCTTTGACGATGAGTGTCGTGCTCAACAGCCGGTGCGGATCGTCGATCGTATAGACCTTCGAGCGCCCGCTGTAATTGAAGTCGCGGCGGAAGCCGACCCGATTCTCCACGGCGATGCGACAAGCCTCGTGCAGGAGCTTGCCTGCCTCGCCGTTCACAGTCATTGCGACCAGCGGTTCCATTGCCGTCTCGCCCAAATGTTGTCGTGCAATCCCGCGCTCTCGCTCGGGCGCGCGCGACGCTTCGGCGAGCTGCATGACCGGCCACGCCCACGTGGGATCGGTCTGCGCCGCATCGGCCGCGGCACGAATGGCGGTGGTGAGGTCGGCGGCGGAATGCGTAATGGACCAGATCTGTAATGCGGCATTGGCCGTGACGCTGAGATTCTCGCGCCAGCTCACGGCGTCGCCGGCGCCTGCCGAAGCACGCGCCCGATTCTTCCACTGCACCGCGGCCCGCAGATCTTCGACGTCGCGCCGCGCCCTCCCGCGCCGGAAATAGACGTCGCCCACGAGTCCGAACAACTCGGGGGTAGTATTTCCAAGCTCGTGCGCCTTCTCCAGATGGCGGATCGCCTCCGCCGCGTCGGGATCGTCACCGGTCAGGCCGTGAAGACGCGCATAAGCCTCGCCAGCGCGGCTATGCACCGCCTTGACCGGGATTTTCTCCGAGAACGCGACGCCGGAAGAGTGGCGCGCAAATGCGTGCTCCATGAAATCGGCCGCGTCACGCAACAGAAGAACGGCGGCGGCGTCATGACCTTCCGCGAGCTCATTTCTGGCGAGCCGCAACGCCACCTCGCCGGCATGGCCATAAAGCTCCGGCGCGGCGGGCTCCTCGGTGGCATCGATTGCCTCCATATACAACGCGTACGCCTCCCGATAGAGCGCGACGTCCTTTCGCGCCTTCGCGAGGAGCAGGGTCAGGCTGGCCGCGTGTCCTAGTGCAAAGCGGCGCGCCGGTCCCGAATGTGCTGGCTGCGCGGCGACACGCGTAAATATTGCCACGACGGGATGGACATACTCACGCCATTTCGGGTGGTCGCGCCTGACGAGAAACCGCAATGCATTGCTGAGCACCGGAACCAAGACGACGGTCTCGGGCGCTCGCTCGCGGATCCACCATTCGAGTTGCCGTGCGGTTTCTTCGAGATCCTCCGCGGCCATGCTGATCGCGAGCTCCGTATTGGCGACGCCGTACTTCGCTCGCTCCCTCAACCCCTCGGCGCCCTGAACCTCCTCGGCCGCGACCGCGCGATCCAGCGCCTCGCGCGCGTCCACGAGTGATCCCTGCAGCTCATTGCGTTTGTGCCGCAACTCCGCGCGGGCAACGAGGGCGGCCGGCAGCCACAGGTTCCTGAAGCTGGCGTTGTTCTCCCGTTCCACGTGCCGTAGGTCGTCGATGGCCCGCTCGAGCACGGCTTCTTCACGCGCGGGGTCGTCAATCATGTACGTCCATCGCACAGCGGCGGCGGCGCGATTGAGGCGAAGGTACGGCTCCGCATGCGCGTGATGCGGCGGAAGCTCGAGCCCTTCCGTAAATGCAGCCATGGAGGATTCGAGTAGCGCAATCGCCTTCTCCGAATCTCCCTGCTCGGAGAGTCGATCCGCAAGTGCGGACGCAACAGTGCCGCGCAGACTGGAGAGCGCGCGCGTGCGCAATCCGCGTCCTCGCGCTTCGTCCAGCACCGCGGATGCGGCATGCAATTCGGTTATGTCGCGTGAGGTCTCATAGTGGTATAGCCAGGCTTCCACGAGATACTCCGAACGCTGCGGCGAGGAATCGCCAAGCAATCCGCTTTCCTGCAGATCCGCGATGGCGCGGACGAACAGTTCCGGCTGCGCTTGCGACCTGCCGAGAAAAACGGAAGTGACGCCGCGCATCCCGAGATAGCGGCGCCGCACGTGAGGATTCATCCGCGCTGCGTCCGCGGTCAGAAGGAAATCGAAATCGCGCAGGCACGCCTGCAGAGCCGCGACCTTTTCCGGGGTAATCGTCCCGCGGCGCCCGTAATGAAATTCGCGAGACGCCATGCTGCGCCTCGATTCGAAATAGCATCCGGAAAGCGACATCGGACGGCCGGAGTTTGTCGCGGTACTCGTGGCGAGAAACCGGTGCAGGGTGCGCTCCCAAGGCATTCCGCGCTCGAACGCGCTCCGGAAGACTCCGAGCAGCAGCAGCACCGGGCGGTCCCACATTTCTTCGTCCGGCACTCGACGGTTGTCCAAAAACGTTTTCCATGCGCGGCCGAACACCACGCCGTCCGCTGGCGGACTCAATAAATCTGCAATGGTGACCGGGGCGATCAGCTCATTCGCGCGCGCGACGAGCTCCGCGTCGTCAAGAGCAATGCCGAGGGAGCGAAACGTCTCTTGTACGTCAGCATGAATGAAGGATGAGCTTACTTCTCTTACAGTATACATACCGCCGGATTATAGAAGCTCGTGCCCCGGATCGATGTGGGTCATCTCGGCGATGACCATGCATTCGGGTGCGCCTCGCCGCTCCTGCCGCCGGGAAGAGGCAACACCGAGGCCGCAGACGATGGCGCAGGTCCAAAAGATGTCGCGCAGGGTGCCTTCGAGGCGCCCTGCAACTGCGCGAGCTCGGCGCGAGCGATGTGCGATCGCACCAATGACCTCGTTCGCGTGGAACATTCGCGATTTGCACCGTTATTCAGTGCTTTCCGCAGCCTCTCGAAACGCCTACCTTGTGCGGAACGTTGTGCAGCTCGTTCGTCGCTTTTTCGTGTATGCAAACGAAAACGCCGCCAAGTGGCGGCGAGTGAATCACTTAGATTGGCGGGGGCGACGGGGCTCGAACCCGCGACCTCCGGCGTGACAGGCCGGAGGGCTAACGATTTGTGCATGCCGGGACCATCCGTATACGGCCGCGCAATGCCCCTCGATGTGTCCCGTTCATACAATCAATTGCCCAATGCGCGCACCTCAGCCGTATTCGCTCGACATAGCCACCCCTTGGTCGCGATCTCCGAGGACCCAACGTGAAGAGATTCAAATCGAGGGCTGGCGTGCGACCTCACGAAGAGGTAACGAAGGCGTTGGGGGGCAGCTCGTTCGGATCGCCGATACAAATGAAACCCGCCCACAAATAGGGCGCTTCGTAGTCCTTCGCGACGGTGCGTTGCGCCAGCCGGAGCGCCTCCACGCGCCGGGCGCCGCGTTTCAGATGGACGTAGAAATGCTCCATCAGCTCGCGTGTCGCGTCGTCCGGTACGGGCCACAGGCTGACGATCAGCGTCCGTGCCCCGGCGAGTAGGAAGACGCGGCGGAGTCCGAAGACGCCTTCGCCAATCTGGTACTCACCGAGTCCCGTTTCGCAGGCCGAGAGCACGACCAATTCGGTGCTGGTGAGGTCCATCGAAAGCACATCTTCGGCGAACAGCACGCCGTCATCGAGGTCGTCGACGGCCGACATCCCTTCTAGCCACGTATTCGCGCCGGCGAGGACCACGCCGGAGCGAAGCAGCGCGTCTTTGCCGCCCAGCGGCCGGGGAGTGCTGCGGGCGTTTCGCAGAAGCGACTCCGCGGCGGCGGACTGGTCTTCCACGAAGAAACCATGCGTCGCGAGGTGGAGGATGAGAGGAGAGCGCCGTGATTTCACGGCCCGCTCCGTTGCCTCGGCGCCGAGAAGCGGCCGCACGTTGAGGAGTGTGGCCACGGCTTCTCCTTCCGCGCGCGTTCCGGCGAGCGGAAGGAAGACCGGAGACGTGATCTCGCGGTTCGCTCCGGCGTCGTAGTCCGGATCCGCTATTACCAGCGGGGCTGATGCGGGAGCGCCGGAAGCGTGCTGCACTCGCAGCAGATCGCGTGCTGTGGGGAGATAGCTGATCTCGAATAGGTCTCCGATGGAATCGCCGGTCTCCGTCTGCAGAATCCCGAACGGTAAGCGATGCAGCGCGCCGTCCGGAACGATGAACAGACGGTCGCGGCCGGCCAGCGCGGGCGCGAACGAATTCCACAGATGCTGCCACAGGTTCGCGCTCAGTCGGGTCCATTGGGCGCGGATCGGAATCGCCAGGTGGGGGAGGGCCGATTCCGCCTCGAGATCCTTCCGGATCTGTTCGATCAGCGGATCGATGTTCTCGGCTGAGCCGAGCACACACATTGTCACGCGCTCCGGCGCGCCGTTCGGCAGGATGAAGCCGAAATAGGCGCGCACCCGTCGGTCGGTGCCGGCCGCAAACATGTCGAGGGTGAGGAATTCGAGCAACGCGGCACCGAGAGGAAGCGCGGCAGCGAGCGAGGCGCGGTCGGCGCGCCGCAAACGCTCGGCCAGAGCGATTTCCGGGACGACGCGTGCGAGATCGAGTTCCAGCTTGCGCCGCTGCGATTTCAGCTCCCCGATCTGGTCTGCCGCGCCGTCCGCGGCATCCAGCGTCAGCCGGGCGATCTTGGCGCGCACCGCGAGCAGCTCGTCGAACTTCGGCCGCAGCTCCGAGCGGGTGTTGAGCGCGAGCAGCTCGCGCTCCGACGCGATCGTCTCCGCGAGGATGGCCTTCCGCTGCACGGCCATGTCGAACATCACCATGGCGATGGCGGGATGCTCGTCGATGTGCGGCAGCAGCATCATGCCCGCGGTTGCGACACGCTCGAGGATCTCGCGCAGAAACGCAGCGCGCTCCTCTTCCGACGTCGCACCGAACGCGGCATCGATGGCCAGGTTTTCTTCGCGAAGGCTCTCCGACAGCATGACCACGGCATCGTCGACCCGCCCCGCGTCGATGAGAGCCATCGCCAGGTTGAAGGCTGACTGGGCGCGGAACGGATGACCCTCTGGAAGAACGCGTTTGCGGATCGACAGCGCCTCGGTCTGCAGATCGATGGCGTCCTGCCCGCGCCCGGTTCGCGCATACGCGTTCGAAAGGTTATTCGCATTCGCCGTCCACTGGATGTCGCGCTCCTTCTTGAGCGCAAGCGCTTCTTCGAGATGCTCGATGGCTCGCCTGTCGTCGCCGCAATTGAGAAAGAAAAGTCCCGCGTTGTTGAGCGCGGCGGACAACTCCAGCGGCTCCTCGGCCGCTGTGCGAAGAATCGCCAAGGCCTCCTTGAACAGAGCCTCGGCCGCATCGCGCCGTTTCTCGAACTCATGCACGCTCGCTTGGTGCATCAGCGCCATGGCATACCAGCGCGATCTCTTTCCTTCCTTCTCCGCGCGCGCACGGAACTGTGCAACGAGCGGCTTCATGGCCTCGATGTTGCCCATACGGTGATAGACATCGATGAGCTGATTGAGCGGAGTCCCGATGCGGTCGAAGGGCTGATCGTCGGGGTTCTCGATGCGCATGAGCCGTTCGAGGGCGCGCTTTGCTTCCGGGTCGTTGTGCTCCGCGAGCTCGAGACCGGAAAGGTGCTCGATCGTGTTGCGCAGATCGGAGTCCGTTGCGTCCTCCCGGCTCTCCTTCGCGGCAACCGACCGGCGGTAGTGTTCGCGGGCCTGTGTGGCATCGCCGGAGATGTTATGTAGCGCGCCGAGGTTGTGCAGTGTTCCGGCGATCTCCCGATGATCGGGTGGAAGAACCTGTTGCTGGATCTGCAACGCCTCGCGGAGCAGCTCGCCGGCTCTCGGAAGGTCGGTCCGCAGGGTGATCAGCGCGTAAGCCACATTCCCCAGCATTCGCGCCAAGCCCGCATCGGGGGCCGCCGTCTCGCGATGGATGCGAACGGCGTGCTCGAAGAGCGTGCGCGCGCCGTGGAGATCTCCACGCTCGCGGAAGGCGATCCCGGTGTTGTTCAGCTCCGCCGAGAGTTGCGGTGCCCATTCGCGGATCGCCGCGGGATCGCCCATCTTGAGGCAAGCTACGACGTTGTCGACGCTTACGGGCTCTTCGCGTTCGGTTGCACCGCGCAGCCTCGTGAGCAGAGCCAGGACGGAGACACGCTGGCCCTTCGCGGCGACCGCCGGATCGACTGCGCCGGGATCCTCACCGGCGGCACCGCGGATGAGGATGATGTTCTCCGCATAGATTCGCTCTCCTTCGGCATCGCCGAAGCGGCGGCAATGTTCGTACGCCGCCGTAGTCGCCTCGAGCGCGCCGCGATGATCGTCCGCCGCCAAGCGGCATTCGCCGATACGGCCGAGAACCATTGATCGCAGGTGATCGACGGCCGGACCGTCGGCGGCGTCCATCTCGCGCAGCACGGAAGCAAGCATCCGCTCCGCGCGCTGGCCGTCGCCGTTCTCGAGTATGGAGGATGCCTCCTCCATCATGTGCTGCCAGCGCTCGGTAGGGTCGTCGTCTTCTTCGCCCTCCTCCTCGTCATCGCCGGGCTGCGACATCAGCAGCTCGCGCGGGCCGGTGTCCCCCAGGTAATCGGCGAAGAACTTCGCGATCGTGCCGAGGACCATGCCGTGGAGCTGGACCTCGGATCCATCGGTGCCTTCCTTGATCTCGATGACCCGCCATTGTGGTAGCTCGCGTTTGATCAGCTCGCGATGCTTGCGGCAGAGATCGAGGAACGCCTGTGCGTCACCCCGCGCGGCGGCCTTGCGCAGTTCTTTCCACACTTTTTCGGGCGACGCGGCGCGGAAGAAATCAAACACGGGGCCTCCTGATGACGGACTCCACGTCATTGATGGAACGACGTACTCACCTCGTGGAGCCTCGATATTAAGTGCCTGGACAGTGACCGTACAGGGGTTTCACCGACGCCACGCTCTGCATCGGCTGCAAGGCGTGCGAAGTGCCGTGTAAGGAGTGGAATGACGTGCCGGCGGTGGGTATGCGCTTCCGGCAGCTCGTACGACGGCCGGTTCGGCAGACCGGGCGAGTGACCCTCTGGTGCGGATGCTCTTGCATCAATTCGGCGCACCCTTGAATCTTCTGGTTGTGTTGCGACACCGCCACTGGATCTTGATCCGGGACGGGACTTCCGTTGGCAGCAAGCGAAGTGTGTACGATTATCGGACGCGCGTCCTTCATATCAAGGGAGTTCCGCGGAAACGCCAAACCCTACCCACGGATCGGCGCCTGCCCCGGCGATATTTTCCGTGGAGCATCCGTGCGAAAGCTTGAAACATGCAGTTTTTGGTCGCGGGCCCGCGGGCGACGTTCGCTCGCCAAATTGGCGACCTTGCGAGTCACTTTGCGAGTCTCCAGTTTTAAGTTACCCGCTGAAACACGAAGCGCCGAAGTGGCGTCTGCTGAGTGCTTTAGATTGGCGAGGCCGACGGGCTCGAACCCGCGACATCCGGCATCAGGCCGGCGGTCTTGGCATAGAGCGAGGCAGTCAAGACGATCCTGTAACTCGTCGCACCGCTCCTATTCTTGTACCCTCTGAGAATGCTTTCTTTCGTGTCTGACAACGCAATTCCGTGTGGGATGTGTGGCTTTCCGCTACCGCGCACCACGGTCTATCGCGTCGTCCGTGACGACTCGGATCCTGTGGCCGTCGCGTCGGTGATGGATGGCAACGTCAATTGCATTGTCTGTCCGAACTGTGAATACAAGGGCTGGATCACGATCCCGCTGCTGTGGGTTGATCGCGCCCACAAACGCGCCGTTTTCGTAGAGAACGCTGCGTCACATCCCGGTCAAAGCGAAACTGTATTCAACGAGCTTGCAGAGATCGCATTCGGTGGCGTGGATCCCGAGGATCGCGAGGCGATTCTCGGCCGGTTGCAACAAGTGAAATGGCCGACGGAGATTCGGGCGGCGCTGAAACTCTCACCTGAGCAGGCAGAAGCGGAACGGAAGGCTTACGACGCGTTCCTGCGCCGCGACATTCTCCCGCTGCCGGAGCGGCTCGAGCAGGCGATCCGCGACATGATTCAATCCGGCGCGTTTTACGCCGAGGGCCGAGAGCTGTCGCGGGAATTCCTCGCGCTCGCCGAAGGCGAACTTGCAAAGATCGCCGAGAACGACATGAGCTCGCGCGCGCAGTCGCTGCGGCAGTTGGTGCCGAATCTTGCGGAACGGATCAAGACGACCTCCCCACAGGAGACGCCTCCTGTCCCCGCCGCGGATTGGGAGGCGGAGGGTGGCCCGAAGTTCGAGGGCTTCACCGCATGGATAAACGTTGCGTCGCGCGACTCCGGCGAACAGGGTACGACTGGGAAACGGGGAAGCGCCGAGGCCGCACCAGTCGTCGATTTCGCAGGTCTCGCCGGTCGCGCTGCATCGGAGAATGACGCCTCGGAGCGTGTTGCCGTGCTACGTGAACTCACGTCCGGTTACCTGAACGCCGGACTACCGCACGAAGCCGCCGCCGCGGCGCGCGAGTTCCTCAAGGCAGCGGGGGCGGCAAACGATCAGGCGGCGGGCGTGGATGCACTCGTCTTCGCCGCGGCCGCTGCAGCACGCTCCGGCGACGGCCAAGCGGCGATCAACTATCTTGCGCATGCCGAGGCGGAGATCCACAAGATGTCCTCTGTCTCGATTCAGACTCTGGCTTACGGAGCGGAGATAGGCGGCGATGCATACATGCTCGTTCGCCGTTTTCCCGACGCTTGCCGGCAGTACCAGCGTGCCCTCGAGTTGTACGAGCGCGACGGTCGAGCGGATGGCATACGCGTGGCTCTGGGACGCTTGGCCAACGCGTGCATGCGTGCCGGCGATCTCGATCAGGCGATCGCCGCCGACCGGCGGCTCGTCGATGAATTGGGCGATACGGCCGACGGCATCAGGACCCGCCTCAATCTAGGGGGCGCGCTCGCTACCGCCAGTCCGCCACCCGAGCTAACCGTGGACATCGGATTCACCGTCGCTCCCAAATCGAGCCCGGAGACGCAAACGGCCGAGAGACTCGATGCACCGGCCCCCGCGGCGCCGCCGGGACTGCGATGTCGCATCGAAGCGAAGCTGCGGACGGAGGTTGGGCGGGAGCGAGTGCTTTTCGAAACCATCGTGGGCGACGAGGCCATCGATCAGATGACCCGCGCGCGTAACGATGCAATCCGCATCGGCGCCGACGACCTAGAGCTCAGTGCGTACGACTTCATGGTGAACGCCTTTCTCGGCTATCACATGCGCAGGGCCGCGCGAGACGTTCTTCAACTCTCGATCAAGCGGCACGAAGAGCTCGGACGTTCCGTTCGCCCGTACACCGTGGCGCTCCTCGGGGCGGTGTGGGAAGCGACGGCGCAGGATGCGGGAGTCGCCGGTGATCAGGACGAAGCGCGAAATGCGTGGACGCGGGCACTGGGCGTCTTCGAGCGCGCGGAGCGCGAGTCCGCCGCGCGGGGAGAGCTCGACGCCGCGGATGAGATCCGATCGATGTCGAAGGCCGGTCAGTCGATCTGTCTCGAAGCGCTCGGCCGACATGCCGAAGCCCGCGACGGATATCGCCGGGCGATGGGGATGTTCGAAGGCGCGCGGCAATATCTGATCGAGCGCGACCAGAAGGAGTTCGTGCAGGGACGCTCGATGATCCTGTTTTCGCGTGCGCAGCGGAACAATCTCGCGCTCTACGCCTCCACCGGTGACGCTGCGCTGCTCGAGGAATCCTTCTATTTCGCCGACGCGGGACGTTCCCGAATTCTCCTCGATGAAATCGGCGCCGCCGGAATCGCGCGGCCGGTCACGGTCGAGGACATCGCCGGCGGCCTTCCGCACGGCGCGGCGCTTGTGCAGTACTCACTGATGCCAACCTACCCGAACTGCGCCGGAAGCTGGGCGATCTACACCATCGTTCCCCGAACGGGACTGGCGCCGTTCGTCATTCAGCAGAATCTCGATCAGGTGCTGAAGGCGCGCGACGCACTCTACTCCGCAATCGACACTTTCCAGGCCGGGCAATGGCACGATTTCGGGAGTTTCAATGCCGCGTTGGAGGATCTCGGATCTCTTCTGCTTCCTCCGCAACTCGTCGAATTCCTCCGCAGAAGCGGCGTCACCCGGATCATCTTTGCTCCGGAGGCGTATTTGATGGATGTGCCGTTCGCGGCGCTGCGCGTTCGGTGGAACGGAACGTTGGACGATCTGAGCCGCGGCGGTATCGAGACGATCGTCGTTCCCAGCGCGAGCGTCTATGTCTCGGCAGGCGAGCGCCGGGCGAAAGAGAGTGCCGCGCACTCGCTGCTCTGCATCAGCGATCCGAACGAAGATCTCCCCGGAGTGACGGAGTGGATCGACCAGAACGTACGCTCCACCTGGCCAGGAAAATCGGAGCATCTCTCGAAAACGAATGCGGTGCGAAGCGGTGTCTTCGGCGCGCTTCCGCAGGCGCGGGTGGTCTTTTATTTCGGCCATGGGGATTATGAACAGAACGACATCGACAGTTCCGGGCTGCTGCTGCACGACGATCCACTGACGTTCAACGATCTTTTGGACACCGAGCTGAAGCTCGACTGCGACCTCTTTCTCGCGCTCGCATGTTTCGGGGCGCGTGTGGATGCCGACTGGCATTCGCGCGAGACCGTCGGTTTTTCCAGCGCGCTGCTGCAATCGGGCGTGCGCAATGTGGTCGCAGGACTGTGGCCGATGACGGTGGGCTTCGCAACGGCGTTCGGGGCCGCGATCATGCGGCACCTCGCCGCTCGAGTGCCGATCGCCGACGCCTGCCGGCGTGCACTGATCGAGACGCGCGACGCCGATCCGCGCTGGGCCCATCCGTGGTCGTGGGCCGGTGTGAGGCTGACCGGCACCGGCTCCTGACCGGGCCTGCCTGTCATCCTCCGATCAGCCAGTACTGCTCGTCGGTCTCGGTCCTCGCCTCGCGGAGACCGAACCGATCCTGCGGCGGATGGCCGTGCCGAATCAGCGCGTGCATGTCGGTGAGCACGTCGCGCGCCGCCGCGACATACCCGTGCCCGAGCATGGTCAGGTCGGCGTTGGTCACGTTGATCGTGTCGATCTCCGGCAGGACCAGCACCGGCGGGATGAGACCGGCCCGCGGAAAGTGGTGGAGCCAGCGCGAAGCTTCGACCGCGCGGTCGCGCTCCGAAACGTACAACGTTGTCCGCTGCGCGAGCCGCGTATAGGCGGTGCTGAGCGAACGGAACGTGTCGGCGTCCACATCGGCCGCCGCGAGGATGAACTGCCCGAAGCGAATGCCGGATCGTTTGTGGGCCGCCGCGGCGATCCGGTTCACCGCCCGGAGCACTGCGCGATTGCCCATGCTGTGGGCGATCACGTGGACCATGCGTGCGCCGCTCTGCATCGCGAAGTCGGAGAGATAGTCCGCGATCGCTCCTTCGCTGGCCTCGATCGTCGCGGCGTCGGCCAGGTAGCCGTCGAGCGTTCCCTGCGAGGGCCAGCTGAAGAACGCCATCGCGCCTTTGACCTGGAGGTCGAAGCCGATCTGCGCGGCGCGAAGCGCTGCCTCCTCGAAGGAAACGTTGTAGCCGTGCACGAACACCAGCGCGTCCCGTTCCTCAGCGGCGAACGCCGCCAAGCGATCACGAATCTGTTTCCAGTGATCCTCCGCCGATGTTGCCGAGATGCCGAGGAGCCGCAGGCGGTCGTCGGACATCGTCAGGAGCCGCTTCCACCAGCGCGAGCCAATCGAGCCAATCTTGTGGGACTTCGGAATGAACACGCGGCAGGAGCCGTAGTCGACACTGCTTGCGCGCTCGGACGAATACCCTTTGCTGACATCCTCCGGATAGATCCGCTTGCGGTTCGTGGCGTACGAGACGACGTATTCCGCGCGGTCTCCGGCGGCCGCGGAGCGCGATCTCGTCTCGCGGCGGCGAGCGAGAAGGGCTTCGTCCGATGGCTCCGGCTGTCCAGACGTAGGAGCGGGTCCAGCGCGTGCCACCGGCTCGCTCGGCACCTCGATTGCCATATGGTCCGTGACGGACATCGTGCCCGATGAAGGAAGCGTTCCCACGAAGACCATGGAGGCGAGCTTCGACCCGCGCTGCAACACATCTAGCCGACCGGAGTACCCCGTTCCAGGCTGGCCTTCTGCCCGCCAATCGATGTGTATGTCCATCGTGTCGCCGCCCGCGAGCGTCAACAGCACCATTCCGGGCGAGTCGAACCGGTACATACCCATCTGCGCGTCCGGTCGGTGAACGGATACAGTTGCTGTTACGCTCGCCGGAGGCTCGGCCGTGAACGTCACCTCCA
Source organism: Thermoanaerobaculia bacterium (assembly GCA_036389275.1). Lineage (GTDB taxonomy): Bacteria > Acidobacteriota > Thermoanaerobaculia > Gp7-AA8 > Gp7-AA8 > QHVT01. Next base: position 35,066 of record DASVQE010000106.1, read on the forward strand.
GCGGGAGATTCCGATCTGCAAGGACACGCATCATTCAAGGGTAGCGGGTCCGGCCAGTCGCTGGAAGTCCTGAGCGCCGTCGTGCTAGGACCGGGTATGGTCGTAGGCAGCCGTGGCGCCGTTCAGCGAGCGGAGGGAGCTCGGCGTTGTAACAGGTTTTCCCGTGGAACATCGACGCAGAAGCGCGCAACATTTTGCAATTCTGGTCGCGGGTCTGCGGCAAAATTCGCTCGCGGAAATCGCGACCTTGCGAGTGAGCTTGCGAGACACAACTTTCTAAGCCAACCCACTGAAAACACGAAAGCCGCCGAAGTGGCGGCTGATCAGCGCAACGAAATTTGGCGGGGCCGACGGGGCTCGAACCCGCGACCTCCGGCGTGACAGGCCGGCGTTCTAACCAACTGAACTACGACCCCGCGTCGTAGGGACTTTCGCTAACCGCGGGAGGGGGTGGGGCATTCCCTTGGCGGCGGCGCATGGTACTCGAAGGTCTCGGCTTCGCGCAACGGGGTACCGGCGGCGTCTTTCGCGGAGATGATGGCGTCCGCGCCGACGCGCCAGTCGATGGCGAGGTCGGGGTCGTTCCAGAGGATGGTGCGGTCGCTGGGCTGGTGCCACGGCGTCGTGCATTTGTAGATGACTTCCGCCTCTTCCAGGACCGAGAAGCCGTGGGCGAAGCCGGGGGGGATCCAGAGCATGCGGCGGTTGTCGGCGGTGAGCTCGGCGAAGGCAGTCTTCCCGAACGTCGGCGAGCCGCGGCGGATGTCGACGGCGACGTCGAGGATCGCGCCGCGCGCGCAGCGGACGAGTTTTCCCTGCGGCTGGATGAGTTGATAGTGCAGGCCTCGCACGACGTTGCGCGCGGAGGCGGAGTGGTTGTCCTGGGCGAAATCGATCGGCAGGCCGAGGCGGGCGAAGAGCGTGGCGTTGAACGTCTCCATGAACCAGCCGCGCGAGTCGCGGAACACGCGCGGCTCGAGAATCAGCACGCCGGGAAGAGAAGTCTCGACGATCTCCAAGCGGCGCGGATGATACACGCTTACACTGAGGCGGGAGGCGCGTGTGATCGATCAACCTGCAGAGAGCGATCTGGAGCGGCGGCCGCAGTGGCGGCTGGCCGGCATCATCTTCTTCGGCATCCTGGCGCTGCTGCTGTTGTACGCGGCGTTCCTGATCATCCGTCCGTTCCTGACGGCCATCCTGATCGCGGCCATTCTGGTCACGCTCACGTTCAAGCACTTCCGCCGGCTGCGCGCGCGCATGCACGGCAGCTCGACCCGCGCGGCGTTGACCATGCTGCTGGCCATCACGCTGCTGATCGTGGTGCCCGCGGTCGTGCTCGGCGTGCTGCTCGTACAGCAGGCGAACGTCGTCGTGGAGAAACTGCAATCGGGCGAGGCGCAGGCGATGATCCAGCGCATCGACCTCACGCACTCGCTGCAATGGGTCAAGCGGATCGCGCCGCAGTTCGATCCGGCCACGCTCCGGCCCGACCGCATGCTCCTGCCGGCCATGCGGCAGATTCCCGGCTGGGTGGCGCGCAACGGCGGCGCGGTGCTCGGCGGGCTGGCCGGCGTCGTGATCGGCTTCGCGCTGGTGCTGCTCTCGATGTTCTTCTTCTATGTCGAAGGAGAATCGATCGTGCGGCAGCTCACGATCCTCTCGCCGCTGCCGCGCCGATACGACATCGAGTTCTTCACCCGCTTCAAAGACGTCATCGATGCGACGTTCCGAGGACAGCTCTTCACCGGCATCGCCCAAGGCATCGTCACCGGCATCGGACTGGCGATCGCGCGCGTGCCGGGCGCCGGATTCTGGGGCGCGGTCGCGGCGCTGCTCGCGCTCGTGCCGATGGTCGGCGCGGCGGCGGTGTGGGTGCCGGCGGCGATCTATCTCTGCATCGCCGCATCGATGGGGCAGCGGCCGTGGTGGCAGGCCATCTTCCTCATCATCTGGGGCGCGCTGCCGGTGTCGCTGGTCGACAACATCGTGCGGCCGTGGGCGATGAAAGGCAAAGCGCAACTGCCGGCCATTCCACTGCTCTTCGCCGTCCTCGGCGGATTGCAGGCGTTCGGATTCGTCGGCCTCGTCATCGGACCGCTGGTCTTCTCGCTGCTGATGTCGATCATCGACATCTATAAACATTCGTTTCCAATGGCCACGCCGGCCGTCGTCACGACCGACGTCTAGACCTTCTTCTCGTAAAACTCCTGAATGTGCTCGTAGACCTGCTCGGGAAATTTGAGGTCGCGATAGACATTGCAGGCGCCGGGATCGTCTGTCGGGCAGATCGGGAACGACTGCTCGCGCTGCCATTCGAGGATGCGCTCGCGGCGCGGCGGATTGTAGTCGCGCCCTTCGACCTGGCGGCAGAGCAGGCGCGCGTCGTGGTCGCTGACGCCGGGATTGCGGCAGAGCCAGGCGCAAAGCTCATCCTCGGAGAGGAAGTGCCGCGCCACCATGGCGAACGTCAGCCGGCCGTAGTGACCGATGTCTTCGCCCCGTTCCAGGGCGTCGAGCAGGTGGAACATCATCGCGTTGTTGCGGAGGTCTTCGATTGCCATGCCTCGGACGATTTGCGGGATATGTTCCATGCCGTCTACGACTTGTGGAGTATGACGGAAGGATGGAAATGCGCCCACTTTCACGCTCGTTTGACACATCTTTGGCAGATTATTTGTAACCACATCTACCGATGGAAGGCGAGCTCGGACCGCGCGTGCTCATCGCCGATGGCGACGCGACCCTGCGCCAGCGGCTCTACGGGGCGTTGCTGGAGCGGGACATCTTCTCCGACTGCTCCGCGAGCGTCGACGACAGCGTCGAGAAGCTCGACGGCACCGTCTACGCCGTGGTGGTGCTCGACATCGCGCTCGCCGGCGAGCTGCATCGCGTCCTCGACCGCATCGGCGCGATCACGCACGCCGAGCGGCCGGTGGTGCTGGTGCTCGCGCCGAACGTCGAAGCGGCGCGCGCGCTCGACGTCGAGATCGTGCAGATCGTGTTGCGCAAGCCGGTGCTCCTGCCGCAGCTCGTCGATCTGATCCGCAGTTGCATCCGCAGCGCCACGCGCCGCGCGCTCGCGGCCGTGCCGCGCGATCAGCACGCGTCGTCTTGAACGTCGTGGCCGGCGCCGCGCAGCGCCTGCACGCTTTCCTCGAGCCGCTGCACCAGCAGGTAATCGGTGTCGAACGTGGCGATGAGGAAGACGCTGATGCGTGCCGCGGCGAGCGGTGCGACGAGCGCGGCGGCGACGCCGGTGGTCTCGAACGGAATCGGCCCATGCACGCGCAGCGCGCGCCAGCCGTGCTCCGACTGCACGTTCGCCGGCACGGCCGCGCTGTCGCAGACGACGGAGAGCTCGTCGGGCGTGCGCGTGATCGAGACGAACGGACCTTGCGGCCAGTCGGGCAGCGGCGCATCGGCGGCGAGTCGGCAGACGGAGAGCAGTTGCGGAAGGATGGAGATGCGGAGCTGCATCACTCGGCGAGGAGACGGTCGATGGTGTCGACCAGCTCGTGCGCGTCGAACGGTTTTCGGACGACGGCGTAGACCTCGCCGGCGATGTTCTTGAGGATCGAATCGGGCGAGGCGGTGACGAGCACGACGCGCTTGAGCAGCGCCGGCTGCGCCTCGCGCAGATGGCGGATCACGGTCATGCCGCCCTGGGTCGGCGTCATCAGATCGAGCAGCAATCCGTCGTACTCGGTCTGGCTGATCTTCTCGATCGCGGTGAGCCCGTCGGCTACGACGTCGGCGCGGTGGCCCTGACGCTTGAGGAGCGTTGCCACCAGGCGCTGCATCGACGGATCGTCGTCGAGCACGAGCAGGCGCGCCTTCTTTCGGAGTAACGGGAGCATTGGCGCGCGAGTCTATAACGGGGCGGGAGTGGTGCGGAGTAAGGGATTCGAACCCCTGACTTCCTCGGTGTAAGCGAGATGCTCTACCGCTGAGCTAACTCCGCAACCGGACGACGAGAATACCACGCGCTATGGAGCGGCCAGGGCGGTGAGCGCGTCGCCGGTGACGCGGAAGATCGTCCACTCGTCGACGCTGCGCGCGCCGACGGAGCGATAGAAGCGGATGGCCGGCTCGTTCCAGTCGAGCACCGCCCATTCGAGGCGTCCGCAGCGGCGCTCGACGGCGAGCTGCGCGAGGTGGCGCAGCAGCGCGCGTCCGTATCCGCGGCCGCGCAGCTCGGGACGGACGTAGAGGTCTTCGAGGTAAATCCCGGGGCGGCCGAGGAACGTTGAGTAGTTGTGAAAGAAAAGGGCGAAGCCGGCGGGCTCGGAGTCTTCCTCGGCGATCACTACCTCGGCGTACGGCGCGTCGCCGAACAGCGTCTCGGTCAGCGACTCGGTCGTGGCGACGACCTCGTGCGCGAGACGCTCGTAGTCGGCGAGCTCGCGGATGAAGCGGAGGATCAGCGGGACATCGCCGGAAGTCGCGGCGCGGATGCGGAGCTGCGGCATGGCCGGCATCGTAACTCGGCGCCGCAACTCCGCTACAATCGCGGGCGGTCCGTTCCCAACGCGATGAAAACGAAGCCTCTGGTGATCCTCTGCTGGATTCAGGTCGCCGTGGCGTCGCTGCTGGTGCTGCTCAACTTCCACAACATGGTCACGCGCCCGGCGCTCGGCCTGTCGTGGGCGCCGGACGGACGGGTGCGAAGCGTGGTGCCGGAGAGCCCGGCCGCGCGCGCCGGAATCGTCACCGGCGATCGTCTGCTGCGCGTCGGCGGACACGACATCGCGCCGGACGTGGTGCCGCTCTACTTTGCGAAAGCGGGCGAGCGCGTGACGGTGCAGCTCGCGCGCGGCGCGGTGGACGTGGTCACGGTGACGAACGAAACGTCGCGCCGCGAGGCGTTGCGCGCCGGCGGCGAGCGCGCGGTCGGCGCGATCAGCAACTACCTCGCGTTTCCGCTGCACGTCTGGATGATGGGACTCGGCATCGCGCTACTCCTGCTGCGGCCGGGAAACAAGGATGCGCGTTTGTCGGCGCTGTCGTTCGTCTACTGGGCGGGCAGCTCGTTCATCTATCGCGCGCCGGGCATGGGCGCGGTGCTCGCGCGAATGCCCGACGGGCTGCACCTCGCGCTGCTGAGCGTCGACGCGATTTTCGCGGCGGCGTTCTTTGCCGTCTGCGTGCAGTTCGCGCTCGTCTTTCCGAGCGATCGCACGCGCGGGCTGCGCGGCGAGTGGCAGCTCGTGCCGTGGATCGTGGCCACGCCGATTTTCATCGAGACGCTGGCGAACAATCTGCGGCGGCTGCATGGCGACGTCACGCCGGCGCCGCTGCCGTTCCGCGATGCGTATTCGACGGTGGGCACGCTGCTGCTGGCCAGCTCGCTGGTAATTCTGGGCGTGCGCTTCGCGCGCATGCGCGACTCGAATGCGCGGCGGCGGCTGCAACTGATTTTTCTGGCGCTGCTGCCTGGCAGCGCGGCGTTCATCGCCGGCTATCTGGTGAACGTGCTCGACCTCGGCTACGCGTGGGACACGGCCGCGCATCTGCTGCACACGCCGGCGACGATGCTGGGGTCGGGCATCTTCGCGTACGCGGTGGTGCGCCATCGCATCTTCAACATCCGCGTGCTGCTGCGGCGCAGCCTGCAGTACGCGCTGGCGCGGCGCACGCTGCTCGTGCTGATGTCGCTGCCGGTGATCGGCCTCGCCGCGTTTCTGTACGCGCACCGCCGCGACACGCTGGCGGCGCTGCTCACCGGAACGCCGGCGGTGTACGTGCTGGTGATCCTGCCGCTGGTGCTGGTGATCCGCTATCGCAAGCGGCTGCTCGAGTCGCTCGATCGTCGGTTCTTCCGCGAGCAGTACGATCAGCGGCGGCTGCTGCTGCACGTCGTGTCGATCGTGCGCGGCGGCTCGGACATGCTCACGCTCTCGCGCGCGGCGCTCGAGGAGATCGACAAGGCGCTCCATCCGAAGCACATCTCGCTCTGGCAGACGGACCTCGAGGGCGGCGAGATCCATCGCGGCTTCGCGCGCGGCGAAGGGATCTCCTCGGATGCGGCGGCGCTGAGCGCGTCGGGCACGCTGGCCACGCTGCTGTCGGCGGACGAGGAGCCGCTCGACGTGTACAGCCGTCACTCGCGCGCATTGCTGCAACGGCTGCCGGAGCAGGAGCGCGACTGGTTGCGTCAAACGGGCGCGCATTTGATCGTGCCGCTGCTGATCGAGAAGCGTCTCGCCGGACTGATGCTCCTCGGCGAACGGAAATCGGAAGAGCCGTACAGCCGCGAGGATCGCGAGCTGCTGCGGATGCTCGGCGCGCAACTGGCCATGACTCTCGACTACTCGCGGCTCAAGCAGTCGCCGTCGCTGGTGTGGGCGCCGTCGTCGGGCGTGCATCTGCATCTGAGCGACGTGGTGCAGCTCTGTCCGCGCTGCGGCCGCTGTTACGCGCCCGATGCGACGACGTGCGAGAACGACGCGCAGGCGCTCGTGCCGGAGTCGGGCGTGCCGCGGATGATCGAGGACAAGTATGTGATCACGCGGCTCCTCGGGCGCGGCGGCATGGGCTCGGTCTATCTGGCGACGCAGAAGCGGCTCAACCGGCCGGTGGCGATCAAGGTGCTGCTCGCACATCTGGTCGGCAGCTCGTCGATGCGCACGCGGTTCGAGCGCGAGGCGCGGATCGTGGCGCGGCTGCGGCATCCGGCCATCGTCACGGTGCACGACTTCGGCGTGCTGCCGTCGGGCCACGCGTATCTGGTGATGGAGTATCTCGACGGCGAGACGCTGCGGCGGACGATCGAGTCGGGTCCGCAATCGCTGCCGGCGGCGCTGCAGATTCTCGCGCCGGTCGGGCAGGCCATCGATGCGGCGCATCGTGCGGGCGTCGTGCATCGCGACTTGAAGCCGGAGAACATCATGATCGTGCGCGAGCAGCATTCGGCGCCGGCGCCGCGCGTGCTCGACTTCGGCCTGGCGAAGATGGCCGTGCCGCTCGGCGAGGATGAGGCGACGATGGTGCAGTCGGGCCACAGTGCCGGCGTGGTTGGGACGCTGATGTACATGGCGCCCGAGGTGCTGAGCGGCCATGTGGCGGACGCGCGCGCGGATCAGTACAGCCTGGCGCTGATCGCGTACGAGCTGCTGGCCGGCGAGCATCCGTTCGGCACCGCGACCGATCTCGCTTCGGTGGTGCGCGGCCACACGGAAACGCCGGTGATTCCGATCCGGGAGCGCGTCAACGTGCCGCGGTCGGTGTCGGATGCCATCGGCCGCGCGCTGTCGAAGAAAGCGGAGGAGCGTTTCGCGACGGTGGCCGAATTCGTCGAGGCGCTCGGCGTCTGAAGAACGGCGCTGTGCGATGATCGCGACATGGCAAACTCAGAGCCTCTAGCCGGTATCGCGCTCTCCGCTTCGCTCACCGTGAACGATCTCGAGAAAAGCGTGGCGTGGTATCGCGACGTTCTCGGTTTCGGGATCGACCGGCAGCACGAGCGCGATGGGAAATTGATGGCCGTGTCACTCATGGCCGGGAACGTGCGCATCCTGCTCGCTCAGGACGACGGTGCAAAGGGATCGGACCGTGCGAAAGGCGCCGGCTTCTCGCTGATGATCACCACCCCGCAGAATATCGACGCGGTGGCGAATCGGATCAAAACCCACGGCGGAACGCTGGCCAGCGAACCTGCGGATATGCCGTGGGGTATGAGGATGTTTCGGGTGGTCGATCCGGATGGGTTCAAGCTGACGATTTCTTCGGAGGTTCGTCGGGAGGCGTGAGGGCGGCCATTCCTGCGGCGGGATAAACTACTGCCACGAAAACCGCGAAGGAGCAGGTTCAGGAGATTCTCGGAATGCTCCCGGAGGACGCCTCGCTCGAGGACATCCAGTACCACATCTACGTCCGCCAGAAAATCGAGCAAGGGGTGGCGGATGCAGAGGCGGGACGCGTGCTGACGCACGCGGAAGTGCAGCAACGACTGGCTAAATGGCTTACCAAGTAGACTGGACGGAATCGGCTTTCACCAGTCTGGTCGCAATCGAGTACATCGCGCGGGACTCTCCCAGTTATGCGGCGTCCCGGAGTTCAACGACCCCGCGGTACGTGAGATCGCCGTCGGTAGTCATCGTCTGATCTATCGCGTCGCACAGGACAGAGTGCTCCTGCTTGCGTTCGTTTATCGAGCCCGAGATCTCGCGAACCTGCTCGAAGACGGGCGATCGTCTTAAGCGGCACCACTCCCTACGGCACGATCATCACCGGCACCGGTGCGTGCCGGATGATGTCGAGCTTGCGTTCGCTCGGGTCGCGGTGGGCGTTGAGGAAGATGGCGTCGGCTTCGGCGGCGGTGGCGTAGCGGACGATTTCTTTTTCGGCGTCGCTGCCGCGCACGATTTTCGTCGTTGCGCCGGGGATGGTGGCGGCTAACGCGCGCAGGTGTTGCTCGGCGCGGGATTGGTTGGCTTCGTCGCAGACCGTTAGCAGATGCACCTCGGCGCCGAGGCGGGCGGCGAGGTCAAGGGCGGCGCGGCCGTGCTGTTCGGGATGGGCGGGCACGACCACGCGCTGGAGCGCCTCGCGGCGGCGGATGCCGTAGCGGATGGCGAGCACCGGCGCGGGCGGCTCGATGAGGACCGAGAGGGTGGTCGAGCCGACGAAGAGGTGCGCCACGTGATGGCGTGCGTGCGTGGCGATCACGATCAGGTCGGCGCCTTCCTCTTTCGCGGTGCGGCAGATCTCGTCGCCGGCGCTCGGCGCCTGGCGCACGATGAGGCGCGTGTTCAGCGATGCATTGGCGTTGCGCACGCGCGCGCGCAGCCGCTCGAGCTCCTGCTGTTCCGCATATTCGTAGAGCGCCGGATCCGCGGGAAAGCGCAGCTCGCCGGGATGCGAGGCCCAGGTCATGCGCACGTGGAGGATGACCAGCTCGGCGCCGCTGCCGCCGGCGATGCGCACGGCATCATCGAAGACCCACTCGGAGGCGGTCGAGAAGTCGGTCGGAATCAGGATCCGCTGAAACATGCGCTGCCTGCTGCAGCAACTCTAGCGCGCTACGGGCGTGGCCGGTGCAGGATTTGCGGCCGTCGCGGCCGGCGCGGCCGTCGTCACCGGCGCGCCCGCCGGAGGCGGCGGCGTGACGATGTAGCGGATGACCGTGCTCGGCTCCGCTTCCGTCTCCGCGATCTGCAGCGTCACCTGTTGCCCGTGCGGGTCGAGCGCCTCACCGGGGATGAAGGGGTCCTGCATGGCCTGGTTGAGCTGCACTTCCAGCGTGCGCCAGTTCTGCTGCTCCGGCGGATAGGTGTCCTGCGCCGGGAAGGCGCGGAACTGGGCCAGGTACGTGGTGTAGTAGTGATAGACCTGCGGGAACGAGTCGTCGGTGGCGAGGGTGTAGACCTTCGCGCCGGCGCCGTACTTGTTGCGGATCATCACCTCGTCGCGGCCGGTGAGGTCACTGCGGAATGCCGCACCTTCATAAATCGGGATGGCCGGATTGATGGAGGTGAGGAGTTGCGTCGCGTCGACCTGCTGCCCGGCCGCCTGCGCCGCCGGGGCTTCTTTCGACGGCCGCTGCTCCTCGGCCGCACTCGACTCCGTCCCGCCCGTGCAGGCGGTGGTCACGAGGGCAGCGAAGAGGATCGCCGCGGCGGCTCCGGTGCGAGTCGTCATCAGCGTCCGATACAGCAATCGATATGCCTTCAGTTGTTTTCCGCGTGCGTGACCACGACGCGGCGCCGCTTGGCGTTGCTCCGGAGGCGCTCGAGCGCGGTCTGGCCGCCGTAGCGGGCCACCAGCTTCTCATCGTAGAGGTCGGAGATGCTGGCCACGCTGTCGAGCGAGGCGATCAGTTGCTCGGGCCGCAGGCGGCGGCCGAGGAACGAGTGCGAGTAGTAGATGTCACCTTCGACCATGCTGAAGGCGCCGAGCGGCACTTCGGCGTTGAGGCGCAGCAGCTCCTGCATCAGCTCGAACGACGTTTCGACGCCTTGCACGCAGAAGGCGAGGATCTCGATGACCGCGTCGTCTTCCTCGTACGCGTCGATGGAGATCTCCAGCACCGTGGAGCCATATTTCAGATAGAAGTCGCAATGGTCGGCGTCATCGAAGTGCTCGTCGACCAGTTCGTCGAGGTACGACTTCACCTGACGATAGACTTCCTCCTGGCAGTGGCTGTGGAACTCCCGCTTGCGTACCGGTGACATTGGAGGCGGATTATAGCGATGAACAGGATGCTCACGCTGAAACGTGGCAAGGAGCGGATGGCGGCGCACCGGCACCCGTGGATTTTCGCCGGCGCGATTCACGCCGAGCGCGGTCCGGAAGAGGCGCCGTTCGGCGAGCTGCTCGATGCGGACGGCACGCGCATCGCCTCCGGGTTCTACTCGAAGCCGTCGCAGATCCGGCTGCGCGCGCTGACGTTCGGCAGCGAGCCGGTGACGGAGGAGCTGATCGCCGAGCGATTGCGCGCCGCGATCCGCCGCCGCGCGCCGATCTTCGACGACGATACGAACGCCGCGCGGGTCGTGCACGCCGAAGGCGACGAGTTGAGCAGCATCGTGGTCGATCGCTACAACGATCTGGCCGTCGTGGAGATCTCCAATCGCGGCGCCGAGCAGCTCAAGCCGCTCATCACCGAAGTGCTGCAGCAGGAGCTCGCGCCGCGGGCGATCTTCTTCAAGAACGATCTGCCGGCGCGCAAGCTGGAAGGCCTGCCGACGGCCGAGGAGCCGGTCGAAGGGACGATCATCCGCGAGTCGGGGCTGCAGTTCCGCGTGAATCCATCGGAAGGGCAGAAGACCGGCTTCTTTCTCGATCAGCGCGAGAACCGGCGCCTCACGCGCACACTCGGCGCAGGCAAACGCGTGCTGAATCTCTTCTCGTACAGCGGCGCGTTCGGCGTCTATGCCGCGGCCGGCGGCGCAACCAGCGTCACCAACGTCGACGTCTCCGACAAAGCGATCGCGCTGGCGCGCGAGAACCACGCGCTCAACGATTCGGCGGCGGAGTTTCTCGTGGCGGACGCGTTTCAGTACGTGCGGCAGACGCGCGAGCGCTTCGAGCTTTTGATCTGCGATCCGCCGGCGTTCGCGAAGAGCCGCGGCGACGTCGATCGCGCGGCGCGCGGCTACAAGGACATCAACCTGCACGCCATGCGCATGGTCGAAGCGGGCGGACATCTGATGACGTTCTCCTGCTCCGGCCACATGTCGCTCGACCTCTTCCAGAAGGTGATCTTCGCCGCCGCCCTCGATGCGGGACGGCGCGTGTCGTTCGTGCGGCGCCTCACCGCCGGACCCGATCACCCGGTGTCGATCTACTGTCCCGAAGGGGAGTATTTGAAGGGGTTTCTACTGGAAGTGCGCTAGCACGCGGCGGGCGGCATCGGCGGTCGGCGTCCAGCGCAGCCGCAACGCGCGCAGTTTCGCGAGCGCCTCGATGATCGGCATCACCGCGCGCCACAAGGCGGGATGCGGCGGCACGACGGCGACGGCGACGAGCGCGCGCATGGCCTCGCGCGCATTGAGAGGCTCGAGCGCGACGTCGTCGCCGCGCCCGAGCTCGACGAGCGCGTGCAGCGGAAAGGAGCCCGCCGTCGCCGCGCGCGATTCGAGCTCGCCCCAGAAGCCGCTGGCGCGCGCGACGAACGCGTCGCCGCGCCGCTCGATGGCGATCAACTCGTCCGACAGCAGCGGCGCGTCGACGAGTGAGGCGAAGGTGCTTTTGCCGGCGCCGGAGCGGCCGTAGAAGGCGACGGCGCGCCCGCCGATCACGACGCCGGCGCTGTGCAGCAGCAGTCCGCCTGCGAGCGGAAGAAAGCAGGACAGGGCCGTGCGCTCGACGATGGCGTCGGCGAACGGACGATCGTCGTCGGAGCAGTCGACGGAGATCGCGCGCGTGAATGGATCGATCGAGGCGTCGAAGCGGGCGTGCTGCACGACGACGCGGTCGCCGTCGACGCGGATCTGCGCCGGCTCGCCGTCGTTCATCCGCGCAGCTCCGCCGCGAGCGTGGCGCGGGCGACGAAGCCGGCGTCGGGCAGGAGCGGATCGCCGGTCTCCTGCATGGCCAGGGCCGGGCAGTAGGGGAACTGCGCGAGCGGACCGCCGGTGGCGACGAAGTGATCGTTGACGGCGGTCGACATCGCGGCCGCTTCGGCGCGGACCTCCGAGGTGTGCCACAGCTCGCGCAGCGGCCGCTCGCGCACGTTGCCGAGGGCGCGATGGCGCCATTGCATGCACGGAAAAACGTTGCCTTCGGGATCGATGGCCAGCGTGATGCGGCCGAGGCCGCAGTTCGCGCCGCCGGAGACGCGCTCCATCGGTTCGACGCCGCCGATGAGAAGCGCGCGGCGCACGGCCTCGCGCGACGGCGCGTAGGTGAGCGGCGAGAGGTCGCCGTCGTCGCGCGGCGTGAGATGGGGATCGATCTGCAGCGGCAGCTCGCGCGCCGCGGCGAGTGCGACGACGTCATCGAACTGCGTTTCGTTGAGGCGCGTGAGCGGCATCTTCAGCACCACCGGAACCTGGCGCGCGCGGAGCCGTGCGACGCCGGCGAGCATGGCCTCGAATGATCCCCGGCGCGCCGTCGCCGCCTCATGCACCTCGGCCGTCGCCCCGTGGATGCTCACTTCGACGGCGAGCACGCGCAGCGCTGCGATGGTGTCGGCGGCGGCGTCGTCGACGAGCGTGGCGTTCGTGAAGATGCGCAGCGCGAAGGCCTGCTCGCGCGCCGCGGCGGCGATGCGGAAAAACTCCGGATGGGCGAGCGGCTCGCCGCCGGTGAGGACGACGTTGAGCGTGCCGAGCGCGCGCAGCTCGCCGAGGACGGCGATCCACTCGTCGCCGCAAAGCGCGGCGCGGTCGAAGTGGCGCGGGTTGTAGCAGAAGACGCAGCGCCAGTTGCAGCGATACGTCAGCTCGAGCTGCACGTTCAGCGGCTGCGCCGCGGCGAGCGCTTTCTGTTTGAGGCGGACGAAGGGATCGCTCATGACTCGGTGAGCAGCCGGCGCTCGCGCAGGAGCGAGAGAAACTCGCGCACGTCGCGCGAGGCCGATTCCTGGTCGACGTCGAACTTTGCGGCGAGCGCGGCGGCGAGCTCGTGCTCGTCGCGGCCGTCGAGCTGCGTCCAGAGGTACGTGCCGGTTGGATTGAGACCAATGGTTTTGCCGCTGGCGAGATCGACGATGATCGCCTCACCGTCGACGACCTGCCAGGCGATCTCTTTGGCGACGTGCATCTTCACCGCTCGATCCGCCGCGTCAACTCGTCGGCGCCGCGTTGCAGATGCCGGCGCGGCCGGCGGTCTTGCCGCAGGCGACCGCAAGCGTCTTGCGCACGTCGAGCTCCTCTTCCCAGAGGATGGACGGCTTCTCGTATTCGGCTCGCGTCACGTCGCCCGCTGGTGCGGGTTTGTTGTCCTGCTCCGCCATGATTCCTGCCTCGCCCGGCCGGTGCAAAAAACCGGCCGGAGCATCCTTACTCCGTCACCCGGAAGGTCGCCGGCTTGCTGCAGGCGATCGGCGCGTCGTCGACGTACGCCTGGGCGCTCCAGGTGCCGTAGATCGAGCTCGTCACGATCGGCGTGCCGGCGACCGGCAGCCGCACGAAGGCGCGGAGCTGCTTGCCGCTCGCGGTGGTCACTTCCTCGAGCAGTTGCGTCTCGAGCGTCTGCGGATAGCCTTCGATCGCGACGTGCGAGCCTTTGCGCGACGCGTCGGCGGTGAACGGCACGGTCATCGACTGATACAGATGGCCGCGCGGTGTGTAGATCCGCACTTCCACCTTGTGGTTGCCGGCGTACTGCTTGACGGTGCCGGGATGGAAGAGCACGGAGAGATCGACGTCGATGACCTGCGTGGCCGAGAAGACGGCGTCGAATTTTCCTTTGTTCTTCTGCTCGGAGCCGAAGGCGACCCCGACGCAGCCGCCCGACTGCGCGAAGAGCGGTGCGGCGAGGGCGAACGTTGCGAGTGCGAGCGCTAGCTTCTTCATGACGGCTCCTTACGGCAGCGGCGCGACGACGGCGTAAATCCGTCCCGCATCGGTGCCGACGTAAACCTGATTGGTGGAGTAATCGAAGGACGGACTGCCGACGGCGGCGTCGCCCGTGCCGAGGGTGAGCGACTTGATGGTCGGCGCCGCGGCGGTGAGATTCGTGAGCTGATAGAGCTTGCCGTCGGCGGAGCCGGTGAAGAGGTGACCGCTGCCGGTCAGCAGCGGAATCGACGGGAACGCAATCGTGCCGACCACCCAATGCTGCGCGGCCGAAGAACCGTTGTTCGTGATCGCCCAGACCTTGTTGGTCGTGGCGACATAGAGATCGTTCGAGCCGTTCGCGAAATCGGGATTGACGAAGCCTTTGATCGGACCGTCAGCGGTATCGAAGACCCAATTCTGCGCGCCGGTGGTGGCATTGAACGAATAGACCTTGCCGCTGTTGTTGCCGACCAGAATGCTGCCGTTGTAGAGCGTGATGCTGGCGTCGGAGTCGCCGGCGCTGATCGGGAAGCCGGTGCATTTCGCGGCGCTGTTGGCGGTGTAATCGAGGCACCAGATCGTGCCACTGCTGCCGCCGCTCTTGCTGCGGCTGGTGAAATAGAGCTTGTGCGTCGTGCCGCCGAATTCGACCCACGGATCGCCGCTGATGATGCCGATGCCATTGACGCCGCCGCCGTTATTGAACGACCAGGCCGCCGCACCGGTGGCGGCATTGAGCGCGTAGACCATATTGTCGGCGGTGGCGTTGCGCGTGGCGGCGAAAATCAGATTGTAGGTGCCGCCGTAGGAGGTGAATTCGCCGACGGGAGCCGCCTGAATCATGCTGCTCGCCGGCTGCGACGGGTGATTGGCCTTCCAGATCTGCGCGCCGGTATCGCCGTTGACGCAATAGACGAAGCCGTCCTGCGAGCCGAGGTAGAGCACCTTGCGGAGCGTGCCGCTGATGTCCACCGTCGGCACGGCCGGACGCCCTTGCGAGGCGCCGCCCATGAGGAACGGCAGCCACGTCGACGGCGAGGTCGGCCAGGTGCCGCTGGCCGCGTTCATCGAATGCAGGAAGCGGTCATTGGCTACTGAATAGACCGACCCGACGCCGGGAGGCGTCATCGACGCGGCGGTGGTGTTGTAGATCCACTTCACCTGCCCATTCACCGTGTCCTGCGGCCGCGCGGCAATCATGCGGCCATTGGAGACGGCCGTGCCGGCGCCGGTGTCGGTGTAGGCGGAGTAGTAGTAGGTCGTGCCGTTCTGCAGGCCGGTGACCGTGGTCGAGCTTTTGCCGCCCGGCGTGATGGCGAACGGCGAGCCGGCGACGGCGGTGCCGTCATTGATGCCGTTGGGGAACTGATCGGTGCGATAGCGGACGTGCAGACGCGAGCCGCTCGCGCCGGCCACCCACTCGATGGTGTTCTGATTGTTGCCCGAGGTCACGGTCATGATTTGCGAGGTGGCCGCCGGCGCATTACAGGTATTCGACGTGCTCGTGAGCACCTGCAGGTCGTCGATGAACCAGCCGAGATCGTTCGTGGCCGTGCAATTGGAGAGGCCGGTGAAATAGAACTTCACGCTCTTGCCGGCGCACGTGCCGCCGCACACCTGATCGAGATCGACCAGCGTGTTCTTCATCGTGTTCTGCTGGCCGCCCCAGATGCCGAGGTTCGCGTAGGGAAGTGCGGTGCCGCAGCCGTCGCCGTTGTCGGCCAGGCGAGTGCCCGTATAGCCGCCGTTGAGGAACGCGGCCGTCGGGATTTCGATCGCCGCGGCGCCGTTGACGGAGACGCGCAGATGCAGGCCGTCGCGCACGGTGCCGGCCATGTTCCAGCGGTGCCACATCGAGAAGCGGGCCCGCGTGGTGCCGGCCGGAATGTTGATGGTCGGCGAGGTGAGGTCGTCGTTCGCGCTGGCGCTGTACTGGCCGCCGCAGGTATTGGCGCCCCAGTGCAGGACGTTGCTGCCGCTGTAGGCAGGCGCGCAGTTCATCGCGCCGCGCCACTGTCCGGCGGCAGTCCAGCCGCTCGGCAGCGAGCCGGCGGTCGTCGTGTCGAAATTCTCGTAATAGACCGAGGAGAAATTGCCCGGCGACGCGCTCTGCACGACGGTGTTCTTATCTTCATTACCGCCGTTGCAGAGACCGCCGTTGCCGGTGGTGGAGTCTTCCGCGCGCACCTTGTAGTAGTAGGTCGTGCCGCCGGTGAGGGTGCTGTTGTCGTCGAAGGTGAGCGTCGAAAGGCACTTGGCGATGTTGTTCGCCGCGGCCGGTGTGAACGTCGAGGTCGTGCCGCGATAGACGTTGTAGACCACCGCCGGCTGGTCGGGGCAGTTGCTGAGACCTTCGCTCCACTCGAGGTGAATGCTGCAGCTATTGTTGGCGATGACGCCGCCCGGCAGGATCGAGTATTCGGAGGCGCTCTCGATGCCGGCGAACGACGGCACCTGCGCGCAACTGCCGGTCGTGCCGGAGACACAGGTCGAACGGATCGACTCGCAATTGCCGGTGGCGGAGTCGATGGCGCTGACCGAATACCAGTAGCTCGTGCCGGAGACGGCGCTCGAGTCGGTATAGGAGAGATTGTTCGCCGCGCAGCCGGCGGTGCCGGGGCAGGTGGCGATTTTCACCGGCGTGCCCTGCGGGCAGGCGGCGGTATTGCGATAGACGCTGTAGCTGCCGGCGCCGGTCGATGCGGCCCAGCCCACCGTGTAGGAGGTATTGGAATTCTTCGTGGCCGTGACGCCGGTCGGCGTGGCCGGGGCGGTACACGTCAGACAGTCGGGGAAGCGGAATGCCGCGAAGGCGGTGCTCCAATTGAAATTGCCGTCGCTGGCGATGTGCTCGTTGGTATGCCAGAACGTGCAGTCGTCCATCGGATCGATCGACGTCTGCGAATAATCGCCCCAGCGTGCATTGCCGGCGCTGCCGTCGGGATTGGTGGCCGGCTTGATGCCGCCGCCCGGCTGCACGATGGTCTCACCCTTGAGCAGCGGCGCGGTGGTGTTGTCGCCCACCTGCCGTCCATTGACGGCCATGCCCGGTTTCACAGTGCCGGCGATGCTGTAGCCGATGCCGATGTTCTGGCGCTTGTCCATGGCGATGGAGCCGAGCCAGCGCGCTTTATTGTCGGGCGCGTAGGTTTCCTGCAGCACGATGCGCGGCAGGAGGTTCGTGCCGGTGCCGAGGGTCGCTTTCGGAGTGGTATTGGACGGATTGTCGAACAGATACCAGCGGATGCCGGCCGCGGAGCCGCTGTTGGTCGTGGTTGTGTCGGTGACGGTGTGATTGACCACCAGTCGATCATTGGGCGCGGCCGGCGTGCCGTAATTGCGATAGGCGAGGCGATACATCAGATTGTTCGCCAGCGTATCGAGCCTCTGGGTCGTGCCGGGCTGCGGCACGTTCGCGGGCACGGAGTATTGCGTCACGGTGACGTCCTGCGCCGCGCTCACAGTGAGCGTCGGCGAGGCCGGCCAGGAGCCGTCCGCGTTCGAATTGATCTTGAGCCAGTAGAAGCGGAGGAACCAGCCGCTGTAGCAACAGCCGGAGACGCTCCGATAGTACGCGGCCGCCGCGCCGGGCATGGCTTGCGGAGGCGCGGTGAAGCCGTCGAGGCTCATCGGGGTGAAGCCGTCGACGGGCGTGGTGGCGTTCTTGCCGTTGCCGCCGCAGGGCGCCACAGTGGTGGCTTCCTCGCAGAGATAGCCGCTGTCGAGCTGCGTGGCGTCGGGCGCGCCGATGAGGAGCTTGGCGCGGTCGAAGATCAGCACCTTCGCGCCTTGGAATGCGCCCGCGGTGGTGAAGGCGCGGATGGTCATGTAATAGCCGTCCGGCCAGAGACCGATTTTCTCGTAATCGCCCATCATCCCGCCGGGAATGGCGTAATCCCAGCGGTAGTAGGTTCCGAGCGGATCGCCGGAGGTGGAGACGGCCAGACATTGATAATCGCTGGTGGCGCCGGTCGGGCGGCTGACGTCGAACTGGCTCAGGACCCAGCGGTCGGCGAGCTGGTCGTAATAGACGATCGGATCGCCGTCATTATTTTTCGCGCAACGGTTGCCGTCAGTAGTCGGAAATCCGTCGAAGAGCGTATTGATGTCGACCGGTCCGTACAGCACGTTTCCCGTCTTGTCGAACACGGTCATCGACGAATTCACGAGCTGCACGAAGTGGTTTTTCCCGACCGCACCTTCGGTGTCGGGCGGCTCGCCGGTGATCACATAGCCGCCGCCGGGGAAGGTCGCTCCCTGTCCCTGATACGTGGTGTTGTTGAGCCAGGTCGGGCCGGAGTCGGTGGTGATGCCGCCGAATCTCCGCGGGCCGCTCTGCGGCGCCTTGATCTCGCGCTCCGAGGAATCGGTCGTCGGCTGCTGCGGCGTCTGCGTCGCGCGCTCGGTCGCATGGACGCTCGCCAGCGGACCGTAGATGCGCTGGATGGTGACGTGCCCGCTGCTCTTCATCTCACGCAGCGGCTTCGAGACGTCGTGAACGCCGGGATAGTGCCGCAGTTGCGACACGAACTCCGGCGGCCCGGGCGTCTGCGAGTTGCCTTGCGCCCACAGCGGCAGCGCGGCCATCGCCGCAACCGCCACTACGCACCACTGCTTTGCACGTCGTTTCATCTCTCTCTCCGGTGTCGGGATCAATCGTTCTCGCGGAAGCCTTCCGGGGCAAAGGACTGCATGGTCACGCGCCACTCACCGCGCTCGCGTTTCCAGACGGCGAAGTAGCCGCCGTCTTCTTCGCGGAAATCGCCCGGTCCGGCCAGCACACGCAGTTTCCAGCGGCCCATCTGCACATACAGGTCGCCGGACTCCTCGGATTTTTCGGTGGTCAGCTCGAAGGTGCCGCGCTCGAGCATGGCGCGCCATTTGTCGCGCGCCTCTTCGCGGCTGCGGGTGATGCCCTGGCCGGCGAAGGCGATGATCGGCTCGGCGGCGTAGAAGCGGCGCACGAGCGTCTCGACGTCGCCTTTGTTGGCGGTCGCGACCAGCGCTTCGCTTTTCTCGTCGAGCTCGCGGCACGGAGTCGTGGCGCAAGCCGCTCCGGCAAGCGTCGTCACGACGGCGAAGACCGCTACGAACCTCGAGGGCATCTAGCTCTCCAAATGGCAGCCGAACCATCCACGTGCACGATGCACGGGGACTTCATGCTTTGCGTCCCTGCCTCACGACAGGTTTGCTCTTTTCATCGGGGCGAACTGCGCTCGATGATGGACCTTGGCTGCGGATTGTACTGAATAACCAACCGGCGCGCGGAAAAGTCCCATCGCCCGGCGGCAATAGAGAAAGGGCAATAGCAGACGCGACGTTGCGCCGTATTTGTGCAGCACGTGCTCGGCCGGCGGCAAGGCGTGCTCGCGCACGAAACGGACGCGGTCGGCGACTCCGGAGAGCTCGCGAAAATCGGCCGCGAACTGGCGCATGGCCGAGGGACGTCCGGTGGCGCGCGTCTCCATGGCGGTGGCGGCGGCGAGGCCGCGGGCCAGCTCGCGCAGTACGCGTTTCTCGCGCGCGGTGCGCATCACTTCGGGCCAGTCGACGATGCCGGCCAAGAGGTGAATGTCGTGCAGCCAGATCAGCCGCTCTTCGCCGCAGTGATGCCCGGCCAGATGCACGGCCGCGAGCAGCAGCGCGTCGACGGCGCTCGGCACGCGCACGCGCTGCGAATCGCGGAAGCGCTCGCCGCGCGCGCGCAGCGCGTCGAAGTCGAAGGCGCGGGCGAAGCGCGGGCGATTGGAAATCTCGAGATGCAGATCGACGCTGTGGCGCAGGCCGAGGGCGTCGACGCGCGTGAAGATCCGCTGGGCGTTGACGATCGTGCCGCTGTTGCCGCTCTCGGCCGTGTAGCCGAGGGCGGTCAGGATCTGTGCGGCCGCGCGGCCGTCGCCGCGACGCACGACCAGATCGGTGTCGCAGCGCGGGCGCAGCGACGGATGGTCGTAGAGCGTGTAGGCGAGGGCGGTTCCTTTGATGATGAGCGCGTCGACGGCGGCGCGATCGAACGCAGCGAGGAGCGCGTCGAGCTCGCGCTCGCGCAGCACCTCGACCGTGACGAGCTGCCGCGACTCGGCGGCGAGCGCTTCCGGCACCGCCGCGCCGCGGCGGCGCAGCTCGCGCGCGACGAGCGGTCCGACGCCTTCGCGCGTGGCCACGGCGGGATCGAGCGCGGCGTAAAAGTCGCCCGGATTCATCGGCGGTACGCCAGCGCCAGGCCCTGCTCGGCGATGTGGATGGGTTGATAGCGGGAGACGAGCTCGGCGGAGTCGTTGACGACGGCGCCGTTCACTTCGAGCCAGGCGTGGCCCGGCAGCAGCGACGGCTTCGCGCCGAGGCCGATGCGCAGTCGGGCGCGCACACCGCGCCGCGCCAGCACCCGCTGCAGGGCGAGGCTGCGATGCATGCAGTTGTGCGCGAACGGCGCGCGCGCGGCGGCTCTCGCGAATGCCGCGACCACGCGCGGATCGGCCGGCGCGGCGCTGGCTTCACCGTCGAGCGCGCCGCGCAGCGCGCGTTGCGGCGCGAGGCGAAGCGCGATGCGCGCGCAGGCGAGCGCCAGCAGGCACTCGGCCGCGAGGCCGGTCGTTCTGGGAATGGACACGATTGTGCGGAAGAACTTTCCTCCGCCTCTGTTCATTTCCTGCGAGTACCATTCTTTCGGCCATGACCACCGCTCCGACATCACCGCTGCAGAAGGCGCACGACCTCACCGTCGCCTACCTCGGCGAGCTGTTGTTCAACGCCGGCTTCATCGACGAGCGGCAGCGCGCCGACGTCGAGGCCGCCGACCGGCAGTTCCGGCTCGCGCAGCGCGGCTCGCGCGGCCGCGGCGAAGAAGACGCGAGCCCGTTCCGCGTGATCGCCTCGATGAACCTCGTCGACGCCAGCGGCAACGCCACGCGCATCGACGACTTCCTGCTGGCGCGCCTGATCGCCGAGGACGCGCGCCTGCCGTTCCACAAAATTGACGCGCTCAAGCTCGACGTGCAGCTCGTCGAATCGAAGATCTCGCGTCCGTTCGCGCGCAAGCACAAGATGGTTCCGGTGGCCGTGCGCGACGGCAAGCTCGTCGTGGCCATGGTCAATCCGTTCGACCGCGTCGCGCTCGACTCCTACCGCCCGATGGCGAAGCAGGAGCTCGAGGTCGTCGTCGCCGCGGAGTCGGACGTGATGGGTGTGATCAACGAGCAGTACGGATTCCGCGCCTCGGTCACGAAGGCGGAGCGCGACCTGACGCGCGGCGCGATCGATCTCTCCAACCTCGAGCAGTACGTCAAGCTCAAGTCGGGCGCGGAGATCGAGACCAGCGACGCGCACATCGTCAACGCCGTCGATTTTCTTCTGCAGCACGCCTACGACTCGCGCGCCTCCGACATCCACATCGAGCCGAAGCGCGAGCACGCCAACATCCGCTTCCGCATCGACGGCGTGCTGCACGAGATCCAGCGCGTGCCGAAGCTGGTGAATCTCGCCATCACCTCGCGCCTCAAGACGATGTGCCGGATGGACATCGCCGAGAAGCGCCGGCCGCAGGACGGCCGCATCAAGACCGAGCGCGAAGGAAAAGAGATCGAGCTGCGCGTCTCGACGCTGCCGACCGCGTTCGGCGAGAAAGTGGTGATGCGCATCTTCGATCCCGAGGTGATGATTCGCGACCTCGGCGGCCTCGGGTTTTATGAGGACGAGCTGCGAGTCTTCGCCGACTGGATCAAGCGTCCGCACGGCATCATCCTCGTCACCGGACCGACCGGCTCCGGCAAGACCGTCACGCTCTACTCCGCGCTCAAGTCGCTGGCCTCGCCCGAGATCAACATCACCACCATCGAAGATCCGATCGAGATGGTGCACGACGACTTCAACCAGACCTCGGTGCAGAACAAGATCGGGATCACCTTCGCGTCGGCGCTGCGCACCATCCTGCGGCAGGACCCCGACATCATCATGGTCGGCGAGATCCGCGATCAGGAGACTGCACAGAATGCAGTGCAGGCCGCGCTGACCGGACATCTGGTCTTCTCGACGCTGCACACCAACGACGCCTCGACCTCGATCACGCGCCTGGTCGATCTCGGCATCCAGCCCTTCCTGATCTCCTCGACGCTGATCGGCGCGATGGCGCAGCGGCTGGTGCGGAAGATCTGCGCCGACTGCCGCACCAATCGTCCGCTGACGGTGGAAGAGGCGGCCATGCTCAACCTGCAGGCGCCGGCCGGCAAGCGGATCATCGTGAAGGAAGGCGCCGGCTGCATCCGCTGCCGCAACACCGGCTACTTCGGCCGCACCGGCATCTTCGAGATCCTGCCGGTCGACAACGCCATCCGCGATCTGGTCGACCGCGGCGAGGACTTTCTGAAGATCAAGGAGATGGCCATCAAGCGCGGCATGCGCACGCTGCGTCAGAGCGCGCTGCGGAAGCTCGCCGAAGGGCTGACCAGCTTCGAGGAAGTGGTGCGGGTGACCGGGATTTAAACGCGCCGCTGCTCGCGGACGACCTCACCGATGCCGCGGCGTGGCTCGGCACGCTGCCGACGCCGATCGCCTTCGACTACACCAACGCCTGCAGCCCGCTGGTCGTGTCGAGCAGCCAAAAGTACGGATGCCGCCTGGCCGACTTCCCGCAGGCGGGCCTGCTGATCTGCAAGGATCGCTCGTGCAATCCGACCATCACCAGCGAGCTGACCGCGCTGCAGGCGCCGTGCTGAAGCTGCCGGAGCCGCAGCAACAGCTGACGAGCTTTCCGAAGCGGCCGTCGCTGGCGGACAAGGGAGCGCTCAAGCGTGTCTCCACCGCGATCTGCAAGAAGGAATGGGGGCGCTGCGAATGAGCGATCGCTAACGCTTCCAGTCGGTCACCAGCGTGATCGAGCGCAGATAGTCGTTGCGATCCTTGAGCAGGTAGACGAAGTGTTTGCCGTCGATGGTGGCGACGTTCTCGAGGTCAGGCGGATGGTTCACGATCCGCTGCGGGTCGCCGACACGCACGGTGTTGCCGTCGAAGGTGAGGCGTACCAGGTCGAAGCCGTCCTTCTTGAGCAGCAGCAGCGCGTCGTTGCCGATCCATTGCGCGCGATAAGCGGTGTCGAAAGTGATCTGCGTGCGCGCGGCGCCGTTCGGGTAGCGCGAGATGTAGACCTCCGGCTGGCCGGAGTCGTACGCGCGGTAGGCGAGCCAGCGGTCGTCGGGTGAGAGCACCGGCACGCTTGGTTCGGCGGCGCCCGTCACCAGCGCCTCGGGCTTCGCGCCGGGATGCAGCGCCAGACGGTCGATCTCCGCGTTGCCGTCGCGCTGCGTATCGTGCTTGACCACGATCGCGTAGGTGGCGTCGTGCGTGACGTCGGCGGTGTTGTACGAGTACGGCATCTCGGCGCCGCGATAGAGCACTTCCTCCGGCGCGTCGGTATCGAGCGAGCGCAGCACGATCTGCTGCTCGTCGACGCCGAAGCCGTGGCTGCGCGTCAACACGATGCGCCGCGAGTCATGCAGCCACGCGGCGTCCCATTCGTTCACGTCCGCCGTCGAGGTGAGCCGCTTCGCGCCGCTGCGGTTCATGTCGAAGAGCCAGAGATCGCCGTAGCCGCTCTGCGCGTCGACGGCGCGCACGAGCATCTTCTGCCCGTCCGGCGAGAGCAGAAAGGCCTCGACGTCGAGCTGCGGGCGGAAGAGCTCCTTCTGCACGCCGCCGGCTTCGACCGAAACGAAGTGCAGCGATTCCGGACCGCCGCGCTGGTGATAGACGAGCGTGCCGTCGCCGGCCACCGCGAACGCGGAGCGGAAGAGCGCGGTGTTGACCTCGACCGCCGCGCCGACGCGATACGGATCGCCGGTGAAGCGGAGTTCGCCGGCATCGAACGGCCGCGCCAGCAGCACGCCGTCCTTCTCGTACAGCAGATGTCCGCTCGCGTAGGCGACGTTCGATCGCGCGCGCAGCAGCAGCTTGCGCGACTTCGGCTCGTCGAGCGAGCTGACGTAGACGGCGTCGAGCTCGCGGTTCGTCGCCTCGCGATGCGAGCCGGCCAGGTAGAGGAAATGCTTTCCGTCGGGGAGGAACGTGGCCCAGCGATGGGTGGTCTCGTCCTTCGACGCGTCGAGTTGCGTCAGCGCCACCGGCTCGCCGCCGTCCTGCGACACGCGCGACAGACCGCTGACGGCGGTCGGCGCGAAGATGATCGTCCCGTCCGCGTTCCACCCGCCGCTGCGTCCTTTCGGCGCGTCGCAGAGCGTGACCGGCGGCGCGCCGTTGAGCGTCACTTTCTTCAGCTTGCCGCCGGCGAAGAAGGCGATCGACTTGCTGTCGGGCGACCAGAACGGCAGCGACGCATCTTCCGTCCCGTCGACCTGCCGCGCCTCGCCGCTGGCGATGTCGCGCACCCACAGCCGCCGGTCGCTCGTTGCGCGGTACGTCACCAGCCGGCCGTCGGGCGAGATCGAGAGCGCCGTCATCGGATCGTTGAGCTCTTTGCCCGCGGGCGCGAGGATCTGCGCCGTGACCGCGGTGCGCGCGATGTCGCGATGCGCGTTGCGCCACGCATACGCGCCGGCGATCGCCGCCAGCACCAGAGCGCAGGCGGCGGCGATCCACGGCAGCAGCGACGACCGCGGGCGCTGCGCCTCGACGCGCGCGTCGGCGTTCTTCGCCACCCATTCCAGCTCGAGCCGCACGTCGTGCGCCGACTGCCAGCGCGCCTCCTGATCTTTCTCGAGGCAGCGCTGCACGATGTGCTCGAGTCCCGCCGGCGTGACCGGCTGCAGCTCCGACATCGGCCGCGGCGAGCCGGCCACGATCGCGGCGATGAGGCTCGTCTTGGTCTTGCCGGAGAAGGCGCGCCTTCCGGTGACCATCTCGTAGATCACCGCGCCGAGCGCGAACAGGTCGGTGCGCGGATCGACGTCGGCCGACTCGAGCTGCTCCGGCGCCATGTATTGAAAGGTCCCGACGATCGATCCCTCGGCGGTGAGCGGCGCTTTCTGCGCCACCGTCGGCGCGTCGACCGAGATCGCCGGCTGCGCCTCCGCCGCCGCTTTGGCCAGTCCGAAGTCGAGCAGCTTCGCGCCGCCGCGGGTGAGCATGACGTTGCCCGGCTTCAGATCGCGGTGCACCACGCCGTCGCGATGCGCGCGCTCGAGTGCCGCGGCGATGTCGATGGCGTAGCGCAGCGCCTCCTTGAGCGGCAGCGCGCCGCGCTCGAGCCGCTCGGCCAGCGTCTCTCCTTCGAGAAACTCCATCACCAGGAAATCGACGCCGTCCTGTTCGCCGACGTCGTAGAGCGCGCAGATGTTCGGGTGGCTGAGCGCGGAGATCGCCTTCGCCTCGCGCTGGAACCGCAGCCGCAGTTGCGCGTCGCGCGCGAGCTCGGCCGGCAGCGTCTTCACCGCCACGGTGCGGTCGAGGCGCGTGTCGCGCGCGCGAAACACTTCACCCATGCCGCCCGCGCCGACGCGCGTCACGATCTCGTACGGTCCCAAACGCGAGCCCGGCTGGATGGACATGGAGCCTCGATGATACGACGATGGAAGCGATGCTTCGTTACGCGCCGGAGACGATCATGCGCGATGCCCGCGCGCAATACTTCCGCCGATCGGGATTTGCGGAAGACGGCGGTTATGGAGATCGGTGGGTCCGTCTGAAAAGCGGCTCGCGCACCGTCTTCGTTTTCCCGAACACTGAGCGCCGCGTCCGCGCGGTGCGGCTGCACGATCTGCATCACGTGCTCACCGAGTACGACACCACCTGGGTGGGCGAGGCGGAGATCGGCGCATGGGAGCTCGGCGCCGGCTGCGGACGTCACTGGCCGGCCTGGGTGCTCAACTTCGGCGCGGTCGCCGTCGGCCTGCTGCTCGCGCCGCGACGCGTGGTGCGCGCGTTCGTGCGCGGCCGCCGCAGCGGCACGCTGTACGCCGGCGAGTTCGCCGAGGAGCTGCTCGATCGCACGGTGGGCGAGCTGCGCGCGTCGCTCCCCATCGCGCCGGGCTGAGCGGCGGTGCTACTCTTTTCGGACTATGACCGTCCAGGCCTCGCCGTCGTCCCTCGAGCGTGAGCTCGAGTACCGGAAGAAGCTCACCGCCATCGCCAATCAGATCAACTCCGCGGAGTCGATTCCGCACATCCTGATGACGCTCAAGGACCGCATCCTCGAGCTGCTCGATGCGGAACGGCTGACCATCTACGCCATTGACACGAAGAACCAGGAGCTCTACTCGCTCCAGAAGCTCGGCGAGGTGCCGAAGGAGATCCGCGTTCCGAAGTCGTTCGCCTCGATCGCCGGCTTCACCGCGCTGGCGCGCAAGACCATCAACATCAAGGATGCGTACGACAACGCGGAGCTGCAGAAGTTCCACGCGAACCTCCGCTTCGACCAGCGCTGGGACAAGCAGACCGGCTTCCGCACGCGGGCCGTGCTCGCGGTGCCGATCCTGTTCGAGAAGTATCTGCTCGGCGTGGTGCAGTTGATCAACAAGCGCCACGGCGTGGCTTTCACCGCGCAGGACGAGGATGCCGCCGAGGAGATCGCGCGCATCCTCGGCATCGCCTTCTACAACCAGCATCGCGTGGCGCGGCAGGCCAAGCCGTCGAAGTTCGGCACGCTGATCGACAAGGGCGTGATCTCGGAGAAGGATCTCGAGCAGGCCGCCGGCAGCGCGCGCGTCAACAACACCAACGTCGAGCGCGTGCTCATCGACGACTTCAACGTGCCGCGCGAGGAGATCGGCCGCTCGCTGGCCGCGTACTACTCGTCATCATGGTTCGACTACGACGGCACACAGACCATCGCCGCCGACCTGCGCGAGCGCGTCACCTCCGACATCTGGCGTAAGCATGGCGCCGCGCCGATCGACCGCAAGCCGGGGCTGCTCGTGATCGCCGTCGAAGATCCGCACGACCTGACGCGCCTCGACGGCATCCGGGCCATGAACCTCGCGCCGCGGTACGAGTTCTGGGTCGGCATGAAGCACGACATCCTCGCGTACATCGCCGCGTCGTACGGCGAAAAGCCGGAAGGCGGCGGCACCGAGGGCGTCGATCTGGCGAAGATCATCGACATGCTCGGCGACGGTGAGGCGGAGATCGAGGAAGAAGCGAAGAGCACCGAGCCGGAGATCGACGAGACCGACTCCGGCATCGTGCGGCTCGCCAATCAGCTCATCATCGAGGCCTTCAACCGCGGCGCGTCCGACATTCACGTCGAGCCCGACGGCGCGAAGAATCCGTGCCTGGTGCGGCTGCGCGTCGACGGCGAGTGCATGAAGTTCATGGAAGTCCCCGGCGCGCATCGCAACGCGCTCGTGCAGCGCCTCAAGATCATGTCGAAGCTCGACATCTCCGAGCGCCGCAAGCCGCAGGACGGCAAGATCCGATTCAAGTACGCCAAGGGCACCATCGAGCTGCGCGTGGCCACCATCCCGACCGCGAACGGGAACGAGGATGTGGTCATGCGTATCCTCGCCGCGTCGAAGCCGCTGCCGCTCGACAAGATGGGCTTCAGCGAGCGCAATCTGACGCGGTTCAAGGAGATTCTCGCCAAGCCTTACGGCATCTGCCTGGTGGTCGGTCCGACCGGTTCGGGCAAGACCACCACGCTGCACTCGGCCCTCGGATTCATCAACACCGAGGACATGAAAATCTGGACCGCGGAAGACCCGGTCGAGATCACGCAGAAAGGCTTGCGGCAGGTGCAGGTGCAGCCGAAGATCGACTTCACCTTCGCCGCGGCCATGCGCTCGTTCCTGCGCGCCGATCCCGACGTGATCATGGTCGGCGAGATGCGCGATCACGAGACCGCGGCCATCGGCATCGAGGCGTCGCTGACCGGCCACCTCGTCTTTTCGACGCTGCACACGAACTCGGCGCCGGAGACGATCACGCGTCTGCTCGACATGAACATCGATCCCTTCAACTTCGCCGACGCGCTCCTCGGCATCATGGCCCAGCGCCTCGTGCGCACGCTCTGCCCGAAGTGCAAGGAAGGCTACAACCCGACGCCGGAAGAGTTCGAGGAGATCATCGAAGCCTACGGCTACGACTACTGGCCGGGCACCGGCATCACCTACTCGCCGCAGCTCACGCTCTATCGCCCGAAAGGCTGCAACCACTGCAGCGGCACCGGCTACAAGGGCCGCATGGGCGTCCACGAACTGCTGGTCGGCACGGACGAACTCAAGAAAGCGATCCAGCACCGCGCACCCATCGACGACCTCCGCCGCATGGCCATGGAGCAAGGCATGCGCACGCTCTTGCAGGACGCCGTGGAAAAAGCCTTCAGCGGCGTAACCGACATGAAGCAAGCCCGCGCCATCGCGGTCAAGTAACGTCATCCCGAGCGTAGCGAGGGACCCGGGCGGGCGGCGCGGCAGGGCCTGAGATTTTCTCACCGCCCGAGGTACCCTCGGCCCAATGAAGCTGTACTACGTCTACATCCTAGCCAGCATCAAACGCGTCCTCTACATCGGCATCACGAGCAACCTCGATCAACGCCTGAACGAGCATCGCGCCCACAAGTACCCAGACTCATTCACCGCGCGCTACAACGTGACGCGGCTCGTTCACTGCGAGGAGTACACGCGCGTCGAGGATGCGATTGCGCGAGAAAAGCAGCTCAAGGGGTGGCGGCGGTCGAAGAAGGTGGCGTTGATCGAGAGCGGGAATCCCGCGTGGGTCGATCTGGCGGACGCGGCGCGCGCCGCCCACCCAGGTCCCTCGCTACGCTCGGGATGACATGCGCGAGCTATTGTAGGCCGCGCTTCGTGACCAGGTACGTGGCGAAACTTCCGAGCCAGTGCCCGCCCTCGTAATGCTCGCCGGTGACGGAGGCGAGGCCCGCTTTGGTGTGCGCACGCGATGCGGCGAGAAGCGCCTTCACGCGTGGGTCGCTTGGCGGCAGGCCGGAGGCGATGCCTTCCAGCATCCAGGCGCGGCTGAGATTGAGGCCGTCGAGGTGCGCGAGCTTCGGGTCGCTCGGATCGGTGACGATCTCCGGCTTCAGCGTGAGCTCGCGCATGAAGCTGGTCAGCCACTTCGCGTACTCCTTCGGCGGCATCACGCGCCGCATCAGGTCGGCCTCGGCCAGACACGGTGAAAGAAAATCTTCGCCCGACGGCTCGTACGACAGCGGGCAGCGCACGTCCGATCCGTAGAAGGCGCGCGCCTTCTCGCGGATCAGCGGCGCGAGCTCGGGACTCGAGTCGAGCATCAGGCCGAGGGCGAACGCGGTCTGGCTGTGCTCACCGCTGCGGATCGGGTGGGAGAGCTTCGGCAGCCAGGCTTTGATGCGCGTCACCGCGGCGCGCTCGAGCGGCTGGATGACCGGGTAGAGCGGATCGCTCGACTCGCGCAGCTCGGCCGAGAGCTGCAGCAGCCACGCGAGCCCGTACGGACGCTCGAAGCTCGCGTTGCCGCTGCGCTCCATGTACTTCACTTCCTGCGCGATGTTCGCCGGCGTGATGCTCTCCGCGAGCGCCGTGCGCGCCGCCTTCGCGTACGGCGCATCG
Organism: Thermoanaerobaculia bacterium; assembly: GCA_036389275.1. Lineage (GTDB taxonomy): Bacteria > Acidobacteriota > Thermoanaerobaculia > Gp7-AA8 > Gp7-AA8 > QHVT01. The sequence goes on from DASVQE010000106.1 coordinate 64,506, forward strand.
GGCGCGAGCCGCGCCAGCCGCGCCAGCAGCCAGTGCCCGTGCACCGACGAATGCCAGTCGTAGCAGCCGTAGAACGCCGGCGTCAGCACGTGCGGCACGGCCGCGTCGGCGTCGGAGCTCATCACGTGCGCGATCTTGTTCGGATACTCCTTGTGCACGCAGGCGAGAGCGAGATTCGCGAAGCGCTCGGCGGCATGCGGATCGAGCGAGAGCGTCGCGGCGAGAAGCAGCGAGGAGATCATCGCCGAAGGGTACACTGAGCGCCGCATGACGGAGCGCGCCCGGATTTCCGGCGACCCGCACGAGGTCGCCCGCTGGCGCAAATGGGGTCCCTACCTCGCCGATCGCGCCTGGGGCACGGTGCGCGAGGACTACAGCGCGAACGGCGATGCGTGGGCGTACTTTCCGCACGACCTCGCGCGCTCGAAAGCGTATCGCTGGGGCGAAGACGGCATCGCCGGCTTCTGCGATCGCTACCAGATTCTCTGCTGGTCGCTGGCGTTGTGGAACGAGCGCGACGCGATTCTGAAGGAGCGGCTGTTCGGGCTCGTGCCGTCCGAGGCCAACCACGGCGAGGACGTGAAGGAATGCTACTTCTACGTCGACGCGGTGCCGAGCCACGCGTATCAGCGGATGCTCTACAAGTATCCGCAGCGCGCCTTTCCGTACGCGCAGCTCATCGACGAAAACCGGCGCCGCGGCGCGCGCGATCCGGAGTTCGAGCTGATCGACACCGGCATCTTCGACGACCGCCGCTACTTCGACGTCGAGATCGAGATCGCCAAGGAAGACGACGAGTCGCTGCTGTTCCGCATCACCGCGCACAACCGCGGGCCGGAGCGCGCGCCGCTGCATCTCGTGCCGCAGCTCTGGTTCCGCAACACCTGGAGCTGGAGCGGCGCCGAGGGGCCGCGGCCGTCGATCGTCGAGCGCGACGGCGATCTCGTCGCCGACGACACGCACGCGCAGCCGCTGGCCGGCCTGCTCGTCTCGGCGCGGCTCGGTCCGCGCGTGCTCGAGCTGCCGCGCGGCGCGCGCACGCTCTTCACCGAGAACGAGACCAACTGCGAGCGCCTCTACGGCACGCCGTCGCGCAGCCGCTTCGTGAAAGACGCCTTTCATCGACACATCATCGACGGCGAGCAGCAGGCGGTGAACGAGCGCCGCGGCACGAAGGCGTGCGGTTGGGAGCGCGTCGAGATCGACGCCGGAGCCTCACACGTGATGCGCATGCGCTTCGCGCCGGCCGATCGCGCGCGCATGAGCGACGCCGAGATCGACGCGCTCGTCGACGCGCGGCGCGGCGAAGCGGACGAGTTCTACGCGTCGCTGCATCCGGCGCGTGCGACCGCCGAGGAGCGCAACGTCCAGCGGCAGGCCTTCGCCGGAATGATCTGGTCGAAGCAGAGCTACCTTTACGACGTCGACATCTGGCTCGACGGCGACGACGCGCGCACGCCGCCGCCGCAGTCGCGCGAGCGCGGCCGCAACTCCCGCTGGCGCCACCTCAACTCCATGCGGGTGATGTCGATGCCCGACAAATGGGAGTACCCCTGGTTCGCCGCCTGGGATCTCGCCTTTCACGCGATCGTCTTCGCGCTGATCGATCCGCATTTCGCGAAAGAGCAGCTCTGGCTGATGCTCTTCGAGCAATTCCAGCATCCGAACGGGCAGATACCCGCCTACGAATGGGAGTTCTCCGATCTCAATCCGCCGGTGCACGCCTGGGCGGTCTGGCGCGTCTACAACATGGACCGCATCCGCGAGGGTCGCGCCGATCGCGACTTTCTCGAAAAATGCTTTCATAAATTACTGCTGAATTTCACCTGGTGGGTGAACAAGGTCGATCGCGAAGGGAACAACGTCTTCGAAGGCGGTTTCCTCGGCCTCGACAACATCACCGTCTTCGATCGCAGCGACCGCCTGCCCGGCGGCGCGACGCTCGAGCAGAGCGACGCCACCGGCTGGATGGGCATGTTCTCGCTCGTGATGATGCGCATGGCCCTCGAGCTGGCCAAGCAGGATCCGGTCTACGAAGGCCTGGCCACGAAGTTCTTCGAGCACTATGTCTACATCGGCGCGGCCATGAAGATGGTGCGCGTCGACCGCACCTTGTGGGACGAAGAGGATCACTTCTTCTACGACCTGCTGCGCTTTCCCGACGGCGGCGCCGTGCCGTTCCGCGTCCGCTCGCTGGTCGGGCTGATTCCGCTCTACGCCATCGAACGGCTGGAGCGCTCGTGGGTCGAGCCGTTCCACGTGTTCCACGAAAACCTTGAATGGTTCATCAAGCACCGCAGCGATCTGGTGCAAAGCTGCGTCACCACCGTGCACGACGGCCAGGACTACACGCACGTCCTCGCGGTCGTCGATCAGAATCAGTTGCAGCATCTGCTCGCGCGCGTGGTCGATCCCGACGAGTTCCTCTCGCCGGCCGGCATCCGCAGCATGAGCAAGTTTCATCAGACGCACCCATTCACGTTCGGCAACGCCTCGGTGTCCTACGAGCCGGCCGAGCCGGTCGAGAAGTTGAAAGGCGGCAACAGCAACTGGCGCGGGCCGGTCTGGTTCCCGACGGCGTTCCTCACCATCGAGTCGCTGCGCAAACTGGAGAAGGCGTTTCGCGGCAACGTGCGCGTGACGCTGGCCGACGACGAGACCACGCACGAGCGGATGCGCAGCACCGCCGACGCGCGCATGACCGAGGGCATCGGAGGCGGGACGGACGTGCGGGCGCGCGGCCGGACCATCGCCGCGACGCCGGCCGCGCCGCCGGAGGAGACAGTGTCCCTCGGCGGCGTGGCGGCGACGATCGCCGACCGGATGATCGGCATCTTCCTTCCCGACGAAGACGGCTACCGTCCGGTGTACGGCCCGCGCGGCACGCGCAAGGCGGAGCTCTTCGCGCATGACCCGCACTGGCGCGGGCTGGTGCTGTTCCACGAGTACTTCAACGGCGACAGCGGCGAAGGCCTCGGCGCGTCGCACCAGACCGGCTGGACGGGTCTGGTGGCGAACCTCATCGACGAGTGGCGGCGCTGACGGCAGAAAATCTGCACAAGCAGCGCTCCATGATCACTGCGCTCGTTCTCTCATCGGTCCTCGCGGCGACGCCGTCGTCGAGCGGTGTCGTCACGCTCGCGGCGAGCACGCGCAAGAACATCCTCGAGCTGCGCGTCGGCGGCAAGACCATCAAGCGTTACGACGTCTCGGTCGGCACGAAGGCGCATCCGACGCCGAACGGCACCTATCGCATCAATCACATCGTCTGGAATCCCGCCTGGAATCCTCCGAAGGAGAAGTGGGCGAAAGGGAAGAAGCCGACCGCGCCGGGCGATCCGAAGAATCCGATGAAGGTCGTGAAGATCTTCTTCAAGGAGCCCGACTACTACATTCACGGCACGGGCGACGAGGAGTCCCTCGGCGGCGCGGCGTCGCACGGCTGCATCCGGATGTCGCAGCGCGATGCCTTCGCGCTCGGCCGCTATCTGATGGATCACGGCGGCGCGCAGCACGACGACGCCTGGTACGACCGCGTCTTCACGCGCGGGACTTCCGCAGATGTGCATCTGCCGAAGTACGTCACGATCGTGATCGGACCGTGATCGCTACTTCATCTGCATCACGACCCAGACGATGAGCGCGATGGCGAGAATGGCGATGATGGCGATCGTCACTCCGCTCTGTCTCGTCGAGCTGACGCTCACCGATTCGTGAACGACGCGGCGCTCGACGACATCGTCGTTGCTGTCGACTGGATCATCAATTGGTTCCGGCATGCTCCGGGTCGCGAGCAACAGGAGTGCCACGCGCGAGCCGGCGCGAGGTGGTGACGAAGATCGGGATCGAGAGGCAGCCGATGGCCGCGGCGAAGAGGAACGCGTCGCGCAGTCCGTAGCGCTGGCCGATCGCGCCGATGGTCAGCGAGCCGAGGCCGATGCCGGTGTCGACGGCCCAGATCACGCTGCCGAAGGTGCGCCCGCGCGAGCGCGCCTCGGTGTTGGTGACGACGAAGGTCATGAAGGCCGGGAACGACGCGCCGATGCCGAGGCCGAAGAGGATGGCCGCGGCGATCAGTTGCGTGCGCGTCTGGGCGAAGGCGAGCAGCGCGAAGGAGAGCGGCGTGGCGATGAAGGATGGGTAGAGGAGGACTTTCGGACCGAAGCGGTCGCCGAGGCGCGAGGTGAAGACGCGCACGACCACGATGGCGCCGGCGAAGACGGTGAAGAAAAGCGACTCCGGCGTGATGTGGCGCTCGCGCGCCAGAATGGCCACGTAGCTGGTGATGCCGCCGTAGCCGATGTTCAGGACCGCGAGCGCGAGCGTCGCCTTGACCACGGTCCAGTCCCAAAGCTCGGAGAGCGGCGGGAATCCGCGGACCTGCTGCGGCTCGCTGATCACCGGAATGCGCACCGCCCAGAGCGCGGTGAGCGCGGACATCAGCGCGAGCTCCGCGCAGAGCACGAACCAGCCGTAGTGATGGACGAGCAGGCCGACGGCCGGAGCGATGCTGATGGCGCTGGTCGTGGCCAGACCCCAGTAGGCGAGTCCTTCGTTGCGCCGCGAGGCCGGGATGAAGTCGGTCATGATCGCGCTCGCCGACGCGAGGATCGACGACCAGATCGCGCCATGAATGACGGCGATCAGCAGCAACAGCGGCAGCCACGGGACCACGCCGTAAGCGAGAGAGAAGAAGACGAAGAGGATGGAAGCGAGGATGAGCATGCGCTTCCGCCCGAAGTGGTCGGCGATCGTCCCCATCACCGGCGCCGCCGTCGCACTGGCCAGCGTGTACACGAACAGAAACGACCCCGCCGCCGCCTTCGACCCGCCCAGCTCCATGATCCGCAACGGAATCACCGGAAAGAGCTGAAACGCCGAGAAAAACGTCGCGAACTGAAACAACCAGAGCGTGACGAAACGGCGCGTAAAGAGCGGCTCGCGCATCGGCGCGGCATCATACGATGTGCCGATGTCGCGCTGCGTGGCACGGGCACACCGTGAGGCCTCCGGCGGGCCGGCACGGCCGGCGGCGTCGGTCATGCAGCAAACGCGTTCGTGCCGAGACGCATCCGTCCTGCCGGTGGCACGCGACGGTGCCGGCCATCCCGGCCCGCCGCAGACCTCGTGCGTCGAGTGCGCGAAGGCGGACAACGCAGCACGTGCCAATGACGGCTGGCATCACGCGCCGAAAGGTCGCGGGCACGCAAACACTCTCGCCGAGCGCTGCGTCGCACACGCGCACCGAAAGACCTCCGGCGGACCGACACGGCCGGCAGCGTCACGTGCCACAGGCAGGACGGCTGCGTCTCGGATCGAGCGCATTCGCTGCATGACCGACGCCGCCGGCCGTGCCGGCCCGCCGGAGGCCTCACGGTGTGCACGTGCCACGCAGCGCACACGCAAGAATGTTGCGCCGCGCGCGAGCGTTTCGGGGACGGTATGAAAGTCAAACGGGCGGCAAAGTATGGGTTCTGCTCGGGCGTGCGGATCGCCGATCTGAAGGTCAAGCGCTTCGCTGCCAAGGGTGGGCGTGGGGCCATCCTCGGGCAGGTCGTGCACAACGAGCGCGTGGTCGAGGAGATGGAGCGCCTCGGCGTGCGCACGGTGAACGAGATCACCGCGGTCGAGGAGCCGACCATCGTCTTCTCCGCGCACGGCGTGCCGCCGTCCTTTCACGAACGCGCCAAAGAGCGCGGCCTCGACGTCCTCGACACCACCTGCAAGTTCGTCTACGACATCCATCGCGAGTCGAAGCAGGCGCTCGCCGCCGGCGATCACCTCGTCTTCATCGGCGACCCGAAACATCGCGAGGTCATCGGCTACACCAACGATCTCGATCCGGCGAGCTATCACATCGTCTCGACGATGCAGGAGGCGGAGTCGATCGACTGGAGCGCCTATCCGTCGATCAAGATCTTCTACCAGACGACCCTCAACGCCGACGACTTCGAAGACGTGGTGCGCACCATCGAGCGGCGCGCGGCGCGCGTCGAGCGCGGCGACACCATCTGCTACGCCACCAAAGAAAACCAGGACGCGGCCCGCGTACTCGCCCACGACCCCGAAATCGACCTCATCCTGGTGATCGGCGGCACGAAGAGCGCAAATACAAAACACCTGTGGGAGATCTGTCGCGAAACGAAGCCGGCCTATCTGGTTCAGGGTGCGGCCGACATCAACCCGGAGTGGCTGCGCGGCGCCGGGACGATCGGCCTCACGGCCGGCTCCTCGACGCCCGACTACGTCATCGACGAGGTCGAGCAGGCGCTCGCCACGCTGTGAATAACTATCCATCGTTCGTTGTTGATAGGCGACGACCATGACCCTTTTCCGCAGAATCGCGACAGCCCTGCTGCTCACGCTCGTGACCGCCTCCGGTTTCGCGACGGAGCTCAACTGCAGAGGCGCGAGCAATGTCGAGGAGTTCCGCTACTCCTGGCGGCTCCGCGGCGGGATCCGCTTTCTGGCCGGGATGATGTTCCCGACCTCGGGCGTCGGCAATCTGCGCACGGTCTATCCGAAAGCGGGTGAGGGCACGATCAACAGCGAGCTCCTCATTACCGCGCCGACCGGCAAGAGCGGCGGGTTCTACGCGTACGAGTCGCAGATGGATCACGACGCCAGCCGCACGCTGATGACGTATCACGGCTACGCGTGGGGCGAGAAGGCGCGCAACGAGCGCACGGTGTTCGATTACGTGAAGGGTCTCGCGCGCATTCACAAGGTGACGACGGAGGAGACGGAGAATCGCGTCAAGAAGCTGCCGAGCGAGGATCAGCTCCGCGACGTGCTGACCGCGATTCAGTTCCTCCGGCAGAACGCGCAGACGATCCGCGGCCCGGTGACGACGAGCATCTACTCGGACGGCAAAGAGTACCCGGTCATCTTCCGGCCGGGCGAGCAGAAGGTGTTCGAGATGTCGGGCAAGCGCATCGCCGCGACGTCGTATCAGATCGTCGACGCGCCGGGCGGCAAGAAGTGGCCGGGCGGCGTGAAGGTGTGGCTCTCGAACGACGACCGCCGCATCCCGTTCCGCATCGAGATCCAACAGAGCGTCGCCACCATGCAGCTCGACCTCCAGTCGGTCGAAGCCTGCGCGTTCCTCGTCGCGACGAAGTAGCGCTCTCGCGCGAAGGAGCTACGTCGCCATGTCGCGCGCCTCGGCCGGTGTGCCGAGGCCGCAGAAGAGGCCGACGATGTCGAGCAGTTCGGCGACGTGGAACGGCTTTTCGAGCACGACCGACGGATTGAGCTCCGCGTCGCTCGGCTCGAGCTTGTAGCCGGTGATGATCACCACCGGCGACTCCTTGCTCTTCGTGCGGAACCAGCGCAGCCATTGCCGGCCGTCCATGCGCGGCATGGAGAGGTCGAGGATCACGAGCTGGATGTCGGGATTCATCTCGACCAGTGGGATGGCCTGCTCGCCGTCGGCGGCGATCAGCACCTCGAACCCGTACGGAGTGAGGAGCTCTCGGTAGTAGCCCACGAGCCGTTCGTCGTCGTCGATCACGAGCAGCTTGCGGAGCTTGTACGGCGTCTTTCGGGCTCGAATCACATCACCACTCCCACGTCGCGTATCCCGGCGTTCCGGTGCAAAGCGCGCACCATTGGCGTACCCGTCAGCGCGACTCGCGGAGCGGCGGCACGACGTCCGTCGGCACCGTCGCCTGGAGCGGCGCATTCTCGCGCGGCAGCAGCGTGAAACGGCTCGGGTCGTAACGCAGCGCGAGCAGTCGTCCCTTGTGGAGATTCGCCTCCGGCGGCAGTGCCACGCGCAGCGCCACGCCGCCGGTGAGGATGCCGCGCGCGATCCAGCGGCCGTCGGCAAAGCCCGCCTCTTCGACCCCGAACACGAAATCGGAATCTTCGCCCGGCGGCGTGATCGTGAAATCGGTGGGACGCACCAGCGCGATGCCGCTGCCCTGAAACGGCGGCGCGTCGAGCTCCCACGCGCCGATCACTGATTCGACGAGCTTGCCGCGAATGGTGATCGGGACGACGTCGACGTCGCCGACTGCCGCCGCGGCCGCGTCGCTGGCCGGACGGGTGAAGAGCTCCGCCGCGCTGCCGCTCTGCACGATCGCGCCATCCTCGAGCACGACCACGCGGTCGGTGAACGGCAGCTCTTCGCGCGACGACAACGCGGAGATCACCGTCGCGCCGACCACGCGCAGCATGCGGTAGAGCGCGTCGGCGAGACGGGTGCGCTCCGACGCGGCCACGCGCTCGAGCAGGCGGTCGGCGACGACGATGCCGGGGCGCAGCAGCTCGATGCGCGCGATCTGCAGGCGCGCCTGTTCGGTCGACGACAGCGTGTCGATGCGGCGCTCGAGCAACGCGCCGAGGTCCCACTGCTCGATGGCCAGCGCATACTCGCGATGGCGGTCTTCGCGGTCGAGCGTGCGCGCGCGCACCGCCGCCACGAGCGCGTGCTGCACGCTCCAGCGTCCCGATACTTCGAGCGCCGAATTGATTGACAGCAATGGTCTGCGCGAAGGCTTGAGATCGTTGATCAGCCGCGCCCCGGCGATCACTTCGCCGCTGGCAGGACGGAGCGTGCCGTCGATGAGCCGCAGCAAGGTGGTCGTCCCGAGTCCGCTGACCGCGGTATGCGTGCTGCGCGCAAAGGTCACGTTCAACCCGCGCAGCGCAAACCCGCCGCGCGGATAGCGGAACGACACCTCACGCAGCGCGACATCGAGCACGCCGCGGATTGTAGCGGTCGTTCCGAGTTACGTCGCGACCGCTACGGCCGCGGCTTGCGACGCGGTGGCGGGCCGCCTCGCGGCGGGCCGGGGCGTCCGCGGTCGTGCTCGCGCATCTGCTCGAGGCGATCCCGCATCTGATTCCACTGCTGATTCGTCAGCACGCCGCGCATGTCCACCAGCATCATCAACTCGCGCTCGAACAGCGTCGCGCGCGCATCGGAGAGCCGCGTGGCGATCCGTTGAATCTCCTGACGCCGCAGTTGGGAGCGGTCGATCTCGCCGCGCAGCGCCACCTGCAGCTTCTCGACCTCGGCCTTCGCGTCGATCAGCTCGTCCGCGGCGGCGCGGAACACCTCGTCGAGCCGCTCCTGCTGCTCGCCCGTGATCGCCAGCTCCTGCACGATCTCCGGACGCCGCCACCACTTGCCCGGCGGCAGCTCCTGCGCGTGTGCGATGACACTCGCGGCCAGCAGCGCTGCCGCGACGATGAGACGATTCCTCAAGAGCGGTCTCCCTTGTTCTGCGTCGTGTCGACCCACGTTTCCCAGGCCACCATCGACTCGTAATCCTTCAGCTCCTCCGACTTCCACGGATCGGCCGGAACCGTTTCCTCGGACGACGTCGTCTTCGCCGGCGCGGCCGCCGTCTGCGTTACCGCGACGCTCTGCGTCTTCGGCGCCTCGTCGATCTTCCACATCGTCACGCCGCCGACCACCACCGCGAAACAGGCCGCCGCGGCCATGCGATAGACGCGCGAGCCGGCGCGCTTCGCGTCGATCTTCCGCATCACGCCGATGCGTTGCCGCGACCAGAACGTCTCCGGCTTCTCATCGGAATGACAGGCGCTCATGCCGCGCAGCTTCCGCTCCAGCCGTTCGTAACGCGCTGCGCACTCGCTGCAATCGGCGAGATGCATCATCACCGGCAGCGACTCGCCCGGCTGCGTGTAGTACGTCTCGAGCAGATCGGCTTCACTGAAGTGCAGCTTCATGTTCTCCATGGGCATCCTCGGCCGGCTCGCGCCATCCGGCCAGCTCTTTTCGAATCTTGTGAATCGCGCGGAACAGATGTGCGCGCACCGTGCCGGCCCGCAGGCCGAGGTGCGCGGCGATGTCTTCGAGCGACAGATCCTCGTAGTGACGCAGCCGGAAAATTGTCTGCTGCTGCGGCGAGAGTTGCCGTTCCGCGCGCGCGATCGCCGCGCGCAACTGCGACGACAGCAACTGCCGCTCCGGATCGGGACGGTCATCCACCGGCTCGATCATCGCCTCCGTCTCGTCGTCGTCATCGCGGCGCAGCGTGAAGAGGCTGACGAAGCGGCGGCGGCGCAGCGCGTCGCGCGAGCGGTTGATGGCGATGCGCGTGAGCCACGTCTCGAGCTCGGCCCGTCCCTCGAACTTCGCCAGATGCGTGTACGCCTGCACGAACGTGTCCTGCGTGATCGCGTCCGCTTCCGACTCGTCGCGCACGATCGCGTACGCCACGCGGAAGATCCGGCGCTGATAGCGCTCGACCAGAATCGCGAACGCGCCGCCGTCGCCGCCGAGCGTCCGCTCGATCAGCTCGCGGTCGGCGGGAACGGCGGATGGATCGTTCGGTCGGAACGCGGCCACGTTACTTCTCACGGAAGTTGGACGGTCGAGCACGGGATTCGTTTACATCATAGGAGCGGCGCGGCCGGCGAGCCAGACGCCGGCGAAAATCAGCGCCGCCGCGACGAGCACGGCCGAGCGGATCTCCTCGCCGAGAAACACCGCGCCGAGGGTCGTGGCCAGCACCGGCTGCACGTACGTGTACGCCGCCACCATCGACGCCTCGGCATGCCGCAGCGCCCAGGCCTGCAGCAGATACGCGCCGACCGTCGGACCGGCGATCACCAGCTCGATCAGCTCGCGGTCGGCGGGAACGGCGGATGGATCGTTCGGTCGGAACGCGGCCACGTTACTTCTCACGGAAGTTGGACGGTCGAGCACGGGATTCGTTTACATCATAGGAGCGGCGCGGCCGGCGAGCCAG
>DASVQE010000107.1:0-193431 GCA_036389275.1 Thermoanaerobaculia bacterium
GACCCCGTCTATTGGCCTAGCCTCCGCGACACAGTGTCGCCAGCTTGGAAGGCAGTGTCGCGGAGGCTAGGCCAATCGATGGGGTCTGGGGCCCTCGGCCCCAGCCGCCGGAGGCCTCTCGTCGTCCCCCATTCACCACCGAACGCCAGGCACGTCTTGCGCACCGACGCGCCGCGTGATCGAGCTCGTGGGATGGCGGCGGGGTGAGGCGGATGAGGCGCTGCTCTGGCGCGAATGGCTGGTGACCAACGGCCTCGGCGGCTACGCCTCCGGCACCCTCGGCGGCGCCTGCACGCGCCGCTTTCACGGCAAGCTCGTCGCGGCACTGCCCTCGCCTCTCGGCCGCACCATGATGCTCAACCACCTCGAGGAATCGCTCGCGCTGCCGGACGGCCGCGTGCTGCGCCTCAGCGGCGACGAGCTCGGCGCGCGCGCAGTGCGCCATCCCGAATGCCTCGATGAATTCGCCCTCGAGCAAGGCCTCCCCGTCTGGCGCTTCTCGGTCGACGACGTTCGATTGGAAAAACGGGTGGTCATGCCGTTCGAGCAAAATACGACCTTTCTCGTGTACCACTTGCTGAGCGGCGACGGCGTCGAATTACGCCTCCGTCCCTCGCTCAATTTCCGTGCGCACGAAGGTCTCTTGGGCGACGACGCCGGCAACGCCTGGCGCGTCGACGTCAGCGGCGACCGGATCGAGATTGTTAAGGATGAGCGCCATCCGCCGCTGCGGTTGAAGCTCATCGGCGCGGACGCGCGGCTCGACCAGCATCCGATGCGTGTCGAGCAGATGCTCTACCGCCTCGAGCGCGACCGCGGCTACGAACACGAAGGCCCGCTCTGGAGTCCCGGCATCATCCGCATGCGACTCGAGCGCGGTGGCAGCGCGGCGATCGTGGCCTCGGTCGAGTCGTGGGACGTCGTGGAGGCGCTCGATCCGGACAGCGCGCTGGCCGCGGAGCGCGAGCGGCGCGAGCGGCTCGTCTCGCGCGCCGGCGTGCAGGACGACTTCGCCGGCCAGCTCGTCCTCGCCGCCGACCAGTTCCTGATCCGCCCGCATTCTCGCGCGGCGGAGGAAGCGCGAGCCGCGGCCGCCGGCAACATCGCCCGCACCGTCATCGCCGGCTACCACTGGTTCACCGACTGGGGCCGCGACACGATGATCAGCCTCGAAGGGCTGACGCTGGCGACGCACCGCTTTCGCGAAGCGGCGAGCATCCTTCGCACCTTCGCTTCCTACATCCGCGACGGACTGATCCCGAATCTCTTCCCCGAGGGTGAGCATGGCGGCCTCTATCACACCGCCGACGCGACGATGTGGTTCTTCCACGCCGTGGCGCGCTACGTCCGCTGGACGAACGATCGCGAGCTGCTGCGCGCGCTGCTGCCGAAGATGGTTTCGATCATCGAGCACCACGTGCGCGGCACGCACTTCAACATCCGCGTCGATCCGGAGGACGGATTGCTCGCGCAAGGTGCCGAGGGCTATCAGCTCACCTGGATGGACGCGAAAGTCGACGGCTGGGTGGTGACGCCGCGGCGCGGCAAAGCCGTCGAGATCAACGCGCTCTACTACAACGCGCTGCGCATCACCCAGACCTTCCTCGAGGAAGAAGGCGACGCGCAGACGGCGTCGCGCATGCGCGAGCTCGCCGATCGTGCGCGCGCCTCGTTCAACGCGCGCTTCTGGTTCGAGGGCGGCGGGCATTTGTACGACGTCGTCGATCCCGACGATCCGGCGCTCCGTCCGAATCAGATCTTCGCCATCGCCCTCGATCATCCGGTGCTCGCGCGCGAACAGTGGGAGGCGGTGCTCGCGACGGTCGAGCGCGAGCTGCTCACGCCCGTCGGCCTGCGCTCCCTCGGCCGCAATCATCCCGACTACAAACGCGCGTACGACGGCGACCTGCGCGCGCGCGACGCCGCCTATCACCAGGGCACGGTCTGGGGCTGGCTGATCGGACCGTTCGTCGACGCGTGGAAGAAAGTCCATCCGGGCGAAGACGCCACGCGTTTTCTGGCCGGCTTCCGCCCGCACCTCACCGACGCCTGCATCGGCACGATCAGCGAAGTCTTCGACGCCGAGGCGCCGTTCACGCCGCGCGGCTGCGCCGCGCAGGCGTGGTCGGTGGCGGAAGTGCTGCGCTGCCTCGCCGCTAACGCTTCAACAGCTCGGTGATCCCGGAGACCGCCGCGCGGATCCCGGTGCGCAGCACGAGCGATGGATCGTTCGGCGCGAACTTCGACGAATGCAGGCCGGGCTGCGCGCTCGTCGCGAGCTTGGCCGGATCGGCGGCGCCGATGACCAGCAGCGCGCTCGGGATCTTGCCGCCGAGGCTGAAGAGACCGAAGTCTTCGCTCACCATGGCCGGATCGACCTGCACCACGTTCGCGGCGCCGAGCTCGCGCGCCATGGCCGCGCTCACGCGCTCGGTGAGCGGCGGATCGTTGAACGTCGATGCCACCGACTCGTGATCGAGATGCTCGTAAACCGGCGCGCGGTCGTCCGGCAGACCGGCCGCGAACGCGAGTCCTTTCGGGATGCGCTGGATCGACTCGAGCACGCGCTGCCGCACCTCGGGACGGAACGTGCGCACCGTCAGAAACAGTCGCACTTCATCCGGAATGATGTTGCGCTTGGTGCCGCCTTCGATCTTGCCGACCGTCACCACGACCGGATCGAGCGGCGAGCGCTCGCGGCTGGCGATGGTCTGCAGCGCGAGGATCGTCTCCGCCGCGAGCACCACCGGATCCTTCGTCGACTGCGGCGCCGCGCCGTGGCCGCCGACGCCGCGGATGGTGAGGTTCAGCGAGTCGGTCGCCGCCATGAACTGCCCGGCGCGATAGCCGATCTTCCCCGACTCGAGCGCCGACCAGTCGTGTAGCGCGAGCGAAAAATCGGGCTGGCCGAAGCGCTCGTACAGACCGCCGGCGAGCATCCCCGACGCGCCCTTCACCACCTCTTCCGCCGGCTGGCCGATGAGCATCACCGTGCCGCGCCATTGCGATTTGAGATCGGCCAGCAGCTTCGCCGTGCCGAGGAGCGTGGTCATGTGCACGTCGTGTCCGCAGGCGTGCATCACTCCTTCGTTGCGGCTGGCGTAGGCGACGCCGGTCTGCTCGGTCACCGGCAGCCCGTCCATGTCGCTGCGGAACAGCACCGTCGGACCGCTGCCGTTGCGGAGGATGGCCACCACGCCGTAGCAGGTCGCATTCGGATCGGCGTACTTGCCGAACGGATACGTCACCTCGTAGCCGAGCTCGCGCAGGCGCTGGGCGACGAAGGCGGAAGTCTTCGCCTCCTGCATCGACAGCTCGGGCGCGGCGTGCAGCGACTGATACGTCTCGAGCAGCGACGGCAGCATCGTGGTGATGCGTTCGTCGAGTTTCTGTGCAGTGAGCGGAACGGCGATCGCGAGCAGGAGCAGGAAGCGCTTCATGGCGCGAGAGCTTACATGCTCGCCGCGGCGTCGACGACATCGCCCGCGAGGGCGACCTGATTTTTCCCGTGCTTCTTCGCCCAGTACAACGCCGCGTCGGCGCGCGAGATCAGGTCGGCGCTGGTGATGCCGTCGCCCGGATAGACGGCCACGCCGATGCTCACGGTGATGTGCAGCGTGCGTCCGAGGTGCGGCAGCAGGAAGTCGCGCTGCTCGACCAGCTCGCGCATCCGGTTGGCCGCGCCGAGCGCCGAGGTCGACGGCGTCTCCGGAAAGATGATCACGAACTCTTCGCCGCCGTAGCGCGCCACCACGTCGCTGTCGCGCGCGTTGCGCATCAGCTCTTCGACCAGACCTTTGAGGATCTCGTCGCCGACCGGATGTCCGAAGGTGTCGTTGATCTTCTTGAAGTTGTCGATGTCGAGCATGGCCAGGGCGAGCTCGCGGCCGGTGCGCGAATGGCGGTTGATCTCCTTCGACAGCGCCTCCTGGAAGAAGCGGTGGTTGTACGCCGGCGTCAGCGCGTCGATGAAGGTGAGCCGCTTGATCTCTTCGTACTGCCGCGCCGACTGCAGCGCCGTCACCGCCTGCGTGGCGAAGACCTCGAGGGTCTGCACTTTCTCGAGCGTCGGGATGCGCCGGTCGTGCGGCTCGCGCACCGAGACGTAGCCGAGCATGTGATCGGTGTGTGCCGCGCCGTCGGCCGCGCCCATCAGCGGCACGAGCAGCATGTCGTTCTCGTGCCATTCGTCGGGCTTCAGGAATCCATCATCCGCGTCGTCCGGCCGCACGAACACATCACCCTCGGTGCGCCGCACCGCGGTGTGCGACACGAAATACGAATTCGAGACCTTGAACTCCGGATTGAAGAACGCCGCGATCTCGCCCGGCGTGACGTGCTTCTTCCGCACCTCGTCCCACACGTCGTCGAGGCCGGCGTGCGCGCGGCGGACGTAGACGTCGTGACGCGCGTCGTGGATGGCGAAGACGACGACTTCGAAGCCGAGGGCGCGGCGGATGGCGTTGGCGATGCGCGTGAGCGCCGCGTCGACGTCGAACTGTCCGATCAGACTGTTCGAGACGTCGAGAATCGTGGTCATCGTGGCCGCGTGCGACTCGAGCTGGATCGTCTTCTCGCGCATCTCGCGGCGCAGGAGCTGGTCCTGCAGCGACAGCGCGGTCTGATTCACCAGCAGCGTGAGGAGATTGAGGCTGCCCGCTTTCAGGATCGAGAGATCTTCCGTCTCGAAAATCAGCACGCCGTAGATCACCTCCGGCGTCTGGATACCGATCAGCACCTGGATGGCGCGGCCGGTCGACAGCGGGAAGCGGCGCATGTCGCTCTGGAAGACGAAGGCGCGGCTCGGCGCCGACTGCGCGAAGCCGGCCGAGTCGACCCACTTGAGGATCTCCTGATCGGTCGGCATGCACTCGCCGAAGCGGTACACCGTGCCCGCCGCGTCGGGGTTCGCTTCCCACGTCACCACCGCGCACGCTTTCATCTGCGCCAGCTTCGAGAGCAGCGACATGAGGCGCCGCAGCGTCTCGTGATCGGTCTCGGCGGAGAGGATCTGCGTCGAGCTCTCGGTGAGGATGGCCAGCTCTTTGTTGCGCCGCAGCAGGTCGGCGTTCTGCTGCGCCGCCTCCGCCTCGTTGCGCAACGAATGGGCGACGATCAGCACCGGCAGGAAGGCGATGGCGAAACCGGCCACGCCCCAGCGTCCGTACAGCATCACCTCGATGGCCACCACCGGCGTCGCCAGCAGCAGCGTCTTTCCCTGCTGCACGAGCACGCGCCGGAAATCGATCGGTGCCGCATCTTCCTCGAAGTAGCGCCGCACAGAGACGAACAGCAGATGCGTGACCAGATACCCGACCAGCAGCAGCGTGAAGCCGGCCATCTTCGCCGGAGGCGCGGCATTGCGCGCCACGGCCTCGGAGTAGAGCAGCGCCACGATCGAATACGCCAGCGCGAGCTGCGCCGCGTTGTACGCCGCATCGAGCCGCCAGGCGTGCTGTATCACTCGTTGATATAGCGCGTACAAACCACAGCCGACCAGCACCGACACCAGGGCCACGCTCGGGCCATGAAAGATGATGATCGCGCCGAAGACCACGGCCGCTTCGAAGCCGACGGAGGTGTCGCCGCTCTCGATGCGAAGAAACGAAGCCACCAGCACCAGCGCGGCGAAGAAGAGCGCGGCCAGCGTCACCGAAAGCGGCGCGGTGGCCACGGTGCCGGCGAAGAGCACCAGCGCCAGCACGATCGTGCCGATCTTCCAATAGCGAAATTGGGCCGCGGGGCTCATGGGGTCGTCGTCGAGGAACTCATTATTCCTATAATCGCGCGGCCATGACAAACGCGGCCTGGGAAGCGGTGATCGGACTGGAGGTGCACGCCCGTCTGCTCACCCGTACGAAGATTTTCTGCGGCTGCGCGACGGCCTTCGGCGCGCCGCCGAATACCAACGTCTGCCCGGTGTGCCTCGGCTATCCCGGCGCGCTGCCGGCGCTCAACCGCCGCGCCGTGGAGCTGGCCGTGCGCATGGGTGTGGCCACCGGCTGCACGATTCATCGCCATTCGGTCTTTGCCAGGAAAAATTACTTCTATCCGGATTTACCGAAAGGATACCAGATCTCCCAATTCGACCGGCCGCTCGCCACCGACGGCCAGGTCCTCGGCGTACGCATCCGCCGCATCCACATGGAAGAAGACGCCGGCAAGCTGCTGCACGAGCGCGACGGCTCGCTGGTCGACCTCAATCGCGCCGGCACGCCGCTGGTCGAGATCGTGACCGAGCCCGACATCACGAGCGCCGAGCAGGCCAACGCGTATCTCACGCGCCTGCGCCAGATTTTGATGTACGCCGAGGTCTGCGACGGCAACATGGAGGAAGGCTCGCTGCGCTGCGACGCGAACGTGTCGGTGCGGCGCAAAGGCGAGCCGCTCGGCACGCGCACCGAGGTGAAGAACCTCAATTCGTTTCGCTTCCTCGGACGTGCGATCGAACATGAGATCGAGCGGCAGATCGGAGTGCTCGAGAGCGGCGGCACGATCGTGCAGGAGACGCGGCTCTACGACCCGGCCGCGAACGAGACGCGCGTGATGCGCTCGAAGGAAGAAGCGCACGACTATCGCTACTTCCCCGACCCTGATTTGTTGCCGCTCGCGATCGACGACGCATTCATCGACGAGGTGCGCGCCGCGCTGCCGGCGCTGCCCGACGCGCGCGTCGAGCGCTATCAGCGCGAGTACGGACTGACCGCCGTCGACGCCGAGGTGCTGGTGATGCATCGCGACGTCGCCGACTACTTCGAGGAGACCGCGCGCGGCGGCAACGCGCGCGCGGCGGCGAACTGGGTGCGCAACGAAGTGCTGCGCGTGCTCAATGAAACGAAGATCGAGCTGCGCGACTACAAAGTCACGCCGGCCATGCTCGCGAAGCTGATCGCGATGATCGACAGCGGCGCGATCGGCGGCAAGGCGGCGAAGGACGTGTTCGAGGAGATGTCGTCGAGCGGCGACGCGCCGGAGCGCATCGTCGAGCGCAAAGGCCTCGCGCAGATCAGCGATCCCGAGACCATCCGCGAGGCGGCGCGGCGCATCGTGGAGCGTCACCCGGAACAGGTCGCGCAGTACCGCGGCGGCACCGCGAAGATTTTCGGATTTCTGGTCGGGCAGTTGATGAAGGAGACCGGCGGCAAGGCGAAAGCCGATCTCGCCAACGAAATCCTACGCGAGCTCTTGAATGAATGACGCTCGCGAAACCGAGGGCGGATGCTATGATCCCGGCCGTTTCCCGGGCTGCCGTAATCCTCTGAAACGCATGACTTAGGAGGTCATTTTGCGATCCCTTCGATTCATCGTCGTCCTCATCCTCACCTGCCTCGTGAGCAGCGCCGCCTTTGCCGCGGGCTTCTCGATCTTCGAGCAGGGTGCAAAGGCCACCGGTATGTCCGGCGCGTTCGCGGCGACCGCCGACGACCCGAGCGCGATCTTCTACAACCCGGCCGGCATGGCGCAGCAGCGCGACCTGTCGGTGCTCGCCGGCGCGACATTCATCAACTTCACGAACGAGTTTCGCGGCGATCCGAACAGCGAGTTCACTTCCGGCACCACCGGCAAGTACGACCGCCACACGTTCGTGCCGCCCAACATGTACGCGGTCGTGCCGATCGGCAACAACATCACCGTCGGCATCGGCGTCTTCGCCGCGTTCGGTCTGCGCACCGACTGGCAGGATCCGTGGGCCGGCCGCTTCATCTCGCGCGACGCCGACCTGAAGACGACCTCGGTCGAGCCGGCCATCGCCTGGCAGACCTCGAACGGCGTCTTCGCCGTCGGCGGCGGTCTCGAGTATCGCCGCGCGAAAGTGGTCCTCAATCAGAATCTCGCGCTGCCGTTCATCAACCCGTTCACCGGCCGCATCAGCGACATCGGCAACGCGCGTCTGGCCAGCGACTGGGGCTCCGACACCGGCTGGAACCTCGGCGTGCTGTTCAAGCCGAGCGAGCGCTTCCGCCTCGGCGCCTCCTATCGCGCGCCGATGGACATCGATCTCGACGGCGAGGCCGACTTCACGCAGATCTCCACCGGCAACGCGCAGCTCGACCAGCTCGTCGCGCCGAGCATTCCGAAAGATCAGGGCATCACCACCACGATCCCGTTTCCGGCCATCTACGCCGTCGGCGCCGCCACGCGCGTGGCCGGATGGGACGTGGAGCTCGACATCACGCACATGACCTGGAGCCGCTTCAAGGCGCTCCCGATCAACTTCGAAACGTCGCCCGACGTGGTGCGCCCGCAGAACTGGGACGACTCGTCGGCCTATCGCCTCGGCACGAACAAGCGCATCAACGACACGTGGGACGTGCGCCTCGGCGTGCTGTACGACCAGAACCCGCAGCCGGTGGAGGCGGTCAGCCCGCTGCTCCCCGACTCCGATCGCGTCGGCGCGAACATCGGCGCCGGCTTCCACCACGGCCCGTTCATCGTCGACGGCGCGCTGTTCATCCTGCACTTCAAGGACCGCAGCACCCAGGGCCGCAACACGGAAGGATTCAACGGCACGTATCAAACCGACGCCACGCTCTGGAGCTTGAACGTCGGCTACCGTTTCTAAAGGAGACCTCATGAAAACGTATTGGAGAATTGCAGCAGCAATCGCGTTCGCTGCGGTGGCGGCGACGCCGATGTTCGCGGTGCAGGGCAAGGCGGACTTTTCCCGCTTCGTGGCGCTCGGCGACAGCTACGGCGCCGGCGTCGAGAGCAGCTCGCTCAACGAGCGTCATCAGCCGTTCAGTTGGCCCGCGGTCATCGCGCGCCAGGTCGGCCTGACCATCTGCCCGCGCACGGCCACGGCCACCGACAACTGCTTCGCCGAGCCGCTGGTCTCGTTCCCCGGCATCGGGCCGGAGCTGCAGCTCGTGAACCTCGCGCCGACCATCGTGCCGGCGCCGGGCCAGGGCGTGCCGCTGATGACCGGCTTCGGCCGGCCGTACAACAACCTGAGCATCCCCGGCGGCACGATCGGCTCGACGCTCGCGCTGACCGGCGCGGAGCCGGCACAGGCGAACGAGCCGACGCCGGTGACGTTCTCGCGCTTCATCCTGCGCGGCCTCGGCACGGCGCCCGATCAGGCGCTGGCGCTGCACCCGACCTTCATCGCCATCTGGCTCGGCGGCAACGACTATCTCAGCATCGCCTTCTCCGGTACGCCGGCCACGATGACCAGCGCCGCCGATTTCCGCGCGCGCTATGAAGCGCTCGTCAACAAGCTCGCCACCGGCGCGCCGAATGCCGGCATGGTCCTCGGCAACCTGCCGGTGGCCGCGGTGCCGTACATCTCGCTCGTGCCGCCGCTGCTGGTCGACCCGAACACGCGTCAGCCGATCCTCGGCCCGAACGGGCAGCCGATCTTCTTCATCGCCCGCACCGGCGACACGGTCGCGCAGCTCACGCCGAACGACTTCGTGCTGCTGCACGCGCGCGCCGATCTGGCCCAGGGCTACGGCCTGCCGGCCGCGTTCAAGAACATCCCGCCGTTCAACGCGCTGCCGCACGTCGGCGAGCCGCTGCCGGATGCGGATGTCGTCACGGCCGCGGAGTTCGCGCAGGTGACCGCGCGCGTCGCCGAGTACAACAAGGCCATCACCGACATCGCCGGCGCGCGCGGCATCCCGGTGGCCGACATCGCCGGTCTCTTCAACCGCGTCAGCCACGGCTTCCAGGTCGGACCGGTGCGGATCAGCAAGGACTTCATCACCGGCGGCTTCTACAGCCTCGACGGATTCCATCTCACCGACGCCGGCTACATGCTCTTCGCCAACGAGTACATCAAGGCGATCAACGCCGGCTACGGCACGCGCATCCCGGTCGCCGGCCTCGGTCAGCTCATGGCCAACAACGGCGGCTTCTTCCCGCAGACCATCACCGGCCAGACGGTCACCGACGGCTCCGGCTGGACGATGTCGGACGACACGGTGCGGCAGATCCGCTCGATCATGTATCAGCAGCCGACGCGCGCGCGCGCCGTTCGCCACTGACGCGCCGATCGCAACGCAACAAACGAAGGGCGGCCTCGCGGCCGCCCTTTTCCTTTGCGTCTTAGGTTCCGGCCGGTCTGCCGCGCGGCGACGGGCGCGAGATGTCGATCATCGCCATCCGCTCCTTCTCGTCGTACCAGCAGTGGAAGCGCTTGATGCCCGGCACCGAGATGTCGTAGGTGCGGAAGAAGCCGGGGACGTGCAGCGATGTCGACTTTTCCGACTGGCGGATCTTCGCCGCGCCCTCTTCTTTTTTGTCGAGGGGTTTGATGGCGATGACCTTGCGCTTCTTGTCGTAGTAGAGATTCGCGCTCGTCTTGCCGCGCAGCCGCAGCAGGTTGGCCACGGGCGACGGCAGGCGGATCAGCCGCGACTGCACGATGGTCGCCGAGGCCGGGAAGCGCTCGAACTCAGGATGCGGCTCCCACTTCTCAAAAGCCATAGACCGACTCCTCACCCATCACAATCTGCCTTGGCGTACCTGACATGATGATAAAAACTGGAGGGATTTTGTCAACAATTAATCGCACGGGTTTCGCGAAAGGAAAACGTCACCTCCTCCTCAGAGTATTCTGAGGACTGCGATTTCCATGCAGAGATAACGCGTAAAGCGCTGATTCTGCTGGACGTATTCGATGAGATCGCTTCAGCGCGGCCGCAGGTACGGCAGCACGTTCGCCGCGATCGTGGCGAACTCCTCCTCGGTCAGAGGGATGTTCTGCCGGAACTGCGTGGTGGCCGCGAGCGGCGCCAGAGCCGATTGGCCGACCGCGTCCGAGCCGAAGACCACGCGCCGCGGCCCGATGCGGCGGATCGCATCGGCGATGGCTTGCCGCAGCTCGACGGAGTCGCCGGCCACGAGCGCCGCCTCGGCGACGTCGAAGTAGAGATTGCGCGTCGACGGATGCCCGGCCGCGACCGCGCTCGTGTAGACCGCGAGCGGTTCCGCGGCGAACGGTCCGCCGCCCCAGAGATGGGCGATGGTGACGAGGATGTGCGGCGCCGCGGAGACGACCTGGTCGAGGAAGATCTGCGCCGCGGCGCGGTCGTAGTTCGTCACGGTCTGCGCGTGCACGATGATCGGGAAGCGGAGACGATCGGCGGCGGCGAAGACCTGCCGCACTTTGGCCACGTGCGCCGGATCGTGGAGGTCGACGCCGGCCATCTGCAGGTGCAGCTTCAGCCCGCGAAAGACGCCGCCGGCCGCGCAGCGCTCGAGCTCTTTGAGCGCGTGGTCGGCGAGCGGATTGAAGCTGCAGAAGGCGATCAGCCGTCCGCCGGAAGCGAGCGCCTGCTGCGCCGTCCAGTCGTTCTCGGCGCGCACATGCGCGTAGATCTCTGCAGGCGTTTCGGTCGGCCAGACGTATTCGGGAGAGTCGAACCAGTAGGCGTCGGAGAGGACGACCGCCTGGCGAATGCCGGCTTCGTCGAGGAGGCCGAGGAGCTGCTGCCCGGAGATCGGCTCCTGAAAGTACGACGGACGCGGATCGAAGCTGCGCGTGTCGGCGGCGATGCGCCAACTGTCGTCCGCCTGTTTGACCAGGACGAAGTAAAAGTAGCCGAAGTTGCGCGCCGCGTCGCCTTCGCCGCGGGTGAAGTAGCCGGCCACTTGCGCGCGGTTGCCTTCCGGCGCGTAGATCACCGGCGTGATGCGGTACGGACGGCCGTAGAGCGTGCCGGCGTATTCGCCTGCCGCCTTCGCGCCGCGCACGAAGCCGCGGCGCGTGTCCTGCTTGTTCGCGAGGACGATGACGTCATCGGTGTAGAGCGGCACGAGCGCGGCCGGCTCGTTCCAATGCGCGGTCATGGTGGTCATCACCTGCTCGATCGCGGGCGGCAGCGTCACCGGCGGCAGGGCGCGGTTGAGCAGCGCCGCGCCGGCCGGGCTGGCGAGATGCTGGTGATAGTCGACCAGCGGCGAGTAGACGGGCGCGGCTTTTGGCGCGGATTCCGGCGCCGGCTTTTCCTGCGCACTTCCGGTCAGCGCCACGAGCAGCGCCACTGCGGCAATCCATCGGTTCATCGTTTTCTCCTCTCGGCGCGCACCGCCTGCGCGATCTGCATCGTCACCCGCGGAAACGCGCGGCCGAGCAGCGCGCCGGCCGGGCTGGCGAGATGCTGGTGATCGTCGACCCAGCGGCGAGTAAACCGCTGCGGATTTCGCCGCTTTCTGCTGCGCGCTTCGCGACACTCCCACCATTCATCGTTTTCTCCTCTCGCCGCGCGCCGGCTGGGCGATGGCGGCCGACATCGCCTCGATGTTGTCGAGCCAGTGCTTCTCGATGCGCGCCGCGGCGGCGGCGAGGTCGCCGGCGCGGACGAGCTTCTCGATCTCGCGATGCTCGCGCGCGGAGCGGTCGCGGTTCGTCGGGATGCGGAAGAAGGCGCGCTCGTAGCGCTCGGCCAGCGCGCGCGGAGCGCGCAGCATCTGCACCACGCGCCGGTTCGACGTGAATCCGGTCAGCGCCTCGTGCCACATCAGATCGGCGGCGATGGTGCGCTGGACGTTGCCGCCCGCCGCCGCCCGCTTCTCCGACGCTCTCTTCAGCAGCGCCAGCATCTCCGGCTCGACCCGCGGCGTGTGCAGCACCGCCATCCGCTCGAGCGCCGCCAGCACTTGGTAGATTTCGGTGATCTCCGCCTCGTTGAGCGGACTGACGAACAGCCCGCGCCCCGGCGACTCGCTGAGCAAGCCTTCCTGCCGCAGCCGGAAGAACGCCTCGCGCAGCGGCGTGCGGCTGATCCCGAGCTGCACGGCGATGTCGCGCTCGACCAGCCGCTCCGCCGGCTTCAGATCGCCGGTGACGATGAGCCGCCGCAGCGTGTCGGAAGCTTCGTGCGAGAGTCCCGTGCGCGAGATCGGCGGCAGTGTAGCCATTGGTATACCGTATACCAACTTCGCGATTGGGTATCTCGCATCGCTAGATAGTCCTGTATACTGAGGACCGATGGCGATGTCGAAGAACCGCCGCTTCCTGGCCAACTGGGACTCCCAGGCCCGCAAGGGCGTGCTGGTGCTGATCGTGATGTCGGCGCTGTCGAAGCGCGAGTACTACGGCTACGAGCTGGTCGAGCACATCCTCACCAGCACCGGTGTGGAAGTCAGCGACGGCACGCTCTACGCGATCCTGGTGCGCCTCAAGGCCGAAGGGCTCGTGCGCACGCGGTGGGAAGCGGCCGAGCGCGGTCCCGCCCGGAAATATTACGCATTGACGGCCGACGGCCGCGCCGCGTTCGCGGAGATGAAGCGCGCCTGGACGGAGTTCGCGAGCGGCGTCGATGCAATCCTGCACGATAGGAGCGGCAGCGATGTTCCATGACCCGAAGGCGCGCGATGCCTGGCGCCGGTTCCGGTTGCGCGTCGAGCTGATGCTGAGCTCCGTTTCCAGCGGCGTGCGGCGCGAGCTGCTCGACGATCTCACCGCCCACGTGTACGAGCTGGTCGCTCACGACGACGGCCCTGGCGAATACGAACGGCTGCAGGCCGCGCTCGAGCGCATCGGCGATCCGCGCGAGTTCCTGGCGCCGCTCGCCGGCGAGGCGATCTTCCGCGATCCGCCGCGCGACGCCGGCTTCGGTCAAACCGGCCGGGCCATGCTGGCGCTGCTCTCGCGGGGCTGGCGTCTGGCCTGGCGTTCGGCGTCGACGCTACTGGCCGCGCTCCTCGGCGCGCTCGCCATCGTCGTCGCCGTCGGCAGTCTGCTCCAACCTCACGCCGTCGGCCTCTTCCGCCTCGGCCCCGACGACATCCAGCTCCGGCTCCTCGGCAGCCGCGGCGGCGTGCCGCTCTTCACCCCATGGTTCGCCATCGGCCTGCTCGCACTGGCGGCCGCGTCGATCGCCTTCGCCTCGCGCCAAGCGCGCAGGCTCGTCATCGAGATCGTAATGAACGGAGCGTCCTCACATGACCGCGACTGATCCGCGCGCCGCGCGCCGCAGCCTCTATCTCTTCCCGATCGAGCTCGCGCTGTTCGCCCTGATCTTCTGGGCCGACGGCGCCGATCTCATCCCGTTGTCGAAGACGCCGTTCCTCTTCCTCGTCGCCTGGATTTCCCTGCGCCTGCGCGGCTCGGGCTGGCGCGACGCTGGCCTGCAGTTCGATCGCCGCTGGCTGCGCCTTCTCGCCATCGGAGCCGCCGCCGGGGTCGCCTTCTGGGCGTTCGAATTCTTCGTCGAGAATCCTCTGCTCTATCGCCTCACCGGCCGCTATCCCGATCTGAACGTGTTCAAGAGCCTCGTCGGCAACGCTCGCCTGCTCGCCATCCTGATCGCCCTCAACCTCGTCCTCGCCGCCTTCGGCGAAGAGATGGTGTGGCGCGGCTATGCGTTGACGCGCGTGGCGGAGATTCTCGGCGACAACCGCCTCGCCTGGGTCGCGTCGATCGTGGCCGTGAACACCGCCTTCGGCCTCGCTCACATCTACCAAGGCGAATCGGGCGCGGTGCAGGCCGCGGTGCAAGGAGTCCTTCTCGGCATCCTCTATCTGGCGACGGGACGAAACCTGCTCGCGCCGATCGCCGCGCACTTCATCGCCAACGACTGCGACTTCATCGCCATCTACCTCGGCCTGCATCCCGGCATCACTTCGTGACCGGTCAGGCGGAAGCGGGACTTGCGATCAGCGGGATGGTGAAGGAAAACGTGCTGCCGGCGCCGAGGGTGCTCTCCACCGCGATCTTGCCGCCGTGCGCTTCGACGGCCAGCTTGCAGAACGCCAGCCCGAGGCCGGTGCCGACCTTGCTGCGGCGATCGACCTGCCCGAACTTTTCGAAGATCCGCTCGAACGCCGCGGCCGGAATGCCGGAGCCGGTGTCGCGGACGGTGAAGCGGATCTGCTCGCGCCACAGCGTCGCCGCGGCCGTGACCGTGCCG
This sequence comes from Thermoanaerobaculia bacterium, assembly GCA_036389275.1. Taxonomy (GTDB): domain Bacteria; phylum Acidobacteriota; class Thermoanaerobaculia; order Gp7-AA8; family Gp7-AA8; genus QHVT01. The sequence continues at coordinate 14,859 of DASVQE010000107.1, forward strand.
TGGTTCGTGAAGCGGATGGCGTTCGCGATCAGGTTGACCAGCGTGCGCGTGAGCTTGCTCGCGTCGCCCTCGAATCGCGGCAGGTCGGGCGCGAGCTCGACGAGGAGCGACGTCTCCTCGATCTTCGCGAGCGAAGCCACCTGATTGATCGCGCCCGACATCAGCTCCGACGGCACGATCGATTCGTAGTGCAGCGTGGTGTGGCCCGACTCCATCTTCTCGACGTCGAGCAGGTCGTTGATCATGGCCAGCAGCGTCTTCGCGCCGCTGGTGGCGATCCCGGTCATCTCGCGCTGCACGTCGTCAAGGCCGTCCTCGCCGATCATTTCCAGCCCGACGATGAGCGACGTCAGCGGCGTGCGGAGGTCGTGGACGATCATGTTGCGCATGTCGTCGCGCATCTTCTCGAGCTCCTGCAGGCGCTTGTAGTTCTGCTGGAGCTGCTCGTACAGCGCGGTCTCGCGATCGCGGCCTCGCTTCTTCTCCAGCGACGCGCCGATGCGCGCGCGCAAGAGCACCGGGTTGAAGGGCTTGGTCAGGTAATCCTCGGCACCGGCATCGATGCAGCGGACCACCGACTGCACCTCGCTCAGCGCCGAGATCATGATCACCGGGATGTGCTGCAGCGCGTCGTCGGCCTTGATGTGCCCGAGGACCTCGTAGCCGTCCATGTCCGGCATCATGATGTCGAGCAGCACCGCGTCGAACGGCTGCTCGTGCAGCAGGCGCAGCGTGTCGACGCCGGTGCTGGCGGTGGTGACGTGGTGACCCTGCCGTGTCAGGCGGCGCGAGAGCACGTCTCGATTGGCGGCGTCGTCGTCCACCACGAGCAGGCGGCCCGGCACCATCTTCGGCTGCATCAGCGCCGTTCCTTCCGGCGCGGGCTCTTCGGCGACCGCAACGAGCCGGCGCCGTTCGGGGCGTTCCGGCTGCGAGGTGAAGTGCTCGTCGAGCAGCTCGAGCACGCGGCGGCCGGCGGCGCCGATGCGCGCAAGGTCCGTCACCACGTCGTGGCGCTGCTGCGCCTGCGCATCCTCGCTCAGCATCTCCGAGTAGCCGATGATCTGATTCAGCGGACTGCGGAGGTCGTGCAGCAGTTGCGGCGAGGCCGGCCGGATCGGATTCGCGCTCATGCAGGCTCCGCGAGCCGCAGCCGCAGCAGGGTCTCCATCTTGGCCAGCAGGCGCGGGAGCTCGATCGGTTTGGTGTCGTAGTCGTCGCAACCCGCCTCGAGCGCTTTCTCGCGATCGGTGGCCATCGCGTGCGCGGTGAGCGCGATGATCGGGATCGCCTGGAGCGCCACGTCGGACTTCATACGCCGCGTCGCCTCCCACCCGTCGATGACCGGCAGGCTCATGTCCATCAGGATGAGATCGGGCGGCGTCGCGCGCGCGACGTCGATGCCGTCGGCGCCGTCGACGGCGAGCAGCACCTCATAGCCGCGCGTGCGCAGCCGGCGCGAGAGCATGTCGCGGTTCATCTCGTTGTCTTCGACGATCAGGATGGTGGTCATCAGCGTCGAGCCTCCGTCGCATTACTGTGGACGCGCGAGACGTTGCTGCCGGCGAGAAGATCGCGCACCTGCTGGAGCAGCGCGTCGCGCGAGTCGCCATGCTTGCGCAGGATCGTCTCGACGTGGCCGTTGAGCCTCCGCCGGTCTTCGCTGGTGAGGTCCTGCGCGGTGACGACCACGATCGGGATCGACCGCCATTCAGCATGCGCCCGCACTTCGGCGGCGAAGGCGAAGCCGTCCATCTCCGGCATCAGCAGGTCGAGGAAGATCAGGCTGGGGCGGTTGCTCTCCATCGAGCGCAGCGCCTCCCGCCCGTTTTCCGCTTCCGAAACGATCCACCCTTCCTTCTCGAGGATGGCGCGCGTGAGCGAGCGCGTCAGCGCGTCGTCGTCGATGACGAGCACCGGACAGGGCGGGCGGACGCAGGTGAATTTCTTCAGGATCTGCGAGAGGCGGCGGCGGTTGACCGGTTTGGTTGCGTACTCCGAGGCGCCGAGGGTGAAGCCGCGCACCGGGTCGTCGACCATCGTCAGCATGATCACCGGGATGTCGCGCAGGGTGAGGTCGCCCTTGAGCGCCGACAGCACGCTCCAGCCGTCCATGTCCGGCATCATCACGTCGAGCGTGATTGCAGCCGGACGGAGCATGCGCGCGAGACGCAGTCCTTGTGCGCCGCCGGTTGCGGTGCGCACCGTGAAGCCTTCCTTCTGCAGATAGCGCTGCATGAGGTCGCGCTGCATCGGATCGTCGTCGATGACGAGCACGCACGTGCCGAGCGCCGGCAGCGGCTCGGCATCGTTGCTGTCCGGATCGCGGCGATCGGGCGGCAGCGTGACGTCGACCGCCGGCTGGGTGATGGTGAGCGGCAGGAGCAGCGTGAACACGCTCCCTTCACCGGCCACGCTCTGCACCGTGACGTCGCCGCCCATCATCTGGCAGAAGCGCCGCGTGAGCGCGAGGCCGAGGCCGGTCCCGCCGAACTTGCGCGTGGTGGAGGCGTCCGCTTGCGTGAAGGGTTGGAAGAGGCGCACCAGCTGTTCGGGCCCGAGGCCGATGCCGCTGTCGGTGACGCGGAAGACGATCCAGTCGGTGCCGTCCATCATCTGGCGCTTGGCCACGACGGAGATGTGGCCGTCGCGGGTGAACTTGGCCGCGTTCGAGACGAGATTGAACAGCCCCTGGCGCACCTTGCTCAGGTCCGCCCACATCGCGCCGATGTCGGGCGGGCAGACGATCTCGAGCGTGTTGCCGTTCTTCGCGGCCTGCCGCTCGATCGTCGTCGCCACCTCGTCCATCAGCGAGGCGATGTCGAACGACTCGAGGTGCAGCTCCATCTTGCCGGCTTCGATCTTCGACAGATCGAGGATGTCGTTGATGAGGCCAAGCAGGTGGCGGCCGGCGGTGGTGATCTTCTGCAGGTCGGCGTTGAAGTCGTTCAGGTTCCGGTCGGTCGCTTCTTCCTGCAGCATCTCCGAGAAGCCGAGGATGGCGTTGAGCGGCGTGCGCAGCTCGTGGCTCATGTTCGCGAGAAAGAGGCTCTTGGTGCGGTTCGCGTTTTCGGCCGCCTCGCGAGCCTTGGCCACGTCCGCTTCGACGCGGCGGCGCTCGGTGACGTCTTCCATCGCCAGCACCAGCAGGTCGGCGTGGCTGCCGTGCCGGAGCTGCCGCGCGTTGAGGAGCATGATCCGCCGGCCGATGACGGGAAACTCGTGCTCGATCTCGTAGTCGTTGAAGACGGAGCTCATCGGCAGGATGTCTTCGAGCAGCGTGCGCAGATCGGGGATGTTCCACTGCCCGTTGCCGAGCTCGTACACCAGACGCCCGACGGTCTCGGCCGGCTCGACGCCGAAGCTCTCGTAGAAGGCGCGGTTCGCCGAGTGCACGCGCAGCGTGGCGTCGAGGATGAGCAGCGGCTCGCGCACGGTGTCGAAGACGTCCTGCGCGAAGTTCTGGATGTCCGCGATCGCCGGCGTGCTGCCGGAGAGCAGGTGTTGCGCGCGAGCGCTGCGCTTGCGAGTGGGAATGCCGGCCGGTGTGGCCATGAATTGCCTCTCCTGACTTCAACCGGTCGCGACAGCCATGCAATCAGTCGACGGTGGATGACGAAGAGAGAGGAGGAGGCGGGATCACTGATGGCAACCGGGTTCGCAGTGCGGTTACTCCCACGCGGCGCCGAGCGGTTCAGTGATGCTGTTTCACGATCTCGCGCACATCGCAATTCGATATTTTACTTGACGAATCTCGATAACGGACGTATTGATATTCGATATGACTGAACCGCGCCTCTCCTCGTCGGCCGCACTCCCCATCACCTACGGGGCCTTGCGGCTCCTCATCCCGCTGAACTGGCTCCTCGGCCTGGGGATCCTCGCCCTGCTGCTCGTCCTGCCGCACGAGCAATGGATCCTCCGCTCCTTCCACCTCGCGCCCTCGCCCGAGGCCGCGCGGCTGGTGATGGGGCTCCGCCTCGTCGCCATCCTCGGGCTCGTCACCATTCCGCTCAACCATGTCGTGCTGAAGCGGATGGTGGCGATCGTGGAGACGCTCCGCGCCGGAGATCCGTTCGTGAGCGCGAACGCGCAACGGTTGCAGACCATCGCCTGGGTGCTGCTGGCGCTGCAGGTGATCAGCGTCATCGTCGGCGCGATCGGCAAGGCGCTTTCGAATCCCGCGCACCCGCTGCATCTGAACGCCGGCTTCTCGATCAGCGGCTGGCTGGCGGTCCTCCTCACCTTCCTGCTCGCCCGCGTCTTCGCGCAGGGCACGCTCATGCGCGAGGACCTCGAAGGGATCGTCTGACATGCCGATCACCGTGAAGCTCGACGATGTTCTTCACGATCGCCGGATGACGCTGACCGAGCTGGCCGATCGCGTGGGGATGGCGTTGGCGAACCTCTCCATCCTCAAGACCGGCAAGGCAAAGGCGATCCGCTTCTCGACGCTCGAGGCGATCTGCGAGGTGCTGGCTTGTCAGCCGGGCGACATTCTCCGCTTCGAAGCGGGTGACGCCGAGGAAACGGAGTAAGTGATGCTTCTGGCCATTCACATCGCCGCCGGCGCGGCCGCCATGATTCTCGGTGCCGTCGCGCTCCTGTTCCGGAAAGGCGGCAGCGTGCACCGCCGCAGCGGGATGTTGTTCGTCTACGCCATGCTGGTCATGGGCATCAGCGCCTCGATTCTCGAACTGCTCAAGACTGCCTCGCCGGCCAACGTGGTCGCGGCGCTGATGTCGATGTATTTCGTCGGCACGGCCGTGGCGGCGGTACGCCGGCCGTCGCGTTGGACGCGGACGATCAACATCGCCTCGCTGACGGTGGCACTCGCTCTGGCACTCGTCTCCATCGCCGGCGGCTTGCAGAAAGTCAGCGATCCGGGGCGCTCTTCCGGCGGCGTTCCCTTTCGCACGATCGGGGTGATGTCGTTCGTCCTCGCCGCGATCCTGCTCCTCGCCGCGGCGGGCGACGTGCGCATGGTTCGCGTCGGCGTGCTTCGCGGAGGCGCGCGCCTCCACCGTCATCTGTGGCGCATGTGCTTCGCGCTGTTCATCGCGGCGGGATCGTTCTTCTCGATTCGCGAGCGCGTGGCGAGAGTGCTGCCTCCCCTGTTCACGACCGGCTGGATGCGAGCCTTGCCGATCCTCCTGCTGTTCGCGGCGATGTTCTACTGGATGGTGCGCGTGCGCATCGCGCGCGAACCGATCGCGGCCGGTGCGAAGGGAGAGCTCCGATGAAGGACCGCACGCTGATGGTGGCCTCGCTGCTGTCGATCGTCTTCAGCATGTTGCACCTGACCGAGGACATCGTTCGAGGAATCGAACGAGGAGGAGTCGGCAACCTGGTCACGGCCATTCCGATGTACGCGATCTGGCTGTACGCCACGCTCATCCTCGCCGGCCGCCGCTCCGGCTACATCATCGTCTTCCTCGGATCGCTGATCGGGTTGTGCATTCCCGCCTCGCACATGATCGGCAGAGGATTGAGCGCTTCGTTCGCCAAGTCGCCCGGTGCCTTCTTCTTCATCTCCGGAATGCTGCTCATCGGAGTGACCTCGTTCCTCTCCATTCTTCTCTGCGTGAATGGACTCTGGCGTCACTCTTCCACCTTCACCTCGTTGTCCTCCGGCCGCCGGTCGAGCAGTTCGTGATCGGGATCGACGATCGCGCCGGCCGGCGGACGTGCGACGGTGAGCTCGATGGTCTGCACGCCCGAGCGCAGGCGGTGCGTGGCGCGATGGAGCGGCCGGCGTTGGGCGTCGTAGATGAGAATCTCCACGAGATCGTTCATCGCCACCGCCCGCTCCGTTCCGCTGCTGTCGCCCTTCAGCTTCTGCGCCTCGACCTGCAGCGTGACCCGGTATGCGCGAGGCCCGCTTTTCTGCACGGCGATGCGCCGGGCGCTGAGCTCCCAGAACGTGATCTCTTCGAACAGATCTCGCAGCAGTGCGTGCGACGACGCAGGAGTCACCGCGCGCAGCTCCGCGTAGAAATCGAGCGAGGTCGGATACGGCGCGCGACCGGGCGGGAACTTCGCCAGCAGGTTCCGCAGCGCGCGATTCACCGGCTCGACGCCCACCGCCTCGCGCAGCGCGTACATGGCGAACGGACCGCGCCGATACGCGTCGGTCTGATCGACGGCGCGCAGCAGCGGAACGGTGCGCGGCTGGTTCGGCCGCAGGTAGTCGGCGCGCATCAGGTCGAGCAGCCGCTGCAGGTGATCGCGGCCGAACGTCTCTTCGACGACGAGCATGCCGCTGTACCAGGCCAGGCTCTCCGTCAGGAACGGCGCGCCTTCGACGAACGCCGGCGTCAGCCGATGTCCCCACCACTGGTGACCCATCTCGTGCGACACGACCGCGAACGGAAAGTCGACGGCTGCAGGACGCAGCACCGCGAAGCCTTCGGCATACGTCAGCAACCCGCTGTGCGCCGTCATCCCGGCGATGGCCGGATCGCTCGGATACTCCACGAGCCGCACCTGCCGGTATGGATACGGCCCGAACACGCGCGTGTCGTACTCGAGCGACGCCTCGACGCCGTGGATCATGCGCTCCAGGTTCGCGGTATGGGTCGGGTGATGAAAGATCTCGATGTCGACCGGCTGCTGGGAGCCGATCGCCGGCCGCCAGCGTGCGCGCCGCACGGCGTAGTCGGCGCAGGTGATGGTCCAGGCGTTACTGATCGGAACGTCGGTGACGTAGTGCACGTAGCTGCGTCCATGCACGCTCCAGCGGCGGCGCAAGGTGCCGGGCGCGACGCCGATCTGCGGCGCGTCCGTGCCGATGATGGTCTCGAGCGTGGTGGTCTCGTAGCCCTTCTGCTCCGCCGCTGCGTCGCGGAGGCGTGGGTACCGCGGACGTGCGCGCAGCTTGTACTTTTTGCGGAGCACCGGATCGTTGAGCTCGCGCGCGGCCTCGTAGCCGACGATCGGAATCCAGTGATCGCCTTCGCGCGGACGATGGGTGATGAACGAGCCGTTGCCGACCACCGGTGGTCTCCCCTGAGTCCGAAAGAGTTGCGATGCGATCTCGACGCGGAAATGCATCTGGAGAGACTCGCCGGGCTGCAGCGCGCGACCGAGGGTGTAGATGCGGTAGTCGAGACCGTCGTCGACCGCGAGACGCGCGGCGCGGTCGAAGGAAACCGCTGTCCGCTCGCTGCCGGAAGACGTGGCCACGTGGATCGCGTCGATAGGCGTGCGGCCGCGATTCTCCAGACGATAGCTGCCGAGAATCGTCGCAGTGCGCTGCCGCGGGTAGAACTCGACCTGCAGCTTCGTCGCGGCGATGACCGGCTGCGGCAGCGACGCGTAGCGGCCGTACCGGCGCTCGTACTCTGCGCGGCGCTCCTCGATCGCGCGGTTCGTCCGGTACGGCTCGCGCACGTGCGTCCTGTAGAAGATGAAGCCGCCGGCGCTGACGACGACGATCATCGCCGCCGCCGCGGCCATCGCCACGGCGCGTGTGAAGCGCCGACGCGCCACTGCAGTTCGCTGCCGCAGATCGCGCTCCTCGCCGCGAACCCAGAAGAGATACGCCGCAAGCATCAGCAGCAGCGCCCAGCCGCCGAAGTAGAGCGTGAACCAGAGCCGCCCTTCGGTGGTCGGACTGAAGCCGGAGATGTCCGAGTACATCCACGGCGGCAGGCTGCCGTACAGCAGCAGACCGTCCTCGACTCCGAGCCGCCGCAGGAGATCCTGCACGACCGGAACGAGCACGACGATCACGTTGGCGACGTACTTTTGATTCACGAGCACGTGAACGAGCGTCGCCAGCGCGGCGGCGATCAGATACTCAGGCAGCAGCAGCGTGTAGAGGACGCGCAGGTAGACGGCGAGGTCATAGCGATCGGCGCCGTAGATCGTCTGCACGGCCAGGCCGGCGCCGAAGAAGATCGTCAGCGCGGCGGTGAGCATCATCGCCAGGCCGAGGAACTTCCCTGCGACCACCAGCGCATCGGGGACGGGCGTGACTCCGCTGAGCGCCTCCATGCGTGCACCACGCTCCCGCCACACCAGCTCTCCGACCGAGAGCGCGATCAGCAGCGTGACCAGCACGGAGACATCGCTCGACAGAAAGTCGAGCAGCCGCGCCGTGGACAGTGACTGCGGGATGCCGAGCTCCGTTCGAGCGAGTCCCGGCGCCTCCAGGATGAACAGCAACGCCAGCAGCGGCACGATCCACCAGGCGCGGCTGCCGTGGAGCTCGCGGAACGAGCGCATGGTGATCGCGCGCAGTTGCCGCAGCCGCGTCGCCGTTTGAAACTGGCGTCGCGCCGGCGGAACGTTCGCCGCTCCTGTCGTTCCGTGTTCCGTGTTCCGCGTTCCGTGTTCGCCAGCGGCGTGATGGGCGAAGCGGAAGCGCGTGTACGCCGCAGCGAGCATCGCCATCGAGATTCCGAACCACAGCACGCGGTTCGCGAGGAGCGCATCGTTGACGTGCAGCGCGAACGTGTCCTTCTGCAGCGCCGTGAGCGAGACCATCAGCGCGTTGACCCCTGCATAGCCGAACGGGTCGAGCAGTGTGGCCACCTCCAGTCCGAACCGCGGCGCCAGAAGCTTCCCGCAGACGATCGCGGTGAAGAAGAGCAGCGCGCCGGCCGCGTAGCTCGCGGTGGCGCGCCGCGTGAGCGACGCGGCCGCGAAGAGCACGGCCGTGGCGATGAACGCGTTCGGCAGCGCGTACAGCAGATAGGGTGCGAGGTGCGCGGAGAGACGAAACGGCAGCACGCCGGCCGGATCGACCCACGGCATCTTCGTCGCCAGCAGGCCGCCGATGGGCAACGCCAGCAGGAGCAACGCGCTCATGAGGAAGGCGCCGAGAAAGCGGCCGAGGAGGTAGGCGGGCTTGCCGATCGGAGCGGTGTAGAAGAGTGCATCGACGCGCGTCTCCGTATCGCGCGCCGCGGCATCGCCCGCGAATCCGGCCATCATCACCAGCGAGACCATGCTCCCGAACACCGTCAGGACCACCAGGGTGAAGGGCGCGTTGAAACTGCCGTCATCGCGCGAGCCGCCGCTCATCGCCTGCAGGAACGTCATGCAGAGAGCGAAGACGATCAGAAAGTAGAAGAGGGTCGAGCCGCGGCCAAACCGGTACGCGAGCTCGAAGCGGACCACTTCCAGCACCTTTATCATCGCCGGCTTCCCATCACCCGGAAGTAGACGTCGTGCAGCTCCGGCTTCACCGCTTGAAACGCACTCGAAGGCTGCGTCTCCGCGTACACGCGCACGACCGTCTTTCCGGCCAGCAGCTTCGTCGACAGCACGTGCAGCTCGCGCTGCAACGCCGGCAGCTCCTCTTTCGCCACGAGCCGTTCCCACACCCGTCCTTCCATCTCCGCCACCGCGCTCAGCGGCTCCGCCTCCAGCAGAATCTCTCCGCGGTCGATGATGGCCATGCGCGTGCAGAGCTCCGACACGTCGTCGACGATGTGCGTCGACAGGATGACGATGCTGTTCTCTCCGAGCTCGCTGAGCAGATTGAGGAAGCGCACTCGCTCGGCCGGATCGAGACCGGCGGTCGGCTCGTCGACGATGAGCAGCTCCGGATTTCCGAGCAGCGCGATGGCGATGCCGAAGCGCTGGCGCATGCCGCCGGAGAACGCGCCCAGCTTCTGCTTCCGCTTCTCCCACAGATTCGTCTGTTTCAGCAGCGCTTCGACCACTCCGCGCCGCTCGGCGCGATCGACGATCCCTTCGAGGACGGCGAAGTGATCGAGGAGCTTCTCGGCGACGACGTGCGGATAGAGCCCGAAATCCTGCGGCAAATATCCGAGCTTCTCGCGCACGGCATCCTTCTGCTTGACGACGTCGAGCTCGCCGAGGCGGATCTCTCCCTCGTCCGGCTCCTGCAGCGTCGCCAGCGTGCGCATGAGCGTCGACTTGCCGGCGCCGTTCGGCCCGAGGAGTCCGAACATGCCGGTCGGGATCGTGAGAGTGACGTTCTGCAGCGCCTTCACGCCGTTGCCGTACGTCGTCGACAGGCGGTCGATCCGAAGTTCGAGTGACATGCATTGCCTCCGCGAACAGAGCTTCCCCATCCGGCTTTGCGGCCGGCAGGAAGGTCCTTGGTGATGGGGTTCAGTGGCGGTAGTAGAGGAGCGCGGCGCCGGCGGCGGCGACCGCCGCACCGATCGCAGCGAGCGCGCCGAAATGTTTTCGCCGGACGCGCTCGAGGAGCGGCGCGAAGACGAACTGAATCGGCCGCAAGGCTGCGGCGCAGAGCGGGCCGGCAATGATCCACCACCCGCCGAGGAGGACCAGGCGGAGGCCGGGCGTCAGGCGCTCGCCCGCGCTGGCGCCGTCGAACATCCCCGCGCCGCCGTCGCCGCGCACGAATGCCATCGCGCCGAGCGGCGGGAGGAGCAACACCAGCACGGTTACGAACGCGAGCACGAGCACGATCGCCGGATAGACGAGCCAGCGGCGAGAGCCGAGCGGCTCACCGCGCTCGAGCTTCTGATCGATCCAGGCGCGGCTCACGAACACCGCCGGAATCAGCAGAAAAAATCCGAACATCATGAAGAGCACGATCGACGCGACGACCAGGCCGAAGGAAAGATACGGCAGTCGTGAATCGTCTCTCGTCGAATCGACCACGCCGGGTGCGCGGCGCCACACCGGACGCTCCTCTTCGTCGAGCCATTGCTCCGGCGGCCCGAGGCGATCGAGGACGGCGATCATGTCCGTGCCGCTGACCGGCGCCGGCACCTGCTCGAGTGCGATCTCCACGTGCTCCCGCACGTTCTGCTCCAGTTCCTCGGCCACTTCCGCGCGCGCGCCGCGCAGCTCCGCGCGGATGCGCTGCAGATAGTCATCGAGCTGCTGGCGTGCTGCAGGTGTCATGTCGATCATCGCTTCCCTTGCTTTCGCAGACCGCCGATGGCGCGGTGCAGGCTGTCCCAGTGCTGATTCATCCGGTGCAGGTCCTCGCGTCCGCGCGGCGTGAGCCGGTAATACTTGCGCGCCGGTCCCTGCTGCGACTCTTCGATGTACGTGTCGACCAGCCCACTGTTCTTCAGCCGGCTCAAAATCGGATAGACCGTCCCTTCGGTGATCACCAGATGATCGACGTCGCTGAGCCGCCGCACGATGTCGTACCCGTAAAGCGGCGCCGGCGCGATCGTGTTCAGGATGGCCAGCTCGAGGAGCCCCTTCCGGAGCTGCGTCATCCAGTTGTCGAAGGAGAGCTCCGTCACGGCCACAGAATGATGCCTCGCAAGGTAGATGTCAATGCAAGGTAGTGTTACGAATGGGAGGCGGCCGCGCCGTTGCGCTCCCCATCCCGCCCGTCTATGATTGCCTTTCTTCAGCCCATAAGGAACGCCGCACCCGTCCACACGTCGGAGGACGCCTGTCCATTCGGACCGGCAAAAGGGAGAACGATGAACGACTTTCAACGTCCCGAGCTCAAGGAACGCGCGCCGGAGAACCTGCAGGCCGATATCGCGGCGCTGCAGGCGATCGCGCAGGCTGCCATCAACGTCGAGCTGTTCACGATTCCGCTCTACATGGTCTCCCTGTACTCCATCCAGGGGATGCACCAGATCACGAGCAAGGGAAACGATTTCTACCGCGGTCGCCTCTGGCCGGGCGCGGCTCCGTCGCGCGCGCCGGAAAGCGATCCCAATCCGACCAACGCCCAGGCGTTCAATCACGTCTACAGCGTCTTCATCGACGAGATGCTGCATCTGCAGCTCGCCTCGAACGTCGCCAAGTCCCTCGGCGTGATGCCGACCTTCACGAGCGGCGTGCTGCAGAGCGCGAACTACGGCTGGATCTGTTATGGGCCGGACAACACGGTCATTCCGCACATCGTCGATTTCAACGACACCATCGACGAGTACAAGAACATTCGCGTCAAGCTCGGCGCCCTGAACCTCGAACAGAACCGCCTCTTCCTGGCCATTGAACAAAACGAGGACGATGCCCGAAGCGTCATCGATCCGGCCAAAATAGACAATTATTTTCCGACGGTGCCGTTCGCGAATTGGAAAGTCGGCAATACGGAAGCGGATCTGCCGATGTTCGGCACGATCGGCTGGATGTACAAATGCCTCTGGCAGTATCTCGAGATCGAGTACACGGACGGCACGACGCTCTTCGAGGCGGTGTTCAACCGCGGCACGCTGGAGCGCGATCTCTTCAATGGCAACAGCGCCACGCATCGCGCCGAATACCCGAAGATGCGCACCATGGCTTCCGGCGAGATCTCCGTTCCGGACGCCAAGGAAAACATCCTGAACATGATCAATGCCATCACCGATCAGGGTGAAGGCCAGGGTGTGGCCGAGTGGATTCGCAAGATGCGCGGCCTGCTGCAGTACGCGCCAATCCAGGATCAGTTCCGGCCGGACGAAGAGGCGCTCCAGTTCAACAATCCGAACTACACCGATACCGGCAAATTGCAGAACCCTTCGGGGCAGACGGTCGCCCGAAGCTGGAACGGCGGAGTCGATCACCACGACCGCTTCCTGAAAGTCGCGGAATTACTGCAGACCGGCAAGGTGGTGACGTGGGATCAGTGGCACGCCGCCGGGAACCAGTGGACGGCCGACATGCTGAAGACGGACGGCTACGACGACAACAAGTGGCCGATTCCCACCGCCGACGAAATCGCCGCCGCGCTCAATAATGTCAAAGCGCAATCCAGCAATTACCAGGTCTTCAGCCAGGTGGCCGGAGGTGCGATCGCCGGCATCACCCGGCTCCTCGCCGATTTCTGGACGGACGAAACGTCCACCTTCCCCAGTCCGTCGATGTACGGCTCGGGCGATCGCGTCGCCATCTGCTGGGCGATTTTCGGCCAGTATCCCGACATCACCATGGACATCGCCAAGCGCGAGTCCGGCACGCTCTACCACGCCTGCCAGGCGCTCGACCTCGGCACGGCGGGCAACAGTTGCGCGCCGGTGCCGGTGTTCCACTCGTGCCGCGGCTCGAACAGTTGCAAGGCGGAATCGGGCTGCGGCTTCGTGCAGATGGTCGGCTCGCGCTCCGTGCTCTGCGGCGGATTGAAAGTCGTGAGAGAGCATCTCAAGCCGACCCACCCGCTCGGCGGAACGCAGATCCTCTACAGTGCGCCGTCTGACAATCGATGCGCCGGGTTCGGCGGCTGTGCGATTCCGATTTCGGCCTCGCAGCTCTATCCGCTGCCGAATGGCTCGAAGCCGGACGAGAAGACGGGCGTGATGGAATTGTGCGATTTCACCGGAGAAGCGGCGACGCCGACGCAATTCAGCACCCTGAAGTACCACATCGGCGAGCGCGTGTACGACGTCGCCTGGAACGCGTACGTACAGGTGCTGAAACACCGCGGCGCGACGGTCCCCGATAAGCCGGCCGATTCCGATCTGCGCGTGGCATTGCCGCCCTCGACCTGATGCCGAGCTCCCCTGCTCCCCGTTTAGGACTGCCCGACCTCGGGCTCGGCGTCGGTCTGCGCAATCAGCATTTCGCGTATCTCCTGCGCCACGAGCCGGAGGTCGAGTGGTTCGAGATCATCAGTGAAAACTTCATGGATGATTTTGGCTATGCGCGCCACGTACTGGAGCGGATGGCCGCCATCCGCCCCATCGTGATGCACGGCGTGTCGCTGTCGGTCGGCAGCACCGACCCGCTGAACTGGGATTATCTGAAGAGTCTCAAGGCGCTGGCGGATTCAATTCAGCCGCAGTGGATCTCCGATCACTTGTGCTGGACCGGTGTCGCGCACGTGAATACGCACGATTTGCTGCCGCTGCCGCTCACCGAGGAGTGCCTCAAGCACGTCATTGAGCGCGCCGGCCAGGTGCAGGATTTTCTGCAGCGTCCGCTCGTGCTGGAAAACCCGTCCACGTACCTGCAGTTCAAGGCCTCGACGCTCACGGAGTGGGAGTTTTTTGCTGCGCTCGCCGGCGAGACCGGTTGCGGCATTCTGCTGGACGTGAACAACGTCTATGTGTCGGGCTTCAATCATGGCTTCGATCCGGAGCATTACATCCGGAGTTTGCCTGTCGAGAACATCGTGCAGATTCACGTGGCCGGACCTTCCGATTGCGGCGAATATCTGATCGACACGCACGATCAGCCGGTGCCGGCCGAGGTGTGGCGTTTGTATGCGCTGGCGCAGGAGCTGACCGGCGGCGTGTCGACTCTGCTCGAGTGGGACGCGAACATTCCGGAGTTTCCGCAACTCGTCGAGGAATTGCGCAAGGCGCAAGCGGCGCGCGCGGGCATCATCGCCGATTGTGCGGTGCGTCCTTCCGCGGCGGACGTGGTGTCGAACCCGCTCGGGTTTCAGGTGGCGCTCGCACCATGAACGGCTCTTCGCTCGCGGCGGTGCAGCATTGGATGAATTCGATCGTCATCAGCGGCGGCGTGGTGCCGGTTTCCGGTGAGCTCGACGTCGACGCGGTGGTCGTCAGTACGCCCGCTTTATCGGGCGAAGAACGCCTCGGCATTTATGCACGTGGCTACGTCCTGCGCCTGCTCGAATGTCTGCGCGCCGATTTTCCGGCGCTGCGCGCTTTTGTGGGTGACGGCGTGTTCGACGCGTTTGCGCGGGCGTACCTGGCGATGCAGCCATCCACTTCGCCCAGTCTCTATGCGTTGAGCGCCGGATTCGCGCGGTTTCTCGAAGAGACGCGGCCGGACGCCGGCACGCTCGACGCCGATTCCGCGGCGTTGCTCGATTTTCCCGCGGAGCTGGCCCGGCTCGAACGAGCCTGGGGCGAAGTGATGCGCGCGCCGGGCATCGAGAACGATCCTCCGAGCGGCGACGTGCTGTCGTTTGAGACGTTGTTCGGCGTCGACTTGATGGTGCAGGCCACACCCTGTCTACGCCTGCTCGACCTCCGCTTTCCGCTGGTCGATTTTCTGCGCCGCGCGCACGCCGGCGAAAGGCCGGAGCCGCCCGCGCCGCGACGCGCGCTCGTCGCCCTCGGCCGCTCGCGTTATCGCGTCCACGCCGAAGAAATCGAGCCGTGGCAATTCGCCTTTCTCCAAGCATGCGAGCAGCCGCTGCCGCTCTATGCGGCCGCGCAGCGTGCGGCCGCGGCGGCGGGAGACGATCCATCGCGCGTGCTCGCGGCCCTTTCCATCTGGTTGCCGGCCGCGATCGAGCTCGGCTACATCCGACGCGTGGCCTGAAGTCGTCGCGGGCGCAAGGCTCGCATCGATCGAACCGTCGATGGCAAATGGCCTGAAGAGCGCGCTCCACAACCTCGGCGTCATCGCCGTCAGCTTCGCCGTCGCCGGAGCCGGTGTCCTGCTCGACCGCGTCATCGGGACGCGGAAACTCCGCGGTCCGGTGTGGACCGTGATCGGCGTGCTGCTGCTCGCGACGGGATTCCTGCTGCGGTTCTGGGCAACGCTCCTGTTTTACGAGCAGCGGATGCGTGTGATCTCGCTCGAGCCGCAGCAGTCGTTGATCACCACCGGGCCCTTTCGCTTCACCCGCAACCCGCTCTACCTCGGCGGAAACTGCTTCGCATTCCTCGGCGCCGCCTTCGTGGCTCGCTCGCCGGCGGCGGTTCTGCTGACCGCAATCGGTCTCGTTCCGACGGATTTCATGATCCGCCGCGAAGAGCGGCAGTTGGAAGCGGCGTTCGGCGACACGTGGCGGCGCTACGCGCGCTCGGTCAGGCGCTGGATCTGAGTCGAGCCGGCCGCCGCTTCACCCGCGATCTCTCAGCGAGTCGATGTCGATGCTGAAGCGATACTTCACGTCGGACCTTAGCAATCGCTCGTACGCTTCGTTGATCTTCTCCGCACCGATCACTTCGACGTCGGCGGTGATGTTGTGCGCGCCGCAGAAGTCGAGCATTTCCTGCGTCTCGGCGATGCCGCCGATGTTCGATCCGGAGAGGCTGCGGTTGCCCATGATCAACGCGAACGCCGGAATGGCCAGCGGCGTCGGCGACGCGCCGACGACCGTCATCCGGCCGCGAGTCCGCAGCAACGACAGATAGGCGCTCACGTCGTGATCGGCGGAGACCGTATCGAGAATGAAGTCGAAGCTGCCGGCGTGCTTCGACATCTCCGCGGCAGTGGTCGAGACCACCACTTCATCCGCACCGATGCGCAGCGCATCTTCCCGCTTGTTCGGAGTGGTCGTGAAGACGACGACGTGCGCGCCGAACGCTTTGGCGAGCTTCACTCCCATGTGCCCGAGGCCGCCGAGACCGACGACACCGACCTTCTGTCCCTTCGTCACGCCGGCGGCGCGCAGCGGCGAGTAGGTGGTGATGCCGGCGCAGAGGAGCGGTGCGGCGCCGGCCGGATCGAGCGACTCGGGAACGCGCAACACGAAGCGCTCGTCGACGACGATGCTGTCGGAGTAGCCGCCGTAGGTGACGCCGCCGAGCTGCCGGTCGGGCGCGCTGTACGTGAACGTCGCATTCGGGCAGAACTGCTCGAGACCTGCCTTGCACGCGTCGCACGTACCGTCGGAGTCGACGAGACAACCGACGCCGACGAAATCACCCTTCTTGAATTTCGTGACTTCGGCGCCCACGCTGCTGACGCGGCCGACGATTTCGTGTCCCGGCACGACCGGATACGTCGTCGGCAGTGCTTCCTTCCATTCGTCGCGCACCACGTGCAGGTCGGAGTGACAGATGCCGCAGAAGAGAATGTCGATCTGCACGTCGCTCGGTCGCGGGTCGCGGCGCGGGATCGTGGTGGGCGCGAGTGGTGACGTCGCCGATTGTGCTGCATAGGCTTTGGCTTGATACATGACTGGATGATTCCTTTCGAGAGAGAGAGCTGCCGCAGGTCTCGCGACCTGACTGGCCGCCGAGCGGCTTGAGTCTGCGACCGGGTTGATGTTCAGGCCGCGGTGGTGTCCGCCGCAGGCGGTCCCTGTTCCCGCAACCGGTGAATGTCTTTGGCCGGCGGCGATCCGAAGACCCGGCCGTACTCGCGTGTGAACTGCGATGCGCTCGCATATCCGACGCGTCGCGCTGCTGCGCCCGCGTCGAGCATGGAGGTGAGCATCAGACGCCGCGCTTCCTGCAGGCGCAGTGCCTTCTGAAACTGGAGCGGGCTCATGGACGTGACCGCCCTGAATTGACGGTGCAGCGTCGACACGCTCATGTTGACGAGGCTCGCCAGCTCGTCGACGTCGAGCAACCGATCGTAATGGTCGCGGATGTGCGAGACCGCTTTCGCGACGCGATGCAGGCTCGAGTCGAGCTGACCCAACTGCGCGATGCGGCTGCCCATCGGACTGCGCAACAGCCGGATGAGGATCTCCTCGATGACGAGCGGCGCGATCAGTTCCGCATCCGCCGGCCGGCTCATCAGCTCCATCAACCGGCGCGCTGCATCGATGACGGCGGCATCAGCATCGCCGACATAGAGCGCGCGCGCATCCTTCGGCTGTGGCGCGCCGTGCGGAAACACCCTCGCCGCCACCTCGGTGATGCGGCCGGCGTCGACATGGATCTTCAGCGCGAGATACGGCTCCGCCGGATGTGCCCGCGTGACTTGCGCCGCGATCGGAACGTCGACCGAGAAGACCGCGACCTGACCCGCTGCGTACTCGTGCACGTCCTCGCCGATCATCACGCTCTTCGCGCCCTGAGCGATGATGCAGACCGCCGGTTGCGCGACCCCGTGCGACGGCGACGTATTCGGCCGCGAGATCTTGAAGACCGACACGCCCGGCACCCGAAGCGCAAACTCGCCGTCATACGGCGCATGCGCGCTGATCAGGTTCGCAAGTTCGGCAACATCGGATTTCGCGTGCATCGTGGTTCAGGTCCGTACACGCAACATAACGTCCGCACGTTGCCGAATGCTTGCCTGAACCGCGCAACTTCTTGCCCGATCCGCGCAAGGTGTCTGCGGATCGGTTCGCTTAGTGGGCCCGTTTACATCGAGCAGCGCTCCCCTACTTCGCTCCGGGCGATTCGACACTCGCCACGTTGTCCGTGGAGTCCCGATCGATGTAGTAGTCGTACGGATCGACGCCAGCGAAGGCCGGCTTCTTATCCGTCACGAGCTTCAGTACCTGGGTGCCTGAATGGATCGGCTGGCGCTCCAGCGTGATCACGTCGGATTGGTGGAAGGCGTCGGTTCCGGGTTCGGCGGTGAAGAGGCCTATCTCGATGTGTTCGGCTAGGGGTGCTTCGGTCTCGGCTCCTTTGTCGTTGACGTAGAACTTTTTTGCTGCGACAGGGATGGTCACATCCCATTTGCCGTCGGCGCGATGCGTCGCGGTCGGCGCATCGACTTTCAGGTCGTACAGGGTCACGCGCTCGAAGAGGTCGGTGATGAGTGCCTGGTCCTCGGGGGTTTTCGCCTCGGCGCGCAAGGCGGCGATGAGCTCGAGTGTGCGCGGGTATGGCGCGCCTTTCCATTTGTAGCGCGCGAGCATGTTGCGTAAGGCGCGATTGACGCCGTCCTCGCCGAGGCGTTTGGTCAGGAGGTACATGACCATTCCGCCTTTTTGGTACGCGATGTAGCCCTGGCCGCCGACGCGCGCGAGCGGCGGCTCGTTCTCCTCCGACGTGCGTCCGCCGAGGTATCGGTCGAGCTCGTACTGCAGAAAGCGGCCGACCTGCTCCTCGCCGTGCAATTGCTTCATCACCATGTGCGCCGAATATTGGGCGAGCGTCTCGACGAAGACCAGGTAGCCCTCTGCCTCTGCGCCTCTCATCTGGCCCGGCCACCACTGATGCGCGAATTCGTGCGCGGTGATGCCGGTGACGTAGTCGAAGACGTCATCTTTGTTGTACTCGGCGGTGAACCCGACGGTCTCGGCGAAGGCGATGGTACCGGCGAAGGCCTCGGCGTGACCGTGATAGCCGGGAAATTCGACAATGCGGAAGTGATCGTATGGATAGGGACCGAAATTCGCCTGGTAATAATCAAGCGAAGCGGCCATGGCGTCGAGCATGCGGTCGACATTCCAACGATGTCGCGGGTGGTAATAGACGGCGAGATCCACTCCGGCGTGGTTGCGATGCTTTTCTGCATAACGCGCGGACTGAATGGAAAAGCGCAAATGCATCGGGGCGGTGGTGACGAAACGCGCCGTTCGCCGGCCATTGCGGGTGACGTCGGAGATCTTCTTTCCCGGCGCAATCGGCGTCTGATCGGCGACCGTGGACAACGTAATGTCGAACCTCTTGATCCATTTGTTCGGGAAGGATGCCTGGAAGCTTGCTGCAGGGTCTTCCAGCTTCAGCGACGGAGGCAACTCCGGAAGTCCGTACTTGCGGCGTGTTTCCGGATCCTGAATGAAGCCGGGATAGTAGTTGCCGAGGACGGGAATCAGCTCCTCTTCTGTCAGGAGCGTGCCGTTCTCGACGATCGTGGTGTCCTGGCTCGCGTTGCGAAAACCGCGATGCCAGCGCCGCGTCTCGAAGGTGACGAGCAGCGTGTCATTCGGCTGCAATGGACGCGCGAGTCTGAGGATTCGATAGTTGTAATTCTCATCGTTGAGGATCTGTTGCGCACCGGCCACGGAGACGCTGGTGAGCTCGAGACCCTCGCTGACGGGCACACTGACGTGCAGATCGGCGATCGGCTGCGCGGTCTGGTTGCGTACCAGGTAGCGCCCTCGGGTCACGGCGCGGCGCTCTCGCGGATCGAGGGCGATGTCGAGCGTCGCCTCCTCGAGCGACGGCTGCGGCAGCCCCTGGTATTTTCCATAGCGTTTTTCGAAGTTGACCGCTCGGAGCTCGCTCTCTTCCTTCGTGCGATATTCATTGAGGACGTTGGTGTTGTACCAGGCGTAGGCGCCGGTGGCGGCGAAGGTCAGCAGCGCGACAGCACCGACGATTCCGGGAGCGCCGGCCAGACGCCGCCGCGCGAGCACGAGGCGCGGCTTCAATCGAATCTCGGTGCCGCGTCTCCACAATAGATGCGCCACCAGGAGCAGGACGGCGGCGAGCGCGCCCCAGTACAGCCGGAACGTCCACGCACCTTTCCAGAAAAATGCCGCTCCATTGAGGTCGCTGAGCGGCATCTCCGGCGTCTGCGCGTAATTGAGGAGATTGTGATTGACGATGTGGGCGACGCGGTTCAGCTCCTGCCAGAACATGATCAGCACCATCACGCCCCAGCCGACGAATTTATGGACGCTGAGCGACTGAACGAGGATGGCCACCGCGGCGAGGAGCAGCATGTCGAAACTCGCCGGCAGCACGTACCAGAGCAGGTATTTGCCGAGCTCGATGTCGGTGAAGCCGAGGGAGAGTTGCACCGCGATCGCTGCGCCGGCGTTGCAGAGCACGATCGACACGAGCACGAGCGCCAGCGCCATCGTCTTCGGAATGACGTAAGCCCAGTTCGGAATCGGCGCGGCGTCGATGAGCTCGTGCACGCGCCGGTCGCGCTCACGCCATACGAGCTCGCCGGCGTAGAAGACGGCGACGACCATCAATGCCAGCCGGAACGACTCCTCAATGATCGGAATCAGCGACAGCGTGGTCGGGTACTCCGGCCTGTATTCCGGATAACGATGCGTGAAGAGGAGTGAGACGGTGTTGAAGATCCCGAATGCCAGCAGGACGGGAAAGGCAGGACTGAGGATGACCTGGCGAAACTCGAATTTCGTGCGCAGCCACATGAGAACGCGCAGGGCGTTGCCGTGTGTTGCCGACGGCAGCGCAGGCGCAATGAAGGTAGCGGTTGCGCTGCTCGCTGCACGCGGCGCCTGTTCGCGCTGCGCGAGCTTCAGCTTCTTGCGCTCCCGTTTCGACATCCCTCGATCGGCGAAGCGGTACGCGGCGTATGCGACGGCCAGGCAGAGCAGCGACACGCCGATCCACAGCAAGCGGTTGTAGAGCAGCGCGCCGCTCAATTCGGGCAGCATCGCGTTTCGTTGAGGGATGGTCCAGTAGCGGACCGCGTCCTTGACCGCTCGCGCGCCGAACGGTTCGGCGATGGCCAGGACGGCGTTCAATTGCGGCCGGACGCCGGCTTCCTGCAGGCTGAAGAAGGCGCAGACGAAGCTGATGACGGCCAGGTACGTGGCCATCATCGAGCGCGTGATCGTGGCCAGGGCGAAGAAGATCGCCGAGTGCATGAGCAGGTTGGGCAGCGCGATCACGAAGTAGGCGTAGAGATAATCGGTGATCCGATTCGGTCCGAGGTTCGCTGGATCGGCCCACGGCATCAGCGTGCCGAGGAGACTCCCGAGCGGCAGGACCAGCATGCAGACCGCGGCCATGGCGTAGGCGCCGAGGAAGCGGCCGATGACGTACTCGAACTTCGTGATCGGCGTCGAACGGATGATCGGACCGTACCCGGTCTCGTCATCGCGGATGACCGCGTTCGCCACGAACGACGCGCTCACGAACATGAACATCAGCGAGAACATCACCGAGTTTCGCAGCGTGGCGTACGCGGAGTTCCGGAAGTAGCCGCCCTCCGAGCCGAGCTCCCACTTGTGGAGGTTCATGGAGAAGAAAAGCATGGCGAAGCCGAGGACCGCGGCGATCCAGAGGAGGCGGTTGCGGAGCAGGTAGCGGAATTCGAAGCGCGCAATGTTGAGGAGCATGGCGATTCCTCAGGCCGCGCGGCGCGACTGCGCGAGCGTCGAAAAGTAGACGTCCTCGAGACCTGCATCGGCGGAGGTGAAGCCGTTGCCGGGATCGCGATCGGAAAGGATGTGCACCACCGTCCGTCCGGCGGAGAGACGCGTGGAGAGGACCTCGTGCTGCGCGCGGACCTGCTGCAGCTCCGCGCGATCGACGACCTTCATCCAGATCCGTCCGCTCGTGGCGCGAATGAGCTCGTGCGGTGAGCCTTCCACCTGCACGCGCCCGTCCGCGAAGACGGCCATGCGGTGGCAGAGATCGGAGACGTCTTCGACGATGTGCGTCGAGAGGATCACCACCACGCTCTCGCCGATCTCCGCGAGCAGGTTGAGGAAACGGTTGCGCTCTTCCGGATCGAGACCTGCCGTCGGCTCGTCGACGATGATCAACTGCGGATTACCGATCAGCGCCTGGGCGATGCCGAAGCGCTGGCGCATGCCGCCGGAGAATCCGGCTAGCGCTTTCTTGCGGACGCTCCAGAGATTGGTCTGATGCAGCAGCGTTTCGACCGTTGCTTTGCGGTCGGCCCTCGAGGCGATGCCCTTGAGCACGGCCATGTGGTCGAGCATGTCCTCCGCGGAGATGCGCGGATAGACGCCGAAGTCCTGCGGCAGGTAGCCGAGCGTGCGCCGCAGCCGCTCGGGCTCGGCGATGACGTCGATCCCGCCGAAGCGGATCGTGCCGCTCGTCGGCGTCTGCAGCGTGGCGATGGCGCGCATGAGCGTCGACTTGCCGGCGCCGTTGGGACCGAGCAGTCCATACATGCCCCGGGGGATGGACAAGGTCACGTCGTCGAGCGCGCGCGTACCGTTGGGATAGACGTGGGTGACGTTCTCGAGGTTCAGCATGGCGCGCACCGTAAGACCGATTCGCGGCCGCCGAAAGAGGCTCTTCGCCGAACGGCAGATCGGAGCCGTTGAACGGCATCCGATGCGCTCGTCGCCGCTCGTATACTCCGGACGAGTCGCGACATGACCTTCTACGCATTTCTGCAAAGCGTCCCGCAGCGCTCGATTTGGGGCGTATGGGAGCCTGGCGAGATTCAGTCGGCGATCAGCGCCGCGACGGCGCTGGCGATCGTGGCGTTTCTCGTCTACCGGTTCGTGCGGCGCGTGCCGTGGCCGCGCCCGTTCCGGCTGTCGTTCGTGCTGATCAACGTCGCGGCGGCGATCGTCACGACTCTGCTGTGGCTCGGTCTCTCGATCGCCATCGAAAGCTTGTTCACCGGAAGCCTGCTGAACACGCGATCGGGGTCGCTGTTCTGGTCGGAACGTCTCAGTCAGGGCCTCTTCATCTACGCGTTGATCGCCGCCATCACCTACCCTGTCGAGGCGGCCGCGCGCGCGGCACGCGCGGAATCACTGGCGGCGCGCACGCAACTGGCCGCGCTGCGCGCGCAGATCCAGCCGCACTTTCTGTTCAACGCGCTGCATACGGTCGTGCAGCTCATTCCGCTCGATCCGGCGCGCGCGGTCGAGGCGGCGGAGCTCATCGCCGACCTGCTGCGGGCGACCGTCGATGAATCGCGCGACGAAGTGACTCTCGAAGAGGAATGGCGCTTCGTCTCCCGCTACCTCGCGCTCGAGCGGATCCGGTTCGGAGAGCGGCTCGTCATCCGTGCGGATTTCGCGGAAAGCATTCTCGACGAGCGCGTGCCGGCCTTCGCGCTGCAGACGCTCGTGGAGAACGCGGTGCGGCATGGTGCGGCGCGACGCGTGGCGGCGACGGAGATCGCGGTGACCGCGAGCAGCAGCGCGTCCGAACTGACGCTGTCGGTTCGGAACACGGACGACGGTGCGCGCGCGACGTCTTCCACCGTCGGCACTGGCCTGAGCCGCCTGCGCGAGCGTCTCGGCGTGCTGTACGGCGATGCGGCGCGGCTCGTGTGCGGCCCTACCGATGACGGTGCGTACGAAGCGCTGCTCGTCGTTCCTCGCCGGAGCGACGCGTGAAGGTGACGACGCTCGTCGTCGACGACGAGCCGATCGCGCGCGCCGGGCTGCGCATGATGCTGCTCGCCTTCGAGTGGATCGAGGTGATCGGCGAGGCAGCCGACGGAGAGTCCGCCGTCGACGCAATCGAATCGCTGCGGCCCGAGCTCGTCTTTCTCGACGTGCAGATGCCGGGGCTGATCGGCACGGACGTGCTGCGACGGATCGAGCGGCAGCCGTACGTCATCTTCACGACCGCCTTCGCGGAGCACGCGGTCACGGCCTTCGAGCTCGGCGCGGTCGATTACCTGCTGAAACCGTTCGGGCCGGGCCGGCTCTCCGCGGCGATGGAGCGCGTGCGCGCGGCGATCGGCGAGCCTGCCGCCGCCGGCGCGCTCGAGCGGCTCACCGGCGCGATCGGCACCGGGCCGATTACGCGGCTGTTCGTCCGGACGGGAGGCAACCTCGTGCCGCTGCCGGTCAACGACGTGGCGTGGTTCGAGGCCGAGGGCGACTACGTGATCGCGCATACCGCGCGCGGCAGCCACACGCTGAACCTGTCGCTGAACCGCCTCGAGAAGCGGCTCGACGCGAAGCGCTTCTTCCGCGTGCACCGCGCGCACATCGTGAACCTCGATCACGTGCGGGCGTTCAAGCGCGACGAGCGCGGAAACCTCGAGGCGGAACTGAGCAACGGCCAGCGATTGCCGGTGAGCCGCGCACGCGCGCAGGAATTGCGGCGGTTGGGACTGTGATCGCGGCATCAGTGAATTTGATAGAGCACTGCGTTGGTATAAAGGTCGTAAATGGCCAGTGAGCCGTCGTTGCCGACCATGAAGTAGGCGTTCGTGCCGATGCGGGCGGTGTTCGTCGCCCAGAGCGGCGTGAAGTCGCGGTCGTAGAAGACGAGATTGCAGTCGGCCTGCATCACCAGCCGTCCTTCCGCTCCGACGTTCTGACTCCAGACCAGCGACGGCGTCGAGCCGGAGACGTCGTAGAGCGCGAGCGTGCCGGCGCTTTCGTTCGTGAACTGATATGTGCCGTTGATCGAGTAGAGCGACTCCCCCGGCGAGAGGAACTCGTTCTGATAGCCGGAGAGCAGATAGAACGCGATCATCTCGCCGGCCTGGCTGGTGCCCATGGCCAATTGGATCTCGCTCGCACTGGCGGTGGGATTGAGGGCGAGGTAGACGATCAGCTTCGTCAGCGCCGCGATCGGCGTCATGTCGTAGCCGCTGAGCACACCGGCCTGCGGGAGCCAGGCGCCGGTGGCGTAGGCGTTGTAGTTCACGTCGCCGGAGTAGACCTGCGTGCAGTCGACGAGCGTGATGCCGCTGCTCGACATCTGCTTGAGCAGCGTCTGCATCTGCTGAATGTCCGGGATGTTGCCTTCGCCGAACGACTCGAAGACGACGCCGGTGAGCGGCGGCGTGCCGGCGAGCAGTTGCGTGAGCATCGACACGAGCAGTGACGTGCCGGTGGTCTCGTTCTCGTAATACGCGGGAAAGCAGAGGAAGACGATCACCGATTTGCTGGTGATGTTGTCGGCGATGGTGGTGAGATCGGTCGTCACCTGGGCGAGGTTCCCGTCGAGCGCGTTCGCTTCGGTGGGCATCGGCAGGACCAGCGCGTCGTCGAGCTTCGGCAAGACGCCGTACTGGCCGAGGGCGGGAAAGTTCGGCGAGGAGAAGGCGGTGAACTGGCTAGCGTTGCTCTTCACGGCGCGATTGCCGCGGAAGAGCGTGTCGGAGAAGTAGAGGCCGACTTCCGGAATGCCGTAGGTGAGGAACTCCACCGCGCCGAGGACGTTGCGCAGGGCGTCGGTGTTGTAGAGCAGCTGATACGAGGAATCGACGGTCTGATAGAACATCGGCAGTTGCGAGCCGGTGACGAAGACCGGCTTCGACAAGCCCGGCAGCAGGAACGAGAGCGCCGACGCGGTCCAGGCCATCGTGTCGGTGCCGTGCAGGACGAGGAACGCATTATTCGCGGCGTAGTTGGTGACGATGCGCTGCGCGATCAGCACCCAGTCCGACGGCTGCATGTTCGTGCTGTCGAGGGTCGGATCGAAGTAGTCGAAGTTCACGGTGACGCCGCCCGAAAGCTGCGACTGGATGATCGGCAGGACCAGCGAGTCGAACGCGCTCTCGAATTGCGGTCCGGTCATCGGCGCCAGCGGCGAGCCGACGCTCCCGATCGTTCCGCCCGTGTACAGCAGATAGAGATTCATCATGCCGAATACCTCCTTACGGAAGGAGGTACATGCGGAGGAAAAAGTCCTACCCACGCTCATCGAAAGTAGGCGCGGTCGAGGGCGCGGTACTGGATGGCTTCGGCCACGTGGGCTGAGGCGACGCGTTCCTCGGCGCGCAAATCGGCGATGGTGCGGGCCACTTTCAGGATGCGGTCGTGCGCTCTCGCGGAGAGGCCGAGGCGGTCGATGGCGTCGAGCAGGAGCCGGCGTGAAGATGCGTCGAGCTCGCACGCGCGGCGGAGGTGCCGCGCGCTCATCTCCGCGTTGCAGACGATGCCGCTGCGGCGGAAGCGCTCGCGCTGGAGTTGCCGCGCGGCCTCGACGCGCGCGCGAATCTCGGCCGACGACTCGCCTGCCTGCGTCGACGCGATCTCCTCACTCGTCAGCGCAGCCACCTCTACCTGCAGATCGATCCGGTCGAGCAGCGGCCCGGAGATCTTGCCGAGGTAGCGGGAGATCTGCAGCGGCGAACAGAGACACTCGCGCCGCGCGTCGTTGAAGAAACCGCACGGACAAGGGTTCAGCGCGGCGGCGAGGGTGAAGCGCGACGGGAAGGTGACGGTGCGCGCGGCGCGGGCGATGGTGACGTGGCCGTCTTCCATCGGCTGACGCATGACCTCCAGCGTCTCGCGGCGGAACTCCGGCAGCTCGTCGAGAAAGAGCACGCCGTGATGGGCGAGACTCACCTCGCCCGGCCGCACCGGCGTGCCGCCGCCGGCCATGCCGGCGGTGGAGATGGTGTGATGCGGCGCGCGGAACGGCCGCCGCGCCAGCAGGCCGCTGCCGCCCGGCAGCACGCCGGCGACGGAGTGGATCTTGGTGGCCACGATGGCTTCGTCCATGCCGAGGCGCGGCAGGATCGAGGCGAGCCGCCGCGCGAGCATCGTTTTGCCGGAGCCGGGCGGTCCGATCATCATCACGTTGTGGCCGCCGGCCGCGGCGACTTCGAGGGCGCGCTTCGCCTGCGCCTGTCCGCGCACGTCGGCAAAGTCGGCGTCGTCGTGCACACGTTCGTGTGCACTCACCGACTCGGCCGGCGCGATCGGCTCCTCACCTTTCAGATGGCGGATGAGCGCCGGCAGATGCGGCGCGCCAACGACCTGCATGCCGGGCACCGCCGCCGCCTCGTTCGCATTCGCCGCCGGCACGATCAGCTCGCGCACGCTGGTGTCGTGCGCCAGCGCCGCGGAGATCGCCAGCGTGCCGCGCAGCGGCGTGAGCGCGCCGTCGAGCGAGAGCTCGCCGACGAAGACGCGTCCGGCCACGTCTTCGTCGCGCAGCACCTCGAGCGCGTGCAGCATGCCGATGGCGATCGGCAGGTCGAAGCCGGAGCCTTCCTTCCGCACGTCGGCCGGCGAGAGGTTGACGGTCAGATGGCGCGACGGCAGAAAGAGCCCGCAGTTCGCGAGCGCCGAGCGCACGCGCGAGTACGACTCGCGCACGGCAAGGTCGGGCAGCCCGACCAGCGTGAATCCCGGCTGCTGCGCCTGCCGGGCATCCACTTCGATGACGATGCGTACTGCATCGATTCCGAGCGTCGCAGCGCTCCATACTTTCGAGAGCATGGCGTTCGCGACCCGCGGAAAGTCCCGTTCGCGAGTGTCCCTCGGACGACGGAGCGTGTCAACGCGCGCGCAGCGAGGCGACCAGCGTGGTGGCGCGGTCGTCTTCGCGATCGCGTGCGAGCGCGTCGAGGTGCGCGACGAAGCGCGCGAAGAGGCGGTCGGCGATGCGGTCTTCGGGAGTGACGAGCTTCAACTGCTCGGTCGGCGTGGCCACGCGCAGGTCGAGCGCGGGATCGTTCGTGAGGAGCTGCACGAGCATGTCGGAGACGACGAAGGGCATGCCCTTCGGCAGGCCGAGGGCGCGACGGGTGGCGGCGGAGAGCTCGCCGGTCGAGCCGAGGGACAGCGACTCGACGTGGCTGTCGGCGCGCGTGAGAAAGCGGACGCCGTCCGCTCGCGCGTCGCTGCCGCGGTTGATGATGCCGAGGGTCGGAGGAGGCAGCGCGCCGCCGCGCTGCGCGTCGAGATGGTCATAGACCGCGGGACGCAGCAGGCGCCGCGCGTTGCAGGCGGCGAGCACGCAGTAACGAACGCCGGCGGCGGCGAGACGGTCGCTCAGCGCGCCGGCGGCGATGTAGGAGCGCGGCGCGCGCTTCGCGCCGCTGGCCTGCAATTGCAGGCCATTGCCGTTCGTGCCGTGCGCTTCCACGATCACGACGGAGATCGCGTCGGCCGGCGCGGCGGCGCGGTTGCGGCAGGCGATGTCGTCAACGACGAGCTGCCAGCTCGGCGTCTGATAGCAGACGAATCCGAGGCGCTCGTACAGTGCGCAGTTCGCGGGCGTGGTGACGTCGGGACTGAAGACGATGGCCATGCCGCGGCCGATGCCGCGCAGCGCGCTCGCCTCCTGGGCCTGTGTGGTCAATGCCACAGCCGCGCAGAGCGCGAGCGCAAATCCGCGAAGGGAACCGCCAATTGTGGGCCGCATTGGACGCTCGGAATTGTCGCAGGAAAGCGAGCGCGGCGGTTGCAAACAATTGAAGACGGGCACGACCCGCGCACCGTCAAACGGCGGAGGAAACGAACCGATGCGCGTGGCAGTGCCGCACAACACGACCCGAGAGAGCGCCCGCAGGATCGTCGATCAACGGCTCGGACAGTTGCTCGGCCAGTTCGGCCAGCACGCCGACGACGTCCAGCACGAATGGACCGGCGACACGCTTCGCTTCAAAGGGAAAGCGCGCGGGCTGTCCGTCGAGGGAACGGTCGAGGTGACGGAGGCGGCGGTGATCATCGACGGCAAGCTGCCGTTTCTGGCGATGCCGTTCGAAGGGAAGATCCGCGAGGCGGTGGAGCGCGAGGCGGCGGCGATGTTTCCAGTGACGCGGCGCGCGTAACGTGCGCGTTGCCGTCGCGTCACGCTCGCGAAGCCGGCGGGCCCGGGCGCCCGCCGCTTCACGGGGTTAGTTGACGTGGAAGATTTTCTTCAGCGCGTCAACGTTCGGATCGACGAACAGGCGGCCATCGACTTCGACGGCGGGATCGGACCCGAGGTGGTGCGTGTATGCCCGGTACTCATCGGTCCCGGCCAGTTCGTGCTCGACGCGGAACTGTCGGAGGAATCCGGCTACCAGGCTCGTCTTATGACGTTTACTTCCGGGGAAGAACCTTACGGTCATCGCCTCCCCTCCCTTCACATTACATTCCTTTGCAGGATGCGATTGCGAACCTTAGGCCCGTTTTGCGTCGCTGTCAAATTCGTATCAAATAACCGGATCAAGCGGGCACAGCTTCCCGGTACTGGATTTCGTACAACTTTCGGTACAGCCCGGCGGTCTGCATGAGCTCCTCATGCGTGCCGCGCTCGCGGATCTCGCCGTGATGGAAGACGAGGATCGTGTCCGCTGACCGAATGGTGGAAAGACGGTGGGCGATCACGATGGAAGTGCGTCCTTCCAGCAGCGTCTGGATGGCTTCCTGGATCAGCATCTCCGTCTCCGTGTCGATCGACGAGGTCGCTTCGTCGAGGATGAGCACGGGCGGATTGAAGGCGAGCGCGCGGGCGAACGACAGAAGCTGCTTCTCGCCTACCGACAGTCCTGCGCCGCGCTCGCGCACCGCCGACGCGTAGCCCTCGGGCAGGCGCGCGATGAAGCGCTCGGCCTGCACGCGGGCCGCCGCGGTGCGGATGCGCTCCTCGGAGATGCCGGGATCGCCGAGGGAAATGTTGTCGGCGACCGTGCCGGTGAAGAGGAAAAAGTCCTGCTGCACGATCGCGAACAGCCGCCGCAGCGACTCGGTCCTGTACTTGCGGATGTCGACTCCGTTGATGAGGATCTGCCCGCGCTGCGGCTCGTAGAAGCGCAACAGCAGCGCGGTGACGGTGGTCTTGCCGGCGCCGGTGTGGCCGACCAGCGCGACGCGCTCGCCGCGCTCGACGCGGAACGAGACATTCTTGAGCACCCACTCCGGCTCGTTGTAAGCGAACCAGACCTCGCGCAACTCGATCGACTCGAGATGCTCGACCTCGAGCGTGCCGTCGTCGACGATCTGCACCGGCGTGTCGATGAGTTTGAAGACGCGCTCGCTCGCGGCCATCGCCGCCTGGAGGATGTTGTACTTTTCGGAGAGGTCGGAGATCGGCTGGTAGAAGCGCTGCGAGTATTGGAAGAACGCGACGAGCGCGCCGACCGACAGCGTCCCCTGAATCACTTTCCCGCCGCCGTACCAGACGATCAGCGCGACGCCGATGGTCTCGATCAGCTCGATGGCCGGATAGAAGACGGCGTAGTAGAAGATCGACTCGAGGTTCGCGCCGCGATGTCGCGAGTTGAGCTCCTCGAACTTCGCCGCCTCATGCTCTTCGCGATTGAAGAGCTGCACGGTGGACATGCCGGAGATGTGCTCCTGCAGGAAGGCGTTGATGGCGGCGATGCGCGCGCGCACCTGGCGATAGGTCTTGCGCGCGCCGAGGCGGAACCAGACCGAGACCAGCACGATGAACGGCGTGATCGAGAAGAGCACGAGCGCGAGGCGCCAGTTCATCCAGAACAGCACGCCGACGATGCCGATCAGCACGAAGATGTCGCCGAAGATCGCGACGAAACCGGCGGTGAAGAGATCGTTGAGCGCGTCGACGTCGGTGGTCACGCGTGTCATCAGACGGCCGACCGGATTGCGGTCGAAGAACTGGATGTCGAGCCGCTGCAGCCGCTCGAAGATCTGCTTGCGCAGGTCGTACATGATGTACTGCCCCATGAGGTTCATCAGGAGTGCCTGCGAGTAGATGACGGAGAAGCCGAGGACGAGCGAGATCAGGTAGATGGTGGCGGCGAACTGAATGCCGGCCATCGGACTGAAGGTGAGGCCGTGCGCGGTGAGCCACTCGCCTACCCGCTGGCTCACACCCATCCCCGTCCCGCTGCCTTTCGGCTTGATGTAGAGATCGATCGCGATGGCGGTAATGGCCGGGCCGGCGAGCTCGAAGGCCGAGGAGAGAATCACCAGCAGCACCGACACCGCCGCGCGCACGCGGTACGGACGGAGGTAGCGCAGCAGCCGCCAGGTGAGATGCGGATCGAAGGCTTTCGCCGCTTCTTCCTCATGACGCTCGATCGCGGCGGCCATCAGGCGATCTCCTCGAGCTCGGCCTCGATGGTCTGGCGCCGATAGAGGTCGGCGTAGTAGCCGCCGCGGTCGACGAGCATCTCGTGCGTGCCGCGCTCGACGATGCTGCCTTCTTCGAGGACGACGATGTGGTCGGCGTCTTTCACCGAGGAGACGCGGTGCGAGACGATCAGCACGGTCCTTCCCTTGCGGATGCTGCGCAGCGCATTCAGGATCCGCTCCTCGGTCTGCGTGTCGACGGCGCTCAGCGAGTCGTCGAGGATGAGGATGAGCGGATCGCGCACGAGGGCACGGGCGATGGCGGTGCGCTGCTTCTGCCCGCCGGAGAGCGTGATGCCGCGCTCGCCGATGACGGTTTTCAATCCTTGCGGAAAGGCGGCAACGTCGCCGGTGAGGCCGGCCTGATCGGCGGCGATGGCGATCTCGTCGTCGCTCGCGGCGGCGCGGCCGAAACGGATGTTCTCGGCGATGGACTCGGAGAAGAGGAAGGTCTCCTGCGGGACCATGCCGATCCATTCGCGCAGCTCGTGCATGGGAATGGTCTCGATGGGACGGCCGCCGATGAAGATCGCGCCGGGCGGCGGATCGAAGGCACGCGTGAGCAGCGCGAGCAGCGTCGACTTGCCGCTGCCGGTGCGTCCGACGATGCCGATGGTCTGGCCGTGGCGGACGGAGAGGTTGATGTCGCGCAGGACAGGGCGGTCTTCGTAGGCGAAGGTGAGGTTGAGGATGTCTAGCGACAGTTCCTCGGTTCCTCGGTTCCTCGGTTCCTCGGAGGTGGCGAGGAACTCTTGCACCGGCTCCACTACCCAGATCTCGTGCAAACGGCGCATGGAGGCCATGCCGCGCTGGAAGAGATTGATCACCCAACCGAGGGCGATGAGCGGCCAGATCATGCGGCCGAGGTAGAACTGGAAGGCGACGAAATCGCCGAGCGTCATCGTGCCGGCGACGATCTTGCGGCCGCCGAGGAAGAAGACCAGCACGAACATGAGGCCGATCAGCACGTGCAGCGCGGGATAGAACGTGGCGGTGAGGCGGATCAGCGAGCGGTTGCGGTCGACGTACTGGCGGTTCATCCGCTTGAACGTCTCGATCTCGCTCTCCTCGCGCGTGAAGGCGCGAACGACGCGCACGCCGGCCAGGTTCTCCTGCACGCGCGCCGAGATCTCGCCGAAGTGGTCCTGCACCGCGCGCGAGCGCTGGTGAATGCGCTGGCCGAACGTCTTCACGAGACCCGCGACCACCGGCACGGCCAGCAGCGCGAGCAGCGCCATGCCGCGCTGAATGCGCAGCATCATGATGAACGCGCCGCTGACGACGAGCAGCGCAGAGACCGAGTGCATCACCGCCGGACCGACGAGCATGCGCACGTTGGCGAGATCGTTCGTGGCGCGCGACATCAAGTCGCCGGTGCGTTGTTCCTGATAGAAGCGGAGCGGCAACTTCTGCAAGTGTTGATAGAAGTCATTCCGCATGTCGTACTCGATCTCGCGGGAGACGCCGATGATGATGCGGCGCTGCAGGAAGAGAAACACCCCTTCGACCGCGGCGGCGCCGACGAGCATCAACCCGTAGCGGATGAGCATTCCCTGCGTGAAGTGCCCGGCCAGCCGGTTCACGGCGCGGCCGACGATGAGCGGCTTGACCAGCGAGAAGACGGACGAGCCGACCACGCAGAGCGCGCCGAGCGCCAGCGATGCGCGGTAGCGGCGGAAGTAGGAGACGAGTCGGCGGAGTGCGGTCATCGGCAACGGGCGATTCTATTGCGAGGCGCGCACGCTCTCGTCACGAAGCGGTAATCGCTTCAGCTCCTGCAGCGTGATGCGCAGGACGGAGCCTAGCGTGAAGCCGGTCGGGAAACAGTGCGGAATGCGTACGCCAGCGCCGACGAGCTCGAGAAAATCGAGCGGCGGCTTGCGCCGGGCGAGCACGTACAGCAGCTTGCGCGGCAAGTCCTCGCGGTCGTCGACGTTCAGGTGCAGCGGCTGCAGGTAGTAGCCGAAATGCATCTCGCGCAAGGCCGGCATGCCGCCGGCGAACTCCGGCAGCGTGACGCTCATCGCCAGCGCGCCGAAGATCCAGTTCTCCTGCGCGAACTCGCCGCGCCAGTGGTCTTCTTCGTCTTCGGAGAGATGTTCGAGCCGCATGTCAGAGCACGTTCCAGAGAATGCGCGCAATGAGCAACAGCGCCGCGGCGACGATGATTGCGGGCGGCACCGCGCGCTGATCAGTCCGCGCCATACGGGACCTCTCTGCGGCGGAATGCGAGACACGCGAGGACGAGGGCGATGGCGGCGTTCGACAGGACCAGCAGCGTCCAGCCGGCGTCGAACCGCGGCGGCGCGTCGGGAAAGAGATTCGCAGTGATGACCGGCAGCGCGCGCTCGAGTCCTTCGTGCGCTTCGAGAAATCGCCCCAGCGAGCCGCGCGAGGCGCGCGTCATCGCCAGAATCCCGCCGAAGATCGAGATGCCGACCTCGATGGCAAAATAGATGGCGACGTTGAAGTAGGCGCGCGTGAGGCTGCCGAAGAGGACGAGCATCGCGCAGATGAGCAGGCACTCGAGCGCGGTGTTGGCGAAGGCCGTGGCGGCGACGGCGATGCCGCGGCCGCCGCTCCAGAGCAGCCGGCCTACGACCTCGCAGAACAGCCCGGCCAGGCCGCCGACTAAAACCGCGGCGACGATGCCGGCGACGCGCGCGAGCAGATAGACGGCGCGGTTGATCGGCTTGACGAGAATCAACTGCAGCGTGCCGGAGGAGAACTCCGGACCGATCGCGCCGGCGCCGGCGATGACGGCCTGGAGCACCATCAGCGGCGGCCACATCGAGCCGGGGCGGTCGAAGCGCGACGCGGCCAAACCGACGATGGCGATCAGCGCGACGAACGTCTGATAGCCGAGGTGCGTGAGATGACGGCGCAGCGTTTCCTCGATGACGATCACGCCTCACCTCGGAAGATGCCTTCGAGATCGGCGGTGTGCCTGCGCACGTCGATCACGCCGGCGCCGCTCTCGACCAGCGCCCGCACGCGCGCGGCGATGTCGGACTCCGTCTCGACGGAAGTCACGACCACGTTGCCGTTCGGCGCCGCACCGGTGATGCGCGCCACCGCGCCGGCATCGAAGCCGGGCAGCAGGGTGATGGCGACGTCGATGCGGTTGGTGTGGCGCAGCGTCTCGTGCCGGGCGATGACGCCGCCGCTGAGGAAGAGCACGCGGTCGCAGACTTTTTCGATCTCGGCGAGCTGGTGCGAGTTGAGGAGCACCGCTGCGCCGCGCGCTTTCTGCTCGGCGATGAGATCGCGCACGAGCAGCACGCCGTTCGGATCGAGTCCCGAAGTCGGCTCGTCGAGAAAGACGTAGCGCGGCTCGTGAATCAGCGCCTGGGCCATGCCGATGCGCTGCAGCATGCCGCGCGAATATTGCGAGAGCCGCTTGTCCGCTGCGCCGGCGATGTCGAGCCGCTGCAGCATCGCCTTCACGCGCGCGTCGGCACTCGCGCGCGGCACGCCGGCCAGGCGGCTCATGTAGCGGAGGAAGACGTAGCCGGTGGCGCGGCGATCGAAGTTCATCCGCTCCGGCACGAAGCCGGTCACGCGGCGCACGCGCAGGTCGTCGTTGGCGAAGCCGTCGACGGTGATCTCGCCGGCGTCGGGCTCGAGGAACGCGAGCAGGCAGGACATGAGCGTGGTCTTGCCGGCGCCGTTCGGTCCGATGAGGCCGACCACCTCGCCCGGCGCGACGTCGAGATCGACGCCGCGGAGCACCTCGTGCGGACGGCCCTGCACGGAAAACGATTTGCGCAGTCCGCGCACCCGCACGCCGCCGGTCGTGCTCTCGGTCATGCCTTGCGCGCGCGCAGCCCTTCGACGATCTCGTCGAGGCGCGCCTGATGAAAGTCGTTCACGCGCGCCTGCAGCTCCGCGTCTGCGACACCGCCGAGATCCTCGCTGTAGACCTTCTTGAGCGCGCCGCCGAGGTAGACCTTCGTCTCGATGCGCCACGCCGGCCGCTCGAAGAACTCGGTCTGGATGGTGAGCTTCTTCGCGCCGACGTCGATGGCGTCGAGGCGGCCCATGGGCGGGTTGGAGAGCCCATCCATCAGCGGTCCCGCCGCACGCTACGCCGGCACTTGGCCTCGGCGCGCGATTCGATCTGGCGGACGCGCTCGCGGGAGAGCCCGAGGATTTCGCCGATGTCGCGCAGCGTGAGCTCGTCGTCCTGCAGCACGCCGTAGCGCAGCTTGGCGATGGTCTTCTCCTCGAGCGTGAGATCGTCGATGGCCTGTTGCACGGCGCCATGCTGGCGGATGTGGTGCAGATATGGAAGTCTTTCTTTATCGATGTCCGGACTGACGCCCTCGCGCCGATCGAGCTCGTACCAGTAGCGCGGCCACGCTTTCGGGTTCGGGTTCGTGTAGAGCAGCAGCACGGCCAGCTCCGACTCGGTGATCTCGAGCTTGCCGCAGATTTTCTTCTTCGCGCTCTCGAGCACCGCGGTGACGTTCTCCTCGGTGCGATTGAGGAACGAGGCCAGCTCGGCGATGCTCTTCGGCAGGTTGTCGCTCACGCCGTGGCGCAGGGTCAGCACGAGGCGCTCTTTCGGCGAGAGCTCCGACATGTGCGCGAGCAGTTCCTCGCGGCGCGACTGCGTCTGCATCTCGTCCTCGGCGGACGGGATGGTGGTCTGCTCGATCATCTCTCCGAGCTCGGTGTGCGACTCGTCGTCGAGCTCCGCGTTCAATGAATAGTTGTCGGCGTTCGCCTGTAGCAGCGTCTGCACTTCCTTCACCGTCACGCCGAGGTTCAGCGCCAGCTCGTCCGGCGTCGGGATGTGATTGCCTTCGGTGATGGCTGTGGCGATGGCCTTCTCGAGGCGGTACATCAGATTGGCGCGCTTCGGCGGCAGACGGAACGCGCCGGCCTGTTCGGAGAGCGCGTGCAGGATGGCCTGGCGGATCCACCAGACCGCGTAGGTGATGAACTTGACGTTCTTCTCGGGGTCGTATTTTTTCGCGGCCTGAATCAGGCCGATGTTGCCTTCGTTGATCAGGTCGAGGAAGAGCACGTGCGCGTTGCGATAGCGCTTCGCGTAGGACACTACGAACCGTAGATTCGCTTTGACCAGTTCTTCGAGCGCCGCCTTGTCGTTTTGCTGGATGCGGTACCCGAGCTCGCGCTCACGCTCGGGCGTGAGCCGCGGGACTTTCGCGATTTCCTGCAGGTACTGATTGAGGAGATCGTACGAGTCGTCGCGTTCTTCGTAACGGGCCATGTTGCGGGACGAGGATTTTACACCTCGGCCCGCATCAACGCCCTGCGACGTCCCTCACGTTGCGCGGATGAAAGGCGATCTCGCGGGCGATGGCGTCGGTCTCGACGTCGACGCGCACGAGGACCGTGTCGTCATTGTCATGCGTGAGGATCATCAGGTCGACGCGGTTGCCGTCGCGCGACGGCCGCGCGTAGATGAAGCTCCAGTCGCGCGAGCGCTTCGACCAGACCTGCACGAGCGGCTTGTAGTCCGCGCCGACGTTGCTGCGCAGGATCGCGTGCAACTGTTGCGGATCGATGCGGCCGCCGCCTTCGAAGGTGACGAGCTGGAAGTCGTGCACGCCTTTCGGGCTGGCCACCCACACCGCGGCGCGCGCGAGGCCGAGGAACGGGATCCAGATGCGCCGCACTCCCGACTGCGCGTCGATGGCGCGCGCGACTTCGGCGAAGTCGGCGCGCAGCGGCGCGGCCACGGCGACGAGAGCGAGCAGTGCGACGGCGAGGCGCTTAGTCATGATTGTTGTCCTTGTCGCGGGAGAAGCGAGGAATCCCGAACTCACCTTCGAGGCTGGCCAGGCGATCGATGTCGATCGGACCGACGATCTGCACGACCGTGAACTCGCGGGCGTCGGCGGAGATGATCACCAGACCGCGCACGTCTTCGCCGCCGCGCGAGTCGATGTAGATGTTCACGTTCTCCTTGGTCTTGCTGCGCACGGTGACCATCGGGTGCCACGTCGGCCCGAGCTGCGACTTGATGCGCTCGGCCAGGCGCTTGTCGTACTGGCCGTCGGAGCCGAACTCGTAGCTGCGGACGTAGATGGCTTCGAGGCCGCGGATCATCTCGCGCACGTCGGCTTCGTCTTTGTCGCGGCCGAGGAACTTGGCGGCCATCTTGAGCATCGAGGCGTCGAGGGTGATGTCGACCACTTCGTCGGCACGATCGGCGAGGTCGGGAAAGTCGAGGTTGAGGCGCTGCGCCGCGGCCGGCATGGCCGTGACGATGGTGAGGACGAGGGTGCAGAAAAACTTACGCATGGTCATTTCTCCTGTGTTCCGATCTCGTGCACTTCCTGACGCGCGTAACGGATCTTCGAACCGGCGATGGACATCGCCTGCAGCACCTGCTCGCGGGCGCGCTCGCCGCGGCGCTGCTCGACGACGTGGACCGTGTAGCCGCCGAGGACGGAGGCGAGGACCACCGAGGCCGCGGCGGCGCGCCACCAGACCCGGCGCTTCGGCTGGACGTACGGTTCGGATTCGATGCGCTGCAACACGCGCGCGGCGAAGCCGGCCGGCGGCGCCTCGCGCTGCAATGCGCGTTTCAGATCGTGCTCGTTCATGAGTGGGTCTCCAGTTTCCTGCGCAGCGCCTGCAGAGCGCGGTGCAGATGGCTCTTCACGGTGTTCACCGGCATGCCGACGATGCGGCAGATGTCGCTCGGGTCGAGGTCTTCCTGATATCGCAGCGTGACGACGGCGCGTTGCAGCTCGGGCAGCTCGGCGATGTGGCGCTTGAGTTTCCGATCGAGCAGCGGGTCGGCGTGGCGCTCGCGCGCGCGCAGCTCGCCGGCGTCGTCGAGGCTGACCGCTTTGAGGCCGTGGGTGCGGCGGATCAGATCGATGCAGCGGCGGGTCGTCACCTGCCGCAGCCAGAAAAGCAGATGGGAGTCGGACTCGATCGTGCCGAGGTTCCGATAGAGCTGCAGAAAGACATCCTGCGCGATCTCCTCGGCGCGTCCGCGGTCGTTGAAAAAATGCAGCCCGAGGCTGTAGACCATCGCCTCGTGCCGCTCGATGAGCTGCGCGAACGCCTCCTGGTCCCCATCCTTCGCGCGGCTGAGCGCGAGGTCGGGAAACTCGAGCGGTTCGGTCACGATGGCCGTCATCCTGCGAGCTATATACGCAGGATTCCGGAAATCGATGCTCGCCTACTCGAAGAAAATCTTGGTGCGCACGTCCTGCTCGATCGTGACGGTCACCGGCGGCTCGCGCTGGCCGGAGAGGACGTAGACGTAACGGCCGCCGCGCTCGCTGGTGAGGGCGGTGGTGAGGACGGTTCGGATGCGGCGCTGCAGCTCGCCGAGAGTCGTGTAGAGCGCTTCGCGTCCGCGGTCGGTGTAGAGGCTCAGCTCTTCGACCGCGGCGGTGTCGCGCGTGACGAGTGCGCTTTTGACCACGCCGATCAGCCGCTCCGCCTCGGCCCGCGTGAGCGGCTCGGGCCGCGGCAGGTAGAGATCGAGCGTCTCATGCGGCGCGTCTGCTCCGGAGGCGAAGCGCACCGGCGTCTGCTTTTTCACCACCGCACCGCCCGACGCGGCCTCGACGATGAGGCACCCGTCGTACTGCGGGCCGACACCGACGTCGGCGGTCACTTCATACGATCCGTCCGCGCCGGCGCGCACGACGAACGGCTCACGCGTCGCCACGCACGACGGATCGGCTGCCCAGGCCCGAACGCGCGCGAACGCCGCGCGGCCGCCGTTCGCATCGAAGACGACGCCGCGCGCGACGACGAGATTCTCCGGGCGGTCGGGCGGCGGAGGCGGCGTCGACGCCGGCGGAACGGTGGTCGTGGTGCAGGCGGCGGCGAGGAGCAGAAGGATTGCGAAGGAGCGCATCGGAAGATCACAATACCGTTCACATACCAACATGACGACGGAATCGACGCTGGTGCTGCCGGCGCAGGAGATCCCCACGTGGGTGCGGCCGCCGTTCTGGCGGCGCGACATCGCCTTCGGCATCGACGGCTTCGTGCTGGGCGCGATCGTTGGCCTGCTCGCGCTCGTAGCGCCGACGGCGGCACGCGCCCTCGGGCCGTGGGGCCGTTGGGCCGGCGGCGCGATCGGCGTCCTCTACTTCGGCTTCGCGGGCTCGGCGCGTTTCCAGGGCCGGAGCATCGGGAAAAGGGTCTGCGGCATCGCCGTCGTGCGGCGCGACGGTACGTACCTGCCGCTCGGCGCGTCGATGCTGCGCGCGGTCGTTCTGATGCTGCCGCTCACTTGCGAGACCGACATGTTCCTCACCGGCCGCATTACCGCGGTGCTGCAGGGCGTGATCGTGTTCGGCATCGGCGGCGTCTCGCTCTATCTGTTCATCGCGAATCGCGCGACGCGGCAGACGCTGCACGACCTCGCCGTCGGCTCACTCGTGCTGCGGCGCGAGCAGATCCCGGCCGCAGCAGCGGCGCCGCGAGTCTGGCGCGGTCACGCCGCGATCGCGGCGGTGCTCCTCGCGCTCGTATTGGGCGGGCCGTTCCTCCTGGTGCACGCGATGCTGGGAGGCAGGAACTTCGCCGCGATGATCGCGATCGGCGAGGAGGCGCGCGCGAAGACCGGGTTCGACGTCGGAGTGCAGGAGCAAATGATCCGGCTCCCCAATCGTCCGACGAGACGCAGCCTCAGTATGACGATGATGACGTGGACGCCTGCAAAGAATCCGGAGGCGCTGGCGCATACGCTCGCCGCGATCGCCGCGCGGCACTACGACCTCGGCCGCATCGAGAACGCCGACGTCGTGATCGTCAGCGGGTTCGACTTGCTCTTCGCGCAGTCGGTGAGCGCGAAAAGTTATCCGTTCTCGCACGGCGAGTTGCTACAGATGGCGCGCTCGCGTCAGTGATGCTCCGGCTCGGCCGGCGCGGCCGGCGGCGCTTCGGGCTGCGGCTTGCCGCGGTGGCAGGTCCAGCAGCCGACGGTCATCGTCGCGTCGGCGTGGTCGGCGAGGAGCAGAAGGATTGCGAGTGAGCGCATCGGAAGATCACAATACCGTTCACATACCAACATGACGACGGAATCAACGCTGGTGCTGCCGCCTCGCATCGCGCCACTCCCGAGGCGCGCGCGGCCACCGTTCTGGCTGCGCGTCGCGGCGTGCCTCATCGACGGCCTCCTGCTGTCCGCGATCGTGCGCGTGCTCTCGCTGATCGCGCAGGCGCTGGGCCGCTCCCTCGGGACGTGGGACCACTTCGCGGCCGGCGTGCTCGGCATCGTCTACCTCGGCTTCGCGGGCTCGGAGCGTTTCCACGGCCGCAGCATCGGGAAACGCATCTGCGGCATCGCTGTCGTGCGGCGCGACGGCACGTACCTGCCGCTCGGCGCGGCGATGTTGCGCGCGCTCGTTCTGATGCTGCCCGTGATCGCCGATGTTCCGGCGCTCTCCGGCAGCCGCGGCGGCGCGGTGTTGCGAGCGGTGATCTTCGGACTCGGCTGCCTCGCCGTCTACCTGTTCCTCGCGAATCGCGCGACGCGGCAGACGCTGCACGACCTTGCCGTCGGCTCACTCGTGCTGCAGCGCGACGAGATTCCGGAAGCGGCGACGACGCCGCGATTGTGGCGCGGCCATCTGGCGATCGGCGCGCTGCTCGTCGCGCCGATCGTCGCCGGGCTGCTGCTCCTGCCGCGCGTGATCCCGCCGGTCGACGAGGCCGCCATGCGCGCCGTCGGCGAGGAGGCACACGCGAAGACGGGGCTCGACGTGCGCGTGCAGGAGGCCAGGATCCGCCTCACGGATCGTTCGACGAGGCGGACCGTCGTCGTGAGCGCAACGTTGTCGACTCCGGTGAAGAATCAGGAGGCGCTGGCGAACATGCTGGCCGCGATCGTCGCGCGCCACTACGACCTCCGCGACGTCGATGGAGTCGACATCGTCTTCGTCAGCGCGCGCGGCCTGCTCGTCGTGCATGCGAACAGCGTGGAACGCTACTCGTTCACGCACGACGAGTTGCTAGCGATGGCGCGCTCGCGTCAGTGATGCTCCGGCTCGGCCGGCGCGGCGGGCGGCGCTTCCGGCTGCGGCTTGCCGCGGTGGCAGGTCCAGCAGCCGACGGTCATCGGCGGGTCGGCGTCGTTCGGGACGCGCGGGAGCTTCGAGACGTAGTCGGCGTTGATGCGCTGGGTCATGCGCATCATCACCCGGGCGCGGTTCTTCTGCGGATTTGCGTCGGACGCAAAATCGAGTTTCGAGGCGTCGTCGGTGCGCGCCGCGTGACAGTAGTCGCACCGCACGCCGAGCGAGCGCGTGAAGGCGCGCATCGTTCCGAGGAGCTCCTCGCGGGTGATGTTCTGCGGCAGGACCTGCAGGTTGTGAAACTGCAGATCGTCGGCGCGGGTCTTTCCCTGCTGCTGCTGGATCGCGGTGCAGCCGAGGAAAGCAAAGACGGCAAAAAGAAAAGCGCGCTTGATCGTGTTCATCTGCGCGGAAAAGTGTATTCCATCACCCGGTCCGTCTGCAGGTCGCTGCCGAGAAGAAACGGTTGCGAGCCGATGTCGACGAAGCCGCACTTCGCGTAGAAGGCGATCGCGCGCGCGTTCCGCTCCCACACTCCGAGAAAGACGCGCTCCGCGCCGTGCGCCTGCGCGGCCTCGCGCGTGGCCTGCATCAGCGCCTGAGCGATGCCGCGTCCGTGATAGGCGCGGTCGACATAGAAGCGGGCAATCTCGACTCGTCCGGGCCCGCGGTCGAGCGCGAGCTGCGCGAAGGCCACGGCCACGCCGTCGTCTTCGGCGAGCAGCGTGGCGAGGTCGCGATTTTCGATCTCGCGCCGCTGCCGCTCCTCTCCATACGTGCGCGCCGCATACGCCTCCATGTCCTCGGCGCGGTTGTCGCGCGCGAACGTGTCGCGGAACGTCCGCTCGGCGAGCTCCGCGAGCGTCGCCGCATCGTCGGCGGTGGCGCGGCGGATGGTCAGCACGTCAGTGCGCGGCGGCGGCCATGTCGAGCCGGCGATAGCGACGCGTCTGCGGCAGACAGCTCTTGTGCTCGATGTGGTGCAGGTACTCGTCGCGGAACTTCTTGACCGAGGAGATCACCGGACCGATGGCCGCATCGCCGAGGGCGCAGAGCGACTTGCCGCCGATGTTGTCGCTCATGTCGAGCAGCAGATCGGCGTCCTGCTTGCGACCCTCCCCTTTTTCAATGCGGTCGAGCACCGACTCGAGCCAGTTCGTCCCTTCGCGGCACGGCGTGCACTGGCCGCACGACTCGTGCGCGAAAAACTTCGCCAGCCGCCAGACCGCGTCGACGATGCAGACGCTCTCGTCGAGCACGATGATGCCGGCCGAGCCGAGCATCGAGCCGGCCTTCATCAGCGAGTCGAAGTTCAGCGGGATGTCGATCTCGTCTTTCGTCAGCATCGGCGCCGACGCGCCGCCGGGAATGACCGCCTTGAGCTGCCGGTCGCCGGTGATGCCGCCGCAGTGGTCGTAGATCAGCTCCTTGAGGTTCATCCCCATCGGGAACTCGTAGACGCCCGGCTTCTTCACGTTGCCGGAGACGCAGTAGAGCTTCGGGCCGGTGTTCTTCGGGCTGCCGAACGACTTGAACCAGTCGGCGCCGTGCTTGACGATGAGCGGCACGCAGGCCAGCGTCTCGACGTTCTGCACGACCGTCGGTCCGCCGAACACGCCCACCACCGCCGGGAACGGCGGTTTGACGCGCGGCTGGCCGCGATGCCCTTCGACCGACTCGATGAGACCCGTCTCCTCGCCGCAGATGTAGGCGCCGGCGCCGCGATGCACGGTGATGTCGAAGTCGAAGCCGCTGCCGAAGAGGTTCTTGCCGAGGAAGCCTTTGGCGCGCGCTTCCTCGAGCGCTTTGTCGAGCACCGTCGCGCCGTAATAGAACTCGCCGCGGATGTAGATGTAGGCCATCGGACAGGAGCCGATGGCGAAGGCGGCGATGATCATCCCTTCGATCAGCAGGTGCGGATCCTTCTCGATGATCACGCGATCCTTGAACGTGCCCGGCTCCGACTCGTCGGCGTTGCAGAGCAGATAGGTCGGGCGCGGCGCGTTCTTCGGGACGAAGCTCCACTTGTTGCCCGTCGGGAAGCCGGCGCCGCCGCGGCCGCGCAGCTCGGAATCCTTGACGAGCTGCACGATCTGGTCGGGCGTCATCGTCAGCGCGCGGCGGGCGTTCTCGTAGTCGCCGTACGTGTCGATGGAGGTCGAGTTCGGCTTGTCGATGTTCGCCAGCAGGACTTTGATCGGTTCGGTCACTTGAGCCGCTCCAGCAGCGAGTCCATCTTCTTGATGTCCATGTTCTCGTGGTAGTCGTTGTTGACCTGCACCACCGGCGCCGTGCCGCACGAGCCGAGGCATTCCACTTCGACGACGGTGTAGAGGCCGTCCTTGGTGGTCTCGCCGGGGTTGATGCGCAGCCGCTCGCAGAGGTGGTCGTAGAGGTCGTAGGCGTTGCTGACCATGCAACTGAGGTTCGTACAGACCTGCAGGTGGTACTTGCCCACCGGCCGCTGGTTGTACATGTTATAAAAAGATACTACGCCGAAGACGGTGGCCGGGGCGAGGTCGAGCAGATCGCCGACGTAGTGCACGACTTCCGGCGAGATCCATCCCCACACTTCCTGCGCCAGGTGCAGCGTCGGCAGCAGCGCGGCCTCTTTGGTCGGATAGCGCGTCAGGATCCACTCGAAGCGCTTCTTCGCCTCGTCGGGAAACTCGACGTGCTTGTTCGGATCGGGGAAACGCTCTTTGGCGTAGGGGTTGTCGGGATGAAGGTCGGCCATAGGATCAGTGCTGAAGTGCTGAGTGCTGAGTGCTAAGTGCTAAGTGCTAAGTGCGTCGTGATTGGCGGAGCCCAGCACTTTGCACTTAGCACTTAGCACCGCCTCTCTTTCTTACTTCCAGTCGAACGTCTTCCGCTTCCAGACGTAGAGGTAGCCGACGCCGAGGAGAGCGATGAAGACGGCCATCTCGCCGAAGACGAACCAGTTCAGGCCGGACGGCGTACGCGTCGCGTCGCGATAGATGACCGCCCAGGGATAGAGGAACGCCGCCTCGATGTCGAAGAGGATGAACAGCATGGCGATCTGGTAGAAGCGGACGTTGACGCGCTTGCGGCTCTCGTCGAGCAGCGGCACGCCGCTCTCGTACGGCGCGAGCTTGGACGGATTACGCTGGTGGCGGCCGACGACCCAGTTCAGGCCGAGAAAGATCGCGCCGAGCGCGCCGGCCGCGAAGAGCATGATCAGGATGGGAACGTAGCTGTTGGTCATGTCAGGTCACTGCAAAGGCGGGCGCA
Source organism: Thermoanaerobaculia bacterium (assembly GCA_036389275.1). Taxonomy (GTDB): domain Bacteria; phylum Acidobacteriota; class Thermoanaerobaculia; order Gp7-AA8; family Gp7-AA8; genus QHVT01. The sequence continues at coordinate 59,034 of DASVQE010000107.1, forward strand.
TCGTAGTCGCTCACCGCCGCGACACGCAACAGCGCTGCCGCGTCAGGCGACCGACTCGGTCAGGTACTGCATGGCCGTGTCGCGCGAGTCGAAGATCTTGAAGACCGTGTCGAGCTTGGTGATCTTGAGCAGAGCCAGGATGCGGTGCGACGGCTTGACCAGGGCCATCTTCCGCTGCCGGTCTTCGAACTTCTGCAGGTAGCCGATCAACTCGCCGAGGCCGGTCGAGTCCATGTAGTTGATCGCCTCGAAATTGATCATCACCGGGCCGGTCTCGTCGTTGAGGACCTTCTCCAGGTAGCTGGAGAATTCGCGCGCGCTCTCGCCGAGCTTGATCACGCCCTGAATGTCGAGGACGGTGACGTCTTGGACCCTGTTTTTGATGATGTTCATACGCCCGGCGGAGTGTATCACCGGTCGCTACGGCACTTTCACCGCCTTCATTTCCTTGCCGCCGAAGCGGAGCGTGAGCGCGCCTTTGCCGAAGGTGATCTCCGCGTCGGCGCCCGAAGCGACGAAGGTGGTCTTCGTCATCGGCACCAGATCGGCCGAAGCCTGGCCGGTCATCGTGGCGGTGAGATGGTCGCCGCTGAGCGCGACGTCGATGAAACGGCCGGGCGCGAGCTCGTACCGCCCGGCGTAGCGGCGCAGCGTGCGCACCGGCACGCGCACGGCGGCGCGCGGCGGCTCGACGCGCTCGTGCGACCAGGTGGCGTTGAAAAAGTGGGTGATGCGGCCGCGCCCATCCTCACGAAAGGCGACGATCCGCTCGCCGGTGTCGAGCTGGCCGCCGGTGAGCTGGAACACGAGCGGCTCGACCTGCACCCACTTCCCGCCCCAGAAGGAGATGGTGCGGTCGGGATTCGCCGTCACTTTCACCGGCGACGGGAAGTAGCCGCGCGAGCCGGCCGGACAACTGTGGCACCAGATGTCGTTGCGGTACGAGCCGGCGAAGCGCGCCAGCGGCGCGTCGATGGCCACCGGCGGCGTGACTTTGGTGGTATCGGGGATCTCGCGATCGAGGATCTCGTTGCGCACCGCGATCGGGAAGTTGCTGTTCTCGATGTTGCCGGCCACGTAGACGCCGAAGCGCTGCTGCGGTGCGATGTAGAGCAGCGCGGAGTAGCCGTCCATCACGCCGCCGTGCTCGATCGCGGCGACGCCGTTGCGTCGATTCTCGAACCAGCCGTAGGTCATGCCGGCGAGGCGCGGATGATTCGCGAACTGCCGCTGCTGCACCGCGCGCGTCGACTCCGCGCTCAGGATCTTTCCGCCGTCGAGCATGGCCAGGAGGAACGAGCCCATGTCGGTGGCGGTGCTGTTGATGTCGGAAGCGGGATAGGTGTGAAAGTACTCGAAGGCCAGCGGCCGATGCCTGCCGCCGGAGTAGTCGTAGCCGACGGCGAGATCGCGCTGCTGCGCGGCCGGCACCACGCCGAGGGACGTGTGCGTCATCGAGAGCGGCCCGAAGATGTTCGCGGCGAACCAGTCGCCGAGCGGCATCTTCGACACGCTTTCGACGAGGTATCCGGCCAGGGCCATGTTGTACGTCGAGTAGCTGATGGTCGTCGACGGCGGCTGCCGGCGGACGATGCGCTTCGGCAGAAACTCGCCGAGGGGAATGAGCTTGCCCGGGCTGTCGGCTTTGCGTCCGCTGCTGATCTCGTCGAGGCCGGCGGTGTGCGTGAGCAGATTGGCGATGGTGATCGGCTGGCGATAGGTGGCCGGCACTTTCCAGGTTGGCAGATACGCATTCACATCGTCGGTGAGCTTCCACTTGCCGCGCTCGGCGAGCTGCATGGCCGCGGTGGCGGTGAAGACTTTGGTGATCGAGCCGATGCGGAAGATGGTGCGCTCCGCCACGACCGGCTCCTTCGTCTCGAGGTTCGCGTAGCCGTAGCCTTTCTGGAAGACGACCTTGCCGTCGCGCACGACCAGGACCACGGCGCCGGGCACGTGCGACTCGGCCATCTCCCTGGCCATGACGTCGTCGACGAACGACTCGAAGGTCTGCGGCGGCGCGGCGAAGAGCGGAGCGGCGGCGAGCAGTACGAGGACCGCGAAGGCGATGCGCATGCGCCTAGATACGCAGCGCATCGCCCATCGAATGCAGCTACTCCTTCACGGCGCGTTGCGGCGGCTGGCCGAGGTTGCGCAGGGTCATGGCCACCACCTTGCCGGCGCGATCGCGCTCGAAGGTGATGGTCGAGGGCATGTTCTCGTAGAAGAAGGTGTCGGGCGCGGTCGGGCGGATGGCGAACGGCTGGCTGCCGTCGCGCATGGCGTAAAGGACCGAACCGGCCTGGATGACGTGACGCACGGTCTTCGCGTCGATGCGATAGTCGCCGGCGTAGTCGGCGAGCTTCTCGTCCGGCAGCGCCATCACGGTGCGCACCGGGATGAAGCGCGGTGGCGGCAGGGTGATGTAGCGCTGCGGAATGACGCCGCCGCGCAGGAAGGCTTTCATGGCGTCGAGGATCAGCGGCGAGGAGAGGAACAGCGGATCGCTGTGTCCGGCGTTCTCGATGACGAGGTGCTGGGCGTTCTTCAGCGTCCGCCGCAGCTCCTCGGCCTGACGCGGCCGGGTGCGGCCGTCGAGCGTACCGCTGATCAGCAGCGCCGGAATGTCGCTCACCAGCGGCGCGCGGAACGCATCGCCGAGGTCGGGCACGTTGACAGCCTCGCAAATCTCGGGAAATGGCAGGTTGATGGCGTCGCCCAGCAGCGTCGTCTTCGCTTCCTCGGCGATGCGCGCGCGGCGCGCGGCGGTCACGCCCGACGCGCAGTCCATCGCCACTGACATCACCGTCGGCGCGTTGCCGAAGCGCGTCTGCGCCGCCGCCAGCGCCAGCGCGGTCCAGTCGCCGCCTTCGAGCCGCGCGATCAGATCGGGCACGCCGGCGAAGTTCTCCGGCGCGAAGAGGCGGTTCGCCAGCTCGAGTTGCAGATCGAGCTTGCCGAAGGTCATGGCCACGCGCTGCTTGTTGATCGGATGCGTGAGCGCGACGCTCTTCGGATGCGCTTCGAGCTCGCGCAGGACGCGATCGATCGAGGCGACCAGATCGGGCACGCGCGGCCCGACCACCGGATCGTGCGCGACCACACGCGCGTAGTCTTCGATGAGCAGTTGCTGATCGCTCGGCAGCTTGTACGTCTCGTCGGGACCTTCGATGCCGGCGAGGATCACGCGCTCGACGGCGTCGGGATAGTCGCGCATGGTGGCGATGGCGAGATGGGTGCCGTAGCTGATGCCCCAGAGCACGAGCTTGCGCGCGCCGATGGCCGTGCGCAGATCATTGAGATCCGCGGCGCTCTCGCGCGTGTTGTAGGCGGCGGCATCGGCGCCGGTGCGCTCGACGCATTGCTTCTCCGCCGCGACCATGGCCGCGATCGAGGCGCGCTCGAGCGGTTTGGACGGATCGGCGATGAACGTCTCCTTGCAGCGGAGATCGGGCTCGGAGTCGTGCACGCCGCGCTGGTCGAGCGCGATCACGTCGCCGAATTCGCGCATGGCCATGAAGAGCGGAAAGCGCGTCCCTTGCGCGGAGACGATGGCCGAGCCGCCCGGTCCGCCGGCGAGGTAGACGATCGGCGCGCCGGGCGTCTTCGCGGTCGACGGAAAGCGGACGAAGCGCAAGGTGATGGTCCGCGAGTCGCTCTTGGCGCGGTTCTCCGGCACGCGCAGCTCGCCGCGCTCGATCTGCACCACCGTGCCGTCTTCCGCTTTGAAGGCGAACGGCTCGGTCTTGATGGTGGCCGCGTGCGCGGATGCGGCGAGAACCAACAGCAACAGCATTCGTATCGTTCTGTACATGTTCTTTCCTCCTGCCGGAACGTACGGCGCGATGCGCGAGCGGCTGCGCGCCGGTCGGCGAACGACACGATTCGTCGGTGAGCGTCCTCGCGCGCTGCTGTTCGGCGTCCTGCTGCTCATCGCATTCACGGCATCGGCGGACAACGACGTGCGAATGCATGTGGGCGACGACCTGGCCTGGGCCGCGCGGTCCTTCGATGACTCGCAATGGGCGCGCATGCCGATCGAGCGCGTGCCGCAGCCGGACGACGCGGTGTGGATGCGCTTTCATCTGACGCTGCGCGAGCGCACGCCGGGACGTCCTACCGGCGTCTACTTTGCCGCGCTGGCCTCGCACGAGATCTTCTGGGACGGCGTGCGCATCGGCGGCGGCGGCATCGTCGGGCGGACGAAAGCGGCGGAGCGTCCCGGCCCGATCGAAGCGCACTATCAGGTGCCGGACGCGCTCGCGGCGCCGGGGCCGCATCTCGTGGCGGTGCGCGCGTCGGCGTTTCATCGCGGCTTCACGCCGGTGCACGGCTACTGGGCGCTCATCGCCGGCGACTACGACAAGCTGCTGACGTTGCAGGCGCACAGCGCGCGCCTGGCGCTGACGGCGCTCAGCGGCATCGTGCTGACCGGCGTCTTCGCCTTCGCCATGTTCTGGCTGGCGCGCCGCGACCGCTCCTTTCTCCTCCTCGGCACGCTCTGCCTGGCCGCGGCCGCGCTGCTCCTCGCCGAAAGCTCGCGCCAGTTGATCGGCTACACCTACGACTGGCACATCGTCCGGCTGCGCGCGATCGTGGCGCTGTCGTGGCTGACCGGCGTGCAGCTCGTCGCGCTGCTGGTCGCGCGCTTTCCGCATCGCCGCGGCAGCCTCGTCCTCGGCGTGACCGCGCTCGCCGCCACCATCGTCCCGCTGTTCCCGAAAGGTTGGGATCCGAAGTCGGGACTGATCTTCTTCGTCTGCTGCCTCGCCTCTCTCTGCTGGACGCTGTTCGCGGTCGTCCGGCGGATGCACGGCAGCGCGCTCGCCGCGATCGGCATCGGCGTAGCCATGATCGCCATATTCTACGACCCCGGCATGTGGCTCGACGCGAACGTCTACTTTGCGCTCGACTTTCTCTTTCTCTGCCTCCTCTGTTCGCACGCGCTCGAAGTGCGGCGCGAGCGCGACGAGAAGGCGCGGCTGGAGCTGGAGATGCTGCGCCGCCACCTGCAGCCGCACTTTCTGATGAACACGCTCACCGCGCTGAGCGAGTGGATCGAAGCGGAGCCGCAAACGGCTGTCCGGATGATCGAGGCGTTGGCCGGCGAGCTGCGCACCCTCGGCGAGATGTCGGCGCGCCGGCTCGTCACCGCGGACGAAGAGCTGCGGCTCTGCCGCGCGCATCTGGCGAACATGAGCCTGCGCAAGGACGTCGCGTACGAGCTCGAAGTGGACGGCGTCGACGGCGCGCGGCTGGTGCCGCCGGCGGTGTTTCACACGCTGGTCGAGAACGCCGTCACGCACGGAGAAACGAGCGAGCGCGTGACGCTGCGGCTCTCCGCGCACGGCGACGGCTCGCGCATCCGCTACGTCTTCGAGGCGCCGGCGGCGAGCGACGACGACGAAGCGCCGCGCGGCGCCGGCGGCGGCACGCGCTACATCGAGGCGCGACTGCGCGAAGTGTTCGGCAACGCCTGGTCGTTCCGTCAAGGACGCATCGGCGCGCAATGGCGCGCGGAGATCGAGGTGCCGGCGTGAGGATCGCCATCGTCGAGGACGAAGCGGTCGTGGCGCGGCGGCTCGAGCGGATGGTGCGCGCGCTGGTCGACGCGAGCGACACCATCGAGATCGCGCCGAGCCGCGCCGCCGCGCGCGAGCTGTTGCGACGCCCGCTCGACCTGCTGTTCCTCGATCTCAATCTCAACGGGCGCGATGGATTCGCGCTCCTCGAAGAAGCGGCGGCCTCGCGCTTTCACACGGTGGTCGTCTCCGCCCATCACGATCAGGCCTTGCGCGCCTTCGAGTACGGCGTGGCCGACTTCGTCCCGAAGCCGTGGAGCGAGGAGCGGCTGCGACGCGCCCTCGAGCGCGTGCGCGGCAGCGAGCCGTCGCCGGCGCGCACGCTGATGGTGCGCAAGGGCCGCGAGCTGCGCGCCATCCTGGCGCGCGACGTCGTCTACGTGCGCGGCGCCGACGACTACGCGGAGCTGCATCTCGCCGACGGCTCGACGCATCTGCACGAGAAGTCGCTCACGCAGCTCGAGACGCTGCTGCCGGACGAGTTCGCGCGCGTGCACCGCTCGTACATCGCAAACCTGACGCAGGTGAGCGCGATGCGCAACGACGCGCTGGTGATGCGCGACGGCTCGGTGATTCCGGTCGGCCGCGTCTATCGCGCTACGTTACGCGCACGTCGATCCGCCGCGCCGCCAGCTCGTCCATGAACGGCTGCGGCGGGATGCAGCGCTCCTGCGGCAGCGCGCCTTTCGAGGTGGTCTGGCCGCGCGCCATCATCAGCGCGACGATGCTCGCCGGAAAGGCGGTGGTGCGCATCATCGCCGAGAGGCCCGTCTCCGGATCGTGCCGATCGATGATGTCGTAGCGGAGGCGGCGGCCGTCGCCCGCGAACTCGACGCGCACCAGCACCACGTCCGGCTCGTCGTGCGGCAGCTTCGCCACGAGCAGATCGCCGAGGACGCGGCGCGGCTTGATCGTGACGCCGTCGACGGTGAGCGGCTCGCTGCTGCAGAGGCCGAGGTCGATCATGGTCTTGAACTTGTCGCAATGGCCGGGATAGCGGATGGTCTTGTAGTCGAGCTCCCGCACTTTGCCCAGGAATGTTTCCACAAGGGTGGAAGTCCCGCCGGACGTCTGGAAGGCTTCCATCGTGCCGAACGGCGGCGGAAACTCGAGCGACTCGACTTCCGTCATCGACTCGACGATCGTCACCTTGCCGTCGCGGATCACGCGGGCCGGCTCGATGTACTCGTTGATCAACCCTTCGACGGAGAAGACCATCTGATAGTCGAGCGGCGGCTTCGGATCCTGCGGCAGACCGCCCACGCGGATGTGCACCTCGTCGAGCTTCGTGAACTGCGCGGCGCCGTGCGCCACCAGCACCGCCACCATGCCGGGCGCGAGTCCGCAATCAGGAATGATGTTCACGCCCGCCGCTCGCGCCTCGGCGTCGAGGGCGAGCTCCGCGTCGACGACATCGTTGTTCCCGCCGAGGTCGCAGAAGTTCGTGCCGGCCTCGATGGCGGCGCGCGCCAGACGCTCGTTCAGCCAGTAGTTGACGCAACTGATGGCGGAGGCGTGGCCGCGCATCAGCTCGACCACGGCGCGGTCGTCGTTGCAGTCGATGGTGGCGGCGGTGACGCGCTCGCCGTAGCGATCGGCGATGGCGTGGGCTTTGGCGCCGTCGGCGTCGGCGACGGTGACGCCGGTGACGTCGGGTTGGGAGAGGAGGTCGTGGACGGCGCCGAGGCCCATCCGGCCGGCGCCCAGAACGAGCATTCGCATGGCGGCGCGCATTGTAGGTGGTACGGCCGCGCTTGCGTCACTTTGCTTTATAAAGTACATTACGAACTATGAAGAACAGCTACCGCATGGCACTCGCTCTCTCCATCGTGACGACGCTCATGCTGATCTGGCTCAGCGTCGGCGTCGGGATCATCGGCAAGGACGGCGACCGCGCGAACCTGATGTACTTCGGCGTGGTCGCGGTCGGTCTCATCGGCGCGCTCGTCTCCCGACTGCGTCCCGCCGGCATGTCCCGCACACTCACGGCCATGGCCGCCGCGCAGACCATCGTCGCGCTCGTAGCCATCTTCGGCGGCCTCGGGCGCCCGTACAGCGGCGCGCTGGAGCTCTCGCTGCTGAACGGTTTCTTCGTAGCGATGTTCCTCGCCGCGTCGTGGCTCTTCCGATCGCGGTCTCTGGCTACGGCTTGAGGGAACGACGGGAGGCCTCCGGCGGCCGGGGCCACGGGCCCCGGACCCCGCTTATTGGCCTAGCCTCCGCGACACAGTGTGGCGAGCTTGGACGGCAGTGTCGCGGAGGCTAGGCCAATCAGCGGGGTCCGGGGCCCGTGGCCCCGGCCGCCGGAGGCCTCCCGTCGTTCCCCATTCGTCAGCGAAGCCCGAGCGTGATGCTCAGAAACGGTCGGACAGGCGCAGCGTGTGGTTCTCGCCGGGTGCATCGGAGAGCGGCGTCGGCGCGCCTTCGTTGACCGCCTTCCAGAGATCGAGTGTGTCGGTGCGCTCGTTCCAGAGCGCGCGCTCCGGCGGACGGCGGAACGCGATCGACGACTTCGGCTGACTGTCCGCCAGATCCCAGTCGGCGAGGCCGCGGTACTCCCACGAATGCAGTGCCGAGTCGACCATCCACTCGTCGTCCGGCTCCGGCCGCACCTCGCCGACGGCGCGGCAGACCACGCTCAGATATCCGGCGCGCTCATCGAACAGCAGCCGCGCATGCGGATTGAGCGACTCGAGCGCGTAGTAGCGCGCGGCGATCGGCGCGAGCTTCAGGTAGCGCAACATGTAGTCGAGCAGCCGCACCGTCACATACCAGAACGTATTGACCTCGCGCTGAATGCGCCCGGCATTGTTGAAGCTCATCCGGAAGCCTTCCTCGTTCACCACCGGCGTCGACACGATCAGCAGTCCGTTGCGCTTGAGCAGCGGACGCAATCCCATCAGCACGTGCAGCGGCGAGACGACGTGGTACAGCAGGCCCGAACAGTTGATGAGATCGAAGGCGCGGCCGGGCAGCTTCTTGTAGAGGTCGTACATCAGGCCGACCGAGCGGAACTCGAAATCGACGTCGTAGTAATGCCGCACCGCGGCCATTTTCTCCGCGCAGTGATCGACGGCGTCGACTGCCACGACGTCCGCTGCACCGCCGCGCTTCATCACCACCGGGATCAATCCTTCCATCGTGCCGATGTCGAGGCACGACGCGCCGCGCAGGTCGCAGTCGCGCAGATGCAGGCGCGGCAGCATCGGGCTATCGCTCGCGTAGATCCCTTTCGCGATGACGCCCGGCATCAGCTCCACGTCGTAATACCACCAGTCGCGAAAGAACTTCGTCTTGCGCAGCTCCGCCTCGTCGCGCGGAAACTCGAGCGCCGGCGCGGCCGACGGCACCGCCCGCCCTTGCGCGTGCGCGCGCAGCTCGCGATCGAGCGCGAAACGGCGCCGCAGGCGTCGCGCCAGCCGCGCCGGATTGAAGCGCGCGGCCGCGCTGCGCAGGCGAATCATCGAACCGGCCATGCAGCGCGAACTTTATACGACCCTATACTTCGCGCATGCAGGCAACGCGGCTGTACCTGGTCCGTCACGGCGCGACGCAACTGACGGCCGAGGATCGCTTCTCCGGCGCGGTTGGCGTCGATCTCTCCGATGAGGGTCGCTGGCAGGCGGAGCTCCTCGGCCGGCGTTTGCGCCGCGAGCCGCTGGCGGCGGTCTACTGCAGCCCGCTCTCGCGCACCGTCGAGACGGCGCAGTTCATCGCCCGCAGTTGCAGCCTCACGCCGCAACCCGTCGACGGCCTGCGCGAGATCAGCCACGGCCGGTGGGAAGGGTTGACGCGCAGCGAAGTGGAAGAGCGGTTCCCCGGCGAGTACGCGGCGTGGGAGGAAGATCCGTTCACCTTCGCGCCGGTCGGCGGCGAGTCGGGCGTGGCCGTGCTCGCGCGCGCGCTGCCGGCCATCCGCGAGATCGTCACGCGGCATCCCGGCGAGCGCGTGGCCGTCGTGTCGCACAAAGCGACCATCCGCCTGATCCTCAGCAGCCTGCTCGGCTTCGACGCGCGCGGCTATCGCGACCGCCTCGATCAGGCGCCGGCGTCGCTGAACGTGCTCGACTTCCGCGACTCCGTCCACGCGCGGCTGATGCTCTACAACGACACCTCGCACTACAGCGAGCAGCCGCGCAGCTCGACGCAGAGTCTCTCGAAGTGGTGGGACAACCGGAGCGCCTGATGCTGCGCCTGAGCGTGCTCGATCAGGCGCCGATCTCCGAAGGCTCCAGCGGCGCGGAAGCGGTGCGGAACTCGGTCGACCTGGCGCGGCTGGCCGAGGAGCTCGGTTACGAGCGCTACTGGGTCGCGGAACATCACGGCACTCCGGCGCTCGCCTGCGCCAGTCCGGAAGCGCTGATCGGACCGATCGCGATGGTGACCTCGAAGATCCGTGTCGGCAGCGGCGGCGTCATGCTGCCGCATTACAGTCCGCTGCGCGTCGCCGAATCATTCAGCATGCTCAGTGGTCTCGCACCCGGCCGCATCGACCTCGGCGTCGGCCGCGCGGCCGGCACCGATCCGACGACCGCTTTCGCCTTGCAGCGCGACCGCCGCCAGGCCGCTCCCGACGACTTTCCGGCGCAACTCTTCGAGCTGATGGCCTACCTCGACGACGAGATGCCGCGCGATCATCCGTTCGCGCGCCTGTCGATGCTGCCCGGACGGCCGGAGTTGCCGGAGCTCTGGCTCCTCGGCAGCTCGCCGCAGAGCGCGATCTGGGCCGCGGAGCTCGGCCTTCCCTACGCCTTCGCCGATTTCATCAATCCGAACGGTGCAGAAATCGTCAAGCATTATCGTGAGCAATTTACGCCGTCGCGCCACGCGGAGAAACCGCGCGTCATCGCCGCGGTCTGGGCGCTCTGCGCCGAGTCGGACGAGGAAGCGCGGCGCATCGCCTCGAGCTCGAAGATGATGTTCACCCTCTTCTTCCGCGGCCAGCTCATCCCGATTCCGCCGATCGAGAAAGCGCTCGCGTTCCTCGCGCAGCAACCGCCGGACGACGACCCGTTCCGCACGCGCCGCCGCGCCATCGTCGGCTCGCCGTCAACCGTGCGCGAAGGACTCGAAGCGGCGGCGCGCGAGTACGACACCGACGAGTTGATGATCGTCACCATCACCTACGAGCACGAGGCACGGCGGCGGTCGTACGAGCTGATCGCGCAGACGCTGCGCTGATCCGCTGATCAGCGGATCAGCGCAGCGGCAGCTCGAGGTAGCTGCCGGGAAGCCACTCGATGTGCAGCGGCTCACCCGCATCGGCGATCGTCTCGGCACTCACGTCTTTGCCGCTGCCGTAGTTGATCTGCCGCCCTGTTTCTTTGATGACGCTGATCACCGCCACGATGCGGCTGCCGGGTTGGAGCTGCTGGCTCATGAGGCGCGCGCTCTGGAAGTCGAGCCGCTCGCGCCTGCCGGGCGTCAGCAGGCGGCGCTCGCCGCGATGCGCGGCGTAGCTGGCGCGCGACCAGTACGGCGCGAGCAGGTGGTACTCGCCGGCCGCCGTCTGCTCGTAGAGCGCGATGTTGAGGTCGAAGTCCTTCTTGTTCGTGATGAACTCGAGGTGGCCGGAGAAGAGCCCGCTCACTTCCGCGGGCGCGGAGAACGGGTCGCTGACGAACTGCAGCCCGTTCGCCAGATCGATGGCCTTGTCGACGACACCTCCGCCGGGCACGGTGCGGTCGATATCGGAGCGGTCGGCGAGATTCACGGTCAGGCTGCCGCGCAGCGGCAGCTTCATCGTGCGGCCGGCCATCGCCGCGAGCGACGGCGCGTGCTTCCAGCGGTTCGCGCCGACGACGAAGTAATTGACTTTATCGGCGAGCAACGCCGGCTTCGCTCCCTTGCGGAAGACGTAGTCGAACCACTGGTAACGCAGCTCGTCCATGTCGAGATGCGCGGCCGGCTCGAGCTCGTAGCCATCCAGCGTCGTCATCGTCTTCCTGCCGAGGAGATTGATCGTTCCGCTGTGGCCGCGCACGTGGTCGTACGGACCGATGACGAGGTAATGCTCGGCATTGGGGCGGTACTTGTAGTGCTCGCGGAAGTAATGGACCGCTGCTCCCGGCCCGCCGGAGTAATAGCCGGCGGTGGTGAGCACGGGAATGGCGATGCGCGCGAAGTCTCCCCGGTACGGGATCATCGCCTGCCAATAGGCGTCGTAGGCCGGATGGGCGATCCACGTGCGGAACACCGGATTCGGAGTGCCGTCGATCTTTTCGAGATCGGCGTACGCGCGGCCGCTCGCGTACCAGTCGTGGTCGAGGCGCTGCCAGCGCGCGCTGTCGTTGTACGTGGCGTTGTCGAGGGTGTTGTTGTTCGTCGTGTAGAACGGAAACGGGTAGACGAAGTTCCAGAAGATGTTGCCTTCCATCGGCACGTCGAGCCCGGGTGCGACCGGCGCGCCGGTCATGATGGCCTTGAGCGCCTTCGGCATCCGCTTGGCCGCGCCCCAGGCCGTCGCGCCTTCGTAGCTGCCGCCGTACATCCCCACCCGTCCGTCGCTCCACGGACGCGCGGCGATCCAGTCGATGAGCGCGGCGGCGTCTTCGCTGTCGCGCTCGTACGGCACTGCCGTGCCGGGACTGCATCGTTTGCCGCGCACGGTGCCGACCACGCCAGCGTATCCGCGAGAGGCCATGCGCTTTGCTTCGTTGTAGTTGTCTTCCGGAGACGCGTAGATGGTGAAGTTGAGCAGCGCGGGAAGCCGGCCCTTTACGCGCGGGCGGACGATGTCGGCGCAAACGACCGCGCCGCCGCGCAGCTTGACCGCCGTTTCGCGCTCGACGACGTAGCGCCGCCGGTCGTCCTCGTCGGCGAGCTCGCCCATGAGCGGAGTGAAGCTTCCGTACGCCTGCATGGCCAGGTACTTCTTCGCGAGCTCGATCGCGTCCGGGAGCGAGAGCGAGGACGTCGAGTCGTGGCGCGACAGCGTGGCGTGGAAATCGTTCGTGAGATAGATCGGCGACGTGCCGAAGGTCCAGAGCACGCGGTACGCCTCGTCGCTCGTGAGGCTGCGCATCCGCTCGCGGAACGCCTCGCGGAATGCGTCGCCGAACGATTTCCCGCCGCGTGCTTCCATGCGTTTAGCGTTCGCGTAGATCTCCCAGCGGACGTTCGCCAGCGACGGCGGCATCGCCCGCAGCGATGCCAGCGCTTCTTCGTAGCGCCCGGCCACGAGTTGCAGCCGGAAGAGCGTGTCGGGATCGGAGCTCGACGCCGCGCCGAGGATCCGCTCCGCGAACGACGGCATCGCCGCGGCGAGCGCGGCGTCGTCCGCGCGCGACGGCTGCGGCAGCTCGATCTGCTGCGCCGCGCCGGCGAACGCGAAGAGGAGACACGCCACCCGGAGCGATGTTCTGATCATCAAGAATTGACGCTCGCCGCCCGCGGCATGCGTTGTTCCAGCGCCACGTACTTTTCGGCCTCGCGCGTGTGGAACAGCTCCAGCGTCTCGACGTCGTCGTCGTGCACCGGCGTCAGCGCGACGTCCATGTACTCGTAGCGCTTCGGATCGCGCCGCACGCGCAGGTAGATGAGGCGCAGCTTCGAGTAGGTCACGAACCAGCGGCCGAGCTTCGCGATCGATTCGAAAACGTACTTTGGATAGAAGCGCCAGCGCTGCTCGATCGGCAGCCCGGCGCGGCGGTCGCGGCGGAATTTGTAGCGGAAGAGGCCCGCCTCCAGCGGATGCACGCCCTCGATGTGAATCGAGCCGCCGAACCACGTCATCAGCAGGATTGCGTTCGTGGCGCGGCCGCGCTTGGCAACGATCCGCCGCAGCACCGCCTCCACGTGCTCCTTCGTGTAGTACGTGTCCCAGGCCATCCGGTACGCCGCTTCCCATTCCGCTTTCGACATCTTCGGATGCGCGGTGCAGACGTGATTGAGGTCGTACTTGTTGAGATCGGGATCGACGGCCACGCCGTTCTTCACGAGCGTCTGGTGATCCTCCGAGCCGGGCAGCGGCGTGAGGAAGAAAAACTCCAGCACGTCGACCGGCAGCTCGCGCTTGATGATCTCGATGTCGCGGCGGATCGACTCCGGTGTGTCGTTCGGAAAGCCGAGGATGTAGCCGGCGTACGTGAGGATGCGCGCCTCTTTCCAGGCCAGCAGCATCCGGCGGTACTCGGTGATCTTGTTCTGCCGCTTCTTCGCGCCGACCAGGCTGTCGGGATTGATGTTCTCGAGGCCGATGAAGACGCGGCGGACGCCGGCGCGGCGGCATTTCTCGATGAAGTTCGGGATCTTGTGGCAGAGCGTGTCCACCTGGATGATGAAGTGGATTTTGATCCCTTCGTTCTCGCGCAGCTCGATGAGGCGGTCGAGGATCGCTTCCCAATCGGAGTTGCGCGCGAAGTTGTCGTCGGTGACGAAGAAGCTGTTCAGCCCTTGCGCGACGTTCTCGCGCACGATCTGCTCGATGTCGTCGGGCGAGCGGCGGCGCGACTTGCGGCCCTGCACGTTGATGATCGTGCAGAACGAACATTGGAACGGGCAGCCGCGGCCGGCGTCGAAGCTGGTGACGTTGCCGGCCGTGCGCCAGGCGCGCAGCGCGGTGATGATCGGAATGGGCGTGCCTTCCATACCCGGCAGATCGGCCATGTAGTTGTACGCCGGCTTGAGCGCGCCGGCGTAGGCGTCGCGCAAGATCTCGTCGAGGCGGCCTTCCGCTTCGCCGGCGAAGATGGTCACGCCCATCTCGCGCGCGCGCTGCAGGTCGGGATCGTTGCCGCCGAGCATGCTGATGACGCCGGAGACGTGAAAGCCGCCGATGGCCACGGCGATGCCGCGCTCGCGCAGCGGCCGGGCCAGGTCGAGCGCACGAGGAAACTGATTCGACTGCACGCCGACCAGCATGACCATGCCGGCGCCCGCCTTCTCGATCAACTTCGCCAGCCGCTCCGGACGGACGCGCGTGTTGGTCTCGTCGTACGGATGGATCTCGAGCTCGACGTCGTCGCCGAGGACGCGGCGCGCCGCGCAGTCGCGCGCCAGGCCGTACAGCGCGGCCAGCGAATTCGACGGGATCGCCGAGCGGAACCACTGGATGACGTAGCCGTCGTCGTCGTAGTGCGACGGCTTCACCAGCAGCAGGCGGAAGCGTGAAGAGGCCATGGGATGCGCGCGATTCTAAACGAGGACCGCGCTGACGAGCGCCTGCGCTTCCGACTGGATGCGGCGCAGATGCTCTTCGCTGACGAAGCTCTCCGCGTAGATCTTGTAGATGTTCTCGGTGCCGCTCGGGCGCGCGGCGAACCAGCCGTTCGCCGTCGTCACCTTCAGTCCGCCGATGGCGTTGCCGTCGCCCGGCGCGTTGGTCAAGATGTTGACGATTGCGTCGCCGGCCAGCTCCTTCGCCGTCACCTGCGACGGCGTGAGCTTGCCGAGGAGCGACTTCTCCTCGGGTGTGGCGGCGGCGTCAGTGCGCGCGTAGTACGGCGCGCCGTGGCGCTCGGCGAGGACGCGATAGAGCTCGCCCGGATCGCGGCCGGTGCGCGCGGTCATCTCGGCGGCGAGCAGGCCGAGGAGGATGCCGTCCTTGTCGGTGGTCCAGACGCTGCCGTCGCGCCGGAGGAACGAGGCGCCGGCGCTCTCTTCGCCGCCGAAGCCGAGGGTGCCGCCGAGGAGTCCGTCGACGAACCATTTGAAGCCGACCGGCACTTCGTAGAGACGCCGCCCGAGGTGCGCGGCTACGCGGTCGATCAGACTGCTGCTGACCACCGTCTTGCCGATCGCCGCGTCGCCGCTCCAGCCCGGGCGGTTGGTGAAGAGATAGTCGATGGCCACGGCCAGGTAGTGATTCGGATTGAGCAGGCCGGCGCTCGGCGTGACGATGCCGTGGCGATCGTTGTCGGTGTCATTGCCGAAGGCGACGTCGAAGCGGTCGCGCAGCGCGATCAGTCCGGCCATGGCGTGCGGCGACGAGCAGTCCATCCGGATGCGTCCGTCCCAGTCGAGGGTCATGAAGCGGAAGGTGGGATCGACCGACTCGTTGACGATGGTGAGGTCGAGGCCGTAGCGCTCGCGGATCACCGGCCAGTAGGCGACGCCGGCGCCGCCGAGCGGATCGACGCCGATGCGGACGCTTTTCGCCGCGTCGAGATCGACGACGTTCTGCAAGTCGCTGACGTATGCATCGATGTAGTCGTGCCGGTGCGTGGTCGGCGCGGCCAGCGCCTGCGCGAAGCTGACGCGGCGGATGCGCGACGGGTCCGCCATCAATTCATTCGCGGCGCTCTCGATCGTCTTCGTCGCCGCGGTTCCCGACGGTCCTCCGCTCGGCGGGTTGTACTTGAAGCCCCCATCCTCGGGCGGGTTGTGCGACGGCGTGACCACGATGCCGTCCGCCAGTCCGCTGCGGCGGCCGCGGTTGTACGTGAGGATGGCGTGCGAGATCACCGGCGTCGGCGTGTAGCCGCGCTGCGCGTCGATCATCACTTCGACGCCGTTCGCCGCCAGCACTTCCATCGCCGAGACGAAGGCGGGCTCGGAGAGCGCATGCGTGTCGATGCCGAGGTAGAGCGGGCCGTCGATCTTCGCGGCGCGGCGGTAGTCGCAGATCGCCTGCGTCGTGGCCAGAATGTGCAGCTCATTGAAGGCGATCTTCAGCGACGACCCGCGATGTCCGGAAGTGCCGAAGGCCACGCGCTGATCGCGCACGCGCGGATCGGGGCGCTCGGCGTAGTACGCCGCCACGAGCCGCGGCACGTTGATCAGCATCGATTCGGAAGGATGGTGGCCGGGGGTGGTCATCGGACTGCGGAGCATAGCCGCAGTTGCGAGGCGCGTGCGCTGCCGGAGGCGCCGGCCTCCCGAAGGAGGCCGGCTTGGAGGATGCGCGTCAGCGCGGGACGGTGACGTTCACAGTGCCGCGCGACGCGTTGCCGGAGCGGTCGCGGCACTCGACGGTGATGGTGTAGACGCGGTCGCCGAGGATGGCGGAGCGCTCGGCGCGCAACGTCAGCGTGAGCGGGCCGGTCACGCTCCAGTCGCTGCTCGTGTTGCCGTCGCCCTTGCCGTTCGCCGGCTGGTTGCTGGAGACGGAGACGATGCGCGAGACCGGCGCCGCGTCGGTCGCGTCGGTCGCGGTCACGCCGATGGTGACCGTCACGAATTTTCCGTTCGGCGGCCAGAGCACGTTCTGCGACGCGGTGACCGAGGCGATGGCCGGCGCGGTCGTGTCGCGCACGGTGACGTTGAAGCTGGCGGTGGCGACATTCGCCGCCGCATCGCGCGCGGTGCACGTCACGCTGGTGGTGCCGATCGCGAAACGCGATCCGGACGCGGGTGCGCATTGCACCGCCACCGCGCCATCGCGATCGTCGACAGCGGTCGCGCTCCAGGTGATGTCCGCGCCCGCGGCCGACGTGGCCTCGGCGGTGATGCCGGCGGGCACGGTGATCACCGGCTTGACCGTATCGGGACTGCTGCTGCGGATGAGGATCACCCGATCCGTAGCGAAGACGAGATCCGGACGGCCGTCGTTGTCGACGTCACCTGCGGTCAGCGACTGCACGAAGGCATCGGGACGAAAGTCGGCGGCGGCGAGCTCCGGCGTCGCGATCGGCTGCGCGCCGGCGGTGCCCATGATGGTGACGTTGTTGTTGAGCGTCTGCACCACCGCGACATCGGGCCGGCCGTCGAGATCGAAGTCGCCGACGATCGGCGAGCGCGAGCCCGGCGGCGTCGGGAAACGGGCCGTGACGCGGAACTGCGGACCCTGAAACCGCACCAGTCCCGCGCCGTCGTAGCTCGTCATCAGTAGATCGAGTTTGCCGTCGTTGTTGTGGTCGCCGGCGGCGATGTCGAACGCGGGCACGCCCGGCAAGTCCTGCACGACGAAGCCGGCCGGCAGGTTGAGCCAGAGCCGTGCGGCGACGTCGTTGTACGGCGCGGTCGAGGCGAAGAGATCGGTGCGGCCGTCAGCGTTCACGTCGCGCGCGTAGACGAAGACGATGCCGCGCTGCGCCGGACCGAACGCATCGGGCGAGCCCTGGAACGGAAGCGGGAACGCCTGCGAGGTGGTGAAGCCGCTCGCGGCGTACGACACGAAGAGCGTCTGCGGCGCGTTCGCGCCGTGGTTCGCCGTGACGGCATCGGGCAGACCGTCGCCGTCGACGTCGGCCATGTCGAATCCATACGCGGCATCGCTCTCCGGCATCACGAACGACTCAATCTGATAGCCGCCGGCGCTCTGATCCCAGAGGATCGTCTGCAGCACGCCCGGCTGGCCGTCGGCGCGCAGATAGAGCGCGATGTCGAGATCGCCGTCGCGGTCGAGATCGGCGATGCGCGGCTGCGCGTACGAGAAATCGCCGGCCGGCGCTGCCGGCAGTTCGACGGCGTGATCGAGCGTCGCCGCGCCGTTGCGGGCGATCTCGTAGATCCGCAGCGACGCGCTCGACGCCGGTGCCGCGGGTGAGACGACCACGAGCTCGTTGCGGCCGTCGCCGTCGACGTCGCCGACCGCCGCCTGCACCAGCGTGCCGGGGTCGGAGACAGGCAACAGGGTGGTGGTGTACTGCGTCGCGGCTACGGCCGGCAACGCGCAGAGGAAAACCAGGAGCGGGACGAACGGAGTCCGCATGCACTACCTCTCTCTTTTTGCTTCTTGCGATCTCTCTCGAAGATGGCTGCCGCGCAGGATAGCGGCGAAGCGCCGATCAACCAAACACGGCGCAGCTCGCTGCCGCTTCGAACGTCACGAACTATAATTCCCGCCGCGATCATGGCCACCGCTCCGAGACAGAACGGCCCGTCCGACGCCGCGTTCCTGCGCGCGTTCGGCGAGCGCATTCGCGGTGAGCGGGCCCGGCGCGGGATGAGCCGGAAGCTGCTCGCCGATCACGCCGGCATCTCCGAGCGCTACCTGACGCAGCTCGAGTCCGGCCGCGGGAACGTTTCCGTGTTGCTCATGCGGCACATCGCCGGCGCCCTCGGCGTGCCGCTGGCGCGGCTGGTCGAGGATGCGCCCGCCTCACCCGAGCTGATCCTGCTGCGGCAGTTTCTGGCGCGACTCACGCCGGAGCAGTTGAACGACGCCTACGCGGCGCTGACGGCGCGCTTCGCCGACGACGCCAAGGCTTCGCGCGCGAGCCGCATCGCCCTGGTCGGACTGCGCGGCGCCGGCAAGACCACCATCGGCGCGGCGATCGCGAAAGCGCGCAAAACGCGCTTCTACGAGCTCGATCGGGAGATCGAGCGGGTCTCCGGCACGGCCCTGCCGTCGATCATCGAGCTGTACGGCCAGGCCGCGTATCGCCGCTACGAGCTGCAGGCGCTGCAGGAACTGCTCGCGCAGCATCCGCGATTCGTCGTGGCCACCGGCGGCAGCATCGTCGCCGAGACGGCGACGTACGAACTGCTGCTGCGCAACTGCTTCACGGTCTGGGTGCGCACCAAGCCGGAGGAGCACATGCGGCGCGTGCTCGCCCAGGGCGACCTCCGTCCGGTGTCTCAGGCAGGCGCCGGCTCGGAGCGGGCCATGGACGATCTGCGGCGGATTCTCGCCGAGCGGAGCGAGCTCTACGGGCGCGCCGATCTCGTCCTCGACACCAGCGGCAGGAACGTGGAAAAGTCGGTGCGGGAGTTGCTCAAGCAGCTTCCGCGAGAACAGGAATTATAATTCCGGATCTTGTTTTGGAGCGTGCATGATCACTTTCGACCGTGACCCGGCCACGTACCGTCACTGGCGGCTCACCTTCGACGGCCCCGTAGCCACCCTCACTCTCGACGTCGACGAAGACGGCGGCATCGACGAGGGTTACAAGCTGAAGCTCAACTCCTACGACCTCGGCGTCGACATCGAGCTGCGCGACGCGCTCGACCGCATCCGCTTCGAGCACCCGGAGGTCGGCGCGGTCGTCATCGCCAGCGGCAAGGAGCGGATGTTCTGCGCCGGCGCGAACATCTACATGCTCGGCAAGGCCAGCCACGCCACGAAGGTGAACTTCTGCAAGTTCACCAACGAAACCCGCAACGGCATCGAGGACTCGAGCCGCAGCTCGGGCCTGAAGTTCCTGGCGGCGGTGAACGGCACCGCGGCCGGCGGCGGCTACGAGCTCGCCCTGGCGTGCGACGAGATCGTGCTGGTCGACGATCGCTCGAGCACGGTCAGCTTCCCCGAGGTGCCGCTGCTGGCGGTGCTGCCGGGCACGGGCGGGCTGACGCGGCTGGTCGACAAGCGCCGCGTGCGCCGCGATCTGGCGGACGTCTTCTGTACCACGGCCGAGGGATTCGGCGGCGCAAAAGCGAAAACGTGGGGCCTGGTCGATGACGTGGTGCCGCCTCGCCTCTTCGCGGAGAAAGTGCAGGAGCGGGCGCGCGCGCTCGCGGAGCAGAGCGATCGCCCGAAGGATGTCCAGGGCGTCGCGCTCACGCCGCTGCAGCGCACGGTCGACGAGCGCGGGCTGCACTATCGCTACGTCGACGTCGACATCGACACGAACGCGCGGACGACCACCATCACCGTCACCGGACCGGCGGCGGACGAAGCCGACGAGGTCGACGCGATCGCGCAACGCGGCGCGGAGTGGTGGCCGCTGGCGATGGCCCGCGAGCTCGACGACGCCATCCTCCACCTCCGGACAAACGTGCGCGAGGCCGGCATCTGGATCGTGAAGACGCGCGGCGACCGCGAGGCGGTGCTGCGCATCGACCGCGCGCTGGAGCGTCACGCGCAGCAGTGGTTCGTGCGCGAGACCATCGGCTTCCTGCGGCGCATGTTCGCGCGGCTCGACGTCTCCTCGCGCAGCATCTACGCCGTCATCGACCAGGGCTCCGCCTTCGCGGGCACGCTGTTCGAGCTGGCGCTCGCCGCCGACCGCTCGTACATGCTGGCCAGCGCCGAGGAGGACGCGCCGCGGGTCGTGCTCAGCGCGATGAACTTCGGGCCGTACGTGATGTGCAACGGCCTGACGCGTCTCGACACGCGCTTCGGGCGGAAGGCGGAGGTCGAGACGGATCACGAATTCGACGCGGAAGCGGCGCTCGAGGCGGGACTGATCACCTTCGCGCCGGACGAACTGGATTGGGAAGACGAGCTGCGCCTCGCCGTCGAGGAGCGCGCCAGCCTCTCGCCCGACGCGCTCACCGGCATGGAAGCGAACCTCCGCTTCGGCGGCACCGAGACGGTGCAGACCAAAGTGTTCGGCCGCCTCTCCGCCTGGCAAAACTGGATCTTCATCCGCCCGAACGCGGTCGGAGAACAAGGCGCGCTGAAGCTGTTCGGCAGTGGATCGAAACCGAAATTCACCTGGGAGCGGGTCTAAAAAATGGCCACGATTAATTACGACGATAAAATCCCCAATAATGTCGATCTTTCGACCAACAAGACGCTCCAGCGCGCGCTCGAGCATTGGCAGCCGCGCTTTCTCGACTGGTGGAAGGAGCTCGGTCCCGCGGTCTTTCAAAGCAACGACGTCTACCTCCGCACCGCCACCTCGGTGGACAAGGAAGGTTGGGCGACGTTCGGGATGGTGAAGATGCCGGAGTATCGCTGGGGCATCTTCCTGGCCGATGCGAAGCCCGACCGCACCATCGGCTTCGGCGACAACATCGGCCAGCCGGCGTGGCAGGTCGTCCCCGGCGAGCATCGCTCGACGCTGCGCCGTCTCATCGTCACGCAGGGTGACACCGAGCCCGCCTCCGTCGAGCAGCAGCGCGCCCTCGGCAACACCGCGCCGTCGCTCTACGACCTGCGCAACCTCTTCCAGGTCAACGTCGAAGAAGGCCGCCACCTCTGGGCCATGGTCTACCTGCTGCACGCGTACTTCGGCCGCGACGGCCGCGAGGAAGCGGAAGGACTGCTCGAGCGCCATTCCGGCGACGCCGACAAGCCGCGCATCCTCACCACCTTCAACGAGCCGATCAACGACTGGCTCTCGTTCTACATGTTCGCCTACTTCACCGACCGCGACGGCAAGTTCCAACTGAAGGCGCTGGCCGAGAGCGGCTTCGATCCGCTGGCGCGCACCTGCCAGTTCATGCTCACCGAGGAAGCGCATCACATGTTCGTCGGCGACACCGGCATCGGACGCGTGGTGAAGCGCACGGTCGAGGTGATGAACCAGATCCGCAGCGAAGATCCGGCGAAAGTGCGCGCGGCCGGCGCGATCGACCTGCCGACCATCCAGCGCTACATGAACTTCTGGTTCAGCTCCGCGCTCGACCTGTTCGGCTCGGAGATCTCGTCGAACGCGGCCAGCTACTTTGCGAACGGACTGAAGGGACGCCCCGACGAGTCGCTGTACGAGGACCATCGCGCCGACGGCGACTACTCGGTGGATGTGCCGGACGGCGACGGCGGCGTGAAGATCGAGACGGTGTCGATGCGCAACGCCATGAACGAGGTCATGCGCGCGGCGTACATCCGCGACTGCGAGAACGGCGTGAAGCGGTGGAACAAGATCATCGAGAAAGGCGGCGTGAGCTTCGAGCTGCGGCTGCCGAGCGCGCGCTTCCGCCGCACCGTCGGCAACTGGGCGAACGTGCCGACCGATCCGGCCGGCAATCCGATCTCGCAGGAAGCGTTCGCGGCCGGGATGAGCTCGTGGATTCCGTCGGCGGACGACCGCGCCTTCGTCGCCTCGGTGATGAAGCCGGTGTACGAGCCGGGGAAAGTGGCGAGCTGGATCGCGCCGCCGGAGCGCGGGATCAACAACCAGCCGGTCGACTACGAGTACGTGCGGGTGGCGTAGAAACAAAAGTGGCCCCGGGATCTCTTGCTCCCGGGGCCTTTCTCAGCGCGGTGACAGCAACACGAGTGCATTCGCGCCAATGTTCGCCTCGATGGCCGATCGCGCCACCGCGACTGCCGGGCTCCGCACGTTGACAACCGCGATCGAGCGTTCGTGCAGAATCCGTTCGTCCCGACGGCCCATCGCGCCGCCGCAACTGACCGGGTTCCGCACGTTGACAGCCGCGATGAAGCGCCGCGCAGAATCCGTTTCGTCCCGACGGCCTATCGCGCCGCCGTGATCCCCGGTCTCGCCGCGTTGACATCCGCGATAGAGCGTTCGCGCCGGAACCGGTTGCCTCGATGACCCATCGCGTCCTTCGTGGCCGCCTCAACCCGTTGAACATCTGCGATGGAGCGTTCGGGCTGAGGCGAGCTTCAACGTAGGTCCGCATTCGCGCGGGCGCAACGTTTTTCACTGTTACATTTGCAGGCGATTTCCACACCTTTCCACAACGCGCCTGCACACCGAACTAGGCAACACGAGCGGAACGCTCATGGCCGCAGTGACATCGCCGCGGCCGAGGCTGTCGAAAGGTTTCAGTGGCAGCGCGCCGCGAGCGACCGCGCCGCACGCGCGTGCGGAAAGAGCGCGTGCGCGGCCGCGGCGTGATCGCACGAACGGCGGCCGAGCCGCAACTGCACGCGGTAGTTGCCGGGATCGAGCTGCGCCGCACGCTCGAGCTCCGTGCGGTCCCAACTGGTGGCGAAGATCTCCATCGCCGCCACCTGCATGGCACTGCGCGCGACGCCGGCCAGCGCGACGACCACGAGCGCGATGGCCACCAGCCGCGGCATCGCCCGCGCCTCGGCCGTCAAAGGCGGCGACCACAACGCTCCGATGGCCGCCCATACCAGCAGCGAGGGCAGCGCGAGCAGCAGCACGGCGTCGAAGGCGCCGGTGAGCAACGCGCCGGCGAGCGTGCCGAGGAGCGCCGTCGCCTGCAACGCCTCGTCGAGCTCGAGCGCGGCGGCGAGCGCGCGCAACGCGCCGAGCAGCAGCGTCAGAAATGCGAGGCCGAGGACGATCGCGGCGAGGAAACCGCGCTCGGAGATAAACGCGACCCAGTCGCTGCTCGGCCAGGGATTGAAGGTCATCCCCGGCTCGGAGTCGTTCATCGACGGATCGTTTCGCGCGGCATGATCGGGATAGTCGACCGGCCAGTTGCCCGGCCCGGCGCCGAAGAGCGGATGCCGCACCGCCATCACCATCGACCGCTCGTAGTGCACCAGCCGCCCGTGCCCGCTGCCTTCGGCGTAGCTCGTCACGCTCTTCGCCGACTCGAGATACGGATTGTCGCTGCGCCACCGCAGCTCGTTCGGAATGACGATGGCCGCGGCCGCGCCGACGGCGATGAAGAGCAGCGCCAGCGCCAGCCGTCCGAGCGAGCCGCGTAGCGCGCGCACGAACAGCATCGCCGCCACGAAGACGAGCAGCACCGCCGCCGCGGCGAGCCACGCCGCGCGCGAGCGCGTCAGCACCAGCGCCGCGCTGACGAGCGTCACGCCGCACCAGGCGAAGATCGACCGCGCGCGCATGGCCGCGTACAACACCACCGGCAACCCGAACGCCGCCGCATGTCCGACGAAGTTGCGGTTGCCGAGCGTCCCGCCCGGCGCGCGATTCACCGCGAAGACGTCGACGACGACGCCGTACGCCTGCAGCAGCGCGGTGATGGCCGCGAGGACGACGGCGAAGGCGATGCCGTGCAGCAGCGGCCGCGCCAATCCCGCCGCACGCAACGCGCGCGCGGCGCGAAAAACGACGTACGACGAGACGCTCACCGTGAACGCGCGCAGTCCGAGCCAGCGGTTCGTCGCCAGCGCCGCCGACATCGCGCTGAGCAAGAGATAGACGAGCAGCAGCCGGTCGACGCGAGTCATCGCCACGCGCCGCATCGCGCCGAACAGCAGCAGCGCGGCGAGGAGCGCGGTCGCATGCAGCGCCAGCTCCTTCGGCACGAGGAAGCGATCGAGCTCGAAGACGTGGCGGATCGAGACGGCCACCACCGCCGCCGCGAAGCCGATTTGCAGCACGCGCAAAGCCATCCGCTCGCCGCGCGTCGGCAGGAGGAGCGCATCCATCGCCGTCATTATCGCCAGTACAATGCGCCGCCATGGCCCTTTCCCGGCAGCAGGTGCGGTTCGTCCTCCGGTTCGCGCTGCTGCTCGTGCTCTTCTACGCGCTGACCGCGCCGGCGGCGGTCGACCGCGCGGTGCTGGTCCCCTTCTCCGCGGCGCTGGCAGCGGTGAGCGGCGTGGTGCTGAACGTGATGCAGCAGCACGTCACCGTGCAGGGCACGATCATCAGCGGCGGCGGGTTCGCCGTCGACATCCGCAACGGCTGCAACGGCATCGAGGCGATGGTGTTTCTCTGCGCCGCCATCGGCGCGTTTCCGGCGCCGTGGCGGCAGCGGCTGGCCGGCATCGGCATGGCCACGCTGGCGGTGCAGGCGCTGAACATCGTCCGCATCGTCTCGCTCTACCTGATCGGCCGTCACTGGCGCAGCGTCTTCGACACCTTTCATCTGGCCATCTGGCAGACGCTGATCTTCGCCGCCGCGGTCTTCCTCTTCATCGCCTGGACGGCGCGCGCACAGCAGACGAATGTTTCCGCGCCTCGCTAAGTTCGCCGTCGCGCTCGTGGCCGGCATCGCGGTCTGGATGGCGCTGGCCGCGCCGCTGACGCACTTCATCGCCTGGTCGGCCGCGCCGCTGCTGCACCTCGACGAGCGCTTTCGCGACGCGCTGCTCACGCCCGGCGGCACGGTGATCACGATGAAGTCGCCGGTGAATGCGTTTCCCGGCGCGACCTTCCCCGGCGATCAGCTCACGTTCAATCTGATCCTGCTGATCGCGCTCTTCGGCTCGAACCGCAATGCGTTTCGCGACCGCAACATCGCCGCGTTCGCCGTCTCGCTGCTGCTCCTGCTCCTCACTTATCCGCTGTCGTTCGTGACGATGGCCGAGGCGTACTACGCGATGCACACCGGTGCGTGGGGCGAGGTGCGCTACGGCGAGCTCGCCGGCAATGCCTGGCTGGCGGCGGAGATGTTCTGGCGGCTGGTCGGGATGTTCGGGCTGGTGTTCGGCTGCTGGTGGATCGGCAGCACGCGCACGCGCTGATCGACACGCAGGATCGATACAATCGCGCGTCATGAAGAAGAGCATCGCCGTTGCCCTCGCACTGTTCACGCTCGCGGCCGGCGCGCGCGCCGCCGACGACTTCGCCGACGTCCGCCGCGAGATCGCCAAACGCCACGACGAGGCGGTCAAGCGGCTGCAGGATTGGATCGCGCTGCCGTCCATCGCCGCCGAGAATCGCAACTATCCGGCGGGCGCGCAGTACATGGCCCAGCTCGCGCGCGACGCCGGCTTCCAGCAGGCGACGGTGATCGAGACCGACGGCAAGCCGGGCGTCTTCGCCACGCTCGACGCCGGCGCGCCGAAGACGGTCGGGCTCTACTTCATGTACGACGTCAAGCAGTTCGATCCGGCCGAGTGGAGCTCGCCGCCGCTGGAGGCGCGCATCGTCGACAAGCCGAATATCGGCCGCGCCATCGTCGGACGTGGCGCGGTGAATCAGAAGGGTCCGGAGTCGGCATTCCTCGCGGCACTGCACGCGATCCGCGGCGCCGGCCGGAAGCTGCCGGTGAATCTCGTCCTGGTGGCAGAAGGTGAAGAGGAGATCGGCTCGCCGCACATCGGCCAGCTCGTGCATCGCCCGGAAGTGGAGGCGGCGCTGCGCAAGACCATCGGCGTGTTCATGCCGTCGGCGATGCAGGATCTCGACGGCGTCATCACCGTCAGCCTCGGCGCGAAAGGCGTGGTCGAGCTGGAGCTGGTCTCCAGCGGCGAGAAGTGGGGCCGCGGTCCGGCCAAGGACGTTCACTCGTCGCTCAAGGCGATGATCGACAGCCCGGCCTGGCACCTCGTCAAAGCGCTCGACACGCTCGTCTCCGACGACGGAAACACCATCACCATCGACAACTATCCGAAGCCGCGGCCGCTCAGCGACGAGGAGCGTTCGATGATCGCCGCGGCCGCGCAGCGCGGCAACGAGGCCATGACCAAGCAGGCCTTCGGCGTGCAGCACTGGATCGACGACCTGCCGTGGCAGCAGGCCAACGAGCGGCTCGTGTCGCAGCCGACCGTAAACATCGAAGGTCTGGTCGGCGGCTACACCGGTCCGGGCGGCAAGACCGTCCTGCCGCATCGCGCCGTCGCCAAGATCGACATGCGCCTCGTGCCCGACATGACCAAAGACGCCGCGGTGGCCGCGCTGAAAGCGCACCTCGCCAAGCGCGGCTACGGCGACATCGAAGTGAACGTCACCGGCGGCTACGATCCGACCGCCACGCCGTCGACGGCGCGCCTGATCCAGGCGCAGCTCTCGGTGCTGCGCCGCGCAGGCATCGATCCGCTGCTCTGGCCGCGCAACGCCGGCTCGTATCCCGGCTATGTCTTCACGAACGCGCCGCTCGCTCTCGCCGCCGGCCACTTCGGCCTCGGCCACGGCAGCGGCGCGCACGCGCCCGACGAGTACTACGTGATCGAGTCGACGAACCCGAACATCCAGGGTCTCGACGGCGCGGTGCTCTCGTTCGTCGAGTACCTGTACGAACTGGCGAAGTAGAGCGAGCTCACGTCAACGCGTCGAGGATCACCGCCGGAAGCGCGACTCCGATGCCAAAGCCGTAGATCACGTCGAACCAGACGATCGACAGCACGTTGGCGATGAAGATCGCCACGACGAACGGCATGCTGAGCATCGCCAGCACGTTGCGGCGCTTCGCTTCGACTTTGGCGAGCTTCCAGACGTTCTGCGCGTCGTGGTTCGACGGGAAGGCGTGTGCGCCGATCGAGACGCCGAGCCAGAGCAGGAACATCGACAGCGGATCGGTCTGATCGAACAGCCGCACCGGCGCCATCGCCGGCAGGCAGATGAGGATGCAGAGCGACGAGTTGATCAGGAACGGTCCGAACGAGATCAGCAGCGCCGAGGTGAAGTCCTCCGTCTCGGCGTGCACGACGTAGCCGGCCGGATTGCCGACGCGGAAGAAACAGACGTCGAACACCGGCACGCGCCGCAGCTTGCAGAACAGCAGATGCGCGGCCTCGTGCACGATCACGCCGGGAAACGTGGCGATGGCGATCAGCCAGCCAGGAATGAAGAACATCATCGACGGGGCTCCTTGCCGCTGTGGAAGCGGCGGTCGTATTCGGCCTTGGTGAGGATCTCGCGCGTCTCGAGGCGGTGGCGGATGCGCGCCGCGTACTCTTCATAGTCGGCCGCTGCCTCGGGGCCGGCCAGCGACTTCGCTTTCTCGAGATAGTCGAGCGACGCGCGGCGGTACTCGTCGGCGCCGGTGACCGCGTACTTGCATGCGTACGCCGAGGCGACCTGCGCGACGCCGCGCGAGTCCTTCGGCATCTGCTCGGCCAGCTCCTTCGCGTGCGTGAGGAAGCCGTCGTAATCGTGGCGATCGAAGGCCGCGCCGGCCCTCGCGTAAGTGAGCGAGAAGCGGAACTCCGGCTGCTCGCCCATGGTGTCGCGCGCCTTTTCGAGGAACGGCACCGCGTCAGCGGAGCGGTCGTCGTAGAGCAGACGGAGCCCGTGATAGAACGAGGCCACGTTGGCGAGAGCCTGCGACTCCGGCACGCGCTTCGACGCGGAGGCGAAGAGCGCGTCCGCCTGCTTCACGTCCGACGCGGCGTTGGCTTTCTTGATGTCGAAGTAGGCGTAGAAATAGCGCGCGTTCACGCCGAGGGAGACGGCCACGAGGACCAGCACGGCGGCGAAACTCGCCTTGACCCAATTCGGGAACGGATACGCGAGCGCCTTCGCGTAGCACAGCTCGCACAGCGGAGCGCTGCCGGCGCGGCGCAGCTCGACGCTGCCGAAATCCTGCTCGCACGTGGAGCAGATGGTCGGGTCGATGTTGCGGACCACCGACCCTGCCGGAACTTTCTTCAGGTTCCGCGCGGCCAGATCAGCGTCGGCGCACGGCTCGCACAACGGCGTGCGCTCGAAGACGCGGAACGTCTGGCGCAGCGGTACCTCGGACGCGCACTGCTGACAGGCGACAGCTCGCAAGGGAAACCTCGTATTGATGGATTGACGGACCGGCGTAAGGGTAGCACTGTTACGCGATGCAAAAGCGTTGGGTGATCGTCGCCACGGCCGGCTGCGCCGTCGTTTTTCTCGTGCTCGCGTTGTCGCTGCTGGTGCTGTTCGACAAACCGCACTTCGGCTCGCTGGTCGGCTCGGCGTTCCTGCAGATCATCATCGGCTCGATCTTCATCGCCGCGCTCGCCGTCGCCGTCGCCGCCGTGCAGTTGCGCGCGAATCGCACCTGGCGCTGGATCGTGCTGCTGGTGTGGGCGCTGATCGCGCTCACCTCACCCGCCTTCGGCTTCCTGTTCCTCCTGCCGTGGGCGGTGCTCGCGCTGATGTCGCCGCTCGTCGTGATCTCGCTGGTCGACTTCTGGCGCGGCGTGCGCGCATGAACGCGAAAGCGGCGCGGCTGCACGAGCTGCATGCATCGGGATGTTTCGTCATCCCCAATCCGTGGGACGCCGGCAGCGCGCGCTTGCTCGAGCAGCTCGGCTTTCCGGCGCTGGCCACGACCAGCTCCGGCTTCGCCTGGTCTCTCGGTCGCGCCGACAATCAGGTCACGCTCGACGAGGCGCTCGCCCATCTGCGCATCGTCAGCGCGGCCGTGCAGGTGCCGGTCAGCGCCGACTTTGAAGGCGGCTTCGCCGTCGCGTCCGATGAGGTCGCGGCGAACGTGACCGCGGCGGCAGCGACCGGCATCGCCGGACTCTCCATCGAAGACTCGACCGGCGACGCGACGAATCCGCTGTTCGACTTCGAGCTGGCCGTCGCCCGCGTACGTGCCGCGCGCGCGGCGATCGACGCGAGCGGCAGCGGCATCGTGCTCACCGCCCGCTGCGAGGCGTTCCTGGTCGGACGTCCGGATCTCGACTTCACGATCGAGCGTTTGCGCGCCTACGCCGCTGCCGGCGCCGATTGTCTGTACGCGCCCGGCATTCGCGACCTCGCGCAGATCGGCGCGCTCGTCGAAGCCGTCGCGCCGAAGCCGGTGAACGTGCTCGCCGGCAGCGACTTCACCACCGTGGCCGAGCTGCGCGCGCTCGGCGTGCGGCGCATCAGCGTCGGCGGCGCACTGGCGCGCGCGGCGTGGCGCGGCTTCCTCGAAGCGGCGTCCGAGATCGCCGAGCACGGCACCTTCGGCGCCCTCGGCCGCGCCGTTCCGTTCGCGGAGATCGAGCGGCGCTTCCGGCGCGACTAGCCGAGCGGCATCGCATCGTGCCACTCGAGCGGCGCGATGATCTCGCGCGGCGCGAGCTCGATGTGCAGCACGCGGCGATGCACCGGCGCGTCCGACGGCGACGAGGCGTGCACGAGCAGCGGCCGCATGAAGGCGATCGAGCCTTGCGGCATCGCCAGCAGCAGTTGCGGCCGCGTCTTCAGCATCGACGCGATCTGCTCCGGCGCGAGCTTTCCTTCGCGATGCGAGCCGGGAATCACCCGCAGCGCGCCGTTGTCCGCGCCGCAGTCGTCGAGGTGCACGCGCACCGCGACCATCTGCTCGAGCACGCGCGCCGGCGGCTCGACGTGCAGCACGCCTTCTTTCTCGCGCCACGGTCCGTAGCCTTCGACGTCGCGCCGCTCCTTCACCGCGATGATCCGGTCCTGATGCCACTGCGCGCGCCAGTTCGACCGCGGGGTCTTGTCGAACAGCGTCGCCTTCACCGCCACGAGCGGCCCGTCGACGAAGTCGCGCGCGGCGCGGGCCAGCTCCTGCGAGCGGATCAGCCGCGTCACGGTCGGCGCGTCGATGAGCGAGCGCACGCCGCCGCGGCCGGCGGCGATCGGCGGCAGCTCGCGCGCCACGATCTCGCACGCCGACGCGGTCAGCACCAACTCCGCGATCGCGTAGCCGTCGCGATCGAAACGGCTCACGCCGCGCGCGCCGCCTCGTACGGCGCCAGCACCAGCGACGCCAGCGTCAGCGCGGCGAGGTAGCCGCCGGCGATGTCGGAGATCCAGTGCTTCTCCTCGACCAGTCGCGCCGCGGCCGAGGCCACGGGAATGGCCAATGCGATCGGAAAGGCGATCGCGCCGTGGGCTACTTCTTCACGCATCAGCACGTACGCGGCGGTAAGCGCGACCGACAGCGTGCCGTAGGCGTGGCCGCTCGGAAAGACGGGATGATCGGGCGACGGACGTCCCGGCGGCGCCGGCGGCTGCGGCAGGAGATCGTCGAACTGCTTGTTCGTCACCGCCGCGACTATCGCGGCGCCGACGATGGCAAGCGTGCCATAGAGCCGCGGCGGCAGCTCGTCGTCTTCTTCGCGCGTGGCCACCACGTAGACGCCGGCGAGCAGCGCGCCCGGCACGTACATCCACCACTTGCCGAGCGGCGAGGCCGCCTCGGCCGCGCGACGCGCCGGATGTCCCGGCTCGAGCGCGGTCTGCTGGTGCACTTCGCGATCGACCGGCGCGGCTTCGCGGGTAGCCACGGCGCGAGCGACGAGCGCGAACGCGGCCGCGGATGCGCCGCCGAGGAGAAGGAAGAAAGTGGAGCGGGTCACGCGCTCGGCGTAGCGGGTTTCATACCGGTCCACACCGGCACCTGCCAGAGCGCGTAGCCGCGCGGGTCGCGCACGCAGTCGATCATCTCGCGCCAGCGCTGCTCGAGCTCTTCGCGCGACGCGCCGCAATGCTCGACCATCGAGTCGGTGTAGCCGTCGCGCCACGCTTCCCAGATGCGCGCGAACGTCTCGCGCGGCACGCGCAGCGTGTCGACCACGATGTAGTCGGCGGCGATGTCCGCGACGCCGAGGTCGTGCAGCAGCGTGAACGTCTTCCGTCCGACGTGCAGATCGCAGCCGACCGCCGCGCCGAACCGCGGCGGAAACACCTGCCAGAACCCGTCCGAATCGAGCTGCGTCGGGTGCGCCCAGAGCATCCCGTAATCCTCGGCGATGAGATGCAACCGCCCGCCGGGACGCAGCACGCGCAGGATCTCGGCGATGGCGCGGGCCGGATCGGAGACTGCCTGCAGCACGTGACGGCTGATGGCGAAGTCGAACGAGCCGTCGTCGAACGGCAGCGCCAGCGCGTCGGCGGTGCGCAGCCGCACGCGGTCGCCGAACTCGGCGCAGCGCTGCGCCGCGCGCGCCAGATGCGGCTCCTCGAGATCGACGCCGGTGAACGACGCGCGCGGATACTTCGCGGCCAGCCGCACCAGGATCTCGCCGGTGCCGCAGCCGACGTCGAGCACGTCGCCTTCCAGCGGATGGCGCGCGAAGATCGCTTCCTCCTGCGGCCAGATCGCCTCGATCTGCGCGGCGAGGTTGCGCACCATCGACTCGTCGGCCATCTCCTTCGCCTGCGGGCTGCTCGGATGCATGCGCGGCGATTCTACCGTCGGCTGGCGACCGAGTTGCACGCACGTTCTCGCATGCTTACCGCGCTTTTGTTCGTGCTGGCGCTTCCCGCTGAACCGGCCGACGCGCAGGTCGCGCGCGGCGAATATCTCGTCCGCAACGTCGCCGTATGCGGCGGCTGCCATTCGTCGGACCTGAAGAATCCCGACGGTCCGCTCGCCGGAGGCCGCGAGTTCCGCCAGTGGCGCCTCGGCACCGCGCGCGCCTCGAATCTCACCAATGACGACGCCACCGGCCTCGGCACCTGGAGCGAGGACGAGATCGTGCGCGCGCTGCGCACCGGCGTGCGCAAAGACGGGCGGCTGCTGGCGCCGGTGATGCCGTACGGCTGGTTCAATCGGATGTCGGACGACGACGCGCGCGCCATCGCCCGCTACCTCAAGAGCCTGCCGCCGCAGTCGAACGCGGTGAGGCAGCACTTCAACCTCATCTACAAAATCGGCAAGGCCCTCTTCCTCCGGCCGAAGCCGGCGATTTCCGCGAGCGCACCGCCGCGCGCGGCGACGGCGGAGTACGGCGCGTATCTCTCGCAGCACGCCGGCCTCTGCGCCGAATGCCACACGCCGCGCACGGCCATCCGCGCCGAGCCGAAGATGCAGATGCTCTTCGCCGGCGCCACGGTGAAGGACTTTCCGGCCAACCCGTCGAACCTCACGCCCGACGAGCAGACCGGCATCGGCCGCTGGAGCGAAGACGATTTCGTGAAGGCCATCCGCACAGGCGTCACTCCGGAAGGAGAGCAGTTACACCCGTTCATGCCGTGGCACCAGAACGGCCGCATGACCGATGACGACCTGCGGGCGATCTACCGGTTTCTGCGCACGGTGCCGCCGAGGCGGCACGAGGTGGCGAGGAAGTAGGTTCCTCGGTTCCTCGGTTCCTCGGTTCCTCGGGTTGTGCATCGCGAAAGCTCCCCGAGGAACCGAGGAACCGAGGAACCCGAGGAACCGCCTCTTCCTACCCTT
Organism: Thermoanaerobaculia bacterium; assembly: GCA_036389275.1. Classification (GTDB taxonomy): domain Bacteria; phylum Acidobacteriota; class Thermoanaerobaculia; order Gp7-AA8; family Gp7-AA8; genus QHVT01. The sequence continues at coordinate 91,802 of DASVQE010000107.1, forward strand.
CCGGATTCCTGACCCGATCGAGCAGTTCCACGAGCGTGCGCAGGTCCTGCTGCGAGACGTGGCGCAGCGATTTTTTCAGGCGCTCCTCGACCGGGTCGTCGAGCTCGGCCAGCAGGCGCAGCCCTTCTTTCGTGATGGAGGCGCGCACCACGCGGCGGTCTTCCGTGCCGCGCGAGCGCGCCACCAGGCCGCGCTGCTCGAGGCGGTCGAGCAGGCGCGTCAGGTCGGGATCGCGCTGGACCATGCGCTGGGAGATCTCGCCGCACGGCAGCCCTTCGTCGCCGGCGCCGCGCAGGATGCGCAGCACGTTGTACTGCGACGAGCTCAGCCGCGACTCGCGCAGCACTTCCTCGAACGGCAGCGACAGTTGCTGCGCCGTCCGCACCAGCCCCAGCACGAACTCCTCCTGGACGCTGCGGAACGGCCGCTTCTGCTGAATCTCTCTCCCCAGTCGCCCGGCCATGCTCATCGCATTATCGGACAACGCCGGCGTGCTCCGCCTTATGCCTCATGACGATGATTGTTGTGAGGAATAACGTGGCGCCGTACTTCCTTATCACAGGCAAAGGAGACGACACCCATGGCAGAGAAAACGGTTTGGCAGATCGACGCGGCCCACTCCGCGATCGAGTTCGCGGTCAAGCACATGATGTTCACCACCGTGCGCGGCCGCTTCAAGGACGTCAAAGGGACGATCGAGGTCGACGAGCAGAATCCCGATGCCTCGGTGGTCAACGTCGAGATCGCCGCGGCCAGCATCGACACCGGCTCCGCTGATCGAGACGCCCATCTCCGCTCGGCCGACTTCCTCGACGTCGAGCAGCATCCGACCATCACCTTCCGCAGCAAGCGCGTGAGCGGCGCGGCGAAGAAGGAAGGCGACCGCTTCCAACTGATCGGCGACCTCACCATCCGCGGCACGACCATGGAAGTGACGCTGGAGGCGCAGTACGAAGGCACCGGCCTCGATCCGTGGGGCGGCACGCGCAGCGGCTCGCGCGCGACGGCCACCATCGACCGGCGTGACTGGGGACTCAAGTGGAATCAGGCCCTCGAGACCGGTGGCATCCTCGTGGCGAACGAAGTGCGCATCGAGATTGAGGTGCAGGCGGTGAAATCGGCCGCTGCGGCGGCGTAAGCTGTAGCGATGCACGACGAGCTGTGGCCGGCGCTGCCGTACGACGCGTGGAAAGACACCTACGCCACGCTGCACATGTGGCTGCAGATGGCCGGGAAGGTTGCAGTGGCGCTCGCTCCGCCGGTGAATCACGGCTGGGCGATCGCGCTGCACCTCACCGCGCGCGGCCTGACCACCCGGCCGCTCACGCAGGGCGCGCAGACGTTCACCATCGAGTTCGATTTCGTCGACCACCAGCTTGTCATCCGCACCACCGGCGGCGCGCAGCGCATCCTGCCGCTCGCGCCGCGCAGCGTGGCCGATTTCTACCGCGCCTTCACCGGCGCGCTCGGCGAGCTCGGTCTGCACGTCGAGATGCATCCGGTGCCGGTGGAGATCCCCGATCCGATCCCGTTCGAGGAAGACACCACGCACCGCGCCTACGACCGCGAGTACGCGAACCGCGTCTGGCGCATTCTCGTCAACGCCGAGCGGGTCTTCGCCGCCGCGCGCTCGACGTTCGTCGGCAAGTGCAGCCCGGTGCATTTTTTCTGGGGCGCGTTCGATCTCGCCGTGACGCGCTTTTCCGGCCGCACCGCACCGCCGCGCGAAGGTCCGCGCTTCATGCGCGAGGCGTATTCGCACGAGGTCATCAGCCACGGCTTCTGGCCCGGCAGCGGCCCGCTGCTCGAGCCGGCCTTCTACGCCTACGCCGCGCCGGAGCCGGAAGGTTTGAAGGAAGCGCGCATCGAGCCGGCCGCCGCCTACTACCACCGCGAGCTCGGCGAGTTCATTCTTCCCTACGAGTCGGTGCGCACCGCGGATGATCCCGACGCGCTCGTGCGCGCCTTCATCGATTCGACCTACGACCGCGCCGCGACGCTCGCCCACTGGGACCGCGCCGCGCTCGAGCGCAAGCCAGGAGAGCCGTCATGAGCGCCACCGTCTGCGAGCACATCGAGTCCATCGACCAGGTGCGGCATCCGAAGAAAGCGGAGTGCGAGGAGTGCGTGAAAACCGGCTCGCGCTGGATGCACCTGCGCACCTGCCAGCAGTGCGGCGGCACCCGCTGCTGCGACAGCTCGCCGAACCGCCACGCCTCGAAGCACGCGCACGCCACCAACCACCCGGTCATCGCCTCGGCCGAGCCGAACGAGCGCTGGCTCTACTGCTATCCCGATGATGCGATCGCGGAGTATTGAAAGGCGGGAGTGGTGGAGCTGATCGGGATCGAACCGACGACCTCCTGAGTGCGATTCAGGCGCTCTCCCAAACTGAGCTACAGCCCCACACCGTTGCTGCGTAACCGGCGCACGAGAAGGTGCATTCCGGCGGACAGGAGCGCGGATTATAGGGGCGGCGGGATGGTCAAGCAAGCGAGGTCGCTGGCGGCTTCCGTGTTCGCGAAGACGCTTCTCGCCTCCTCCACGAGCGTCGCCGCGTCGCCGTAGCGCGCCGAGAAGTGCGTGAGGATGAGCCGCTGCACGCCCGCTTCGGCGGCGATGCGCGCCGCGCCTTCCGCGGTCGAATGAAACCGCTCGTGCGCCTCGGCGGCGAGGTCGTTCGCGTACGTCGACTCGTGCACGAGCACGTCGGCGCCGCGCGCCAGCTCGACCGCCGCCGCGCACGGACGCGTGTCGGTGATGTAGGCGATGCGCCGTCCGCGCCGCAACGGGCCGGTCACCCGCGGATCATTCGCGCGCACCAGCTCCGCGTACGCCGGGCCGGGAGCGATGCCGAGGGCCGCGGCGCGCGACGGATCGAAGCGGCCGGGGCGATCGTCTTCGACGACGCAGTAGCCGAGGCATGGGACGGAGTGCTCGAGAGGCGCGGCGATGACGGTGAAGCCGTCGCCGCGATACGGCAGCGAGGCGAAGCGAAGCTCGAACGACGGATGATGATGCGTCGTGCGCAGCGTCGCCTCGACGTACTCCGGCAAGCCTTCCGGACCGCACAGCGTCAGCGCGCGCGTGCGGCCGTTCATCGACAGCGTCGCCAGCAGTCCCGGCAAACCGTAGACGTGATCGCCGTGCAGATGCGTGATGAAGATGGCCTCGAGCGCGCCGCTGCGCACCGGCGCATCGAGCAGCCGATGTTGCGTCCCTTCGCCGCAGTCGAACAGCAGCAGCGTGGCGTCGAGCGAGACCGCGACCGCGGCGACGTTCCGCTCGCGCGTCGGCGTGCCCGACGACGTGCCGAGGAAGACCAGACGGATGTCCTGCATCAGCGTCGGAGAAACGAGTACGTCGCCGCGGCGAGCGGCGTGATGGCGCAGATCATCACGAAACCCGGCGCCTTCACCGGACACACCCAATGCTCGATCGTCACCGCAGCCGCGGCACCGCTGAGGACGAGCAGCGCGTACGCGATCAGCCGCCAGCGCCCGCGATCGAGGAACAGCGGCGCGGCGAGCGCGAGCAGCACCGCGAAGGCGATCCACTTGATCGACCAGACCAGCCGCAACGCATCCGAGTGCGGCCGCAGCAGCAGCACGTCCTCGGCGATGTCGAACAGCACCACCAGCACCGTCACGATCGCCACCGGCGCACTCCGCTGCAGCTTCGCCCAGCAGAGAAAGAGCGTGCCGTAGCCGAGCATGAAGACGTAGTCGAGCGCGAGGGCCAGCTCGAAATGCTCGCCGCGAGGACCGGCAGGATCGGGTGCGGAGCCGCTGATGAAAATCGCGGTGGCGGCGGCGAGCGCGAGCAGCGCGCCGGCCGCGGCGATGCGTCCGACGGTGCGCTCCGGCATCACGTCGCCGTGGCCACGGCGCGCGCGGCAACCGCCTGCGCCACTTCCGCATCGCCGAGCAGGACGTCTTCCTGCGGATGCGCGAAGTAGTAGCCCTGGATCAGGTCGATGCCGAGGTCGCGGCAGGCCTCGTACTCCTCCTCGGTCTCGATCCCTTCGGCCAGCGTCTTCGCGTTGATCTTGCCGCCCAGCTCCACGAGCATCTTCACCAGGTCCTGCTTGATCGGCTCGTCGGCGAGCGTCGACACGAGGCTCTTGGTGATCTTCAGATAGTCGGGCGCGATCGCGGCGATCGCTTCGAGCGACGCGTAGCCGGAGCCGGCGTCATCGATGGCGATCTCGATCCCCTTGTCGCGGAACTCGGTGAGCAGCGCGCGGAACTGCGCGTAATCCTCGATGGCCGCGCGCTCGGTGAGCTCGAAGACGAAGTTGCCGCGATGCTCGGCAAAGTACGAGACCATCTCGTGCAGGCGGAACTCCGACTCGCCGAACATCTCCGCCTCGAGGTTGAGCAGGAACTTGCGGTCGAGCAGGTCGACCTGCCGCAGCCGCTTGAACGCGCCTTCGAGCGCGATGGCCTCGAGCGCCCAGGCCAGCTTCGCCTCGCGTGCGAACGAAAAGAGCATGTCGGAGTTGCGGAACGACGAGCCGGCCGGACCGCGCGTGAGGATCTCGTAGCCGAACACCGAGGCGTCGGCGGCGCGGACGATCGGCTGGAAGAGCGTGGTGACGCGCTTGCGGCGGATGATGTCGCGCAGCTCGCGCGTGAGCTGCTTCTTGCGCTGCTGCTCGGCGTCACGCACCGCGTCGGCGGCGATGCGCATGCCGGCATAGACCTGCCGTTCGAGGCGGATCTGCGGGCGGTAGTCGATGCGCGTCGAGCCGACGAAGAAGCCGATCTGCTCCGAGGCGAGATTCGGAAAACGGTGCCGCGTCGAGTCGATCAGTTTCTCGCGCAGATCGTTGGCCATCCGCTCCGACGCGTTCTCCGCCGTCAGATCCTGGCCGCGCGTTTCGTAGAAGACGTAGAAGCTCGAGCCGCCGATGCGGTGGCTGCAGACCACCGCGTTCTTGAATCGCGCGCGCGCCTCGACGGAGATGATCTGGCCGACGTTGCACAGCAGCTCGTCAAAGAACGCCCAGCCGTACTCCGCCTCGATGGCCTCGAACTGTTCGAGGTCGGCGTAGACGATTCCGATCTCGCCCTGTTCGATGAGCAGCTCCTTGACGCGGTCGAGCACGAGCGGAAGGCTCGGCAGCGCCGTGGCGCGGTCGAGCAGCAGCGCCTCGAGCGCGGAGCGTCCGGCGTCCTCGATGCCGCCGCGGCCGGAGCGGGCGCGCTCGAGCACGATGCGCACGCGCTTCTGCACTTCGTCGCGGTCGAACGGTTTGACGAGATAGTCGTCGGCGCCGACCTGCAGTCCGGTGAGGCGATCCTTCACGTCGCCGCGGCCGGTGACGAGGATCACGCCGATGTGCGAAGTGCGCTGCACCGCCTTGAGCGCCTGGCAGACTTCCCATCCGCTCCGCTTGGGCATCATCACGTCGAGCAGCACGACGTCCGGCAGGCGGCCCTGCGCCACGGCCAGCGCTTCCTCGCCGTCGCGGGCAGTGATGATCTCGCACTCGAGCTGCTTGAGGTACGTCCGCAGCAGGAGTGCAACTTCCTCATCATCATCGGCTATGAGCACGACCGGCCGGGACATACGCTAGCCCTGATGATTGCGGGATTTGAGCCAGTCGCGCAAGCCCGTCACGAAGGTTTCCGCCGCTTTTCCTCGTATCCGTCCACTTCGTTCGTGCGGAGGATGCGGTACTTCGCACCGCGCGGCGAGACGAGCGTCCGCTCCTCGACCACCGACTCCTTGGCCGGCAGCCCCGGACGCTTCGGCGTCGGCTTCTTCTTGGACGTCAAGGCTCGAAGACCATCTCCGTGATCGGGTGCACTTCCCAGATCGTCGGGATCTTATCGCGCAGGCTCTTCGGCCCGGGATGCGACCCTTTCGCATGGGTCATGTCGAAAAACAGCGAGCCCTCGACGAGCACCGGGATTGGTGGATCGTAAAAGTCGTAGGTGGTGCCGGGCAGCTCGCTCCCGAAGAAGTCCTTGAAGGTCTCGCGCACGGCGCTGAGGCGCTTGAACGACGACGCGCTCTTCGGCGGCAGTCCGGAGAGCTCCATGGTCATGTAGACCTTCTTCCCTTTCGCCTTCGGATCGCGGCCGAGGATCAGGTGAAAGTCGTTGTCGTCCTCGCGGCTGGCGGCGTAGAGGAAGCAGCTCACGCGCACGTTGCGCTTCTCTTCGTCGACGCGATTCTGGTCGGGGCCGGTGCCGATCTTCGGCTTGTGATTGACCATCTTCTTGTCGGGCGTGAGCGCGTCGATCAGATCGGTCAGATCGTCGAACTCCTCCGCCTTCCCCTTGACGATGGAGAGCTTGGCGGCCTTGCGCGAGGTGCCGGTGTAGTTGTCGCTCGGCGCGGCGGCCGCAACCGGACCGGCAGCGACCTCGGCCGCCGAGACCGGCGTGTCGTTCGGATCGACCTCGGTGGTGCGGAGGATGGTGTAGCGCGCGGCGGCGGGCGCCGCGGCGGCACCCGCGGGACCTGCGGCGCCGGCACCCGGCGCGAACGGGATTTCGGCGACGACGGAAGAAGCTTTCGGGAGACCAGGACGATTCGGCATATCCATCACTCCTCTTTTCCGTCATTTTACGCCGAACGCGTTGTGTTAACGTTCGCAGCCCGATGATCAAATTCGGGACCTCGGGGTGGCGCGGTGTGATCGGCGAGGACTTTACGTTCGAGCAGGTCCGCATCGCGACCCAGGGCATCGCCAATCATCTCAAGCGAAGCGGCCAGCAGGGCTCGGGCGTCATCGTCGGCTACGACACCCGCTTCCTCTCCGAGAAATTCGCCTCCGAGGCCGCCAAGGTGCTGGCCTTCAACGGCATCAAGGCCTTCCTCTGCACGCGCGACGTCCCGACGCCGTGCGTCTCGTTCGAGATCATGCGCCGCCGGGCCATGGGCGCGATCAACTTCACCGCCTCGCACAATCCGCCCGAGTACAACGGCCTGAAGTTCTCCACCGCCGACGGCGCGCCGGCCATGCCGGAGGTGACGCGGCAGATCGAGCGCGAGATCCAGGCGGTGCAGCAGAAGAACGAGCGCATCGACGTCTACGAGAAGCCGGAGCTGATCGAAGCGATCGATCCGAAGGACCGTTACCTGGCCGAGCTGCGGCAGAAGGTGGACGTGGAGGTGCTGCGCAAGTCGGGCGTGCGCATCGCCGTCGACGCGCTGTACGGCACCTCGCGCGACTACCTCGACTACTTCCTGCTCGAGGCCAACGTTCAACTCAAAACCATCCACAATTATCGCGATACATTATTCGGAGGCTTTTCTCCGGAGTGCAACGAGAAGAATCTCTCCGAGCTGCGCGAGGTGGTGACGAAGGAAGGCTACGAGCTCGGCCTGGCGACCGACGGCGACGCCGACCGTTTCGGCGTGATCGACGACCGCAACCGCTTCGTCTCGCCGAATACGATCCTGGCGCTGCTGGCCATCTATCTGAAGCGCGAGCGCAACATCCCGGGCGGCCTGGCGCGCACGGTGGCCACGACGCATCTGATGGACGCCATCGCCGCGAAGCTCGGCGTGCCGCTGTACGAGACGCCGGTCGGCTTCAAGTACATCGGCGAGCTGATTCTGGCGGACAAGATCGCCTTCGGCGGCGAAGAGTCGGCCGGCATGTCGATGTACCGCCACCTGCCGGAGAAAGACGGCGTGCTGGCCTGCCTGCTGGTGGCGGAGATGGTCGCGCGCACGGGCAAGAAGATCGGCGAGCTGGCCGAGGCGATGCACAAGGAGTTCGGCTACTACTTCTCGCGCCGCGTCGACCTAAAGCTCAACCCGCAACTGAAGGAGCGGCTGACGGCGAAGCTCGCCGATCCGCCCGATCACATCGGTGACTATCGCGTGCGCGAGGTCAACACGATCGACGGCGTGAAACTGATTTTCGACCAGCAGACCTGGCTGCTGTTCCGGATGTCGGGCACCGAGCCGGTGGCGCGCGTGTACGCCGAGGCGTGCAGCCCGCGCGATCTGAAACGGGTCTTCGACGCCGGGCGAAAGTTCGTGACCACGTGAAATACCCGCACGAGAAACTCTTCCTGGTCTGCACCGGCAAGCGCTGCAGCGACGAGGCGCGCGGCCTCGAGCGCGGAGCGTGCATTCAGGAGGAGCTGAAGATCCACAACAAAAAACTCGGCCGCAAAGGCGTGGTGCGCGTCTGCGCGGTGTCGTGTCTCGATCTCTGCGACTACGGCCCGAACATGGTCGTCGAGCCGGACGGCACGACGTACTCGCACCTCGATCGCGAGACCGCGCGCGCCGCGTACGACGGCGAGTGCGGCGACGGTCCGCTCCGCCCCGACCTCGAGCTGCAAGGGCTCCCATCCGGCTGGCGCGGCGGCGCGTAGACACGGCATGCGCAGACTCTCGCTCCTCGTGATCACCTGGACGATCGCCGGCGCGGCGCATGCGCTGAGCGTCGACCGCATCGCCGTCTCCGCCGTCGCCGGCAAGAGCATCACCACCTGGCACGGACAGGCCGACGTGCAACTGCTGAACGTCGAGCTGTCGAAGGCGCTCTCGCCGCGCAGCGACGCCGGCTTCGTCCTCGCGCCGGTGAGCCTCTGGCAGCCGCGGAGCTGGTTCGGCGACCAGTTCGGCGACGGCAACGAGACCGTGCGCGCGATCTCCGGCTCGTTGCTGGTGCGCCGCAACTTCCGCGTCGACGCGCCGACGCTGCGCTGGTTCGTGGAAGGCTCGACCGGCCCGATGTGGGCGGAAAAGCGGGTGCCGGCATCGACCTCCCGCTTCAACTTCATCTCCCAGATCGGCGCAGGCGTCGTGCTCCGCCCGCACACCGCCCACCCGCTGACGGTCGGCTATCGGTTCATCCACATCTCGAATGGCGGCTACGCGCCGCGCAACCCCGGGCTCAATATCTTCACGATCGTGGCCGGGGTCGAGGTTAGAAGCGCCAGGCGGCGCTGATCGATACCGTGACCGGATCGAGCGACACGCTCGATCCGAGCGCCACGCGCGGGTCGCTGCTGGTTCCGTGCGGCGTCGCCTCGAGCGGCATGTAGGAGATCGTCGCGTCGAGGGCGATGGACGGGCGGACGCGGTAGCGCAGGCCGAGCTCGGCGAGCGGAACGAGCTCGCGGTCAAAGTCGAACTGCACCGCCTCGCCGAACTGATCGTCGAGATTGCCGAGGATGGCCAGCGCGGCGCCGCCGCCGGCGTAGGGCGAGAGCGTCGCATCGGGCCGCAGGTGATAGCGCGCGGTCAGCGACCAGGTCTGCAGGCCGAGCGTGCCGAGGTCGACGCCGTTCTGCTCGGCGGCGGGATTGATCAGCGTCACCGCCAGCTCCGTCGACAGCCGTCTCGTCCAGAAAGCTTCCGCCGTCGCGCCGAAGCCGCGCGACATAACCACGTCGAGATCGCCGGAATCGCCGAGGAAGCCCGTGTTCACGTGGCGGATGCCGAGCTCAAAGTCCGCACCTGCTACATTTGTAGCAGCGAGCAGCAGCAGCGCGACAAACGTAACGCGCTTCATGAGGCGAAGAGCGTATCGACGTACGCCTGCGGATCGAACGGGATCAGGTCGTCCGCTCCTTCGCCGACGCCGATGAATTTCACCGGGATGTCGAACTGGCGCATGATCGAGAGGATCACGCCGCCCTTGGCCGTGCCGTCGAGTTTCGTCACCACCATGCCCGTCACCTTGGCCGCCTCGAGGAAGGCCGCGGCCTGGCTGACGCCGTTCTGCCCGGTGGTCCCGTCGAGGACGAGCAGCGTCTCGTGCGGCGCGCCGGGCAGCTCCTTGTCGATGACGCGATGGATTTTCGCCAGCTCCTGCATCAGGTGACCTTTGTTGTGCAGGCGGCCGGCGGTGTCGATGATCACCACGTCCGCGTTGCGCGACTTCGCCGCGGCGACCGAGTCGTGTGCGACGGCGGCGGGATCGGAGCCGGCCTTGTGCTTGATGAGCGGCACGCCGACGCGGTCAGCCCACGTCTGCAACTGCTCGATGGCGGCGGCGCGGAACGTGTCGGCCGCGCCGAGGACCACGCTGCGTCCTTCGTTCTTCCAGCGCTGCGCGAGCTTGGCGATGGTGGTGGTCTTGCCCGTGCCGTTCACGCCGACCACCAGCAGCACGAACGGTTTCGCGCGCGTCAGGTCGATGACTTGCGCGGTGCGCTTCGGAATGAGCGCGCGCGTTTCCTCGCGGATGACTTCCGAGAGGCGGTCCATCTTCGTGATCTTCTCGTCGCGCACGCGGCGCTCGAGCCGCCCGACGAGTGCGGTGGTGAGCTCCGCGCCGACGTCGGCGCCGAGAAGCCCTTCTTCCAGCCCGTCGATCGCCGACTGATCGATCGGCAGGTCGGGCGTGAGCGATTCCTTGACCTTTTCGATGATCTCCGTGTGAGTCATGAAAAGGCCGCGTTTGAGTTTGTCGAAGAGCGTGCGTTCGGCCATGGTGTCCTACCGATGCCCTCCTTCGCGGGCGGCGATTGCTCGGCGCACCATCTCTTCGTCGATGGTGAGCGTGCCGGCGGCGGCGGGATCGAATTCGAGATTGCGGATGACGCGGCGATAGGTTTCGCGCAGCGCGCGGGCGCCGAGCCGCTTCTGGCGCGCGGCGTCCCAGGCGATAGCGATCAGTGCGCCGCGCGTGATCTGGAGGTCGATGCCGAAGCGGGCGAAGTAGTCGCGCGAGGTGCGGAAGATCGACCCTTCCGGCTCGACGAAGATGCGCGCCAGCTCGGTCTCGCCGAGGTCGCGCAGCACCACGATCGACTCGAAGCGCGAGACGAACTGCGGCGTCATCCCGTAGCGAAAGAGATCGTCGTACTTCAGATAGTCGGCGAGATGGAACGGCAGTTCCTCGCGCACTTCGCCCGACGCGGAGACGACCACCACCGGCTTCATCGGCGCGACGTCCTGCCCGATGGTGGCGCGGCGGAAGACGTTTTCGTACAGCTCTTCGAATGCGCCGGCGGCGACGAAGAGGATGTGCGAGGAGTTGAAGACGAACGTCCAGCCGTCGGCGGCGTACTCGACGTTCTCGTTTTCCATGAGCGTGAGCAGCGCTTCCTGCGCGACGATGCCGCGCACGTTCGCCTCGTCGCGCACCGTCGCCCGGATCTTGTCGACTTCGTCGATGAAGACGATGCCGCGCTCGACGCAGCGGACGATCTCGTCGGGCGTGGCCGCCGCGCCGAGCATCTTCCGCGCGTTCATGTAGAGCCGCCCCACCACCGCGTTGCCGTAGCCCTGCCGCTCCTCGGCCAGCACGTTTGCGTTCATCCGGACGATGTTCGCGAACTGCCGCAGCTCGCCCGACTGCGCGAGGAACTGCTCGACCGCGCGCATGAGCGTGGTCTTGCCCGAGCCGGAGTTGCCGATCAGCAGCAGGTTCGGCGCGGGATGTCCGACCAGATGTTTGACCAGGGCGACGGAGATCTCCCGGATCGCGTCGTCCTGCCCGACGACCGATTTGCGCAGCTCCTCGAAGACCGCACGCGGCCGGAGATCCATTGCGCGCGGGATTGTATAGTCGGAGCCATGCCCGACTCGCGCACCAAAGCCATCCTCGCCGTCCTGGCCCGCGGCCGCGAAGAAAAGCTCGGCCAGAAAGTGCTGCGCATCCTCGGCGCGGCGACGTTCGACGAAGCGCTCGCGAATTACGAGAAGCTCGGCCGCGCCGAGCGCGCGTCGCTCGACGAAGCGCTGAACGCGATGGCGGAAAACGCCGGCGCGGCGTTCGTGATCAGCGTCGACAACGCGATGCGGTAACGCGCCGCTACCTCACGAACGAGAAGATCACGGCGATGAACAGCAGCGCCACGACCGCCGCGGAGATCCACATGGCGTGAATGGTCGGGCGGTGCATGTCGACGGTCTCGCGGCGTTCGCCGAGGAGATGCTGGAGGTACTCGACGCGCGGGCGGATCACGCCGACCTTGTCCTCGAGATTCGGGTAGAGCACTTCGTTGATGCCGGGGATCATCACCACCGGGATGAACGTCGCACCGCCGCGGCGGGCGATGAACTCGCTGAGCGGCTCGTTGTGCGGCTCGTCGCTGGTGCAGACCAGGCAGTGATAGACCGTCGTCGACTGCAGGACCGACAGCGCTTTCTGGCGGACGCTCTTGGCGCGATAGGTGTGCACGACCGAGTCGGACGTCTGGCGCAGGATGCGCTCGTTGATCTCCGGCACGCGCGTGAAGATGAACACCGTCTCGCCGGCGGCGAGCGGCAGCTTCTCGTCGCGGCGGTAGATCACCTCGCCGTACTCTTCCCACCACTCGGGGCCCTGTTCGGTGGTGAAGCCTTCCTCCGACAGGCGCGCCATCAGGCGGAGGACGGGATCGCTCCCGGCGGGCGACTCGATCGGCGTTTCAGCTTTCAGCTTTTGCATATTTGTTGACGAGGCGAATCAGGTCCTCGAATTCAAAAGGTTTGCCCATGTAGTCATCCGCTCCGCAGGCGTGCGCTTTGTCCGCGATGTCGCGGTCGCCGGAGACGACGACATACGGAATGGCGCGCGTCTCCGGATTCGACTTGAGCGTGCTGCAGAGCGCCTCGCCGCCCATCCCCTTGATGGTCAGGTCGGCGAAGATCATGGCCGGCTTCTGCGCGCGCGCGGCATCGAGCGCGCTCTGCCCGTCGGCCACGACTTGCGACGCGTAGCCGTTCCGCTGCAGCACCAGCGCGATCAGCCGCGCGACCTGCGGATCGTCCTCGACGACGAGTATCACTGCGTACTCCTCAGAAATCGAATCGCACCAGGAGGCGCCTGCGCGCGTGCGCCATGAACGCGCCCGCGAGCGCGCCGGCCGCGTTGGCCGCCGCGTCGGTGACGCTCGTGACGCGCGTCGGCAGGAACGACTGCCAGAGATAAAGCGCGGCGGAGAAGACGATGGCCGCCACCAATGTCATGACGTAAGTCCGGAGCGGCCGCCGCGGCTCGCGGTCGAACACGACGAACGCGAGAAAGCCCCACGGCAGAAAGAGCAGGATGTTGCCGAGCACCGGCATCAGCATCGCCAGCAGCGCGTCTCGCGAGAGCGCGACGCGTCGCGAGCCGAGCAGGCGCGCCAGCGCGTCGCGGACCGGGTTCGTCTCGGCGGCGTATGCCTTCCCCGAGAGGAAGTAGAGCAGCGCCACCAATGCCGCCGTCACCAGCAGCAGGAGCGCGAAGCTCACCGGTTTGCGTACCACGATCACGTGTACGCGGCGCTTGCCCATCGCGGCGCATTATCCGATGTCTGGCGGTTCTCATCGACCCGCGCGGTGCGATTGCCAGATTCATGCGCAGTCGCAACTGCTACAATCGCAATAACTTCCGATGCCCCAGCTCCGGTTCGCTCCATATCGAGACATCGCCCGAGAGATCGCCGCCCGTTTGTGCGCCGCGCGCGACGGGCGCGATGCCCTGGCGCCGTGGGCCGAAGAAGTCATCGTTCCGTCACGCGGCGTGGCCGAGGCGGTGGCGGCGGCGGTGCTGGACCGGATGCCGCGCGGCGTGGCCGGGCTGCAGTTGCACTCGCTCGAAACGCTCGCCCAGCGCACGCTCGCCGCGCGCGGAGAGACGCCGCGGGTTGCCTCTGACGCCGAGCGGCGGCTGGCCATGCGCACGGCCGTGCGCGGCATCGCCCATCCGCTGATGGAGAGCCGCGGCATCGCCGCGATGCTCGAGCGCACCTACCGCGACGTCCGCGACTCCGCCAGACCGGCCGCGCACGTGCGCGGCGCGAGCGCGCGCATGAATCTCGTGCAGCGCGCCTGGAGCGACTACGAGCGCCTCGTCGGGCAACTGCACGTCATCGATCCGTCGGAATTGCATTTGCGTGCGGCGCAAAACGTCGCGCAGGTCCGCCCGCAGATCCTGGCCGGCTTCTACGACATGACCGGCGCGCAGCTCGCGCTGGTCGAGGCGCTGCTCGAAGCGGGACGCATTGCCGCGATCTGGGTGCCGGCCGACCAGCCGTTCGCGCAGGAGTTCGTGCGCGTGCTGGCGCGGCACGCCGAAGTCGCGGGCGAGCCGATGCTGCACATCAAGGCGCCGCACATCGCCGCCACGCAGTACGAGACGCGCTTCGACGAGCTGCGCGGCGTCTGCACGCACGTCGCCGCGCTGCTCGCCGCCGGGACCGATTCGCGCGCGATCGGCATCGTGGCGCGCTCGCTCGAGCCGTACGACGCGCGGCTGCTGAACCGTTTCGCGCGCGAGCTCGGCTTCCGCACGACCCTCGGCAGCGAGACGCCGTTGCAGGCGCACCGCATCGGCCGCGGCGCGATGACGCTGCTGCGTCTGCGCGAGCGCAACTTCCAGCGCGCCGACGTGCTCGAGCTGGTGCGCGACGGGCTGCATGCGCGCACGCGGCTCGACGTCGATGCGGTCGACGCCGCCACGCGCCGCGCGCGCGTCACCGGCGGCACGAGCGCGGAGCTGCTGACCATCCGCAAGCGGCCGCCGGAGCTCGACGATTACATCGCGCTGGTGAAGGAGCTGGAGGAGCTGACCGCTGCTCGTAGTGAAGAGCTGCTGACGATGCTGGAGCAGGTGGCGAGCCTGTTTCGGATCGAGAGCGAAGTCGATCTCGCGGCGGCGGAGAAGCTCGATGCCATCGCGGCGCTGTTCCGGCGCGCGAGTGTCTGGAACCGGCCCGTCGATCTCGCGGCGGTGCTCGATGCGATCGAGCATGAGTCGCTCACGGAGACGGAACCCGGCGGTCCCGTCATCTGGTGCGGCGATGTGATGCGCTTTCGCGGCCGCTCGTTCACGCATCTCTTCGTGGTGCGGATGCAGGACGATGTCTTTCCGCAGCGGCGCACGGAAGATCCGCTGCTGCCCGATTCTGATCGCCGCACCTTCGGCCTGCGCGAGATCGGCGACGGGCGCGCCGAGGAAGAGCTGCTGTTCGCGCTGGTCAGCGAGAGCGCCGAGCGCGTGCACTTTTCGTATGCGGCCGGCGACGGGTTCGGCAAGGTGCTGCGGCCGTCGCGCTATCTGCGCGGGCTCGTTCCGGAGATCATCACGCGCGGCGCGGAACCAGCGCGACTGCGCGAGCCGGCCGTCCGCCAACTCCAGCTCCTGGTGCGCGCCGGCACGCGCTCGCCGTTCGACGGCTACCTCGGCGCGCGCGAGCTCGCGCTGCAGTCGCTCTCGCCGACGCAGCTCGAAGACTTCGGCGAGTGTCCGCAGAAGTTCCTGCTCAAGCATCTCCTCGGCGTCGAGGATCTCGACCGACCCGAGCGCGAGCTGCAGATCGAGCCTCGCGAGAAAGGCATCCTCGACCACCGCATCCTCGAGCGCTTCTACCGCGCCACCAGCGCGGGCGAGATCGCCGAGGCGCAGGCGATGCTGCCGCGACTGCCGGACGCGCTGGCGATGCGCCTCGACGCCATCATCGACGAACAGTTCGACGAGCTCGACGCCATCGCGCCGCCGTTCAACCGCACCGTGCGGCAGATCGAGCGCCGCGCCACCAAGCGCCTCCTGCGCGAGTTCCTCGCCGCCGACCTCGCCGATCTCGCCGCGCAGGAGCTGCTGCCGCAATGGTTCGAGTACCGCTTCGGCGCGAAGCATCGCGGCAACGCCGATCACCCGGAGCCTTTCATCGTCGACGCCGGCGGCGTGCCGGTGCGCGTCGAAGGGACGATCGATCGCATCGACGCCGGTGCGGAGCGCTTCCGCATCGTCGACTACAAGTCGGGCAAGGCGCTGCGCCATCAGAACCTCGCCGAGAAGATCGATCGCGGCGTGCGGCTGCAGCTCGCGCTCTATGCCATGGCCGTCGCGGAGTTCTTCGGAGCGTCGAACGTCAGCGGCACGATCAAGCCGCTGGTCGTCGGCGACGGGAAAGCGAAGCACGCCTTCGAGCTGCGCGAGCACGCGGAGCGCGTGACCGAGACGCTGCACATCTTCATGACCGCCATCCGGAACGGCGTCTTTCCGGCCTTCCCGAATGACCGCGATGAGGAATTCAATTCCTGCAAGTACTGCCCGGTGAATCACTCCTGCCGCACGAAACACGACGCCGACGAGCGCCGCGCCGTGCAGCAGCACGAAGATCCGCGCACGTTCCTCGGCGGAGGCGCGGCGTGATCGAGCAGCAGTCGTTCCTCTTCCGCGAACAGCCGGCGCCGCGCGTGCTGCCGGTGCGGCGCAACGTGGTCATTGAAGCAGGCGCCGGCACGGGCAAGACCACGGCGATCGTCGCCGAGGTGCTGAAGCTGATGCTCGAGCGCGACGACCTCTCGCCCGAGCGCATCGTGCTGATGACCTTCACCGAGAAGGCTGCCGGCGAGATCGCCGACCGCATCCGCGTCGCGCTCGAAGAGCTGGCGAGCGGCGAGCACGATGCGTGGCCGGTCGGCTCGCCGAATCCGCTGGTGCGCGTCGGCGACAGTCCGCGCGCGCGGCGCGCCATCGCCCATCACCTGGCGAACATCGACGCGCTCCGCTCGCAGACCATCCACTCGTTCTGCCAGTCGCTGCTGCGCACGTTCCCCATCGAGGCGGGTCTCGATCCGCAGTTCAAGATCATCGAGGGCTTCGAGCGCTCGCTGCTCTACGGGCAGCTCTACGACGCCTGGCTCGATTCGGAGACGCGCGTCGATCCGGTCGCGGAAGTGGTCGCGGAATGGGAGCTGCTCTTCACGCACGCCGGCTATCTCTTCCAGATCCGCGATCTCATCCTGAATCTGATCAACCGCCGCGATCTCCTCGGCGAGAGTGGCGACTTCGGCGACTTCTCGCTCGTCGAGACGGCGCTCACCGACGCCGTGCTCTGGATCCGCCGCGAGACCGCATCGGTGAAAGATCCGGCGGCGAACGACGTGGCGTCGTACCTGCGCCGGACGCCGTTCCGCGGCCGCAGCATCGACGACTGGATCGCCTACCTGCAGCCGGTGGCCGCGCGCATGCGCGACATTCACCTCACCTCGTGCGGCGTGCTGAAGGAAGCGATGCGCGTGCTGCGCTCGGGCGACAAAGGCGACTCGATTTACGACCGGCTCACCAGCCACCGCGCGGCCATGGCGCTGCTCGCGCTGACGCGCCGCTTCCTCGCCTACCTCGACGCGGAGAAGCGGAAGCTCGGCGTGGTCGACTTCGACGATCTGCTGCTGCGCACGCTGGCGCTGCTCGACGACGTGAACGTGCTGCAGCGCGCCCGCTCGCAGTTCGACTTCATCTTCGTCGACGAGTTCCAGGACACCGACCGCACGCAGGCTCGCATCATCGACCGGCTGGCGCGCGACGCGTCGGGCGCGTTCGTGCCGGGGCGCACCATCGTCGTCGGCGATCCGAAGCAGTCGATCTACGGCTTCCGCCGCGCCGACCCGGAGACGTACGACCACCTGACGAAAGCGCTCGTGCACGGCGGAGCGGAGAAGCGCGTGATCGGCGAGCAGTACCGCAGCGATCCGCCGCTGCTCGAGACGATCAACGCCATGTTCACGCGCCTCTTTCCGGAGGAGACGCACGACCCGAACGTCTTCCGTCCGGCCTATCGCGCGCTGCGCGCCGCGCGCGGCGAGTCGCGGCGGACGCTGGATGCGCGCATCACGCTGCTGCGCGCGCAGAGCGACGAGAAGGCGGATCGCTATGTGGCCGAGGCCTCGAGCATCGCCGAATGGATCGCGGAGAATCGCGACGGCGGCGAGCGCGACCTGCAGCGCTTCGCGGTGCTCTTCCGGCGCACGACGAAGATCGATGACTACCTCGACGTCTTCGACCGCTACGGCATCGACTACGTGCTGCCGCCGACGCGGCTGTTTCTCGATCGCCGCGCGCCGGTGGACCTGCTGGCGGTGCTGCGCGCGATCGCCTGGCCGTTCGACCGCGGCGCGCAGATCTCCGCCGCCCGCACGCCCTACTTCGCGCTGACCGACGTCGAGATCGCCGACGGCGGCGAGGCGTGGAACGCCTTCGCCGAAGCGATGGCGCGCTTTCGCGACGAGGCGCGGCACGGCATGATCTCCGATCTCGTCGACGCGATCGTCCGCACGAGCGGCATCGAGAGCGTTTACGACGCGATGGCCGACGGCGCGCGCCACCTGCGCCATCTCGAGCACGTGCGGCGCATCGCGTTCGACTACGACACGACTCAGGGCGGCTCGGTGCGGCAGTTCGTCGAGGAGATCGGACGGCGGCGCAGCGAGCCGGAAGAGGCGGAGCCGACGCTTGCCGACGACTCCGCGAATGCGGTGCGCATCCTCACGGTGCACGGCGCGAAAGGTCTCGAGTTCGAGACGGTGATCCTGCCCGACCTCGCCTTTCCGGCGTCGATGAACGATGCGCTGCAACTCTTCACGGTCGAAGAGCCGAAGAGCCTCGTCCTCACCGGCCGCGCGGAGTCGCTCTCGGCGAGCTTCCGCTTCGCCGGCGGCGAGCCGCTCAAGAAGATCGCCGGGCAGCGCGACAAGGCGGAGCTCGAGCGGCTGTTCTACGTGGCGGTCACGCGGGCGAAGACGGACGTGGTGTTCGTCTGCAATCCCGACGAGAAGCGCTCCATCGGTTTTCATCAGTGCCTGCTCGAGGCGCTCGGCTGCGAGAAGAAATCGTTCGCGGCGATGTGGAGCGAGGAGCTGCGAATCGTGCATGAGACGCCGGTCGGTCCGGTGGCGTTCGAGCATCGCGCCGTGCAGACCACCGGGCCGCGCGTGCGGCGCCGCCTGCGCGACGAAGCGCTGGAAGCGTCGCTCGCGAGCGCGGAGCTCGCACCCTGTACGCCGGTCACGCCGGAGGATCCGCCGCCGCCGCTCACCGCGGGCGAAGTGGCCGCGCGCCGCGCCAGTGCACGCAATCGCGCCGCCGGCATCCTGCTGCATCGCGTGCTGGAGCTGTGGGACGGCAGGAGCAGTCCCGACGCGCTCGTGCAGCAGCTCGCGCTCGAAGCGGCCGCCGACGCCGACGCGCTCGCGCGCGTGCGGCGGCGCCTGGCGACGATCGCGCGCTCGCCGACGCTGGCGCGCCTGGCACGCGCGGAGACGGTCGGGCGCGAGGTGGCGGTGCGCGTCGTCGAAGACGGAACGCTCGTCGAGCGCCGCATCGATCGTATCGTGCGCGAAGACGGCCGCACGCTCGTCGTCGATTACAAGAGCGGCGCGCCCGATCCTGCCCGCATCGAGAAGGATCGCGCGCAGGTGCGGCGCTACTGCGACGCGATTGCCGCCATTGAAGGACGGGAGTGCAGCGGCGTGATCTGGTATGTGGGGATGTCTTCCGATCGGCTGATCACTGCCTGACATCCTCCGCCGCCAGGCGGAGGATCTCCGGTTCCACCGGATCGATGTCCAATCGGACCGGCTGATCACTGCCTGACCATCCTCCGCCGCCAGGCGGAGGATCTCCGGCTCCACCGGGTTCATGCGGCCCACAGGCGCGGAGGCTGCCTTCGCGCTCGTGGGCAGCATCGACCCGGTGTAGCCGGAGATCCTGCGGCTGCGCCGCAGGATGAACTCGACCGCCCACAGGCGCGGAGGCTGCTTTCGCGCTCGTGGGCAGCGTGGACCCGGTGTAGCCGGAGATCCTGCGGCTGCGCCGCAGGATGTACTCGACCGGCCCACAGGCGCGGAGGCGGCTTTCGCGCTCGTGGGCAGCGTGGACCCGGTGTAGCCGGAGATCCTGCGGCTGCGCCGCAGGATGAACTCCGACATTAGAATCCACCGCAACCGTGCCGCTCACGAAAGTCGTCCTCCTGTCGTTCATCACCCTGGTGACGATGGTCAATCCGCTGGCGGTGATCCCGGCGTTCGTGACGCTCACCGAAGGCGTGTCGCGCATCGGCCGCGCCCGTGTGGCGCTGGTCGCGTCGATGGCCTGCATCGTCGTGCTGACCGTCTTCCTCGTGGCCGGCAACTGGGTCTTCCAATTCTTCGGCATCACCGTGCCGGCGTTCCAGATCATGGGCGGCGTGATCTTCTTCACCAACGCGCTGCGCACGCTCATGGAGCAGGACGAGCGCCGCGCCTTCAACATCGGCGGCGAGAAACGCATGGCCGATCACGACGTCGAGAAAGCGGAGATCGATCCGTCGTCGATCGCCGTCGTGCCGCTGGCCATCCCGATGCTCTCCGGCCCCGGCGCCATCACCTCGACCATGGTGCTGGTGAATCTCTATCCGCGCTTCGAGCAGAAGCTGGCGGTGATCGTGGCCATCTTCGGCGTCGGCCTCGCCTCGTACGCGGTGCTGCTCGCCGCGGTGCCGCTGTCGCGTTTCATCGGCGATCGCGGCCGGGCCGTGTTCACGAAAGTGATGGCGCTGCTCCTCGGCGCGATCGGCATTCAGTTCATCATCAACGGACTGAAGCCGGTGCTGATGGAGATCATTCGCGGCGCGTCATAATCGCGCGATGTTCATCGGCCATCACGCCGCCGCCTTCGCCGGAAAACGGGCCGCGCCGCGCGTTTCGCTCGGAACCATGTTCGCGGCGGCGATGGCGCTCGACCTCCTCTGGCCGCTCTTCACGCTCGCAGGGCTCGAGCACTTCCGCGTCGATCCCGGCAACACGCCCTTCACGCCGCTCGACTTCTACGACTATCCGATCTCGCACAGCCTGCTGACATCCCTCGGCTGGTCGATCGTCTTCGCGGCGATTCATTACGCGATGCGGCGCTCGCCGCGCGGCGCGCTCGTCGTCGGCGCGGCGGTGTTCAGCCATTGGGTGCTCGACTTCGTCACCCATCGCGCCGACCTGCCGCTCTGGCCGGGCGGTCCGAAAGTCGGGCTCGGGCTCTGGTACTCGGTGCCGGCGACCGTCATCGTCGAGTCGGCGCTCTTCCTCGGTGCGATCGCGCTCCACGTCCGCGCAACGCGCGCCCGCGATCGCATCGGCAGCGTCGCGCTCTGGTCGCTGGTCGCGTTCGCGGCGGTGATTTACATCGTCAGCCTCACCTCGCCTCCTCCGCCGTCGTGGCAGGCGGTGGCGTGGGCGGCGAACGCCGCCTGGCTGTTCGTGCCGTGGGCGGCGTGGATCGATCGCCATCGCGAGGCGCGCGCATGAAAGCGCTCTTCGTCGTCAACGAACGCTCCGGACGGCGGCGCAGCTTCGATGTGAGCGAGGTGATCCGCCGCGCGGCAGCGGATTGGGAGATCGAGATTCTGCCGTGCGGCCGGAAAGAGGATCTCGACGCGATCGTCGAACGCGCCGAGCAGGAAGCGTTCGACGTCGTCTACGCCGTCGGCGGCGACGGCACCGTGCACGAGACGGCGAAGCGGCTGATCGGACGGCGTCCCGCGCTCGGCATCCTGCCGATCGGTTCCGGCAACGGATTCGCGCGGCACATCGGCTTGCCGCTCGAGCCTGCGGAGTCGATCGCATCGTGCCGCGGCGCGCGCATCGTCACCATCGACACCGCCTCCGTCAACGGCCGTCCATTCCTCGGCGTGATGGGCATCGGTTTCGACGCCGAGATTGCGCATCGCTTCGCCGCGAGCAACGTGCGCGGGCTGGAGACGTACGTGAAGGAAGGCCTGCAGGCGTTCACCAGCTTTCGCGCGGACGAGCATGAGATCGCCGCGAACGGCACCACCATGCGCACGAAAGCGTTCGTGATCGCGGTGGCCAACTCCGGACAGTACGGCAACGACGCGCGCATCGCGCCGCTGGCGTCGCTGCAGGACGGGCTGCTGGACGTGGTGGTGGTCGGCGAGACGTCGATCTTCGCCGCGCCGCTGCTGCTTGCGCGGCTGTTCCACGGCACTTTCGACCGCGCCTCGAACGTGACCAGCTTCCAGACCGCGGAGGTGACGATCGAACGTCCCGCCGCAGGTCCCGCGCATCTGGACGGCGAGCCGTGCGAGCTGGAAGCGACGCTGCACGTGACCATCGTCCCGTCGAGCCTGCGCGTGCTCGTACCGGATGCGACCTCGGCGCTCTGACCGTCAGAGCGTCGCAGCCAGCTCGTTGATCCGCCGGCGCAGATCGTCGCGCGTGGCCAGGAAGCGGTCGTAGCGCGTGGCCGGATCGTCGTTCCCCCACGACGGGTCTTCGATCGGCCAGTGCTCGATGCGCTTCGCGTTCGGCCAGTGCGGGCAGTCTTTGGCGGCGCTGTCGCAGACGGTGACCACCACGTCGAACGGCTTGTCGAGAAACTTCTGCGCCGACTTTGACTCGGCGTTGCTGATGTCGATCCCGAGCTCGCCGAGGGCCTTGATGGCCAGCGGATGCACCCAGCCGGCCGGATGCGAGCCGGCGGAGACGACGTCCATCACGTCGCCGTGATCGGCCCGCGCGAGCCCCTCGGCCATCTGCGAGCGCGCCGCGTTCCCGGTGCAGAGAAACAGCACTTTTTTCTTCTCCACGGTGTCGCGTAGTGTACGCGCATGCGACGCGCTTTGCTGATCGTGCTGCTCCTCACCACCGCCTGCGCCAGCGTGCCGCGCGAGACGCCGGAGGCGGCGGTGGCGCGCTTCGTGGCGGCCTTCAATGCCCTCGACGCCGCGGCCATGCAGACGCTCTTCGCGCCCGACGCCACCGCCTTCCTGCCGATGCCGCAGTACGGCGCGCGCCTCGACGGCCGCGAGGCCATCATGGCCGCGCTCTCACCGCTCTTCGCCGAGGAGAAAACGCGCAGCGGCAGTTTGCATCTGACGCAAAAGGGATTGCACATCCAGACTTATGGAAGTACGGCAGTGGCCACGTTCGATGTCGGCACGGAGGCCGTCTACTCGCGGAGAACGCTGGTGCTGCGTGCGCGCGGCGGACGGTGGGAGATCGTCCACCTGCACGCGTCGAACGTGCGCCCTTAGGGCGAGAGCCGCTCGATGATCCAGTCTTTCGGCTCGCGCAGCCGGTAGACGAAGCGGTCGTGCAGCCGGTCGGCGCGCCCTTGCCAGAACTCGATCTCCAGCGGGATCACGCGGAAGCCGCCCCAGTGCGGCGGGCGCGGCACGGGACGGTCGCCATAGTTCGCCTCGAGGTCGCGGAATCGCTGATCGAGATCGCCGCGTCCCGGGATGACGCTGCTCTGCGACGACGCCCACGCGCCGAGCTGGCTGCCGCGCGGCCGCGTCGCAAAGTACGCGTCCGACTCTTCCTCGGTGGTCTTGACCGCCGCCCCTTCGACCCGCACCTGCCGCTCCAGCGCCGGCCAGTAGAAGCAGAGCGCCACGCGCGGGTTGTCGCTCAGCTGCGCGCCCTTGCGGCTGTTGTAGTTCGTGAAGAAGACGAAGCCGCGCTCGTCGAAGCCTTTCAGCAGGCAGACGCGCGCGGTGACCAGGCCGTTGCGATCGGAGGTAGCCACCGTCATCGCCTCCGGCATCTGCTGCTGCCGCTGCTTCGCCTCGTCGAACCAGCGCGCGAACTGCTCGAACGGGGTCTTGGCGAGGTCGGTCTCCAGCAACTGCGACGTCATGACGGGTACCAATGATAGAGGAAGAAGTAGACGAGCACCCCGGTGACCGAGACGTACATCCACAACGGGAAGGTCCAGCGCGCGATGCGCCGGTGCTGCGGCACGCGCATGCGCAGCCCGTTCATCACGCTGAGAATCGCCAGCGGCACGATGGCCACTGCCAGGATCGTGTGCGTGGTGAGCATGGTCAGGTAGAACGTGCGGATCGCGCCCGTGCCGGTGAAGTGCGTGACCACGCCGCCGCGCAGCGAGTGGTAGGTGACGTAGCAGGCCAGGAACGCCAGAGAGGTGAAGCAGGCAGCGAGCATGAAGCGCTTGTGCAGTTGCACGCGCTTGCGGCGGATCAGGACGTAGCCGATCAGCAGGAAGACGCCGCTGAGCGCATTGAGCGAGGCGTTGAGCGGCGGGAAGAACTGCGCCGGCGTCATTCGCCGGCGAGGCGCTCCACGACCTTCGCCACCTCGTCCACCGACTCGCCGTTCGCGCCGTCGTAGTAGCCGCGGATCACACCGTCCTTGTCCGCCACCGCGAACTTGGAGCTGTGCAGCAGCGCCTCGGCGCCGCCTTGCGGATCGTTCGCCGCCAGCTTGAACCCGTCGACGGAGAGCTTGACGATGTCGTCGCGCGTGCCGGTCAGGAACGTCCAGCGCGGATCGTTGCGGACGCGCTTCGCGTACTCGGCCAGTACCGCCGGCGTGTCGCGCGCCGGATCGACGCTGATCGAGACGAAGCGCACCGGCGTATCCGCGTCGACCTTCTTCGTCAGCGCGCGCATGTTGTTCGTCATGATCGGACAGGAGCCGGTGCAACTGGTGAAGATGAAGTCGTAGACGGTGACGCGGCCCTTGAGCGAGTCGAGCTCGACGCGCGCACCGCGCTCGTCGACGAGCTTCGCGTCCGGTACGGTGAAGAGCTTCGGCAGCTCCGGCTGCTGCTGACAGGCGGCGACCAGGAGCGCGAGAACGAGGCTACGGATGCGCATTGACGACCAGGAGCAGCATCACCGCGAGCAGGTAGAGGTTCGAGATCATGAAGACCCGGCGGGCGTTGCGGATGCCGCGGTCGAAGAAGAAGACGATCGTGGCCGCGAGCAGCGCCGCGCCGCCGAGGATCGCGCCGACGAGGTAGAAGACACCGGCGAGACCGTAGATCGCCGGCAGCACCGACACCGCTAGCAGCGCCAGCGAGTAGTAGACCGCCTGCCGCGCCACCGCCGCGCCGTGCTCGTCACGGGTCGAGAGCATGGCGAAGCCGCCGCGCGCGTAGTCCTCGCGATAGATCCAACTGATGGCCATGAAGTGCGGCAGTTGCCAGAGGAAAAGAATGGCGAACAGCAGCCAGCCGCCGAGGGTGAGCGCGTTCGTGGCGGACGTCCAGCCCATCAGCGGCGGCACCGCGCCGGGGATCGCGCCGATGACGGTGCAGATCGTGGAGACGCGCTTGAGCGGCGTGTAGACGAAGATGTAGCTGGTCAGCGTGAATGCGCCGAGGAACGCCGTCAGCCAGTTCACCGCGAGCCCGAGGTAGATCGTGCCGATCACGGCGA
This sequence comes from Thermoanaerobaculia bacterium, assembly GCA_036389275.1. Classification (GTDB taxonomy): domain Bacteria; phylum Acidobacteriota; class Thermoanaerobaculia; order Gp7-AA8; family Gp7-AA8; genus QHVT01. Next base: position 116,659 of record DASVQE010000107.1, read on the forward strand.
TGCCGGCGGAGAAGACCAGCGCCGCGCGCGGCGTGATGCGGCCGGCCGGCAGCGGACGCGTACGGGTGCGGTGCATGCGCGCGTCGTGCTCGCGCTCGACGTACTGATTGAGCGCGTTCGTGCCGGCGGCGACGAGGGCGGTGCCCACGAGCGTGTGCAGCAGCAGGAGCGGCGACACATGCGCCGCGCCGAACAGATAGCCGGCGGCCGTGGTGATGACGACCATCAGCACGATGCGCGACTTCGAGAGCTCGAGGTAGTCGCGCGCGACCGCGCCGGCGCTCGGGCGGACCGTTTCGATGGCGACGCTGCTCACGCCGCAACCTCGCTTGCGACAAACGCACCAGCTCGCCGCGACGAGGCCTTGCGCCAGGCCACCGCGCGCGCCGACAGCGTCAGCACGAGCGACGTCGCAAAGGTCAGCGCGCCCATCATCACGTGGATGCTGGTGATCACCGGCTGCTTCCCGCTCCAGATCACGTAGGCGCCGAGCGTCACCTGCGCGACGACGATCACGGCCAGCAACTGCCCGAGGAAGCGCAGCGGATGATCGCGCTCGTAGCGCAGCAGGCGGATGGCAATGGCGATGACCGCCACGGCGACGGTGAAGCCGCCGGCGCGATGGACGAAGGCGGAGACGATCTCTTTCGAGGTGAGCTCCGGAATCCAGCGGCCGAACGAGCGCGGGAAATCGGGGATGGCCAGGCCGGCGTGCAGGTGACGCATCACCGCGCCGGCGAGGATCTGCGCGTAGATCAGCGCGGTCAGGCCCGAGGCCATGCGCACCGGCGCGTCGCCGCGCTCGAGCGTGCGCAGCGTGGCGAACCAGCGCGAGGTGAAGAAAGCGATGGAGACGTTGATCGAGAAGAAGATCTCCGCGAGCGCCGCGTGCGAGATCGAGATCGCCTTCGGCAGCAGGAAGATCACAGTGAGGCCGCCGAGGAGACCCTGCACGAGGACCGCGGCGAGCGAGCACCAGCCGAGGCGGCGGACGAAGCGCTTCGGCTCGCGGAGCTGCAGCCAGATCGCCTGCAGCACGACCAGGAATCCCACGGTCGAGGCGAGCAGACGATGGCCGTGCTCGTAGAAGATGTTGCCCACCCACTTGCTCAGCGGGAAGGCGAACATGTTCGAGCCGTAGGTGGTCGGCCAGTCGGGAACGGAGAGGCCGGCGTCGTGCGAGGTCACCATCGCGCCGGCGAAGATGAGGAACAGCGTCAGCGCCGCGACGAGCTTCGTGAAGCGGCGGAGTGCCGTGGGTGTGAGGTCCGTCGACGACTGGTGAATCGGGGTGAGTGGTTTCAAATCAGGAGCCCATGGTTGCCAGCAACGGAGTCTGCGTTCCCATCCACTTGTCGAAATCGGCCTTGGTGTGGACCTGGTACTGTCCCTTCATCCGGTAGTGGCCGAGACCGCAGAGCTGCGCGCAGGCGATGTCCCAGGACTCCGCGCCGCTCGACTTGATGGGCGTGAAGTGTACCGGAACTTCCATCCCCGGGATCGCATCCTGTTTCACCCGCATGTACGGCAGGAAGAAACTGTGGATGACATCCTTCGAGGTGAGGCGGATGATCACCGGCCGGTTCACCTCGAGGTGCAACTGGTTGAGCGTGGTGACGTCGTCCTTCGCGTTCGGATCGGAAGGATCGATCCCGAGCGGATTCGACGAGCTGACGTACTTGACGTTGGTGCGGCCGAAGATGTGATCTGGGCCGGGATAGTGGACGTTCCAGGCGAACTGCTCGCCCACCACGCGGATCTCCATGGCGTTGGCGTCGTTGGTCGGACGCTTGGTCCAGCGATACCAGGCCGGGATCGAGAAGCCGACCAGCAGGATCACTTCGACCACGGCCACGCCCGCTTCCGCGTACGTCGACAGGTGCGAGTGCGTGCCGTGATAGACCGCCTTCGGATTCCGCGAGGCGCGGAAGCGCATGAGCATGTAGACGAACAGCAGGCCCCAACCGACGAAGAGGATGAGCATCAGCCAGTGCACGTAGGCGCTGAGCTGATCGAGCTCGGGACCATGCGCCGAATAGTCGGGCGGCATGTACTGAGCGAGGAATTCCCTCATGCGTGCGGTCCTCCTTCAATCACGCGGAACTGTTCGCGAAAACGCTTCTGCGCTTTCGCGCGGCGCCAGAACGTCCAGAACAGCGCCACGAATGCGATCTGTACGAATCCCACCAGCCCGAGCAGCACCCAGATCCCGTTGTTCATCCCCTTGACCATCGGATCGCCCGACGCGCCGTAGCACACCGGACACGCGAACGCCGGCGCGGCCATGAGGATGACGAGAACGAGCGGAACGAGCCGTCTCACGGCAGCTCCTTCAGCTTCACGAACACCTTCTTGCCGTACACGATCAGCACGGCGGCGGTGGCGAAGAAGAGAAGGCTCAGCGCGAGCGCGCCCGCGCTCCGCTCGACGGCGAACTGGCGCACGCCCCACATCCCGACGAACAGCGACAGGATCACCGTGACGACGACGAAGAGGATGTGGAAGGCGCGGAGTGACATGGGGATCCTAGTGTCCGGAGTGTTCGGGCGCCGGCTTTCCGGGCGCCGGCTTGCTGGCGTTCAGGTCGTAGCCGGGCCAGACCTTCTCGGCGTTGTCGCGCTGGTGCCACGGGCCCCAGAGCAGCATGCCGAAGAAGAAGACGGTCATGAGCAGCACGGCGTAAATGAGCTTGCGCTCGGAGATGAGGTGCATGAAGAACGCGGCGACGAGCGAGCCCTTCACCAGCGCCACCGACAGGGCCAGGATGATGGCCAGGTGCGTCGGCAGGTGCAGTTGGCTGATGGCCACCGTGACGATGGTCAGCACCGCCAGCGCGCCGAAGACATAGAGGTATTTCCGGATTTCCTTCCGGATGGCCTCGGGGCTGTTGTCGTGGCCATGATGCTCGTGCGTCGGATGCTCGTGCTCGCCGAGCGGCTCGTGGCCAATGCCGCCGGCCTGCTGATCGGGCGCCCAGTGGGCGGCGTTGTGCGGTGCTGCGTTGTCCGTCATCTCCGCTCCTACAGTAGATACAGAATCGGGAAGAGGAAGATCCACACCAGATCGACGAAGTGCCAGTAGAGGCCCGTCACCTCGACCCGGTTCGTGTACTGATCGCGGTTGGTCTCCCACATCTTCGCGCCCGGCCCGAGGAGATAGGCGAAGACGATCATGCCGCCGAGGACGTGCAGGCCGTGCAGTCCCGTCATCACAAAGTACGTGGCGAAGAAGTTGTTCGTCGACGGGTAGTGATGATGCTGGAACTTGGTCGCGTACTCGATGCTCTTGATGACCATGAAGCCGAGGCCGCAGAGCAGGGTGATGGCGAGAAACATCTTGCCGCGGCGGAGATTGCCGAGGCGGAGATTCGCCCACGCGAGCACGACCGTCACCGACGAGCCGATGAGCACGAAGGTGTTGAGCGTGGCCAGCGGAATGTTCAGCTCTTCCCAGCCGTGCGGCCAGACCGGCGCGCTGGTGCGCAGCAGGATCAGCGTTGAGAAGAGAGCGCCGAAGAGCATCACCTCCGACGCCAGGAAGAGCCAGATCCCGAGCTTGCCGTTGTAGAGGCCCGTGTCGGGACGGGCGTGCAGCGTGTACGGGATCTCGATCTCGTGATGGCCGCCGCCGTGCGGGTCGTGCGCGGCATGCAGACCGTGCGGATCGCCATGCAGGTCGATGGTCGTCATCAGCTCTCCTTCTGCGCGACGGCGACGGTCGGCAGCATGCCGCCGCCGTGGCCGGTCGGCGTCAGGCCGTCATCGGGCGTGTTCTGCGGCAAAAAGTCGGCGGCGTCGTAGCCGGGGACGCTGTACTCGTACGGCCCGCGATAGACCACCGGCAGCACTTCGAAGTTGCCGTGCGCGAGCGGCGGCGCCGTGGCGGCGGCCCACTCGAGCGTGGTGGCGTCCCAGTGATTCGCGCCGACGCGCTGCCCTTTGAAGATGCTGATGAAGAAGTTCAGGATGAACGGGATCTGCGCGACGAGCAGCAGCCAGGCCGCCGAGGAGATGAACACGTTCGTGTGCAGCACCGGCTTGGCGTGCATGTACTGCGAGCCGCCGTCGTAGAGGCGGCGCGAGACGCCGGCCAGACCCTGGATGAACATCGGGAAGAAGACGCAGTTGATGCAGACGAACGAGAACCAGAAGTGCACCTTCCCCCAGAACTCGTTCATGTTCCGCCCGACCGCTTTCGGGTACCAGTAGTAGATGCCGGAGAACATGGCGAAGATCGTCCCCGGCGCGACCACGTAGTGGAAGTGGCCGATGACGTAGTAGGTGTCGTGCAGATGGATGTCGGCGGCGGCGAGGCCGAGCGGCAGGCCGGTCAGGCCGCCGATGCCGAACATCGGCAGGAACGCGAGGGCGAAGAGCATCGGCACGGTGAAGCGGATCGATGCGCCCCATAGCGAGATGATCAGGGCCGTCAAAATGATCACCGACGGGATCGAGATGATCATCGTGGTGGTCTGGAAGAAGGCGCTGATGGCCGTGCCCATGCCGGTGAGGAACATGTGGTGCGCCCACACCACGAAGGACATGAAGCCGAGGAAGACGCCCGCGCCGACCAGCGACTTGTAGCCCCACAGAGGTTTGCGGGTGTTATTGGCGATGACCTCGGAGATGATCCCCATGCCCGGCAGGATGAGCACGTAGACCTCCGGGTGCGCGAGGAACCAGAAGAGGTGCTGCCAGAGCAGCGGATTGCCGCCGCCGGCGTTGGCCAGCGGCGTGCCGCTGACCACCAGGCCGCTCGGCAGGAAGAAGCTCGTGCCGGCCACGCGGTCCATGAGCTGCAGGATGGCCGCGGCCTCGAGCGGCGGGAAAGCGAGCAGCAGCAGGAACGAGGTCACGAGCTGCGCCCAGACGAAGAACGGCAGGCGCATGAAGGTGAGCCCCTTGGCCCGGAGCTGGAAAATGGTGACGATAAAGTTGATCGATCCGAGTAGCGATGAAGTGATGAGCAAAATCATCGCTAAAATCCAGACCGTCTGTCCGTGCGTGGCGATCACCGACAGCGGCGGATACGAGGTCCAGCCGGAGTTTGGTGCACCTCCGGGCACGAAGAAGCTCGAGAGCATGAGCAGTCCGCCCGGCAGGTAGAGCCAGTAGGACATCATGTTCAGCTTCGGGAAGGCCATGTCGGGCGCGCCGATCTGCAGCGGCACGACGTAGTTGCCGAAGGCGCCGACGGCCAGCGGCACGATGGCCAGGAAGACCATGACCGTGCCGTGCATGGCGCCGAGCTGGTTGTAGAACTCCGGCAGCATCACGCCGCCGGGCGCGTTCGACTGCCCGAGGAACTTCGCGATCAGCGCCGGGAACGGACGTCCCGGAAAGGCCAGCTGCCAGCGCATCAGCAGCATCATCGAGAAGCCCATCAGCAGGAACGTCAGCGCCGTGACGGCGTACTGAATCCCGATCCACTTATGGTCGGTCGAGAAGACGTACTTGCGGATGAACGGAACGTGATGCCCATGCTCGCCCGCCTCCGCCTCCGAAACGCGGATGGCTTCCTCGAGCGCGCGCCTGGCGTCGCGCGCGTACATCCACTGGGTCCCGACCCGGATCTGTCGTTTCGGTGGCATTGCTCCTCCGCTCGAGCGCCGCTATCCCTTGAAGGTGAAGGTGACCTGCTTCTGCTCTTTCGGCCCGACCGTGACCTGCTGCTCCTGCTGGCCGTACTTCTCGTGCCACGCCACGACGGTGTAGTTGCCCGGCGGGAGGTTGGCGATCGAGAAGGTGCCGTTCATCTGCGAGGTGCTGTGGAACGGATGCGGCAGCACGACCATGTACGACTTCATCCAGCCGTGCACGTCGCACTTGATGCGGAACGGCGTCATCTCCGGCTTGTCGAACTTCTTGGTCGAGACCATCCCCTGCACCGGCTGCCCTTCATTGAACTGGGCGTTGACGGCCGGCATGGCGTGCACGTTGTGCAGCGTGGCGTCGCTGTTCTTGATCTGGATCGGCTGGCCGACCTGCACCGCGCTCACGTGCGGGTGGTACTGGCAGCCGCGCTGGTCGAGCACCGCCGCCTGCGTCGGCGCCGGGAAGTTGCCGGCCGGCGGATTCTTCACCCAGACGATGACGTTGGCGAGCTCGCCGCCCGGACCGACGGTCACTTCCTCTTCCGGCGCCGGCGTCGTGTGCTGCGAGGCGCAGTACGGATCGGCGCCCATCTGCAGCACCGGCATCTTCGGCGCCGCGCCTTCGAACTTCACCACGCCGCCGATGGTCGCGGCGTCCGCCACAACAGGCGCCGATGCGGCCGGAGTGGCCGCGGCCGACTCGCCGCTCGTGGCCGACTCGGTGGCCGGCGGCGCCTGATCGTCCTCGCCGAGCTCTTTCTCGTCGACGACTTCCTTTCCGCCGCCGCAGGCGACGAAGACGACCAGCAGCAGTGCGTACAAGAGAGTGAGGTACTTCCGGACAGACATCGTTCTTTATCTCCTTGAAGAGGTACTTGTGGAAGAGCGCCGGGCCGCACCTTCGGCGCGGCCGGTCTGCACGGCCGGCGCGGCAGGCGTCGACGGCTCCTGCTGCGGAACGATCGACAGCGGCGCGCCCGGTCCGGTCTGCGCCGGACGCATGTGGTCGATGCCGATGCTCCAGATGTAATCGCGAAGGTAGTTGGTCAGCGCCACCGCGTCGGCCATGGTCTTGCGCAGCGCCTCTTCGTTCTGGAAGTAGGGCAGCAGCGCCGCCTTGTGCGCGGCGAACTGCGGGCTCTCCATGGCGTTGGCCAGCGGCGAGGTGAAGCCGCCGGTCTCGGCGTTGCGCGGGAAGTTGGTCGGCATGCGCGTGCCGGGGATCATCTCGTCGGGACGGCGGATCCAGTCGGCGATCCACTCGTGGCGCAGCCGCAGTTTCGAGAGCGTGAGGTTCGGCGCGAGCGACTGCGAGTCGGCGGCGTTCGGCACCGGCGGATTGGCCGGATCGACGGGCGTGACCGCGTGGCACTGTCCGCAGCGCAGCATGGCGAAGACCTCGCGGCCGATGGCGACGTTCTGCTGCGGCGGCACGAGGTCGCGCAGCGTGTCGAACTGCTGCCCTTTTCCTTCGGCGGCGAAGCCTGCTACAAGCGTAGCAGCTTCTTCATCCGTGAACTGGAAGGTCGGCATGCGCACGTGCAGCCACGGACGGATGCGCGTGACGGTGGGGTCCTTGAGAAAGTTGAAGAGCCACGGCGACTGCGCCCGCCCACCCTCGGGTGACAAATCGGGCGGCAGGAAGTTCGGATCGTTGATCAGTGAGCCGATGGCGCGGCCGTGCCGCTGCACGATGTGGCACCCGCGGCAGTTGTGCTGCGAGATCAGCTTCCGCTCTTCCTCCGCCGCGCGCATGCGCGGATCGGCGGCGGCCAGCCGGTTCGCCGCGACCTTCTCCTTCGTCAGGCCGAGGACCACGGTGGTGATGAGCCGCGCCTCCTCCTGCGAGAGGTGGAAGTTCGGCATCTTCAGCTTGTCGTTGTAAGGCTTGGTGCGCTCGTCGTCATAGATGCGCGGGCTGCGCACCTTGTTGTAGATCCACGACGGAACGTTGTGCTGGATGTGCTCGACGCTGCGGTCGTCGTCGTGCTCGTACTCGTGCACGAAACCGAAATCGAACAGGTGCAGCGTCTTCGAGCCCTCGGTGGTCAGCTCGGTGCCGATCGGCTTGAGACCTTCGAAGCCTTTGATCTCGTGACAGGAGTAGCAGCCGTACTTTTCAATGCTGCGCTGGCCGAGGTAGACGAGCTGCTCGCGCAGCGGCATGCCGCGCAGCTTCGCCTCCGCGTCGGCGTCGGTCATGGTGCTGATCAGGTAGGCCTTGGCCAGATCGTGCACCGCCTTCACGTCGACCGGCGGAATCGGCTTCTGCATGAACGCCGGCTTCTGCAGTTTCAGCAGGTAGGCGGTGATGTCGGCCGCTTCCTGATCGGAAAGGCGGAGGCTCGGCATCGGCGCGGTGGCGTAGTAAGCCTTCGGATTCTTGATCCAGTTGAAGACCCAGTTCGCGTGCGTCTTCGTGCCGACCCCGGTGAGGTTGAAGCCGTAGTTGCGCTCGAGCGGGAAGTCGTCGCGGCGAGCGACGCGCACCGCGCCGGTCTTCTCGTCCTTGACCGTGTCCTGCGCGACGTGACAGGCGAGGCAGCCGATCGAGCCGACGAGCTGCGCGCCGCGCTGCGGATCGCCGGCGGCCGCCGGCGCGGTCCACTGGCGGCGCGTCGAGCGCGAGAAGAGGAACGTCACGATCGAATGGATCTCGGCGTTCTGGTAGCGGACGTTCTGCTCGCGCTCGCGCGCCGGCACGGCCGGACCGACCATGTTGCGCTGGAAGAAGAACGACGGCATGCGCGTGGTCGGGCGGAAGCTGCTCGGGTTCGCGATCCAGCGGAATGCCCATTCCGGCGTCGTCTTCTCGGCGATGCCGTCGAGGTTCGGACCCGGTTTCCGGAGATCGGAGAAACGCCAGTTGTTGATCTTGTGGCACGCATGGCAGCCGTACAGCTCGACCATGTGCGTGGCCTTGGTGATCTGCTCGCCGTCGCCGATGTCGACCTGGCCGCCGTGGCACTTGATGCAGCCGGCCTCGTAGTACTGGCGCGGATACATCGGCGTCTCGAGGAACGGATTGGCGGCGTAGCCCCAGTTGCGCTTCTTGTAGTCCCACGGACCCGGCAGCAGCGAGACGGCCGCCTGCGACCAGCGGCGCTCCATGCGCAGGCTGGCCGGCGTATGTCCGGCGCGGCCGAACTCGGTGGCGCGGTCCTGCCCGCGGTGGCAGGCGGTGCAGCCGTATTCGAGCAGCGGATGCGGCGAGGCGGAGCCGACGAAGACGTCGAGCTTCGGATGGGTGCGGAACGGATTGAGGATGTCCGTCTTTCCATCCATGATCTTCCGCAGCGCCGCCACGCGTTCCTCGGTCTCCTTGCGCCGCGACGGCTGCACCCAGTTCTTGTCGAGCTGTTCCTGCAGCAGCGTCACCAGCCGCTCCGCTTCCTTCTTCGACTCGAAGCCGGGGCGGTCGATGGCGCGGTGGCAGGTCATGCAGCGGTCGACGCGCGGCACCGACATGTAGTTCATGTCGATGAAGAGATCGCCGAGGACCACCTGATCGATCTTCAGCGTCGGATTGATGAAGTCGAGCATCGGAAGGTTGAGCACCATCCGCTTCGACCGCACCGACACCGCCTCGAGCTGCTTGTTGAGCAGGTCCGTGTCGGCGGTGAGCTGCTTGCGGCGATCCTCGAGCTCCTTGATGCGGCCGAGGAACTTGTTGACGCGCGTCCGCACCAGCTCGCGCTCGCGCGTGACCTGCTGGAGGCGGAGGTTGAGGTTGTTGACCTTGTCGTTCTGCGCCTCGTACTCGCGCCGCTGCGTGCCGGCGTCGGAGCGGTGCTGCATCACCGACGTCTCGAGCGCGTAGCGCTTCGCGTCGAGCACCGCCTTGGCGAAGCGGTAGTCCTGATCGGCGGCGTAGTGCTTTCCTTCCCACTCGTCGAGCTCACGTTGCGCCTCGACGTAGGCATCGCGCTGCCGGGCGATCTCCACCTGGCCTTGGCGCATCTCCCGGTCGACCTCGGCCAGCTTCTTCCGCGTCTCGGCGTCGGTCGACGAGTGAAGCTGCGCCTCGATGCGCTGCTCCTGCAGGCGGTTGAACTCGAGCTGGTACCACTTCCAGCCGCGGACGTAGTCGTAGAACACCATCGCGCCCGTGACCATCAGCAACCCGATGCTGGTCAGGGCAAAGATGAGGTTGAGCTTCCTCATCGGGTAGTTGTGCGGAATGGGCTCTTGCGGCTTCATGCGATCAGATGTTGAAGAAGATCTCCTGGATGTGGACGAGATACTTCAGGTTGAACAGCCACCGCAACACCATCTTGATCGGCAGCGACAGCATGAACAAAAACAGGAACGCGCCGACGTAGTAACGCGGCCCGCCCATCTTCAGGTAGAAGCGGCGGAACGGCCCGGCGGCCATGGCCGGCGCCAGGGCGAAGTAGAGCAGCACCACGCCGATGCCGAAGGCCTCACGGATGATCCAGAGGCGCGGCAGCGGCATGCCGAGGAGCTTGACCCAGATCAGCTCCGAGAGGTCGATGTTGACCAGCGGCTCGAGCTTGTTCGGATCCCAATATTCGTACGGCCCGAAGAAGTTCCAGTTCGGACCGCGCAGGAACGTGCCGGTGATGATCAGGAACGACCAGAGCACGAGGAAGCCGTAGAGGAAGACGCCGATCTCCCACTTCCGTTCGCGGAACGAGTAGTAGCCGTTGCCGCGCGGATTGGTGTCGATGTACGGGATGGCCATCAGGCCGACGATGATCAGCGTCGGCAGCACGACGCCCGCGAGCCAGGGGTCGAAGTAGACCAGCATCTCCTGCAGGCCGAGGAAGTACCAGGGCGCTTTGGCCGGATTCGGCGACGAGGTCGGATTGGCCGCCTCTTCCAGCGGCGCGCGCAGCGCGAGCGACCAGACGATCATAACGATCGTCAGGACGATCATGCAGAGCAGCTCCGTGTAGACCAGATCGGGCCAGGTGAAGAGCTTCTCGTCCGACTCCGTCTTCTCGTACGGAATCCCGCCCATGGCCATGACCTTGTCGTTGAAGTAGGCCTTGCGCAGGGCGATCCAGGTGAACATCCCCAGCAGGAAGATCATCGCCACGATGGGGACGTTGTCCGGCTTGGCGGCGATCAGGTAGAAGTTCGGGTCGAACATCGACAGGGCGAAGCCGCCCAGTCCGGCGATGAGCAGCCACTTCCCTACCTTCGGCTCCCACAGACGCCCGCCGAGCGTGGCCAGTCCCCACATCACCAGAAAGTAGGCGATGCCGAGATAGAGCAGCGGCCGGACGAAGAGTCCGGCCACCACGCAGACCGCGCCGAAGACGACGAAGGCGATGCCGCCCTTCGACTTCACCCTGCCGTCGAGCAGGTTGAAGAAGACGATCATCGCGAAGATCGACGTGAGGAGGATGAACGAGATCGACGCGACCGACAGTACGTTGACGAAGTTCTTCAGAAACGTCATCGGCTCGTCCTCCGGCTACAGCGGACCGGAGATCCCTCCGTCTTTGCGTACGCGCCAGAAGTGAATGGCCATCAGGAAACCCGCGGCCAGCGGGATGACCATGCAGTGCAGCACGTAGAAGCGGAGCAGCGTGGCCGCGCCGATCGAGCGGCCGGCGATGAGCGCGAAGCGCGCGTCGTCGCCGGCATGGATCAGCGGCACGTCGCCCAGTTTCATCAGCGAAGACATCGGTCCCTCGGTGCCGGCGCCGGGGCTGGCCCGGGCCATGTTCGAGCCGACCGTGATCGCCCAGATCGCGAGCTGATCCCACGGCAGCAGGTAGCCGGTGAAGGAGAGGAGCAGCGTCAGCACGAGGAGGATGACGCCGACGTTCCAGTTGAATTCGCGAGGCGGCTTGTACGAGCCGGTCATGAAGACGCGGAACATGTGCAGCCAGACGGCGATGACCATGGCGTGAGCGCCCCAGCGGTGCATCTCGCGCATGATGCCGAAGGGCGCCTGCTCGCGCAGGTCCATGATGTCGGTAAATGCGTATTCAATTGTTGGACGGTAATAGAACATCAAAAGCAGTCCGGTCACCGTCTCGACCAGAAAGAGGAAGAAGGAGGTGCCGCCCATGCACCAGGTGTAGCTCATGCGGACGCCGCTGCGGCGGACCTTCACCGGATGGAGGTGAAGGATCAGCGAGCCGAGGACGGCCAGGACGCGCTTGCGGTTGGTGTTGGGGATCCCGACCCGGAAGATCGACTTCCAGACCTGCGAATTGACGATGCCTTCCTGGACTTGTTTCAGGGTCATCGACTCCCTCTGTCGCTGAGATCACACCTTCAGAAACGAATCAGGATTGGTCCACTCCCCACGTTCCTGGTGAAACTGCACCGACTTGTCGACGACGATCTGGCCGTCGGCCGTGTCGATGAAAATCTTGGCGCGCTCGAGCGGCCGCGGCGCCGGACCTTCGAAGTTCACTCCGGTCCGGTAGTAGCCGCTGCCGTGGCACGGGCACTTGAATTTGTTCTGCGAAGGCAGCCAGTTCGGCGTGCAGCCGAGATGGGTGCAGGTCGTGATCAGCGCATACATCATCTCTTCGTTGCGCACGATCCAGACGCCGTACTTGTCTTTCCAGCGCTCGTCGACCTCGCCCATCGAGTAGTCGCCCGGAAGGCCCGCCTTGAACTTCTGGACGGGCTCGAACAGGACGTTCGGGAAGAGGAAGCGCACCAGGATGCCGGTCAGCCCGCCGACCGCGGCGGTGAGCGCCACCCAGGCGGTGGTCAGCGCGAACGGAAACTTGCGCCGGGTGATCTCCCCTTGCTCGCGTATCTCCGACGCGGCGCTGCCCGCAAGAGGCGTCTTCGGGGTGACCTGATATGGCGTGATTTGCTCAGACATTGAGAGTCGGAACGTGTCGCCGCACTATCGGTGAAAACGGAAAGAGAGTCAACATGGAACGATGAACGATGAACGATGAACGATGAACAAAAGCGCGTTCATGCGACGTTCATCGTTCATCCTGCATCGTTCATCGTTTCGCCAGCGCCTCGGTCGCGGCGGAGCGAACCTTCATCGACGGATCGGATTTCGCCAGCGGCGTGAGCAGCGCCTGCTCTTCTTCCGGAGCGATCTTCTCCACGGCCGGGATCGCCGCCAGGATGATCGCTTCCTGCTGGTCGGGGCGCATGCCGGCCACGCGCGCCAGGCGCGAGCGGTCGAGCATCTCGCGCACCACGCCGATGGCGTGCGTATCGCCGAAGCGCGCCAGGGCGATGGCGGCGTTGTAGCGGACGTCGGCGATCGGATCGTTCAGGGCGCCTTCGAGCGGCGCGACCGCGCGCGCGTCGCCGATCTCGCCCAACGCGTACGCCGCCGCTTTGCGCACGTCGTGCTCGTCGCGCGCGAACGCGCCGAGCAGCGGCGGCACCGCGGCGGGATCGCGCAGGCGGCCGAGGGCCAGCGCGGCGTAGATGCGCGTCTCCGGATCTTCGTCGCTCAAGGCTTCGACCAGCAGCGAGGTGGCGCGCCGGTCGCCGAGATTGCCGAGGACCATGCTCAGGTAGCGGCGGATGCGCGGATCGTCGTGCTTTGCGTCGCGATAGGCGACGATCACGTCGTCGACCAGGTGCGGATACTTCTTCGCCTCACCGGCGTTGATGAGCTGCGAGAGCTGATAGGCGGCCTGCCATCGTTCCCGACGTCCGCCACTCCGCACTTCATTCAGATAATCGGGGATGGTCTGCTCGTCGGAGGCGAGCTTGCCGAAGAGAAAGAAGATGCCGACGGCGATGGCCACGATCCCGAGCGGGAAGATGACGAACTGGAAGAGGATGGTGCGCGGAGACTCTTTCGGGACGTCCGTCATCGGCCCGTGCGTCATCGACCGGTGCCGAGCACCACGAAATCAGGCAGGTACGTCTTGAGCTGCGTCGGCGCTTCCGGCACGACGATGGCGTCCTTGTCGCACACGCTCTCGCAGAGGCGGCAGGCCACGCATTTGTTCTTCTCGACGAAGGCGATCTTGTAGTGATTGGCCAGCGTCTCGTCGTCCGCGTCGATCATGCGGATGCACTCGAACGGGCAGATGTCGACGCAGAACTCGCATCCCGTGCAGAGGTCCTTGATGACCTCTGCCTTCGGGATGTCCTTCGGCTTGATGCGGTTGATGATGTCGCCGTGCTGGTTCTGGATGGCGTCGACCGGGCAGTAGATGCCGCAGACCGAGCAGTCGATGCAGCGCTCCGGATGGATGTAATACTGCCCTTTGCTCTCGCCCCAGATCGTGTTGGTCGGGCACTTGATCTCGCAGACCGAGCAGCCGATGCATTTGTCAGTGATGAAGTGGGGCATGGTTTGGGCGCCAGTGTACCGTAACGGTCAAGGCAGCCAACTCATTGCACGCGGGCAATGAAAGCGCGGCCGTTGCTGTAGAGCACGCGTACGCGGCTCCGGTCGGCGCGAGCGAGCTCGGGCGCGCGGCGCTCGGCGATCCAGAGGAACGGCCCGCGCGGAAACGGCTCCGGCGCGACGCGCGCGCGCCAGCCCGGGTGCCTCGCCTGCTCGCGCGGCCACGCTTCGACGCGCCGCTCGCCCAGTTGCGAGACGGCCTCGAGGTAGAGGTAGCCGGTGGCGACGACGCGCTCGTGCGGCGACGCGCGTTGCGCGAGCACGGTCGCCGCGGCGCGATAGTCGTCGAGCGGACGCTGCGCGTGATCGGCCGCGCCGCGCGCGAGCACGAACGCGCCGCAGAGCGCCAGCGCGGCGGTGAGCGCGACGCGCGCATTGCGCGGCCAGCGCTCGAGCGAGGTCGCCAGCCAGAGCACGAGCGGCACCGCGAGCACCGACTCGAAACGCATCGGGACGTAGACGGTGCGCCCGGCCAGGGCGAAGGCGATCGCGAGCAGCAGCGGCACGAGGACCATCGGGAGAAAGGAGCGCGAGCGCGCGCCGGCCGCGAGCACCAGCACGGCCGAGGCGAGGACCAGCGCCAGCGGCGCCGGCGCGAAGAGTGCCTCCGCATAACGTCCGACAAAGGCGAGACTCTCCAACGCCGCGAATGGCTGCGTCGGCACAAGCCAGCCCATCGCCTCCGACGGCTGCCGCGCCGCCAGCCAGAGCCCCGGCCCGAAGGCGACCACACTCGCCGCGAATGCGATCGCAGCCTTGCGCCGCGGTCTCGCCAGCAGCACCAGCGGCAGAAAGAGCGCGCCGTACCAATGGGTGTACGCGGCGGCGACGAAGGCGATCGCAGCGATGCTCACGCGCTGCTCGTGGACGGCGACGCATCCGATCGCGACCAGCAGCGCGCAGAGCGCGTACGCGCGCGCATCGACGGCGAAGAGCGCCGCCGGCGGATACACCGCCAGCAGCAGCGCCGCGTTCGCGCGCGCATCGCCGAGCGACTGGCGCGTGGCGATCAGCGCGAACGCGCCGAGCGCGCAGAAGAGCGAGAGCACGCGCAGCGCGTAGACGTTCGGGATGCGCGCCAGCAGGTAGTAGAGCGGCGGGCCGGAGTCGAAAGTCAAGGTGTTGACGATCTCGCCGAACGGCCTGCGCGCCAGCCAGACCGTGAAGAGCTCGTCGAAGAAAGGCTCGCGCACGACCAGCAGCACGAGACGGACGAGGAGGAAGGCAGCGGCGGCGGCGAGAAGCGCGCCGCGCCGCGACATCAGACGCTCAGCAGTTCCGAGATGGTCTTGATCAGGTGCGACGACTGGATCGGCTTGCTGATGTAGGCGTTCGCGCCGAGGGCCAGGCCGCGCTCGCGATCCTCCTCGGCACCCTCGGTGGTGATGATGATGATCGGGATGTTCTTGAGCTGCGCGTTCTGCCGCACCAGCGAGACCAGCTTCAGCCCGTCCATCACCGGCATGTTGATGTCGGTGAGGATCAGGTCGATCTTCTCCGGGCCGGAGAGCTTCTTGAGCGCGTCGACGCCGTCGACGGCCTCGATGATGCGCGCGTTCTTGAATCGCTTCAGTGAGAACGAGATCAACTGACGCATGGTCGGCGAGTCCTCGACGACCAGAAAGTTCGCGTTTTCCATCCCCACCGGTTCGTCCTCTTCCTAGCTCGTGGTCGTGAGCAGATCGAGGAAGCTCTGGATCGTGTTCAGCTTGCGCTCGGACTGCGAATAGAGTTTCGACGAGAAGATGGCCGTGGCCGCGTGCGCGGCGAGCAGCGAGAAGAGCTCGTAGTCGACGGCCGAGAACGAGTCCTTCTGCTGGAGGAGCTTGTAGATGACGATCAGGCCGATCACATGCTCCTTGATCTTCAGCGGCACCGCCGCCAGCGGCCGCTCGATCGAGATCGCGCCCGCGTCGGTGGCCTGGTTGATGTAGTAGCTCTCGCCGGTGCGCGCCACCGTGCCGAGGATGCCTTCGCCGAGGCGCGTGGAAATGTCCTCGAGGCCCGGCATCACGTCTTCGCCTTCGTAGGCGATGGCTTTCAGCTCGTTGGTCTTCTCGTCGAGCAGCAGGATCGCGAACGACTCCGCGCCGACGAGGTTGATGATGATTTCCTGGACGATCTGAATGACTTCGCGGAAGTCGAGGGTCGAGTGCAACTGGTAGCTCGCCACGTAGAGGTTGGCGAGGTTGTTGTTCTGCTCTTCGATCTCGATGTAGCGGTTGGCGAAGTCCTTGTTCTCTTCCTCGACTTCACGGAAGCGCTGCTGGATGCGGCGGTTCTCCTCGGTGAGGTGCGAGATCTGCTCGCGCAGGCGCGAGACTTCGTCGGTGGAAACGCCCGACGTGTCGGTCTCGAGCGCGGCCACGCGGTAGCGCAGGCGCTGGTTTTCCCGCAGCAGTTGCTCGGTGAATTCCTTCCCCTTGTTGAACAGCTCGAGGAACTTTTCCGCTTTTTGTTCTTCGCTCATCGATCTGACCGGCCCCGAAGTCGCGTGAATGTAGCACGCGCTGTCATCCGAGACAAAGCCGCCGGATGGCGTTCGGAATGGCGCCGAGCGGCAGCACTTCGTCGACCGCGCCGGTCTTGATGGCCTCGGACGGCATGCCGAAGATGATGGCGCTCTCGGCCGACTCGGCGATGGTCTTGCCGCCGCGCTCGTGCAGCTCGCGCATGGCCGCCGCGCCGTCATCGCCCATGCCCGTCATGATCACCGCGACGATGCGCTCGCGGCAGGCGTCGCTGGCGGTGCGGAAGAGACGATCCACCGACGGCGCGTAGAGATCGCTCGAGCCCGCGGGAAAGACGCGGAGCTGCAAGCCTTCAGCGATGCGGCGCACTTCGCTCTGCATGCCGCCCGGCGCGATGTAGACGAAGCCGGGAACGAGCATCTCGCCGTCGCGGCCTTCGCGCACTTCGAACGGCGTGAGCTTGTTCACGCGCTCGGCGAAGAGCCGGGTGAAGGTCGGCGGCATGTGCTGCGCCACGACGAACGGCACCGGCAGCAACGGCAGCGACTGAAAGAGGTGCTGCAGCGCGGGCGGTCCGCCGGTGGAACAGCCGACGGCGACGAGCTCGATGCCTTTCGGACAGCTCTCGATCGCGGGCGGCGCGGCGGCGACTTCCGCCTCTTCTTCCTGCACGCGGCGGCGGAGGTTCTCCATGCGCAGCTCGCCGACCTGCAGCACTTTCGCGACGAGGTCGCGCTGGATCTCCTCGAGCCGCGGCGAAACGCGGCCGCCCGGTTTGGCGATGAAGTCGAGCGCGCCGAGCTCGAGGGCTTTGAAGACGCTGCGATCGCTGGCGCGCGACGAGACGGCGATGACGGCGGTCGGGAGGTTGACCATCAGCCAGCGCAGGAAGGCGAAGCCGTCCATGATCGGCATCTCGAGGTCGAGCGTGACGACGTCGGGACGATGCTTCATGGCCTGCTTGATGCCGTCCTCGCCGTTGACGGCCGTGCCGACCACGCGAATGCGCGGCTCGGTCTCGAGCATCCGCGTGAGCGTCACGCGGTTGTACGCCGAGTCATCGATGACCAGCGCGCGAATGGGAGGAGAAGCGGACGACACGCGCAGCGGATTCTATCCGCGAACGCGCCGCCGCTACTCTTCGACGAGCCGCAGCTCGGTGAAGCTCACCTCGCCGGAGTGACGACCCTGCGGCGCGAAGAAGACCAGAAGCGTCCGATGGCCGGAGCTCAGCACTTCGTCCGCGGCGTCGTCGATCGGAAAACGCGCCTCGAAGCGGCCGTCGGCAGCGACGTGGTCGAACGCGAGCGTGCCGGAGCTGCGCGTGGCGCGCGAGAGCTTGACGTCGTACACGATGCCCGGCTGCTTCTTCACGATGCCGTCGACGACCATCACCAGCCGCCGCTTCGGATCGCGCGCCACGTCCTGCACCTGCCTGGCCAGGTCGCCGCCGAGCGGAAACGCGATGATGACCGGCACGTTCTCCAGCTGCCGGTGCTTGACGCGCCTGACCAGCGTCTGCGGCGCCCGCGGCGGCGGCGCCGCCGCCTTTTTCGCGGCAAGCAGGTGGACGGCGAGGAAAAGTGTGGCGTACATGCTCCTGCGCGAACGGACGCGCGGCCCGGACCATTCCGCGCGTCAGCGTGCGCCCCTACTTCTGGTACACCATGTCGTGCTTGAGGTGGCGGAGCTTGAACTGGGTCGAGAGCGAGATCAGCGACTCGGAGTGGCCGAGGAGGAGGTAGCCGCCGTCGACTAATCGGTTGTAGAAATTCGTTACTACAATCTTCTTCGATAAATCGTCGAAATAAATGATGACGTTGCGGCAGAAGACGACGTCGAGGTGGCCGAGGAGCGAGACCCGGCCTTCGTCGTAGAGATTGAGGCGGCCGAAGGAGATGCGGTTGCGGATCTCGTCGCGCACGCGCCAGGAGCCGTCGGGCTCGCGCGTGAAGTACTTCTCGCGCAGCTCCGGCGTGGTGGCCCGGAAGGCGTTCTCGCGGTACTGCCCGCGGCGGGCCTTGGCCAGCACCTGCTGGTTGATGTCGCTGGCGAAAATCTCGAAGGTGGCCTGCTCGTACCAGCCCGCTTCCTGCAGCAGCATCGCCAGCGAGTAAGGCTCCTCGCCCGACGAACAGCCGGCGCTCCAGATCCTCACCTTCTTCACCGTCTTGCGCGACAGCACGTCGGGGATGATCTCTTCGGTGAAGGCCTGCAACTGCGCCGGCTCGCGGAAAAAGTAGGTCTCGTTCGTGGTGACGAGATCGAAGATCTGATCGAACTCCGCGTCGGCGCGCGGATCGTACTGGAGGAAGTAAAAGTACTTCTGGAACGAGTCGAAGTTCAGCTCGCGCGCGCGCGGCGAGAGCCGCTTCTGCAGCAGGTACTTCGACGAGTCGCTGAACCACATGCCGGAGCGTTTGTAGATCTGCTCCCGCAGCAGCCGGAAGACGTCGTCCGGCAGCTCCATGTGGTGGTTCAGCGAGAGGTTGAAAGTGGACATGGGACGCGGTTCAGTCGCCGCTGCGCTTCATCGCCTGCAGGATCGCGGCGATCACCACTTCTCGCCTGCTGTCCGCCGTCCGCCACGCCTCTTCCAGCAGGTCGCGATACAGCTCCTTGTGCCGGACGAACGCTTCCGACACGTCGTCGAGGACGGCCGGGTTCTCCAGCGCCTTGAACAGATACGGGAACGACGAGCGGTCCGCCACCCGGTCGAGCGCCAGCACCGCCGACTGCTGCACGTACGTATCGGAATCCTCGAGCGCGCGATGCAGCAGCGGCAGCGCGTTGCGCTCGCCGCGCGCGCCGAGCGCCGCGGCGGCGGCGGCGCGCAGGCGCCAGTCTTCGCTCGAGAGCGCGGCGCCGAGGCGCTCGAAGACGTCATCACCCGGAACGCGCGCCAGCGCCAGCATGGCCGCGCGCTGGATCTCCGGATCGGCTTCGTCGAGGCAGCGGAAGAGGACCTCCTTCACGCGCGCGTCTTCCGACTTTCCGAGCGCCTCGATCACGGCGATGCGCACCGGCGGCGGGTCGTGCATGAGATGCCGCATCAGCGGCTCGACGGAATCGGGATGGCGATACTCGCCGAGCGCTTGCGCGGCGGCGGTGCGGATCCAGATGTCGTGATCGTCGAGCGCGCTGATGAGCGGCTCGAGGCCGGTCTCGGGGCGCAGCCGCACCACCGCGTTGATGGCCGCGAGCCGCACCGCCGTCGACTCGTCGGCGAGCGAGAGCACGAGTTGATCGGCGAAGCGGTCCTCGCCGAACTTGCCCATGAGCGAGACCGCTTTCTGCCGGATCACCGGATCGCTGTCTTTCGACGCGAGCAGCAGACCGTCGTGATAGCCCTCGCCCTGCACGTTGACGTACACCGAGAGCGAGTTGAGCTTGATCGGGATCGATGTCGACTGCAGCAGTCTCCGGATTTTCGTAAGGACGTCGTTCTTGCTTTCCGGAAAGGCGGAGACGAGCGCGGAGATCGCATTGACCGCCGCCTGTTGCGAGGCGACGTCGGGGTCGTCGAGCTTGGCCAGCAGGTAGTCGAGCGAGGCGGGATCGGGAATCTCGCCGAGGGTCTCGATGGCGAGACGCCGCACGGCCGGATTGTCGTGATCGAGGAAGTGCAGGATGCTGGGGATGGTCTCCCGACCGCCGATCACGTTGACGACGCGCAGCAGCAGCGAGACCACTTCGTCCTCGTCGGCGTTCTGCAGCGCCTCGACGATGGCCGGCACCGCCGCCGGTCCGAAATCGATCAGCGCCTGCGCGGCGGTCTCGGCGGTGTCGGGATGATCGAGATGCGCGAGCAGCACCGGCAGCGCGCGCTCGTCGCCCGACCAGCCGAGGAACTTGAGGATGAAGGCCTTCACCTCGCGCTTCGGCGTGGTGTGCAGATGCTCGATCAGCGGCGCGATCTTCTCGGCCGGGAATGACTCGCGGAAGCGGCTCTGCACGAGCTGCCGCTCGGCCTGTTCCACGATGCGCGGCTTGCTGGCCTCGGCGATGCGCACGAGCGCGCGCAGCGCGGTGAGGTTGAGCTTCTCCTCGTCGGCGATGATGCGCAGCAGGAAGTTGACGGTGCCGACGTCGGCGATCTTGCCGACCGCTTCGAGCACCGGCTTGCGCAGCGATTTCTCGGCGTAGAGCGGCAGGATGGACGGCAGCGCGGCGCGGTCGCCGATCTCGCCGAGGGCTTCGACGACGTGGAACTTGAGCCAGAGATCCTCGCGCTGGGCCAGGGCGCGCATCAGGTGCGGCAGCGCGGTGGCGTCGCGGAACTTGCCGAGCGACGAGACGATCGACGAGGCGACGTTGACGTCGTCTTCCTTGTCGAGCAGCTCGACGAGGACGGCGAAGCCTTCGTCGCTGCGGAGATCGCCGATGAGGTTCACCAGCGAGAGCCGCACGTCGACGTCTTCTTCGCTCCGCAGTCGCGACACGATCGGCTCGATGGCCGGCGCGCCGATGCGGATCAGCGCCTCGGTGGCGGAGTTGCGTTTGCCGGCGTTCTCCGGATCGGCCAGCGCGTCGAGCAGTCCGCGCACGATGTCGGGACGTGCGTCGCGCACCAGGCCGTCGACGATGGTCTTGCGCACGCGCCAGTCCTTGTCGCCGAGGAGCTCGAACATGAGCGGCAGGTTCCGCTCGTCGGCCGAATGCGCGACGAGGAAGGCCGCCTTCTGCCGCGCGTCGGGATCGGCGGAACGGGCCTGTTCGATGATCTGCGGATCGGCGGTCATTGCGTTCCCGTCTTCAGACGCTCGAGCTCCTCGCGCTTCATCTGCACGAACTGCTGGAGCGTCTCGGTGAAGATCTCGGTGTCGCGGCGCACGCGCATCGGCACGCGCGACTCGTAGTACTGGCGACCTTCCTCGATCTCTTCGCGCAGCACCTCGAAGAAGTTGTTGTTGCGGATGCCGTCTTCGACGCGGCCCTGGTTGTAGATGATGATGTCGGAGAGGATCAGCCGCGCCAGCCGACGCGCCTCGTCGTACTCGCGCGGCTCGACCGGCGTCTCGGCGGTGCCGCCGATCTCCGGGAAGAGCTTGCGGATGATCTGGCGGAACTCCTTCTCCGGGATCTGCTCTTCGATGTACTCGTCGGCGCCGTAGAGATTGGTCGGATTGGCGCGGAAGCGGTTCGCGCGGAAGAGCGCGCCGATGAGGATCACGCGCGTGTTCGCGAGCGACGCGTCGGCCTTGATCTCCTCGGCCACTTCGACGCCGAGCTTTCCTTTCAGATAGACGTTGACGATCACCAGCTCGGCGCGCGTGCGGCGCACGAAGTCGAGCGTCGGATCGCCGGTCTCGAAGAACGCGACCTCGAAGCCGAGGCGGCGGAGATGCTCGCCGAGGAAACTGCGGAACGGGCGCGGCTCATCGGCGATGGCCGCGACGCGGCGGCGCGGCAGCGCCGGCGGCGCGGGCGCAGGCGCGGCGGCGGGCTGCGGTGCTTCGGTTTGCGCGGCGGCGGCGTACGTGCCGCTCGCGCGCGGCTTGAGCACCATCTGGTACTCGCAGCGCGGACAGGCCACGCGCACGGGCGAAGTCAGAGGCGTCGCGATCGCGGCGCGAAAGGTCGAGCCGCACTTCCTGCACGTCAGATCCATGGTGGTTTTTCCGGAGAGGCGGTCACGCCATGCTCGCCGCGAGCCCTCTGCTGTCGAGTAGCTTGTCCAAATCGAGCAGGATCGTCAACGCGCCGCCCGGGCGGAAGACGCCGCGGATGGACGCATCGAGCTCGGTGGCGTGCACGACCGGGTGCGGCTCGATCTCGTTCGGCAGCGCTTTCACGACGCGCAACACGCGGTCGACGACGAAGCCGATCATCTCGCCGTCGAAGTCGATGACGACGATGCGCGTCTCCTCGGTCGGCGCGGCGGCGGCGGGATGGCGCAGCTTGCGGCGGACGTCGACGAGCGCCACGATCGTGCCGCGCAGCGAGAGGATGCCGACCACGGATGGATCGGCGTTCGGCACGCGCGTGACCGGCCGCGGCGTCACGATCTCGACGATGTGCTCGATCTCGATCGCGTACTGCTCGCCGGCGATGACGAACGTGAGCAGCTCGACGCGCGCCTGTTCCTCGACTTCCGACTCGCGCTCGAATAGGTCGACCTCGCGCCGCCGTCCCGCCTCCTGCTTGAACCGCTCGAGCTTCGAGATCGACTCGGCCGCCGGCTCCGGCTGCGGCGTTTCGGGCGGTGCGACCGGCGGCTGTTCCGCGATCGGCGCCGCTTCTTCTTCCTTCTCCTTCTCCTTCTTCCCTTTCGCCTTCTTGCGGATCTTCACCAGATCAACCATGCGCGGCCTCCATGCGGTGCTCGCGCGCCGCGGCGGCGACGCGCGCCGGCTCGACGACCTCGGCGTCCTCGCCGAAGGCATCGAGCAGCGCGGTGGTGGCCAGCGTGTTGATCAGGCGCGGCACGCCGCCGCTGAGCAGGTGAATCTCTTCCATCGCGTCGCGGCTGAACGGATTGCGCGTGCCGCCGGCGACGCGGATGCGATGCTCGATGTAGCGGATCGTTTCCTCCAGCGACAGCGGCCCGAGAGCGTAGCGCATGCCGATGCGCTGCCGCAGCGGCGCGTAGGCCTCGCGGTCAAGCCGCGCCTCGAGCTCCGGCTGGCCGACCAGCACGAGCGAGAGGAGGTTCTGATCGTCGAGCTGAAAATTCGTCAGCAGGCGGATCTCGTCGAAGGTCGCCTTCGACGGAATCAGTTGCGCCTCGTCGATGATCAGCACCGGCTCGCGCTTCTCCTCGTACAGCTCGTACAGCTTCGCGTGCAACTGCTCGACGATCTCGTGGCGGAAGCGCGCCGGCTCGATGCCGAGGCCGCGGGCGACGGAGCGGAGAAGCTGCGTCGGCGAGAGACGCGGATTGATCAGCAGCACCACCGGACGGGCGTCGCCGACGCGGTCGATGAGCGCGCGCGAGAGCGTGGTCTTGCCGGAGCCGATGTCGCCGGTCAACAGCGCGAGCTCTTTCTCCTCGACCGCGTACTCGAGCCGCGCCAGCGCCTCGGTGTGCTGCTTCGACTCGTAGAGGAACGCCGGATCGGGCGTCTTGCCGAACGGCTTCGCGGCGAGGCCGAAGAACTCCTCAAACATGCGCCACGGCCGCGCGCGACTCGCGGGCGCGTCCTCCGAAATGATCGATGAGCGAGCCGACATCGACGACGAGCACGATCTCCGACTCGCCGATCTCCGTCGCGCCGGCGATGCCGGGCGTGGTCTTGAGCCGCTCGCCGACCGACTTGATCACCACTTCCTGCTGGCGCACCAGCGCGTCGACCAGAAGGCCGGCGGTCTTCTCGCCCGCTTTCGTCACCACCACGAACCACTTCGTGTCGGGACCCTGCTCGCGGCCGTCGTGCAGTTGAAAGGCGTCGGAGAGCCGCAGCAGCGGCAGGGTGAAATCGCGCAGGGTGAAGACCTCGCGCCGCTCGACGGTGCGGATGTCGCGCGAGTAGATGCGCAGCGACTCCTCGACCGACGTGAGCGGAATGGCGAACTTCTCGCCGCCCGACTCGACGATCAGCGCCTGGATGATGGCCAGGGTGATCGGCAGCGAGATGCGGAAGGTCGTGCCTTCGCCGATCACCGAGAGCACTTCGATGGTGCCCTTCAGCTCCTGCAAATTCTTCTTCACCACGTCGAGCCCGACGCCGCGGCCGGAGATCTCGCTCACCTGCGCGGCGGTGGAGAAGCCGGGCGTGAAGAGAAGCTCGTAGGCGCGTTGCGCGTCGACTGCGTCTTTTTCGCCGACCAGTCCGCGGGCGGCGGCGACGCGTTTTACGTTCGCCGGATCGATGCCGCGGCCGTCGTCCGAGACGTCGAGTACGACGGAGTTGCCCTGCTGATAGGCGTTGAGCGTGATGCGGCCGACCGGGTTCTTGCCGGCGGCGCGGCGCTCGTCGGGCGACTCGATGCCGTGATCGAGGGCGTTGCGGATGATGTGCATGAGCGGATCGGTCAGCTCGTCGACCATCATCTTGTCGAGCTCAGTGTCTTCGCCGCGCAGCACGAGCTCGATCTCTTTGTTCAACTCGCGCGCGAGCTTGCGCACGGTGCGCGAGAGCTTCGAGTAGATCTGCCCGACCGGCACCATGCGGATCTCGATGACCGACTTCTGCAGCTCGTTGAGCTTGCGGTCGAGATTGCGCGTGATCTTGGCCAGCTCGTGGCCGGTCATGCGGGCCTGCTGCTGCTGCATGGCGCGCGTGAGCGCCTCGAGCTGCGTCTTCTCGATGATCAACTCGCCGACGATGTTCATCACGTGGTCGAGCCGGGAGATGTCGACGCGCACGGTCTGCGAGAGCGACCGCAGCGACATCTCCTCTTCGGCCGCAATGGGCTCGCTCGGCGCGACGGTCATGTCGGCCGGACCGGCCGCCGCCGGACTTGCGGCCTTCCGTAAGGACGTCACGGCGGCATCGGGCGCGAGAATCTGCACCGCGGCGTCGTTGAGGGTCGAGCCGTAGAGCAGGCGGAAGGCGATGCCGTTGATGTTGCCTGTCGGAATGGCCGGCAGCGTCGAGATCACCTCGCCCGACTCGCTGAGCGCCTGCGTCAGCGCGCGCAGCCGCTCGTCGAAGTCGGAGAAGTCGAAGGTCACCTCGAGCACGAGGATGTGCTTGCCGGCGCGCACGTTCTCGAGCAGCCGGTGCTCCTCGTACTCCGTGAGCGACTTGCGCGTCTGCTCGTCGAGGGTCAGCTCGGAGAGCGGATCGTCCGATTTCTGCTGCTGCTGGTTGGTGATGATGTGATGGATGCGGCGCGTGAGGCCGGTCATGTCGACCAGCGCGCCCAGCGACGGATCGTTGATGGCGATGACCAGTCGATTGAGGCTGTCGACCGAGTCGTAGAGGAGGTCGATCAGATCCTTGGTGATCTCGATCTTCCCCATGCGCAGGCGGTCGAGCATGTCCTCGAGGCTGTGCGAGAGCTCGGAGATGTCGGTGAAGCCGAGCATGCCCGCGAGGCCCTTCAGCGAATGAACCTCGCGGAAGATTTTGTTGACCAGCTCCGGCCGGACGTTCTTGCCTTGCGCCTCGAAGTCGACCAGGTCGCGCGAGAGCGTGTCGAGCAGTTCTTCCGCTTCGCTGGTGAATTCTTCTCGCGCGCGGTCGTCTTCTCTGGCCATGCGCTACGCCACCCTGAGCAGTCTGCGCAGCTTCTCCACGAGGTCGCCGGCCTGGAACGGCTTGACCAGATACTCCTCGGCGCCGAGGGCCGCGGCGCGGCGGCGGTCTTCCTCGCTCGACTCGGTGGAGATGACCATGATCGGGATCGAGCGGTAGACCGGATGGTTCTTGAGGAAGCTCACCAGCTCGAGGCCGTTGATGTCCGGCATGTTGATGTCGGTGAGGATCGCGTCGAACTTGTGATGCGGCAGCGTCTTCAATGCCTCGAAGCCGCTGGCCGCCTCGACGATCTCGAGGTCGTAGCTCTCGGTTCCGCTCTCGATGACGGTGGTCAGATAGGCCCGCATCGAGGAGGAGTCTTCGACGACCAGAATCTTCATGTACTCACCGCCGCCCGGCCCGCTCGGATGCGAACACGGCGTTCCCGAAGGCGTAGCCGGCCTGCGAGAGAAAGATCTCGAGTCCGGTCATGCTGTCGATGGGAGCGCGGTGCTCGGCGTTGTCTCCGTACAGGATACCAATGGCGCGATTGCCGTGCAGGATCGGAAGTGCAACGACTTCCGTCGGCAAGAGGCCGCCGAGCTGCGCGATGAGATCGACGTTCGCGGGCGTGCGGCGCATCTTGCCGCGATGCGCTTCGCCGTCGGCGGCGACGTCGCCGAGGAGCGAGGGCTGGTCGCGCGCGATACGGAGGCGGCGCACGCGCGCGTCCATCTCTTCGCCGCCGCCGGTGACGCCGAAGCCGCCCAGTCCGACGAAGGCCTCGTCGCTGGTCATGAAGAGCGCGCCGCGGTCGAGGTACTCGGCGGAGAGACGGAGGATGGTCGCGGAGACCTGGCCGATGTCGTTCGGGTTCGACAGCTCGTTGATGAGCTGCCGCAAGAGACCGAAGGAGCGGTCGATGGTTTCTTTCGACGCCTGCTCGTAAAACTTCTTGCCGGCGTCGGGACCGAGTCCGCCGGCGAGCTGTTCCCACTGCTGGAACGAGCGGTCGGCGAAGAGCACCAGCTCGTCGGCGAAGAGCGAGAGCTCCTCTTCCGCGAGGCCCGGCTGCAGACGCGCCGGCGACGGTTTGGTGAGATAGAGATCGGCGCCGGTGCGCAACAGCGTGTGGCGGCGGCGCAGATCGGTCTCCTTGTCGACCATCACCACCGGCAGGCGCGGGTTCTTCCGCTTGACCTGCTGCATCAGACGCACCGAGGCGTCGTCGGCGGTGAGCTCGAGAAAGGTGACGAAGTAACTGTTCGAGCGAAAGAGCTCGGTCATCGCCGAGCGAACGTCGTCGAGCGAGCCGTACTGAAAAATCTTCACGCCCTGTTTGGTGAAGGCGCGCCGCGCGGCCACGCGCACGAGCGGATTGGTCTCGAAGAGGACGACGTTGCGGAACTGCGCCTCGGGCGACTCGACTTCGAACAGACCGCCGGCGACTTTGAACTGGCCGCTGGTCTGCGCGGCAACGCTGCGCGTCTTCGGCAGCTCGTCGGGCTCCGGAATCTGCAGCGGCTCGATGTCGAGCGGCGCGCGCGTTTGCTGCGGCGGTGGCGGCGGAGGCGCGGGCGCTTCGCGATGCGGCGGCATCGGCAAGGTTTCGTCGCCTGCGGATGGTTCTTCGACGGACGGCAGCTCTTCGATCGGCGTGAACTCTTCGCGCGACGGAAAGGGCACGACGTTGTCGGCTTGCGCCGGCGCTGCAACGGGCGGCGGCGGCGGTGCGGACGGCGCGATCGGTTGTCCGAGTCCGAGGTTCAGCGAAGCCGGCGTGGCCTCGGCGGGCGCGGAGCCGCGCAGCAGCGCCTTCCCCACTTTCAACGACTCCTCGAGACCCTTCAGCGGCTTGATCTTCTCGCCTTCGCCGGCGCCGAGGAGACGGTTCGGCGCGAAGCCGCCATCCTTGAACAGTTCGTCGGGGTTGTACTCGAGATCGAAAGAGCTCATCGCCTCGCTGAGGATGAAGTTGAACTCACCTTCCTTGCTCTGCAGCAGCGGCGTGACCACGTCGAGGATGCGCTGCCGGATCGCGTTCGCGAGATCGTCCTTCGAGAGGAAGTTCAGATCGAGCACCGCCAGTCCCGCGGAGATCCCCTTGTCCTCGAGTTGCCGGATCGTCGCGGCCTGATCGTGCCCGATCAGCCGCGACGCTTCGAGGTACGAGGTCATGTCGGGCAGATCGGGCGCGGCGGCGTTGACGACCAGACCGTTGCGGAAGAGCACCGTGTGCCGTCCGGCGCCGTCGATGATCTCGAGCACGCCGGTGCGCCGGCTGAGATAGACGATCTGAACGATGTCGGTGAGAGAGAGGTCTTCCAGGCGGCCGAGCAGGCTCATGGCCGAGCCTCGGCGCGGCTATTCCGGTCGCGCGGCACGTTCATCCGTGGCGAGATTGTACCGTTTGAGAATCCCGTCGAGGATGCCGTTGATGAATTGACTCGACTTCTGCGTGCCGTACTTTTTGGCGATCTCGATGGCCTCGTCGATGATCACCAGCTTCGGCGTGTCCGACTCGTGCAGGAACTCGTAGACCGACATGCGGATGATGTTGCGGTCGACGGCGGCCATGCGCGAGAGCCGCCAGTTCTCGGCCTGGTTCTGGATCATCTCGTCGATGTCGGTGATGTGCGTGACGGTGCCGCGGAAGATCTTGGTGGCGAAGTCGCGCGTGTTCGGCTTCGACTTCTGCAGCTCCTCGAACGTGGCGATGATCTGGTCGGGTCCGTTGCCGGACATGTCGTGTTGAAAGAGCATCTGCAACGCGAGCTCGCGAGCCTTGCGACGGGCGCCCATCTACCGATCCTCCGTGCGAAGCGCGCGCCACAAGTTCGCCATCTCGATGGCCGCCAGCGCCGCCTCCCAACCTTTGTTCCCGCTCCCTTTCGACGAGCGTTCCACGGCCTGCTCGAAGGTGTTGCAGGTGATGACGCCGAAGACGACCGGGAACTGCGCGTCGACGGCGATGCGCGAGAGCTCGTTGGTCACCTGCGCGGAGATGAAGTCGAAGTGCGGCGTGTCGCCGCGGATGAGACAACCGAGGGTGATGATGGCGTCATCGCCGCGGCCGAGGAGCTTCGCGGCGAGGGTCGGGATCTCGAAGGCGCCGGGCACGCGGTAGACGCTGATGGCGTCGTCGGCGACTCCGTGGCGCGTGAGGCATTCGAGCGCGCCGTCCATCAGCCCCGACACGATCTCGTCGTTGAAGCGGCTGGCCACGATGGCCACGCGCAGGCCATCGGCCACCAGACGTCCTTCGAAAGAGCGCGGCATTGCGGGCGCGGATTATAGTTCGGCGATGCGCAAAGTCTGGCTGCTCGTCGGCGCGAGCGCGATGCTCGCCGCGTGCGATCCGCTCATCCGCCGCTTCAACGTCACGCCGCCGCAGCTCGCCTGCAGCGGCGAGGTGCTGGTGTCGTGGGAAGGAACCGACGCCGGCGGTCATCTGGAGACGAGTGAGCCGGTCACGCCGTCGCTGCCGTTCGACGCGCCTGCGAAAGGCTCGCAGAAAGTGCTCGTGGAGAAGACCACCACCTTCGTGTTCCGCTATCCCGGCGCCGGCCATCGCGACCAGACCGTGAACGTGGCCGACACGCCGGAAGTCAAGACATTGACTTTCTCCGGCGGGTGCACGGGCGCGCCGTCGCCGACGTTCAACACCGTCACCATCAGCGCGGCCGACGCGCCGGGAAAACTCACCAGCATCACCACCGACGCCGACTGGCCGATCCACGTCTTCCACAACGGCACCGAGGTCGCGCTCGCACCCGGCGCCGGCCCGATCTTCACCCTACCCGACCTCACCGCCGCCGGCGACTACACCATCACCGTTCCCGGCGTTCCGGGCGAGGATCTCTGCAAAGGGAGCGGCGGCCCGACGGGCGGCGGCGATCCGCCGGGAGCGGTGCCGGCGGTGAAGGTGTTCGTGAAGGGAAGCTGCGGGAAGTAGCTACTTCAGTCCCGCCGCCACCGCCACGCCGCGGCGGTCGTCCTGCTGCTGCGTGGCGTAGAAATCGGTGATGCCCTGGTAGACCGCTTCGGCGAGCTGCTGGCGGTATCTGGCGGTCTTGAGGAGCTCGCGGTCCTTGCGGTTGCCGAGGTTGCAGACCTCGAGGAGGATGCGCGTGGGCACCTGGTTGTAGCGGATCACGGCCGGGACCCATTCGCTGCCGCCGCGCACGACGTTGTCGCGCACCGGATCAAACGGATGCACCTTCAGCCCGTTCGCGGTGAAGGCGGAGATGACCGACTCGGCGAACTCGCGCGACAGACCTTCCGACTCGAGGCGCTGCTCGCGCGTGGTGGTGACGGTCGGCTGCTCGCGCACTTCCTCGCGCGTGAGATAGATCTCGCCGCGCTTGCGGTACGACGGCGGCACGTAGTCGGCGCCGGGGATGTAGGCCATGGCGCCGCGCAGCGACGGGTGCAGCGAGTCGGCGTGAATGGAGATGAAGATCACTTTCTCGCGCGCGGTGCCGCCGCGGATGGCGCGGCGGAAGATGGAGTTCGCGAGATACCAGCGGAGATTCACGCCGACCACGGCATCGTCGAGCAGGTACTTCGGCGTGGTGAGGACGACGTGGTCGTTCGCGCCGTCGAGCACGTCGCGGGCCGGCACCGAGAAGCCGCCGCTCTTCGACTTCGTCGTCATCGACACCGAGGCCGCGCTCTTCTTCTCGATGAGCCGCTTGAGACGGCAGGCCACGTCGTAGACGTAGGTCGCTTCCCAGACGTCGTCGTGCTCGGTGCCGGGATCGTTGCCGCCGTGGCCGGCGTCGAGGATCACCTGCACGCCGGACAGACCGGTCGCGCGGGCGCGCCGCGCCACTTTGGCGCTCTCGCGCCGCGCGGTCTCGCGCGCGACGCGGGCCGGATCGTCCTGCGGCAGATACTCCGGCAGCAGCAGCGACATCGGGATCTTCACCGCGTAGCCGACCGGCAGCTTCGCCACGTCGTCGATCGCGTTGAACTTCACGAGGCGATCGAGCACGTCGCCGACGTCCTTCGAGTAGACGCGGCCGGTGAAGCGGATGGCCACCGAGGAGTAGAGCGCCTCACCTTCGCGCAGCCGGTAGACGGCATACGGCTCGGAGCCGGCGCGAACGTACGTGAGCGTCAGCGGCGGCTGTCCCAGAGGCTGCGCAACCGCCTCCGGTACATTTTCATCCGCTGCTGCACGCTGAACCGGATCGTCGCCTGGGTTCCGAACTTCCGCTGCCGTCTTCGGTGCATTCTCTTCCTCCGTGCTTCCGCCGAATGCGGCGGTGAGCAGTCGTTTGGGAACGAGGATCACGTCACCTTTGCGGGTCGAGAGTCCCTGATTGGGGTTGGCCTTGCGGATGAGGGTGTAGTTGGCGCCGTCGCCGGTGAACCAGGAGGCGATCTGCCAGAGCGACTCGCCTTCGATGCCGCGCGCGCCGACGACGACGTGCTGCCAGCCGTCGGCGGTCATGGCGTCGCGCGGAAACAAAGTCTTGATGACGTCGCGCTGCAGGTTCGGGCGCAGCAGCGCGAACGGCACGCGCACGAGCTGCTCCGATTTCAGATTGCCGTCCGACTGCGAGAAGCTGGCGAGCATCTCCCAGTTCGCCGCGTCGCCGGTGACGCGCTTGGCCAGCCGCGTCCAGGCATCGCCTTCATGCGGCTGCACGACCACGTCGAGCTCATAGTCGCGCGTGAGCGTGGCACGCAGCTCGGGCGTGATCTGCGCGGTGGCGATGGGAGCTTGCGTCGCGGTTGACGAAGTGGGGGCCGCGCCGATCGCGAGAACCTGAAGGTTCAGCAGCAGCCACACCCACCCATTACGCACGAACCGATTGTACACCGGCGAGCGGCGGCGCCGTCTTCCAGTAGCCGGTCTCGCGCTCGAAAAAGGCGGCGGCGCGATAGAGCGCGCGCTCGGCAAAATGCGGCGCCATGAGCTGCAGCGACAGCGGCAGGCCGCGCGCGTCGAAGCCGGACGGCACGGCGATGGCCGGGATGCCGACCAGGTTCGCCGGCGCGGTGAAGATGTCGTTCAGATACATCGACAGCGGGTCGGCGGTTTTCGCGCCGATCTCGAAGGCCGCCTCGGGCGTCGTCGGCGTGATCAGATAATCATAATCGTTAAATGCTGCTGCAAATTCATCGCGTAATTTCGCACGCACGCGCTGGGCCTGGCCGTAGTAGGCGTCGTAGTAGCCGGAGGAGAGCGCGAAGGTGCCGAGCATGATCCGCCGCTTCACCTCGTCGCCGAAGCCTTCGCCGCGCGAGTCGGCGTAGACCTCCTCGAGCGTGCGGGCGCGCTCGCTGCGATGTCCGTAGCGGATGCCGTCGAAGCGCGAGAGGTTCGCGCTCGCCTCCGCGTTCGCTACGATGTAGTAGATGGCGATGGCGTAGCCGATGGTCGGCACGCTCGCCTCTTCCACGATCGCGCCGCCGCCGCGCAGCACGCCCACGGCCTCGTCGAAGTTGTCACGCACGGCGCCGGTGAGTTGCGCCAGCGCTTCGCGCACGATGCCGAAGCGCAGCCCTTTCACTCCCGCCGCAAGATCGCCGGTGTAGTCGTCGACCGGCGCGTCGCTCGAGGTGGAGTCGAGCGGATCGCGGCCGGCGACGATGCCGAGGACTTCCGCCGATTCGCGCACGGTCTTGGTCACGATGCCGATCTGATCGAGGCCGGACGCAAACGCGACGAGGCCGGAGCGGCTCACCCGGCCGTAGGTCGGCTTGAGTCCGACCACGCCGCAGAGCGCGGCCGGCTGCCGCACCGAGCCGCCGGTCTCGGAGCCGAGCGCCACCGGCACCATGCGCGCCGCCACCGCCGCGGCCGAGCCGCCCGACGAGCCGCCCGGCACGCGCGCCAGGTCCCACGGGTTGCGCGTCGGGCCGAAGGCGGAGTGCTCGGTCGACGAGCCCATCGCGAACTCGTCGAGGTTGGTCTTGCCGACAACCGCGGCGCCGCGCGCGCGCAGCCGGGCGATGGCGGTGGCGTCGAAGGGCGAGATGAAGTCGCGCAGGATTTGCGAGGCGCAGGTGGTCGGCATGCCGGTGGCCACGATGTTGTCTTTCACCGCGATCGGCAGCGCGCCCGGCTCGGCGTCGCGCGCGACGTGCAGAAAGGCGTGCACCTGCGAATCGATGCGCTCGATGGCCTCGAGACACGCTTCGACATACTCGCGCGGCGACACCTGGTCGCGCGCTTCGGTCCACGGCAGCTCGAGCAGCTCACTCACCGCCGATCACCTTCGGGACGACGAAGAAGCCGTCGCGCCACATCGGCGCGTTGTGCTCGACGAGCTCGCGCGCGATCGGCGGCCGCGGCTCGTCGTCGCGCAACGGTGTCGCGGCCGCGGTGACTTCGTCCGATCCCGCCACGTCGACCTCGCGCAACTGGTCGATGTACGTCAGGATCTTCGTCATCTCGGCGGCCATACGGTCGAGGGCGGCATCGTCGAATTCGAGATGCGCGAGCGCCGCGACCCGGCGCGCTTCTTCGCGGTCGATGATCATCAGACAACTATAAGTGGCGCTGCGCTCCGGTGGCCAGAGAGCGCACGGTAGCGCGCACTCGCCTCGGCGCGTCGACATCGGCGCAAGAGGTCCGGAACATCGTCAACCTCCTCGGAGATCAGGACATAGCCGAGGTACGATTGAGCGAGACATCAGGTACGCGTCTGATTTCTGCCGTCTGACTCGACGCGTGGCAGCGAACCACACGTAGCTTCCGGCGATGGATCTTGCGGCGCGTCTGCGGACGGCGATTGACGCCTTGGGCCAGACCCAAAGCTGGGTCGCGGCGAGGTCCGAGGTGCCGGAGGAGACGATCAGCCGCATCGTCACCCGCGAGACGAAGAACCCGCAGGTCGGCACGCTGATGAAGCTCGCGCCGGTGCTCGGCGTGACCGTTGGCTGGCTCCTCGGCGAGAAGACCGCGCCGCTCTCGGACGCGGAGTCGCGCGCCATCGCGGCCGCGCTCGAGATCATCCGCACGCGGCTCGGCGGCGGCAGCATCGACGCGCGGCGCGCGCCGAACGCGGTGCCGCTCGCGCGCGCCGGCGGCGCGCGCACGGCCAACGCCTCGTGGCCGGAGCTGTCGGATGTTGCGGAGGACGAGATCCCGCGCGAGTACGCCACGCGCGGCGCGAAGTGGATCTTCCGCGCCGACGGCGACTCGATGACCGGCTGCGGCATCATCGCCGGCGACCGCTTGTACGTGCGCGAGATCCACGACCTGCGGCAAGCCATCGGCGACGTCGTCATCTGCCGGCTCGCCGGCGCGACCTTCAGCAAGCGCCTGATCATCGCCGGCTCGCGCGTCCAACTCGCCAGCGCCAACGAGCGCTACGAACCGATCGCCGTCGACGAGAAGCACGACGCGTTCGACGTGTTCGGGATCGTGGTCGGACGGGCGGGAGCGGTGTGACCGGAGTTCCTCGGGTTCCTCGGTTCCTCGGTTCCTCGGAGTGAGAAAGAACCCGAGGCCACTCCGAGGAACTCCGAGGAACCGAGGAACCGAGGAACCGAGGAACTGCATCATCCTCCCCGGCTCTGCCTTTGCACCAGACGCAAACCATGTCGTTCGTGCGAGCGCTGCTTGGGCGGCGGCTGGCGAATTGGGAATCGGAGGAGGTCAAGATCGGCGCGGCGCGCGGCGTGCCGGTGCTCGGCCTCGATGCGCTGGCGTCGGCGGCGTACGGGCCGGAAGCGGCGCTGGCCATCCTGATTCCGATCGGCGCGGCGGGACTCGGCGCGATCGGTCCGATCACCGTAGTCGTGCTGATCGTCCTCGGCATCCTCTACATCTCCTATCGCCAGACCATCGCCGCCTATCCGAACGGCGGCGGGTCGTACATCGTGGCGAAAGAGAACCTCGGCACCGGCGCGGGACTCTGCGCCGCGGCCGCGCTCATCCTCGACTACATCCTCAATGCCGCCGTCGGCATCTCCGCCGGCGTCGGCGCCCTCGTGTCGGCGTTTCCCTCGCTGCACGCGCATACGCTCGCGCTCTGCCTCGGCATCCTGCTGCTGATCGCCATCGTCAACCTGCGCGGCGTGCGCGAGTCGGGCGCGGCGTTCGGCATCCCCACATACCTGTTCGTGGTGATGATGACCCTCGTCCTCGCGCTCGGCGTCATCAAGGCCCTCACCGGACGCGCGATTCCGGTCGTCGCGCCGCACCCGCTGCCTGCCGCGGCGACGACGGCGACGCTCTGGCTGCTGCTGCGATCGTTCGCGAGCGGCTGCACGGCCATGACCGGCGTCGAAGCGGTGTCGAACGGCGTGCCGATCTTTCGCGACCCGGCGGTCAAGCACGCGCAGCGGACGCTCACCGCGATCGTGGTCATCCTCGGAGCGTTTCTCGGCGGCATCGCCTGGCTCGCACACGTCTACCGCGTCGGCGCGATGAAGCAGGAGCTGGCCGGATATCAGAGCGTGCTGTCGTCGCTCACCGCGGCCATCGTCGGACGCGGGCCGATCTACTACGTCACCATCGGCAGCCTGCTGTGCGTGCTCTGTCTCTCCGCGAACACGAGCTTCGCCGGCTTCCCGCGGCTCTGCCGGATGATCGCCGAAGATGACTTCATGCCGCACGCCTTCGCGAACGTGGGACGGCGGCTGGTCTACTCGAGCGGCATCATCGTGCTGACGACGCTCGCGGCCATCCTGCTGATCGTCTTCGGCGGCATCACCGAGCACCTCATCCCGCTGTTCGCCGTCGGCGCGTTCGGCGCGTTCACGTTTTCACAGGCCGGCATGGTCGTGCACTGGCGCCGCCTCGGCGCGCGCCGGCACTGGCACGTGCTCGCCATCAACGCCGTCGGCGCGGCCACCACCGCCGTCGCGCTGATCGTCATCATCGTGGCGAAGTTCCGCGACGGCGCCTGGATCCCGATCGTGCTGATCCCGGCGCTGCTGATGCTCTTCTACGCCGTGCGGCGGCACTACATGACCGTCGAGCGGCAGACCGCGCGCGCCGACGCGCTCGATCTCGACGGCGGCACCGCGGCCACGACCGTGGTCATCCCGGTGAAGTCGTGGGACAAGCTGACGGAGAAGGCGCTGCGCTTCGCGCTGACCATCTCGCGCGACATCACCGCCGTGCACGTACACGCCGACGACTCGCCGGCCGACGCGCTGCGCGAGACGTGGGCGCATTGCGTCGAGGCGCCGCTGGCGCGCGCCGGACTGCCCGACGTGCCGCTGGTCTGCATCAACTCGCCCTATCGCCGCCTCTTCACGCCGCTGCTGCGCTACCTCGATCAGTTGCGCAAAGAGCGTCCCGGCATGATCGCGGTGATCCTGCCCGACCTCGTCGAAGCGCGCTGGTACGAGTACCTGCTGCACACGCAGCGCGCGAACGTCCTCCGCTCGCTGCTCCTGCTCAAAGGCAATCAGCGCGTGGTCGTCATCAGCGTCCCGTGGTATCTCGACCGCCGCCGCCGCAACGTCGCCGCGACGGAGGAAGCGACGGGAGTGGTGCTGGATGACGCGCTGGCTTACGACCGGCGGGAGAAGTAGAGGGACGGCTCCTCGGGTCCTCGGCTCCTCGGCTCCTCGGGAGAGCGGCGTGACCGAGGACCCGAGGACCCGAGGACCCGAGGAGCCGAGGAGCCACTTACCGCGCGCTGCGAATCATCTCCACAAACCGCGGCACCAGCTCCGCGTCGAACTGGCTGCCGGCGGCGCGGGAGATGGCGGCGAGGGCGGCGTCGGGTGACTCCGGGGTCTGGTAGGTGTCGGGATCGGTCATGGCCACCCAGGCGTCGCAGAGCTGGACGACGCGGGCGAGCAGCGGGATCTCGTCGCCGGCGATCTCGTTCGGATAGCCGCGGCCGTCGGCGCGCTCGTGATGGCAGAGCACCGCCCGGGCGATCTCGCCGCCGAGGAGCGGCTCGACGAGGGCGGCGCCGACGGAGACGTGCTCGCGGAGGAAGCCGAGCTCCTCCTGCGTCAGATCCTTCTTGCGATAGAGCCGCTCGTAGTCGAGCAGGCGCATGCCGCAGTCGTGCACGATCGCCACGAGCCGCGCGTTCTCCGCCTCGTGCGGCGAGAGCGCGAGCGCGCGCGCGAACGACTCCGCCAGCTTCGCCACCGCGTCGGTGTGGCGGCGCAGCTCCGGATACTTGGCGAAATCCGGCTCGACCAGCTTCTCCGCCGCGCGCGCGCGGAACGACGCCATCGTGCCGCGCTGCATCGACTGCTCGATCACCAGTTGCAGATGCGCGTGCAGCACCGCCAGCAGCTCGTGCGCGACGCGATCGGGATTGCCGGCGAAAGCGACGGTGAGATAGAGCCCGCGCAACGAGCCAACCTGTAGCGGCGCCGTGAAGACCTTCTGGATGTCGTTCGGCACAACCGGAGCTCCGGAAGTCCCGAAGGGTGTCTGGACGGACGTGCGGACGAAACCGCCGGCGTCGCCGCGCTTGGTCAGCCAGACGTTCAGCTTCGACTGGATGAGCCGCTGCGCGTCCTCGGTGAGCGTCGCGCGCGCGGCCGTCTCCTGCACTGATGCCGGATAGGCGGAGAACGTCGCCGTCACCGCGCCGGGGATCAGCAGGATCGAGCGGAGCACCTCGCGCACGGCGGCGAGCTCGGACTCGCCGATCGACTCCGGCGCCGGCGCGACGAGGATGCTGCTCGCGGCGGCGCGCGCGTCGATCACCAGCGTCGCCAGCCGCGGCACGTGCGCGCGCACCGGCGCCTCGCGCGGCGGCGGCACGGGACGCGGCGCAGCCGCGGCGGCAGCCGATGCGGACGACGACGCGGCGGCGGGCGCGGCCAGCGGCGGAGCCGCGGCGGGCGGCGGCGGCGGCGCGACGTTCGGGCGCTCGCGCACCGGCGGCTCGGCGCTGATGGTCGGCGTGCCGGTCAGATCCTCCGGCACCGTGTGCTCGCCGCTCATGCGCGAGAGCGCGATGAAGCGGTGGCCGAAGACGTTCATGTTGGCGAAGAGCGCCACCATCCGCTCGCCGATGGCCTGCGCCTTCGGCACGTCGGCCTGCTCGAACGGCGCCTTGCCGGCCTTGTCGCGCATGTCCACCACGCCGATCAACTTGCCGCGCGAGTAGAGCGGCGCGGCCAGCAGGCGATCGGTGCCGGACGAGAAGAGCAGTTCCGACAGGCGCGGCTCGGCGCCGACGCCGTTCACGAAAAAGGGCGTGCGCGCGCGGCCGCAGCGATCGATCAGGACGTCGTTCTCATCCGCCCACTGCCGGGTGGTGTTGCGGAAGCCGTACTCGGTGACGAGCTCGAAGCGGTTGCTCTGCGGATCGAGCAGATAGAGCGCCGCCTTCGTCGCGCGGATCTCCACCGCGCAGTCGTAGAGGATCTCCTTCAGTTTCGGGCGCAGCTCCTCGATCTCGGGGTGCACGGAAGCGATTGTAAGCGGGCGCTACGACGCGATCTCGCGCAACTTGGCAACGATCTCGGCCTCGGATGGGAAGCGTCCTTCCTCCCGTTTCGAGAAGAGCTGCCGGTTGTCGACGCTGACGATGAAGATCCCGCCGCTTCCGCGGACGAGCTCACTGTCCACTCCCAGCTCCCGTTTGAGCGTAGCCGCCAGACTGGCGGCGCGAGGGAGATAGTTTCAAACGCCGCAGTAATCGATCCGAACTTGCAAGAGATCCCGCCTAAATCGTTTTGACGAGGACAGCCGTGACGTTGTCGAGGCCACCTCGCTCGTTGGCTGCGTCGATCAACTGCTGACAAGCTTTCTCGATGTCGCCGTCGTTCGACGTGACCAGCCGCAGGATCTCACTTTCAGGGACCATGCCCGTGAGCCCGTCGGAGCAGAGCAGGAAGACGTCGCCCGGCTGCGCCGCGATCTCCGAGGCGTCGGGCGTGACCTGCAGCGCGCCGCCGAGTGCGCGCGTGATCACGTTGCGCAGCGGATGCTTCTCCGCCTCCGCCTCGGTGAGCATGCCGGCCTGCACCTGCTCGAAGACCCAGGAGTGATCGTTGGTGATGCGCGAGAGCTGCCCGGCGCGGATCAGGTAGGCGCGCGAGTCGCCGACGTGCGCGACCGACACCGTTCCTTCGTCGGCGAGACAGGCGACCACGGTCGTGCCCATGCCGCGCAGCCGCGCATCCTTGCGCATGGCCTCGAGCACGCGCGAGTTGGCCATGCGCACCGCCGCCATCAACCGGTTCGTCGAGCGCGAGAAATGCTCGTCGTACGCGTGCGGCCAGGTGCCGTCGTCTTCTTTCGTATGGACGATGAACTCGTTGATCGAGTCGACGGCGATGCGCGAGGCGATCTCGCCGGCGGCGTGGCCGCCCATGCCGTCGGCGACGAGGAAGAGCTTCGCCTCGCCTTCGACGAGGAATGCGTCCTCGTTGTGCTGGCGCTGCCGGCCGACGTGGGTGAGGCCGAATGCCTGAACGTCCATGCGATCAGCGCTTCCCGAAAATCGAGAAGCTGCCCTTTCCCGCGTCCTTGGCGCGCAACTCCGCCAGGGCCGACTGTACTTCCGCGTTCGACGCGTCCCACTGCAGCGCGCCTTCGAGATACCGCTCCGCTTTCGCAACCAGTCCGGCGCGCTTGCAGATCAGACCCGCGTCCTTCAAATAGAGGCCGTTCATCGGCTCCTTCTGCACCGCGCTCTCGATGGCCTGCACGGCCTGGCGATCGTAGCCGCGGATCCGCGCGGCAGCGAGGGCGAGGTAGTGAAAGCCCTTCGCATCGTGCGGATTGTGCTTGACGGCCATGTCGAAATTCTCGTACGCGGCGCGCATGTCGCCGTCGCGATACGCCTTGACGCCCTTGGCCAGATACGCCTTGGCCACCTGCGTGAAATCGGCCGGGCCGCGATTCGCGCCGCCGACGATCTCGTTGTCGTGCTGGCGGCGTTTCTCCGGATTGATCAGGACGTTGAAGGCCTCGGTGAGCGTCTGGAAACGGCGTTCGGCGTCGGCCTTGTCGGGACCGCGATACCGGTCGGGATGCTGCTCGCGCGCGACTTCGCGGAAGCGTTTGCGGATCTGCTCCTCGCTCGCGGCGCGGTCCACGCCCAGGACCTCGTAGTAGTTGACCTTCATCCCGTTTTCTGGGTTCGGGCAAGGTAAGCGCGCTTGGCGGACTCGCGAACCACCTGCGCCACGCCCTTGTCCTCTTTCAACCCTTTCAAATCACGCAAGGTTAAACGATTGATGAACGGCAGTACAACTCCTATCGGCGCCTTCGGATTGCGGCAGAGCGCGAGCATGATGTTGTACTTGCTCACCCAGTCGCGTTTGGTGCCGATGATGCGCAGAACTTCTTCCTCGACGTTGCGCATGCCGCTGATGTTCTCGATCTCCTGCTCGGAAATGCGCGGGTTGCGCATCACGGCCGAGGCCACGAGCTTGTTGCGCTCGCGCACCAGAAGCATGCGCAGCATGCGGTCGCCCTTGAAGGCGAGCTGCACTTTCTCGGAGACGCTCAGATACGACAGCCGCGCCCAGAGCGCCGACTGCGTCATCCTGCTTTTCTCGGTGTCGGTGAGCGCGGGCAGCGGCGCGGCGATGGCATCGGCCGGGATCTCCTCGGCCTTTGCCAGGAGATCGGCGATCGGTTCGAGCGGCAGGTCGATGACCTCCGGCTCTTCCTCCTCGGCCTGTTGCGCGCGCGCTTTCTTGTCGAAGAATTCCTCGCGCGTCTCCAGCGCGCGCCGCCGCGCCTCGGCCGACAGCGCCGGATTCGCGAGCAGCTCGTCGAGGATCTGCGGCGCGCGAAGAATGCGGGCCTGATTGATGACTATCACTTCCTGCAGGCGCGCGTCGGCGGTGCGCGCGCAGGCAGCGACGGCGGCGTCGGGCACGCTGCGGTTGCGGATGAGCGCCTCGAGCACGGCCTGATCGCTGCTGACGCCGAGGAGCCGCACCAGATGCGCGGAGTCGACCGACTCGTTCGCGGCGAAATCGGCCACGATGCGCGGCGGCACCTCGCTCATCGACGTACGCGCGGTCGCGGCGATCTCCGCGTCGGACGACCCGGCCAGATACGCGAGCACGGCCACGAGGTCTTCCTGCTCGAGCGGCAGGAACCCGCGGGCGATGGTCATGACGATGTCGCGCGGATACGCGCCCGAGTCGATCAGCTCGATGACGGTCGAGGCGGAGAGCTCGCCGGGAGCGGCAGCGGTCATCGCGGCGCCTGGGTATCGGCGGCCGGCGTGCGCAGGTCCTGCAGCGACTGCCGGTCGAACACGCGGTTCTTCACCACTTCTCCGTCGTCGCCGAGCGGCGGCACCGGCGCGCCGTTGAGGGTCAGCTTCAGGCCGGCCGCGTTGCCGATGGTGCGGAAGCGGAACTGATCGCTCGCCTCGAAGCTGCGCTGGTCGCCTTTGGTCAGCTCGGCGTTGATGACGGTCTTGCCGTCGGCGTCGAGCGTCACCCACGAGTTGGCGAGCACTTCGACCCCGAGGCGGAGCACGGAGTCGTCGGTGGGCTTCGGCGCGACCGGCGGCGCCGCGGCCGCTTTCGCCGCGATCGGGACGGCGGTCGTCTCCGCCGCGTCGGCGTCGGCGCGCTTGTGCACCACCGCCCAATACGCGACGCCGGCCAGCGCGGCGACGATCACCACCGTGGCGATGGCGTTGCGGTTCACGCGCGCGTACGCGGGCGGAATGCCGCGCTTCGGCTTCGGCTTCGGCGTGATGTCGCGCACCGGCGTGGCCGGATGCTTCTCGACGTGCGGCGGCTTCTCGATGCGGTCGTCGTTGGCCGCTGCGAAGTTGTAGCGGTTGACCATCTCCTCGGCGTTGAGGCCGACGTAGCGCGCGTACTCGCGCACGAAGCCGCGCGTGAAGACCGGCGCCGGCAGCGTCTTGTGGTCGTTGCGCTCGAGCGCGTCGAGGAATCGCTTGCTGATCTTCGTCGCGTCGGAGATCTCCTTGAGCGAGATCCCGCGGATCTCGCGCTCGCGGCGCAGTTCTTCGCCGAACGACGCCAGCTCCGACGCGCCACTCTTCGGCTGCGGTTCCTGATCGGACATCCGGCCGGCCATTTTATTCAATCCCTTCGAGGGCAGCCGAAAAATCCTCCGGGCGCAGCCGCTCGATGCAGCGGCGCAGGTAGACGGAGGTGTGCGGATTCGAATGGATGCGCCGCAGGTCGACGCGTGAGAGATAGCGCAGTTGCGACGCCGCGGAGGCGCGCGGCGTGTGCGGATTGAGCACGAGCGCCTTCCGGATCGCGTACCGGTACGACCACTTCGGATCGCTGGCGAGCATGCGCAACTGATCGCCGGTGGCCTGCGGCGAGCTGGCCAGCGCGACGAGGTCGTCCTCGCGCAGCCGCTTGTTGATCAGCAGCGCGGCGAAGACGCGCGGACTGGGGTCGTGCAGAAAAAACTTGATGAGGGCGTGGCTGCAGAGGCGCGCCGCCGAGACGCGCTCGCCGAGGGTGAGCTTCTCGGCGCGGACGAGCAGTTGCGTGTCGATGGCGCGGCGCACCGGCGCCGGCACGGTGACGTCGATCGAGAGTCGCAGCAGATCGACCCAGTAGAGATAGTGAATCAGCTTGACCGCGTGCGCCTGCGGCGTCTGCCGCAACGCCACCAGACGCAGACGCACCGAATAGAAGCCGGTCAGCCGCGCGGTCTGGGCGATCTTCGAGATGAGCTGCGGCGTGACGTACGGATTGGCGAGAATCGCCAGCACTTCGTCTTCGACGAGCGACGGCAGGTCCTGCATCAGGTCCGCCAGACGCTCGCGGTCGGCCCGTTTCAGTTCCTGTATACTCCGCGCGCTGTTGGCCCGTACCGTCATGTCCCTGGTTTTCCGCAGAACCAGCTCCACAACAGCATGGTAACGCGCGCGAATCCCGAGCCGCGCCCGGCAATCCTGCACCGAGCCATCGAAGCGACTGCGTGCGTGAGCATCCTCGCGGTCGCGTTCGCCATCACGCTCAATCTGCAGGACCGCTTCATCCTGATCAAGGAAAGCGTCTTCCGCGTCGAGGCGCTGCTGCTGCTGGTGCTCGTCGTCGCCGCGATCGCGTTCGGCGGAACCGGGCGCGTGCGCGCGATGCTCGGCAATCGCGCGATGATCGGACTGCTCGCCGGCGCGGTGCTCTGGACGGCCGTGGCCACGCTCTTCTCGAGCGAGCGTTCGCTCAGCGGCGAGAGTCTGCTGACGGTCGTGCTGTCGGCGATCCTCGTCTTCGCGATCTGGTACGCCGCGCCATGGATGTCCTTATGGATCCTCGATGCGGTGGCAGTTGCGGCAGTCGTGAATGCCATCATGACGGCAGGACAGCAGTTCGGCTGGATCGCCACCTTTCCGGCCGGACCGGAGGCGCTCGAGCATCTGCTGATCACGGCCTTGATCGGCAATCCGAACGTGGTCGGCTCGTATCTGGCGCTGGCGACGGTGCTGCTCGCGTTCGCCGCGCTGCAGTTGCGCGGCTTGCGCCGCTGGCTGTACGCCGTCGCCGCCACCGTCGCCGCGGCAGGCATGTTCGTGTCGCAGACGAAGACGGCCATGATCGTGCTGGCGGTGGCGCTCTTCATCGCGGCGCTGATGCACTCGCGCCGCACGGCGGCGATCCTGGTCGGCATCGTCGTGCTGGTGCTCGCGGCCGGCGCGGTGATGCGCGTTCCTGTCGTGACCACGCTGCTGTCGCTCCCTTCGTACGCATTGCAGGGACGGTGGGACATGGTCACGTCGTCGCGGCTCACGCCGTCGCTCGTGGCGTTCGAGATGTTCCGCGACGATCCGCTCACCGGCATGGGTCCGGGGACGTTCAAGCATCACTATTTTTTCTACCGGCTGCGCGTCGTCGGCAGCTATTCGCCGCGGCTGACGGTCGGCGCGCCGGAGATGTTCGGCGAGACGCACAACGATCACCTGCAGATGCTGGCCGAGGGCGGCTTGCCGGCGTGGCTGCTGATGCTGGCGGCGCTCTACGCACTGGTGCGGCCGCGCAGCGCGTTCGCGGCGGACGACGCGCGCGGACGGATCGCGCGCGCCTGGAGCGTGCCGTTCGCAACGGCGGTATTCGTGCTCTGCCTCGCCCAGTTCCCGCTGCAGATCGCGATCACGCGCCATCTCATCCTCACCTTCTCCGCGCTGATCGTCGGCTGGAGAGAAGCGCGATGAGACGCGCGCCGGCCATCGCCGCCGTCGCCGTCACCGCGCTCGTCGCCGCCGCGGTGGCGTACCGGTGGGTGTGGATCCCGAACCGCTGCAACGCGCAGATCACCGACTTCGAGCGGCAGGCGATGATCGCCACCGAAGCGCCGACGGTCGAGCAGAGCATCCTGCTCGCGCGCAGCGTGCTGGACGGACTGCGTCGCATCGAGCCGCAATGCTCCGCGCATCCGAATCTCTACATGCTCATGGCCTTCGACGAGCAGACCCTCGGCCATCGCGAAGAAGCGATCGCAACGTACCGCCGCCTGTTGCGCATCGCGCCGCGGCCGGAGGTCTATCGCGCGATCGGCGATCTCTACTTCGAGCTCGGGCGGATCGACGAGGCCGTCGACAATTACGTGCTGGCCTGCCGCTTCGATCCGTCGATGGTCGAGCGTCTCGACGCGCTCGAAGCGCAGGAGCTCGTCCGCAAGCGGCTGCTGCGCGGCACGGGTTCCTCGCTATAATGCGCAGCCTTTCGAAGGAGCAACCTCTCATTGCGCATTCTCATCACAGGCGGAGCAGGATTCATCGGCTCCCATCTTTCCGACGCATATCTCGAGCGCGGCGATGAAGTGTTCGTCATCGACGACCTCTCCACCGGCAGCATCGAGAACATCCAGCACATCAAGAAACACCCGCGCTTCCACTACACCATCGACAGCGTGCACAACTACCCGGTGGTGGCGGAGCTGGTCGACAGTTGCGACGTCATCTTC
Organism: Thermoanaerobaculia bacterium; assembly: GCA_036389275.1. Classification (GTDB taxonomy): domain Bacteria; phylum Acidobacteriota; class Thermoanaerobaculia; order Gp7-AA8; family Gp7-AA8; genus QHVT01. The sequence goes on from DASVQE010000107.1 coordinate 160,997, forward strand.
CACCTCGCCGCCGCGGTCGGCGTGAAGCTGATCGTGGAGAGCCCGGTGCGCACGATCGAGACGAACGTGCGCGGCACCGAGGTGATCCTCTCGGCCGCGAACAAGAAGAAGAAGAAAGTGCTCGTCGCCTCGACCTCCGAGGTCTATGGATTGAGCGACCAGGTCCCGTTCCGCGAGGACGGGAATCTGGTGATGGGCGCGACCACCAAAGGCCGCTGGAGCTACGCCTGCTCGAAAGCGATCGACGAGTTTCTCGCTCTCGCCTACTGGCGCGAGAAGAAGCTGCCGACGGTCGTGGTGCGGCTCTTCAACACGGTCGGCCCGCGGCAGACCGGCCAGTACGGCATGGTCATCCCGACGCTCGTCAAGCAGGCGCTGGCCGGACGTCCGCTCACCGTCTACGGCACCGGCAAGCAGACCCGCTGCTTCGCCTACGTCGGCGACGTAGTGCGCGCGCTGATGGCGCTCATGGATCATCCCGACGCGGTCGGCGGCGTGTTCAACATCGGCTCGAACGAAGAGGTCTCGATCACCGAGGTGGCCGAGCGCATCCGGGAGATGACCGCCTCCGAGTCGGAGATCGTCTACGTGCCGTACAGCGAAGCGTACGAAGAAGGCTTCGAGGACATGCCGCGGCGCGTGCCCGACATCGGGAAAATCGGCGAGCTGGTCGGCTTCCGCCCCGAGATCAAGCTCGAAGGGATCCTCCGCGAAGTCATCGCCTACCACTCGGGGCGGCAGAGCTCGTAACGCTCTGCCGTCTCCGCGGTTGCATTTCTTCCATACATAGAATAACTTGGCCGGCACCGGTTTCTCGGGCTGACTAATCCATGAATGGCTTCGCCGCGCATGCGGCCGGTGTGACCACCGCCGCGCTCATCCTCTCGCTCGTCCTGACGCCGCTCGTCCGGACCATCGCCCGCCGTTTCGGCGCGGTGGCGGTGCCGAAGAAAGACCGCTGGCATCGCAAGCCGACGGCGATGATGGGCGGGATCGCCATCTATGTCGCCGCGGTGGCGACGCTGCTGGCGTTCGTCGAGCACACGCGCGAGAGCTGGATCGTGCTGGCGGCGAGCACCGCCCTCTTCATCGTCGGTCTGGTCGACGACTTCGTGCAGATCAATCCGTACCAGAAGCTGATCGGCCAATTGGTCGGCTCGGCCGCGGTCATCTACTACGGATTGGTGCTGCCGTGGACCGGCTCGGCGATCGTCAACATCTTGATCACCGCGGTCTGGCTGATCGGCATCACCAACGCCGTGAACATGCTGGACAACATGGACGGTCTGGCGGCCGGCATCGCGGCGATCGCCGGCGCGGCGCTGGCGGTGAACTTCGCCATGAACGGCCAGACCACCGAGGCGCTGAGCCTCGGCGCATTCGCCGGCGCGCTCCTCGGATTTCTCGTCTACAACCACAATCCCGCATCGATCTTCATGGGCGACTGCGGGTCGATGTTCATCGGATTCTTCCTGGCCAGCACGGCGCTCGTGGCGAGCCAGGGCGGCGGCGGACGCTCGCGCAGCGTCGTGGCCGTCCTCGCCGTGCCGGTGCTCGTGCTCTGCATCCCGATCTTCGACACGACCTTCGTGACGCTGATGCGGAAGCTGGCCGGCCGCGCCGCATCGCGCGGCGGACGCGATCACACCTCGCATCGCCTGGTCGCCCTCGGCATGACCGAGAAGCACGCCGTCTGGATGCTCTACGCCTTCGCGCTCGTCTCCGGCGCGGTGGCGGTGCTGGTGCGCCACGTGGCCTTCGACGTGAGCATCGTGACCATCGTCGGCTTCAGCATCGTGCTCACGCTCCTCGGCGTCTACCTCGGCCGCGTGCGCGTGTACGACGAGTCGGAGATCGAGGCCGCGCGCGAGAAGCCGCTGGTGGCGCTGCTGATCGATCTCTCGTACAAACGGCGCGTCTTCGAGGTGCTCCTCGACGCGCTCCTGATCTCGCTCGCCTACTACCTCGCCTACGCGCTGATGTTCGGCCCGGTGGCGGAGTCGGGTGACTGGATCCTCTTCATCAAGACCCTGCCGATCGTCGTGGCCATCAAGCTGGCCACGTTCATGGCCACCGGCGTCTACCGCGGCATGTGGCGCTACGCCAGCGTGGCCGATCTGATCGGCTTCGTCCGCTCGGTGGCGCTCTCGTCGCTGCTGACGATCATGGCGCTCGTCTTCGCCTTCCGCTTCGACGGCTTCTCGCGCACGGTGCTCGTGCTCGACGGCATCCTGCTGCTGACGATGGTCGCGAGCAGCCGCTTCGCGTTCCGCCTGCTGCGGCGCGTGATCCCGTCGCCGCACGCGCGCTCGGGCAAGCGCGTGCTGATCTACGGCGCGGGCGACGGCGGCGAGCTGCTCTATCGCGAGCTGCACAACAACGCCACGCTGCAGTATTCGGCGGTCGGCTTCATCGACGACGATCCGCGCAAGGCCGGCAAGCTGATTCACGGTCTGCGCGTGCATCATCCGGCGGCGTCGCCGCTGGCCGATCTCTGCAAGCGCCTCGGCGTCGAAGAGGTGCTGCTCTCGACCGGCAAGCTCGACGAGCATCAGGTCACACGCATCGTCGGCGAGTGCGCCGCGGCCGGCATCGGGGTGACGCGCGCGTACATGATGTATCAGAAGATCACGGCGGCCGACGCGGGCTGGGTCATGGCGCCGGGCGACATTCCAGCGCCGCTTCCGCTGGTCGCGCACAGCGACGCGAACCTCGTGCATCCGCAGCAGCGCAGCGTGCGCACCGATCACTGATCGCGCGCCGCGCGCGTATGATCCGCGCGCGTGAACCCGAAGCCGATTCGCGTCGCCCGCATCATCGCGCGCCTCAACGTCGGAGGTCCGGCCCGGCACGTGGTGTGGCTGAGCGAGGCGCTGCGCGAGCCGGAGTTCGTCTCGACGCTGATCACGGGCGTGGTGCCGCCGGGCGAGGCAGACATGCGCGACTTCGCCGCGGCGCACGGCGTCGAGCCGGTGGTGATTCCGCAGATGAGCCGGGAGATCTCGCCGCGCGACGCAATCACGGTGTGGAAGCTCCTCCGCTTTTTCCTGAAGTTCCGTCCCGACATCGTGCACACGCACACGGCCAAGGCGGGAACGGCGGGACGCGCGGCCGGGCTGCTCTACCGGCTGCTGACGCGGCGGCGCGTGAAGTTCGTGCACACGTTTCACGGGCATGTGTTCCACAGCTACTACGGCGCGCTCAAGACGCGCCTCTTCGTGACCATCGAGAAGATCCTGGCGCGGCTGACTACCGACGTCATCGTCGTCATCAGCGAGCAGCAGCGGCGCGAGATCCACGAGACCTTCGGCGTCGGACGGCGCGAGCAGTTCCGGGTGATTCCGCTCGGGCTCGATCTGGCGGCATGCGAAGCCACGCCGGTCGCGCGCGAGACGTTCGTGGTCGGCATCATCGGCCGGCTCACGGCGATCAAGAACCACGAGATGTTCCTGCGCGCGGCGGCGGCGCGCGACTGGCCGCCGCACGTCCGCTTCGTGGTCTACGGCGACGGCGCCGACCGGCCGCTGCTCGAGCAGCGCGCGCAGGAGCTCGGTGTCGCGGAACGTGTGCAGTTCGCCGGCACGCGTTCCGCGCGCGAGATCTACGGCGCGATCGACGTCTGCGCGCTCACCTCGCGCAACGAAGGGACGCCGCTGACGATCATCGAGGCGATGGCCAACGGCATCCCGTCGATCAGCACCGCCGTCGGCGGCGTGGTGGACGTTCTCGGCAATGTCGAGGAGCGCATGCGCGGCTACAACATCCGCGAGCGCGGCATCACCATCTCTTCGAACGACGTGCAGGGCTTCACCGCCGGGCTCGAGCGGCTGATCGCCGACGCCGCGCTGCGCGAGCGCCTCGGCGCGCGCGGCCGTACGTTCGCGCGCGCGACGTACGCGAAAGAGCGCCTCGTCGGCGACATCGCCGCGCTCTATCGCGAGCTGGCCGCGTGCTAGGCTCCGCCGCGCGATGAACCTGCCGCGCGTCTCCGCGTTCCTGCTGACCTACCAGCACGCCGCGTTCGTGCGCGAGAGCATCGACAGCATCCTCGCCCAGGACTATCCGAACCTGGAGATCGTCATCGGCGACGACGCCTCGACCGACGGCACGCAGGAGATCCTGCGCGAGTACGAGGCGAGACATCCGGGCCTCTTCCGCATCACCTACGGCGAGCAGAACATCGGCATCACCGCGAACTCGCTGCGCACGCTGCGCGCCTGCACGGGCGAGTTCATCGCCCACACCTCCGGCGACGACGTCTGGCTGCCGGGGAAGCTGCACAAGCAGATGGAGTGGTTCGCGAAGCATCCCGAGGCGGTGGTCTGCTACGGCAACGCCGAGCACATCGACGAGTCAGGGACGCGCGTGCTGCGGCTGCATCACGAGAAACGGCGCAACCCGTATCGCGCCGGCGGCATCGAGGAGTTCCTCCGCTCGACCGTGGCCTTCCCGACCTGCTCGGCGGTCGCGCGCGCGTCGGCGATTCCGCCGCACGGCCTCGACGCGCGCGTGCCGTTCAACTCCGACTGGCTCTATTGGGCGGAGATCATCCGCAACGGCACGTTCGGCTACATCCCGGAAGTGCTCGCGCGATATCGCGTGCACGGCAACAGCGCGATGCGCAACCTCGAGCGCATTCGCGCCGACGCGCTGCTCGCGTACGGCATTCTCGAGGCGAAGTACCCGGAGCTGATGCCGTACATGCGGCGGCTGCGCGAGGAGTTCCTGGTCGGCAGCGCGTTGCAGTCGCTCAAGCAGGGCGACGCCGAAACCGCGTCGCGCCTTCTGCTGACGGCGATCCGGCTGAATCGCCGCGGCGATGCGTACGCGAGCGCGGCGACGAAAGCAGTGCTCTACGTCCTGACCCGCACCGGCCAGCTCGGCCGCGTCTACGGCTGGTACGCGCGGCGCCGCAAATGAAAAAGCCCCGTCCGGAAGATCCGGACGGGGCTCGCGGAAGCGCTGTGCTGCAGGTTACTGCTTGATGGTCGTGCTGCTGAACGAGCCGGGGGTCGTGTTGCCGATCAGGCTGTTGCCCTGGAACGAGTCGATCGTACCGCCGCCCGACGTGTCGATGCCGGTGCCGTTCTGGGCGATGATGCTGTCCGAGACGCGGATGTGCGAGGCGACGCCCGCGTTGTTCGACTTCAGGCCGTTCGTGAAGTACGAGACCTGAATGTCGTCGAGATTGAAGATCGAGTCGTTGCCCGTGGTGACGATGCCGCTCGTGCCGCCGTGGGTGATGACGGTGTCGCGGACGCCGGCGCGCACGTTGGCGTTGCCTTCGATGCCGTTGCCGCTGCAGTTCTGCATGCGGCTGCCGTTGATCATGGCCACGACCTGGCCGGACGTGGTGCTCATGCGCACGCAGTCGGCAGCGACGTTCTCGATCGTGGTGTTGTTGACCTTCAGCTTGATGCCGGCGGTGGCGTTGACTTCGATGCCGTCGCTGGTCTGGCCGTAGATCCAGCAGTTCTCGACCACCACAGTGCCGCCGCTCAGGACGCGGATGCCGTCGAAGCCGGTGCCGGCGCCGTTGATGGAGACGTTGCGGATGTAGACCGTCGCCGAGGTCGGCTGGGCGATGTTGACGACGATGCCGTTGGTGCCGGCGTTGAGGATGCTGGCCAGCGTGCCGTCGCCGTTGATGGTGATGCCCTTGTTGATCGTCACGGGGCCGAAGCCGCCCGGATCGAGGGCCGAGATCTCACCGTTGGTGGCGGTCTTCGAGATGGCACCCGCCCACGTCTTGCAAGGCGCGGTACGGCTGCAGGGGTTCACGTCGTCGCCGACGCCCGACACCCAGGTGCGCGTCGCCTGCGCGTAGGAGGCCGAAGCAGACGCGAGCGCAACGACCATTGTAAGAGTCTTGATCAGCGAAACCTTCTTCATGAACTTTCTCCTTGATTGTTCCAAATATGCAGCCGACCCGGCTCGATCAAACACGGGGCGGCAGCGATCAGTGACACATTGAACCGATGGCGGACATGGTAGCAGACACTTTTCGGTTCACCATGACGTAGATCACATTTTTTCCGTCCTATTTCGGAATCTTGAAGGCGTTCCTTCCGGAACGACCGAACTCATGCCTTCCACCGATGGCGCACGGCCGCGGCGGCGGTTACGATGCGCGCCACCACGCGTGCTGAAGATTCTGCACATCATCAACGGCTCGGACATCGGCGGCGCGGAACGGCTGCTGCTCGCGCTGCTGGCGCGGCACGACCGCACCGCCGTCGACATCACGGTCTGCAACACCTTCTTCTCCGGAGGCGCCTTCGTGGAGGAGGCACGCGCCGCCGGGCATCGGGTTCTCGAGCTGCCCGCCTCCGGCGCGACGCTGGCGACGCTGCCGTTCCGGCTGGTCGGCGCTCTACGCCGCGGAGAGTACGACGTGGTGCACGGGCACCTGGTGCACTCGAGCATCCTCAGCCAGTTCGCGGCGCGGCTGGCCGGCCACCCGCGGGCCATCCTCACCCGTCACTACACGGAGGAAGGCTACGCCGGCAAAGGGCCGCTGATGCGCGCGCTCGACGTGCGCGCGGCGCGCTCGGCCGCGCATTTGATCGCCGTGTCGGACGCGGTGCGCGAGCATCTGATGGCCGACGGCGTGCCGGAGCACCGCATCACCGTGATCCACAACGGCATCGACCTGCGCGAGCTCGACGCCGGGCTGGCCGCGGCGGAGCGCCCGGCCGCGCAGCCGCTGCACTTCGGCACGGTCGGCAGCCTCAACGCCCGCAAGGGTCACGCGACGCTGCTGCGCGCCTTCGCCCAACTGCCGCCGCAGCTCGACGCGCGGCTGACCATCGTCGGTGAAGGTCCGGAGCGGCAGGCGCTGGAGGCGCTGCTGGCCGAGCTCGGCATCGGCGATCGCGCCCGGCTGGCCGGCTATCGCTCCGATGTGACGGCCTTCCTCAAGTCCCTCGATGTGTATGTCCAGCCTTCCATCCAGGAGTCGTTCGGGATCTCCGTCCTGGAGGCGATGGCGGCGCGGCTGCCGGTGGTGGCCTCGCGCACGGGCGGGATTCCGGAGATCGTGGAGGACGAGGTGACGGGTCTGCTGGTCGAGCCGGGAAACGCCGGCGAGCTGGCGGCGGCGCTCGTGCGGATCGCCGGCGACGCCGCGCTGCGGCAGCGGCTGGTGTCGGCGGCGCGCGCGCGCGTCGAGTCGTCGTTCAGCATCGACGCGGCGGCGCGGCGTTACGAAGAGCTCTACCGCGCGCTCGTGGCCAGCTCCGAAAAGACGGCCACGTGACGGCGGATCATCTCCGGCAGCGCATGCTCGCGCAGCGCTTTCGCGCGCGCGGCACGGCCGAGCTGTTCGGCGAATCGCGGCTCGCGGAACAGGCGCAGGATCGCCGCGGCGAGCGCGTCGACATCGCCCGGTGAGACGAGCAGCGCGTTCTCGCCATCCTCGACCACGCCCTCGTGCGGCGGAATGCGCGTGGTGACCACGGCGATGCCGCTCGCCATCGCCTCGATGAGCGCGTTCGACATCCCTTCAGTGCGGGTCGGCAGGACGAAGACGTCGCAGGCCAGCAGGTAGTCGCGCACGTTGTCGACGTGGCCGCGCAGCTCGACCGACTGCTCGAGCCGGAGGCGCGTGCGCTGCGCGCGGATCTCCTCTTCGACGTTGCGATAGGCGCCGCCGGCGCCGAGGATGAGCAGGCGCGCGTCGGGAATCGCGGCAACGACGCGCGACCAGGCGTCGAGCAGCGTGTCGAGACCTTTCTCGGCGCTCAGGCGGCTGCTGTAGACGGCGTGCGGCACGTCGCCCAGGCCGAGGATGGCGCGGTGGCGTGCGCGGACACCGGCATCGAACGCTCCGGCCTCGGGGATCGCGGCGGAGTTCGGCACGAGCACGACCCGCTCCGGCGCGATGCCGAGGGAGAGAATCTCGCTGCGCATCAGCGGCGTGAGCGCGATCCAGCGGTCGACGCGGCGCAGCAGCGCGGTGCGGAAGCGCGTGCCGCGCATGCGCCGCAGATCGGCCACTTCCCCTTCGACGCCGGTCGAGGTCACGCGCACGACCACCGGCTTGCGCAGGAGGAACTTCGCCAGGAGACCGGCGGTGGCACTGCCGAACATCTGCTGGCAATGGATGACGTCGTACTGCCGCCGCAGCCGCAGCAGCCACCAGAGGCAGCAGAGCAGATACAGCAGCGAGTTCGCCGGCGCGAGCGAGCGGCGGATGACCGGCGAGCGCAGGATGACGGTGGAGCCGCGCACCTCGCGGCGCGGCGCGCGGGTGTAGTTGCGGGTCAGGATCCAGGTGGCCACGCCGAGCTCGCCTAGGCCGCGGGCCACGCGCTGCGACTGCACCTGCACGCCGCCGGCGGTGCTGTCGAGATCCGTGACGAGGATGCAGACGCCGCGCAGCGTGCCTGCGCTCATGCGCGCTGCCGGTCGCGCCCGAGCCACGCTGTCGGCATCGGCACGCGCGTGAGCGAGCGGAAGCCGCCGGCCTCGAGCCATCCGCGCACCTCCTCGTACGGATGGGTGAAGATGAACGGCGGTCCGTAGTAGTCGAGGATCGTCACCAGCATCACCTGCTCGTTCGGATGGCGCGGCACGGCCAGGAGGAACAGCGGCGCGGCGAGGAGCTTGGTCCAGCGGCGCTTCGCCAGCGATGCCTGCAGACGTCCGAGCGGCATCAGCAGGCGCCGGGCGATGCGCTCCTTCCGGTCGGGCGCGAGGCGCGAGAACCAGCGGTGAAAGCGCGTGGCCACCGGCTTGCGCAGCGTGCCGCCCCAGTACTCGGGCGGATAGACCCAGATCGCGAACGCGCCGCCGGGCTTCACGAGCTCGGAGAGCGCGAGCGCGCCGCCGCGCGGGTCGGGCGTGTGGTGCAGCACGCCGATGCTGTAGACGACGTCGAAGGTGTCGCGGCGGAACGGCGGCGCGAGCACGGAGCCCTGCACGAAGTCGACGTTGTCGAAGTCGCGGCAGCGGCGCGCGGCGCGCTCGATGTGATCGCCGAAGTCGAGGCCGACCACGTAGTCGGCCGCGCGCGCCGGCACCGGCAGCAGCCGTCCCGGTCCGCAGCCGGCGTCGAGCACGACCTTGCCGGCGATCGCGCGCGTGTCGGGCACGTACGTCGTGCCGGGGTCGATCGAGGTCTTGTACAGATCGTCCGTCCCGAAGACTTCGAAGACGTGCGGATCGAGTCCGGTGCGCGAGTAGAAAAAGTACTCGAGCAGTTCCGGCGGATCCATGTCCGCATCGCCGTCGGCTTCGGCGGTGAACTCGCTGGTGAAGTGCCGGGCCGAGTCCTGTTCTTTCTGCGACTCGGCCAGCTCGCGCGGCAGCAGCCGCGGGATGCCGTTGCGGATCGGAAAGTCGCCGCCGCAGCCGTCGCAGCGCAACGTGCCGCCGGTGATGCGCTCGCCCGAGCGCTGCGACTCGGAGAGGTGCAGCGTGCCGCGGCAGTCGGGACAGGCGATGAGCTCGAGCAGTCGTGCGTGCATTCGTGGTTATCTCATCCGCTGCCGGAGCGATCGTATCGCGAGCGCGGCCACGCGCGGCACGCTCGACCAGATCGCGAGCGCCGCGCAGCGGAGCGCGGAGCCGAGGCGGCGCTGACGCAGGTAGCCGAGGGCCAGCGTGTAGTAGACGCTGGCGGCGGCGCGGCGGCGCAGCGCGCGATACGGCGCGGCGGCGGGATCGGCGAAAAACTTCGCGTGGACGAGGGCCATGTCGCGCTCCATGGCGGCGACGCTCAGGTGCATCTGCGAGCCGTGCTGGCGGTAGAGCGCGAGCGGCTCCGCGACGCGCGCGACGCGGTGGCGCAGCGCGAGGCGGCAGACGAAGTCGGCATCGGCGCTGGTCGAGAGGCGCGCGTCGAAGCCGCCGAGCTCGTCGAACGCCGCGCGGCGCACCACGCCCGTCATCGTCAGCGGCACGTTGACCGGCTCGACGCAGAGCGTGTTGTGGAGGACCGCGTCGGGCGGCGGCGGCTCGACCACGCGCAGCGGCCGGAGGTCGGCGTCGACGACGGTCATGCCGGAGTAGACCAGGGCCACGTCGTCCTCGTCGAAGGCGGGCAACTGCCGGGCGAGCTTCTCCGGCAACCAGACGTCGTCGGCATCGAGAAACGCGACGTACTCGCCGCGCGCCGCACGGACGCCGGCGTTGCGCGCCGCGGCTACGCCGCCGTTCGGCTGGCGATGGACGCGGATGCGCGGGCCGTACCCGGCGAGGATCTCGGGAGTGGCGTCGGTGGAGCCGTCGTCGACGACGACGATCTCGAGATCGGGAAGGGTCTGGGCGAGCGCGCTGTCGATGGCGGCGCGGACATAGCGCGCGCCGTTGTAGACCGGGATGACGGCGCTCACGAGAGGCTGAGGGCTTCGCAAGGACGGTGGCGGAGCCTACTGGTTCTCGGGGACCTGCGCAACTTCGGCGGCGGCGTTGGTGCGCGCGCGCTCGGCGGCCACGATCATCGGGATCAGGACCAGGCCGATGAAGACCATTCCGCGGTGGCGGAAGAGCGTGCCGAAGTTGGTGATGGTGTAGGCCAGCATGGCGGCAATGACGCCGGTGGTGAGCACGGTGAGCAGCAGCGCCGGATTGCGCCAGGCGCCGCCGCGGAGCGCGGTGTAGAGCGCGAGAAAGGCGAAGAGGAGCACGGCGTCGAAGTAGAGGGTGTCGAGCTCGACGAAGAGCCACATGGCCCGTCCGCCGCCGCCGCCGACGCGGAAGAAGCCGAGCGCCTCGCCGATGGTGCGCGGCAGGACCATGGCCGACATGCCGACGAAGAGCTGCTTGACGGGCGAGGCTTTGGCCTCGTCGCGGAACGCCGGCGCGCCGCCGGTCTCGTCCGCGACGACGGCTGGTGCGGGCGCGGGCGCCGGAGCCGGCGTGGCCATGGTGGTGGTGACGGCGGCCGGTGCGGCCGCTTTCTCCGCTGCGGCGACGCTTGGCACGTGCGGCCTTTTGTGACGCTTCACCATTCGTTGCGCCGGCTGCGCGGCCGGTGCCGCGGTCTGTTCGGCGGCGGCTCGCTGTTCGGCCGCTGCGACCTGCTGGGCTGACGCGATGTCTGTCTGCGACGGCTGGGCGTCGGCCGGTGGCGCGGCCGCGACTTGCGCCGCTGCCGGTTCGGCGACGGACGGCTGCGGCGTGGCGAGAGCTTCTTCTGCCGCGGCGTGCAGCGTCGCCGGTGCTTCCGGAGAAATCGGGCCTTGCGTGGCGGTCTGCTGGGCGGCGGACTGTTGCATAGCGACGGTCGCGGTCGTGGGCTGCGGCGCGGTCGTTTGCGCGGTTGCCTGCTGCGTCGCGGACGGTGCGGTCGTGGTGCGTTGCGCGGTGGCCTGCTGCGTTGAAGGTTGCGCCGTCGTGGTGCGTTGCGCGGTCGCCTGCTGCGTCGCGGGCTGCGCGGTGGTGGTGCGTTGCGCCGTTGCCTGCTGCGTTGACGACGGCGCGGTCGTCGTGCGTTGCGCGTTTGCCTGCTGCGTTGACGACTGCGCGGTCGTCGTGCGTTGCGCGGTCGCCTGCTGCGTTGACGGCTGCGCAGTCGTGGTGCGTTGCGCGGTCGCCTGCTGCGTCGCTGGCTGCGCGGTCGCAGTGCGTTGCGCCGTCGCCGGCGGAGTGGTGGCGGTGCGTTGCGCCGTAGCCTGCTGCGTTGAAGGCTGCGCCGTCGTGGTGCGTTGCGCCGTCGCCTGCTGCGTTGACGGCTGCGTAGTCGTCGTGCGCTGCGCGGTCGCCTGCTGCGTCGCCGGCTGCGCGGTCGTCGTGCGTTGCGCGGTCGCCTGCTGCGTCGCGGGCTGCGTGGTCGCGGTGTGTTGCGCCGTCGCCTGCTGCGTCGCGGGCGGCGTAGTCGTGGTGCGTTGCGCCGTCGCCTGCTGCGTCGCCGGCTGGACGGTCGTGGTGCGCTGCGCGGTCGCCTGCTGCGTCACGGGCTGCGTGGGCGCGGTGCGTTGCGCCGTCGCCTGCTGCGTCACTTCCGTCGTCGACGGACGCTGCTGCGCGATCGCCGTCGGTTGTTCAGTTGTCGGTGCAGCCGCGGCGGCCTGTTGCGTCGTTGCGGACGGCTGGGCCGGCGCGCTCGTCGCAGTCTGCGCGGACGCGTGCTCCACTGTCGGGATCGTGTCGGGCTGCGCCGATGCCTGCAGCGTCGGCGCGGTCGCTGCCGGTTCGCGATCCACCGGCCGCGTCGCGGCCACGCGCTCCGCGGCCTGCGGCGCGCGGCGCTCCGTACGCGGCGACCGTGCGTGCTCCGCGGCCACCGGCGTCTGCGCGGGCGTCACGGCGGCCGGCGGCGTCATCGCGGCGATGGCGGCCGGCGGCGCGGCGGGCGGCGGTGTGGTGGCGGCGGCGACCGCCGGCTTGGCCGGTGCGGCGTCGCCGCTGTCGATGTCGGTGTTGGCAGCAGTGCGCTTGAAGCCGCTGCGCGCGTGCGTGACGGTGAACGTCAGCGCCGCCGGAAGCTCGGCCAGGCTGTGCACCGAGGTGGCGGGCTTCACCACTTCCCACAGGAATGGCGGGATGTAGGCGCCGCCGCCGGCGTAGAAAGCGAAGATCAGCGCCGGAAAGAGCGCGATCGATGCCGCGGCCATCCGGAATGGCGCGCGCGTCCGCGTCAGCGACAGCAGGAAGAACACCGCCGAGCCGACCAGCAGCAGGAAGGCGAAATACCAGCGGATGCCCGACATGCCGTACAGCAGCGCGACCAGCAGAATGGCCGCCACCGCCTTCATCCGCGCGCGCACGCTGTCCTGCTGCCAGCGGAAGGCGCAGAGGACGAAGAGCGCGACGAGAAACAGGAACAGCACGTCCTTGAGCGGCTGCAGCGTCCAGAGGATGAGCGACGGCGAGAGGCTCAGCGCGGCGACCGCCGCGGTGGTGGTGCGCGTCGAGCGCGGGAAGAGCGCCACCAGCACCGCGCAGGTGCCGAGGTAGGCCAGGAGATTCACCAGCAACCCGACCGGCGCGACCGGTCCGAAGATGGTGATGAAGAGCGCCAGCAGCTTGACGAAGAACGCCGCCGCAGCCTGACTCGGGTATTCGAGGATCGCCTTCAATCCGAGGTCGGCCAGGCTGGCCGCGCTGCGAAAGTACGTGCGCGCGTCCCACGCGTAGAACCAGAAGCCGTTGTCGTCTTCCAGTCCCGCGGGAATGCGGAACGGCAGGTACGACAGCCAGAAGAGCAGCAATCCGAATCCCGCGCGCGCCAGAAATCCGATGGCGGTGAAGAGCGCGATCCAGGGGCCGGTCCGCGCCGACCGCTGCCAGAGTCGATAGAGGCCGAGGCCGGCGAGAGGCAGCAGTGCTGTCTGAAGGATCGCGATGAGCATGCGGGTATCGGTGTGACGTTACGGGATTGTGTCGAATTCCCGCGGCGAGGCGATTGTCGCTGCTTCTGTCGGTCACGAGCAAGCGCGGCGGCACTGCGCAGCGGAGTCAGCCGCGCGTACAGACCGCCACGAGCACATGCGCGTGCTCGATGCCGTCGCGCTCATAGACGAAGTCGCGCTCGCCCGGATGGAACGACACGCCGCGCCAGGCGCGCCACAACGGCTCGCGCAGCGCACGCGGCAGCCGCGCCGCGACCTTCCAGAGCAGCGCCACCATCTGCTCGCCGCGCGTGCGCGGCGGCGGCTCCGGACCTTCCCAATACGGACAAGGCCGGAACGCCGGAGCGGGCCGCTGCCCGACGAGGTCGACGGAGTCAAAGTGCGCGCGCAAGGCGTCGCCGAGCTCGTGCGGCGTGAACTCGCGCACGTGAAACGGATTGCGTGGAACGCCATTGACCGGCTTCGTGTGCAAGGCATTCGGCGTCGACAGCACCAGCGTGCCGCCGGGCCGCAGGATGCGCCGCAACTCGCCGAGAAATGCGTCGTAGTCGGGGATGTGCTCGACGGTCTCGAACGAGGTGACCACCTCGCACATGCCGTCGCGCAGCGGCAGCCGCGTGCCGTCGCCCTGGCAGAAGAGCACGCGCTGGCGCGGCTTGCATTGCAGCAGCGCGTCCCACGAGAGGTCGAAGCCGATCACGCCGCGCGCGCCGGCGTCGCGCAGGATCGAAGCGCCGCTGCCGACGCCGCAGGCGATGTCGACCACCTCTTTACCGGCGACATAGGGCGCCGCATGAAAATAGCGGCTGCGATGTTCGGCGGCCTGCGGAGAATCGTGCTCCAGTGCGGCTCGCTCGGCGGGACCGGGTGTCATCGTCGAATCCGCAAGGCGCGGCGCGGCGTAGACTACCATGCGACGCGCAAATGCTTCCGCAATACCGCCCCAGTGCCAGCCTGCGCGAATCCGATCTCACCATGCCGCGGCGCAAGCCGCGCTCGATCGCGTCGTCGCTGGTCTTCCGCGGCGTGAATGCATTGCGCGCAATCGGTTTCGAGCCGCTGCTGCTCCGCGTGCTGCTCAAAGGAGCCTGGCTGTTCTGGCGGCTCGCCTACGAGATCAGTTCCGTGCGTTTCGGCGATGCGTTCGAGACGGCCACGCGCGGCGTCACTGCCGACCTCTTGCGCCGCACGATTCCTCCCGGCGCCACCGTCCTCGACCTCGGATGCGGCAACGGCCGGCTCTCGCGGATGGCCGCGCCGCTCAGCGCGCGCGTGATCGGCGTCGACATGTCTCCGTCGAACATCGCCCGCGCCCACGCACTCGGCGTGCCGGCGAATGTGGAGTACGTCGCCGGCAACGGCTTCGAGCTCGCGGCGCAGCGGCATTACGACGTGGTGCTGCTCGTCCACGTGCTCGAGCATCTCGACCGTCCCGACGAGGTGCTCTCGCTCCTCCGCGACCACTCCTCGGCATTGGTCGTCGAGGTGCCGAATTTCGAGGCCGATCCACTGAACTCCGTGCGCGCGACCGTCGGCTCGCCGTTCTACGCCGACGCCGATCACGTGCGCGAATACACGCCGCGCGTCCTGCGCGAACAGTTGGAGCGCAATGGATTCCGCGTGGTCGAAGAGGAAATTCGCGGCGCCTCGATCATCGCGGTCGGGAAGACGACGCCGGCCTGACGCGCAGCAGGCGCAGCGCGAGGGCGCGCACGCGGCTCGTGGCGAGCACCGCCGCGATCGTGCAGGCGGCGAAGATGGCCACGAGCTCGAAGAGCGTCAGCAGCGCGCCGTGCGGCCACGGCAGCCAGAGCCGCGCCGGAATCAGCAGCGCAGCGATGGCCAGCAGCGGCTTGGCGAGATCGTCGACATACCAGCGCCACATCTCCCGCGGCAGGAAATAGCGATGCGTCAGCGGCACCGCGCCGAGGAGATGAAACGCGCCGACCGACGCCCACACGAGTGCGGCGCCGGGCGCGCCGTAGCGCGGCGCGACGAACATCATCGCCGGCACGATGAACGCGGCCGCGGCGAGATTCACCTGCGTCATGACCTGCGGCCGTCCGCCGGCCGAGGCGAGATAGCCGGAGACGCTGACGACGGCCACGAGCGCGGTTGCGCAGACGAGAATCGTGGCGATGATGCTGCCGTTCGCCGCGGCGGCGGGATTGCGCGTCCACAGACGCAGGATCACCGGCGCGAATGCCGCCAGGAGCGCGGAGCCCGGCAGGACCAGCACGGCCGCGGCCTGCGTGGTCGTGTGATAGAGCGCGGCCATCTCCTCTTCATTGCGCGTTTCGAAGAGGCGCGTGAAGCGTGGAAAAACGGCGGTATTGAGCGGATTGGAGACGAGCAGCGGCGCCTGTGCGAGCGTCGCCGCCAATGCGTAATAGCCGAATGCAGCCAGCGGCAGAATGCCGCTCAGCAGGATTTTGTCGATGTTCGCCAGAAACATGTTCAAGACGAGCGCCGATGAAACCCGCAATGCGTAAGGCCACTCCTCCCGCAATAAGTCTCTCCGGAACTGCGGAAGGACGTCCGCGCGCAACGAACGCCACGCGAAAAATGCCAGCGTCGCCGTCAACGCCGCGGTGGCCACCGCCTGCCAGGCGAAAAACACCTGAATGGCGGGCGCGATGACGATCAGTACGAGCACGGCGCCGAGGCCGCGGATCGTACCGAGGGTGATCATCACCCCGTTCATCACCACCTGCCGGTCGAGGCCGAGGAGCGCGGCGCGATAGAGCGAGACCGGAAAGGCAAAGGCATTGACCAGACCCATGAGCCGCACGGCCATCACCACAGTCGCCAGCGGCAGCGCGCCGGGACGGATCCAATAGCGCGCAATCGGTCCGGCCGCGAAGAAGATCGCCGCGCCGAGAATCGCCGCCACGCTCCAGTACACCACTTCCACGCTGCGCAGCAGATCGCGTTGCGCGCGCGCGGCGTCGGGCTTCACGGAAAGGCGCGCCATGCCGCGCGTCACAGTGAGGCCGAGGCCGAGATCGAAGATCGTCAGCGAGGTCTGGATGACCGTGTAGAGGCCGACCAGCGCATACGCTTCAATGCCGAGGTAGCGGAGATAGAGCGGGACGAGCGCAATACCGAGGAGCGAGGCCCAGGCGGTGCCGGCGAGATTGGCGGCCGCGTTCCAGCGCAAACGGCTCGGAGGCACGATCGCGGGCGCCGGAAGCGAGGCTTCCGCCGGCGCGTCACTCACCGCCGCTTGCCCTGACGCGCGACCACGGCGATGTGATACGGCATCACCGGCAGGAGCAGTTTATTGAGGACGAACGAGGTCATGCTGCCGATGACCGGCCATTGAAAGGCGCCGTGAATGACGCGCCGCAACAGCGTCTTGCGCGCCGTCTGCGGCAGGCGCCGCGGCAGAAAATAAATCGGCACCTTGCGCTCGCCCGCCGCGCGAAACATCCGCCGCAATTTCCAGAGCGACAGCAGATCGGTCCCATATTCGGCATTGAGGCCGCGCGTGAGCGGAATGAGCCGGCGGCGCAATGCCTTCGGAAAAATCCCGAACAGCGGCAGCCGGAAATGCGGCTCGGCGCTCAATGGATAGCGGTTCGGCGACAGGCAAACATACGTGCCGCGCTCCGAGATCACCCGCAAAGCCTCGGCCACCATGCGATCCGGGCGGTCCACATGCTCGATCACGCCGGCCTCATGGACGAAGTCGAACACCTGATCACGAAACGGCAGCGCCGTGGCGTCGCCGCGCACGTAAATCACTTTGTCGCCGACGCCCGTTTCCGCCGTCAGCTTCGTCCCCATCACCAGATTGACGAGCGAGCAGTCGAGAAAGACCACCGAGTCGAACAGCCGGCCGAAGGACGGCAGATGCAGACCATGTCCGCCGCCCGCTTCCAGCGCCACGGCGCCGCCGACCGGCGGCAACCCGCGATCCTGCAGGTGCGGATTCACTTTGTTGAGAATGGCGTCGCCGGCGCTCAAGGCCACTTCGCTTTCGGCGCGCGCATAACTCTCATTGAAGCGCCGCACCGCCGCGGCCTGCAGCGCGCTCCGCGCTTCCATGCCGGCGTCGTCGTCGGCCAGCCGCTGCTGCAAGGCGCGGAACGACATCCGCTCGAGGTCGGGCTGTAATGCGATCGCCTTCGCCTCGTCTTCCTTCAGGTCGAACGAGCCGCCGGCGGCGGATTGCAGTTCTTTTTGATTGAAGAGAAAGTCGATGGCGCCGAGGCGGCGGACGGCGACGACTCCGTGCGCGACGCACGTGAGGTCCGCACCATCGGTCAGCGGGCCTTTACACGTGGGACAGGCCAGCAGTTGCAGGGCATCGATCATGTCAGCGTTTGAATCCGACCGCGCACCAGAACGGCGCCGTTTCACTGAAGCGGATTCCATCCAGTCCGGCCTCGCGCATCATGGTCTCGATCTGCTTGCGCGTGAAGCGCTGCTCGAGACGCGTGCCGAAGCGGTCGAGGACGTCCGTGCGCATCACGTAGAAACTCCGCTTCCTGTAATAGCTCAGCGGCATGTGCTCGACGTTCATGCCGAGGCGCTCGAGCAGCCGGCCGAAGCGCGCCAGCGGCCAGTAGACCAGGCCGGCGAGCAGTTGGCTGAGGAAATAGCGCAGCACGTGCGGCGTGCGCGAGATGAAAAACCGCAATGGATTGGAGAGGTGCCACACCAGGCGGAACCACATCGGCCGGTTGTCGAAGGCGTAATAGAGATAGACGAGCATCGGCCCGCCGCGCTTGAGCTTGGCCGCGCAACTGCGCAGACCGGCGGCGGTGTCGGGCACGTGATGCAGGACGCCGAGGCTGTAGACGAAGTCGACCGACTCATCGCCGACCGGAAGGTCGTCGACGGTTGCGACGTGCACTTCCGCATTCGGATATTCGGAGAGGTTTTTCCTGGCGACATCCGCGGCCTCGCTGCTGGCGTCGATGCACAACAGCCGGGCCACACGCGGCGCGACGAAGCGCGCCCACCGTCCGCTGCCGCAACCCACGTCGAGGCCGACCGCATCGCCCGGCAGCGCCTCCCACGGGAAAATGTGAAAGTAGGCGTCGAAGAGCTCGCGCAACTCGGTCTGAGCGAGCACCGGCGTCTGATCGAAGCGGCGCCACTCGTCGCCGAATCCGGAGACGACCGACTCGTCGACGTTCCTGGCCCGCTTCATCGCGCGCTCTCCTGCATCAGGAGTGCGCCGTTTCTTCCGCCTCCGGCCGCGCCGCGGCGAGAGGCGCGACGGCGATCGGCACCCACAGCATTCCGCGAAAGCGGAAGAGCGTGCCGAAATTCGCGACCGCGTAGAGCAGCGGAAGCGCGATCAGCACGGCCGTGCCGGCGGCGAGCCAGAACGGCGGAATCGTGCGCCAGGAGCGCGGGCGCTCCGCCCGGATGAGCATGGCCGCGCCGATGCAGAGCCAGACGAAGAGCAGCGTGTCGGCATCCGCGAACCAGAACAGCCCGCGGCCGCCGCCGATGCGGATGAAGGTCTGATGCTGCAGCATGAAGTGCGGCACGCTGATGGCTGCCGATCCTGCCAGCCATCGTTTCATGACTGACGGACTTCCGGAAACCCGGATCTCCGTAGCTCCGGCAGCGTACTCCGACAACGCCCGTGCGCGCTCGGCCACCACCAGCAGCTCGCCGCCGGTGTCGATGACCGACGCGCCGCCGAGGTTCAGCAGCGCCACCAGCACCGGCGGAATGCGCGTGCCTCCGAGGAGAAAGCCGCGCGAGAGCAGCACGAACGCCACCAGCGATGCGACCACCAGCGCGGTCCGGCGGCGCGACGCCAGCACCACCACGGCGAAGAACATCGCCGCGGCCAGCAGCAGCGCGAAGCCGAGATACCAGCGCGTGCCGGTGGTGACCGAGAGCGCGGCGAACATCACCGCCACGCCGGCCGCCGCGGCCGCCGAGGAGCGCGTCGAGCCGCGCCAGGCGCGATCCCACAGATGCCCGGCGGCGAGGAAGCTGACCAGCAGCAGATGGACGAATGGGTCCTTGAGCGGCTGCGACGACCAGAGCACGGCCGCCGGATAGAACGCGATCGCGCCCGCGGCGAAGCGCGCCAGCGCGTGCGGCGCCTTCGCGGCCGCGCGCCACTCCACGATCACCAGCATCAGCAGCGCGTAGCAGAAGAGATTCAGCAGCGCGCCGGCCGACGCAGCCTCGCCGAAGAGCGTCACGAACCAGGCCAGCGTCTCCACGTACGCCGCCGACGAGTCGCCGCCCAGCGTAGCGGCGATCGCCGACGGGCCGAGGCGCGCCGCCGCGGCAGCCGCGCGGAAATAGTGATAGCCGTCGAAGGCAAAGAACCAGATTCCGCCGCCGACATGCAACCCTCGGGGCGCGAGCTCGAGATACGAGAGCCAGAACAGCAGTTGCGAGACGAGCGACCGGATGCAGAGGCCGGCGCCGGCGATCAGACCGCACACGTGGTCGCGGCGATCGACTCTGCGCCACACCAGGAACAGCAGCGTTCCCGCAACCGCCAGCAGCACGCATTGAACGGACGCGGCAACCATGCGGAGCCGAGGATCGTAGCACGCGCGCGGCGGAGCGGATCGGGACGCACGCGCGGCTCATGTCGGCAGATGCCTCATGCGCGACGCCGCGCCGCGCAACAGTTCGTCCAGACAGCGGCCCACTTCCTCGACCGAGTAATGCTCGATGGCATAGGCGCGGCAGGCCGCGCCCATCACCTGCCGCCGTTGCGGCTCGCGCAAAAGCCGCGCGAGCGCCTCGTACCACTCGTCCGGAGTGCGGGCGAAAAAGTGCGTCTCGCCTTCGCGCCCGAGGTGCGCGACCACGCCGACCGGGCTGGCCACGAACGGCACGCCGACGGCCAGATACTCGGCCGCTTTCAGCCCCGACTTTGCCTGCGCCCAGACGTCGTCCGCGAGCGGATAGACACCGATGTCGAGCGTCTGAAAATCGAAGACCTCGCGGTCGCGGCGCCACGGCAGATTGTCGACCTCGACGCCGGCGATGGCGATCGGCTCGCCTGCGCCGACCACGCGCACGCGGAAGCGATGATCGCGCGCGAGCCGCTCGAGCACCGGAACGATGGTCTTGAGATACGCGGCGGTCGAGTGCGAGCCGATCCAGCCGATGACCGGCACGTCGCGGCCGGTGGTGGGATCGTCGCTGCGCGGCGTGAAGAGCGCGGTGTCGACCGTGGTCGGCAGCACCGCGGCGCGGCGGCCGCGCGCGCGCACGTAGTCGGCGATCCATTCGTTGCCGCAGATCACGAGCGACGAGTAGTCGATCAGCCGCTCCGCCTTGTGCCGCGCCTTCAGCACGCGCGTCAGGCGGCCATAGACGCTGCCGGCCTGGTCGAGATAGGTCGCGTCGTCGAGATCGAGCACGACCGGCCGGCGCGCCACGCGCGCGGCGATCCACTCGACCAGCGGCGGGCCGAGGAGCATGGCCTCGCGCTGGATGAAGACGACGTCGGCGCGCCACATCACCGGCAGTTGCACGACACGGCGGACGATGCCGGCGATCACCGACAGCGTGGTCTGTAACCAGCGCCGCGGATCGTAGAGACGCCGGAAGGCGGCGGTGTCGAGGAACGGCAGCAGCGTGACGTGTGCGCCGCGCGCCGACAAGCGGTCGACGAACTGGCCGATCCGGAAGCGCGTACACGCCGCCTCGTCGGGATAGCTCGTGAGCGCGAGCACCCGCAGCTCACGTTCCGCGGCGCCCGCGCGTTCGCGCTGCGCCGCCGGTGCGACGACACTCACATCATCCACGCCGCTACTCTACCCTACGCCGCGCGCAGCCGGAGCCAGCGCAGCGCCGCATTCCGCTCGTCGGCGGAGAGCAGCAGCGTCGACACCGCGGCCGCGGCGAGCACTGCGCCGATGGCGAACGGCCAGCGCATCGCCACGTCGTTCCAGGTGACGAGCGAGGCCGCCACGATCACCGCCAGCGCCGCCGCCACGCCGCGCGCGCCGAGTCGCAGCGGAAAGGCGTGACGCCGCCGCACGTACCACGACATCAACACCAGGTAGGCGGCGTAGAGCACGAGGAAGCTGACGCCGATGAGCTCCAGCGAGTGCGCCGAGTGCACGGCCAGGTAGACGCTGCCGACGGCCAGCGCGCCCCAGATCAGCTCCGTCGCCGCGTACATCCGGTTGTCGGCGTACGCGACCATTGTGTACGAGAAGACCCAGCTCACGATCTTGAGCGCGTCGCCAATCAGCATCCAGCGCATGATGCGCAGCGACGGCAGGAACTGCTCGCTGTAGAGCAGCCGCACCAGCAGCGGCTTGGCCACGACGACGAGCGTCACCAGCGGCAGCATCAGGATCACCGCCAGCCGCAGCACGCGGCCGATCAGCTCGATGCGCTCGGCCGGATCGCGGATGCCGCTCAGGGCCGGCAGGTAGTAGGCGGAGAAGCCGGTCAGGATCAGCATCACGTAGGTCATGCTGAGCGTCCAGGCGACGTCGAAGAGGCCCGCGCCGCTGAAGCCGAAGTGCCGCACGATCAGCATGCGCATCAGCAGCGGCAGGCCGTAGCCAGCGGCGGCGGCGATGGTGAGGGTCGAGGCCATGCCGAGGAAGTGGCGTGCGGCGGCGCGCACCTGCGGCGACCAGCGCGGACGCTCGAGCCGGGTGAGGCGCGCCGCGACCACCGCCGTCCACGCGAATGCGGCGGCGGCGGCGGTGCCGGCGGCGAGCTGCCACGAGAAGGCCGCGGCGTGGCCGCGCAGCGCCGCGCGCGCGGCCGGCAGCGCGAAGGCGGCGACGAGCACGTAGTTGACGACGGTGACGGCGGCAGCGCGGCCGATCAGGCGATGTCCGGTGAGGATGCCGGCGGCGAATCCGGAGAGCGCGCCGCAGGCGACCGACAACGCCAGCACGCGCGCGACGCCCGCCTCGACGCGCAGGCCGCGCAGCAACAGCGCCGGCGCGACGGCGAGCACGCCGACCACGATGGCGGTGAGGATGGCCACGATCCCCATGGCGGTGTTGATGTACGTGCGGCGCTCCTGCTCGTCGGCGCGGCTGGCGATGCCCTGCACCAGCGCGTTCTGGCCGTTGAGCAGCGCGAGCAGCACCGCGGTCTGTTGCGCCTGACGCAAAATCGAGAAGAGCCCCACGCCTTCGGTGCCGGCGACGACGGCGATGATCTTCACCGCCACCGCGGCGGCGAGCATCGCCGCGGCCGAGCCGCCGGCCGTCTTGGCGATGGCCGCGAGCAGCTCACGCATCGGCGAATTCGCGGACGGCGGCGATGACGTAGTCGACCGCGTCGTCGGAGAGGTGCGGTCCCATCGGGAGGCTCAGCACCGTTCGCGCGAGCTCCTCGGCGATCGGCAGCGGCCCATGATGTTCTTCCGCGTACGCGCCGGAGCGGTGCGGTGGAATCGGATAGTGGATGAGGGTGTCGATGCCGCGCTCCTGCAGGAATGCCTGCAATGCGTCACGCCGGCGATGCCGAATGACGAAGAGATGCCACGATGGAAGGACGTCGTTCCGCACATGCGGAAGGACGAGATCGCGCGCACCGGCGAGGCCTTCGACATACCGCGCGGCCACCGCGCGGCGGCGCGCGTTCCACCGCTCGAGATGCGGCAGCTTCGCGCGCAGAAAGGCGGCCTGCAACGGATCGAGGCGCGCGTTGTAGCCGACCGCATCATGTTCGTACTTGGCGCGCGAGCCGTAGTTGCGCAGCCGGCGCAGCTCCTCGGCCATGAGCGCATCGTTGGTCACCACCGCGCCGCCGTCGCCGAGCGCACCGAGGTTTTTCGCGGGATAGAAACTGAACGCCGCAGCGTGGCCGAGCGCGCCGGCGCGACGCGCGCCGAGGCATGCCCCATGCGCCTGCGCGGCGTCTTCGAGGACGACGAGCCCGCAGCGCGCCGCGATCGCGTTGATCGCGTCCATGTCCGCCGGCTGCCCGTAGAGATGCACGGCGATGATGGCGCGCGTGCGCGGCGTGATGGCGCGCTCGAGCGCGGCCGGGTCGAGGTTGTACGTCGCCGGATCGCATTCGACCGGGACGATGCGCGCGCCGGCATGCGTCACCGCCAGCCAGGTGGCGATGAACGTGTGCGACGGCACGAGCACTTCGTCGTCCGCACCTTCGCCGACGCCGCAGGCGCGCAGCAGCAGATGCAGCGCGTCAAGGCCGTTAGACACGCCGACGCAGAAGCGCGCGCCGCAAGCGCGCGCGAAGGCTTTTTCGAACGCCGTCACCTCGTCGCCGAGGATGTAGACGCCGGAGGCCATGACACGCTCGTACGCGGCGCGCAGCTCCTCGCGCATTTCCTCGTGCGCGGCGCGCACGTCGAGAAACGGCACGCGTGTCGTCGTGGCGGTCATCGCTGCGCCCGGCATTCTGCCTTGACTTGCCGCATGTTGTTCTCGATGATCGCACGGTCCGATGACCGACGAGCTACGCCTCCACGGAATCCGCGAGATCCATCGCAACAGCGACCGTTACGACGCGCATCTGGAGGAAATCCGGACGATCGGCTACACGATCGTCGACGGCGGTCTGTCGGCCGCGGAGCTGGCGTCGTACGCGGCGAAGATCGACGCGATCTATGAGCGGCAGGTGCGCGAGTGCGGCGGCGCCGAGGCGCTCGAGCGGATCAACGACTCCGACGTGGCGCGCTCGGCTCTCGCCTACGACGACGATTTCGTGCGGCTGGCCGCGCATCCCGCGGTGATGGCCATCCTGCGCCGGATCCTCGGCGAGCACTTCATCCTGATGTCGCAGAACGGGATCATCAACCGCCCCGGCGCGTCGCCCTACTCGGCGACGTGGCACCGCGACTTGAACTGGCAGCACTTCGTGAGCAGCCGCCCGCTGAGCATGAGCGCGCTGGTCTGCATTGACGAGTTCCGCGAGGAGACCGGCGCGACGTACATGCTGCCGGCTTCGCATAAGAGCGAAGAGTTCCCGTCGCCGGAGTACGTCGCCAAACACCAGGTGGCGATGACGGCGCCGGCCGGATCGATCCTGGTGTTCGACGCAATGGTCTATCACCGCGGCGGCGTGAATCGCTCGGCCAGGCCGCGGCGAGCGGTGAATCACATCTACACGCTGCCGCTGATCAAGCAGCAGATGAGCTTCCCGAAGATGCTGAACGGCAAGTTCAGCGACGATCCGTTCCTGCGCGGCCTCCTCGGCTACGACTCCGAGACGGCCGACAGCGCGCACGCCTGGCGCGAGAAGCGGATCGCCGCGGCGATGGCGACGGCCCGTGTCTGACGCGCTGGCCGCGCTGCTGAGCGAGACTCCCGAGGCCGCCGCCGCGCGCGCCGCCGAGCCGCGGTTCCGCCTCGATGCGCCGCTCGTCTTCTACGGCGCCGGCACGACCGGACGGCACATGCTGGCGCGGCTGCGACGCGCCGGCCGCACGCTCGACGCCTGGGCCGACGATACGCCGTCGCTGCGCGGCACGACCATCGAAGGCGTGCCGGTGATGACGCCGGCCGACGCGGCCGAGCGCTTCGGCGACGAGGCGGTCTTCGTCGTCACGATGATCAATCCGTTCCTGCCGTTCCGCCGCGCGCGCGAGCGGCTGGGGTACGTCACGCGCGCTCGCGTGATCTCGCTGATCGACTTGGCCTGGGCCTATCCCGACGCGTTCCTCCCCTACGTCCAGTTCGAGACGCCCGACCGCGTGCTGCGCAAACGCGACGACATTCTCCGCGCGGCCGGTCTCTTCGCCGACGAAGAGTCGCGGCGGCAGTTCGCCGCGCATCTGCGCTTCCGGCTGCAGCTCGATCACGACGCGCTGCCGCCGAATTCGAAGGAGAACTACTTTCCCGAGGACGTCGTGCCGCCGGTCGGACCGGAGTGCGTGTTCGTCGACGCCGGAGCGTACGACGGCGACACGATCCGCTACTTCCTCCGCCGCCAGGGCGATCGCTTCGGCGCGATCTACGCGTTCGAGCCGGATGCGCGCAATTACGAGCGGCTGCGCGACTACACCGCGACGCTCGACCCTGAGATCGCGCGGCGCATCGAGCTGCATTGCGCCGCGGTCGGCGACAAAGCCGGCACCGCGCGCTTCAACATGACCGGCAACGCCAGCGCCGCGCGCGAGAGCGATGGCACGACCGAGGTGGCGATCGTGCGCATCGACGAGACCGTGCCGCTGCGGCGCGTGCAGACGTTCGTCAAGTACGACGTCGAAGGCGGCGAATGGGAGGCTTTGCGCGGGACGCAAAAGCTCGTCGAAGTGGCGCAGCCGCTGCTCGCCGTGAGCGTCTATCACCGCCCCGATGATCTGTGGCAACTGCCGCTCGAGCTGCACCGCCTCGATCTCGACTATCGCCTCTTCCTGCGCACGCAAGGCGAAGACGGGATGGACGTGATCTGCTACGCGGTTCCTACAACGTGGGCTTGAGCCGCACGAACTCGGCGCGGTCGCGGATGTATTCCGACTCGTCGTACGGCAGCGAGGCCAGGACGAGACAGACGCTGCCGGAGGAGAAGTTCTCGAGCTCGCGCCAGATCCCGGCCGGGACGTAGAGGCCGTAGTAGGAGCGGTTCAGCGTGACGGTGCGGCGGCTGGTGCCGTCGTCGAGCACGACGTCGAACGCGCCGAGGCAGGAGACGAAGAGCTGCTGGAGCTCGCGATGCGCGTGGCCGCCGCGAAATTGATCGCCGGGGATGTCGTAGAGGTAGTAGACGCGCTGCAGCTCGAACGGAACGTGGCCGCCGCTCTCGACGAAGGTGATCGAGCCTTCCGGCCGCACGATGCGCGGCAGGTCGATGATCGTGCAGTCGTGCACGGTGGTGCGGCCGGCGCTCACGCGTTCCTCGCCGCGACGAAGCGCGCATAGTCGCGAATGTAGTCGTCCTCGGCGAAGTGGCGCGAGGCCAGCACGAGGCAGACCGAGTTGGTCGAGAAGTCGCTGAAGGCTCGCCAGATCATCCGCGGCACGTGCACGCCGCGGTACGAGCGGTTGAGCCGCACCACGCGCTGACGGCTGCCGTCATCGAGGCGCACCTCGAAACTACCCGAGAGCGCGATCACCACTTCCTCGAGCTCGCGGTGCGCGTGCCCCGGCCGCGCCGCGTCGCCCGGCACGTCGTACACCCAGTACGTGCGCGCGATCGGGAACGCGATGTGGCGCGCGCCCTCGACGAACGAGAGGCTGCCGCGCACGTCCGGAATCCTCGGCAGCTCGATGAGCGCGCAATCGTCGACCGTCGGATACGCCAACACCACCTCACGCAAACGTCAGTTCGTACGCATCGTAGACGATGCCTCGGGCGCCGTAACTCTCTTTGTTCGCGATCAGGCCGGAGTTGAGCTGGCGGCCCTGCTGCTCGGTGGAGATGCCGAAGTCGAAGTACGGCTTCGCCGCGTAAACGCGCGTGAGCAGATGATCGATCACGGCGTCGATCGCGCCATGCTCCTTCCCTTCCTCGTTCGCGGCGATGTACTGCGCGTGCGCCACGCGGTCGGTCTCGTAGATCACCACGCCGCCGATGGTGCGCGACTCGCGCGCCGCGGTGAAGAGGCGGATGTTCGCCGGAAAGCGGCTCGCGAGCAGCTCGAGCTCGGCCGCGGTGTGGACCGGACGGACGTTGTACTTCGACTGCAGGTGCGCTTCCTCGATGGCCATGAACGCGGCAAAGTCGGCGCTCTCCGCGACGGTGACGCCGCTGCGGCGGCTGCGCACCACGCAGGCGTGCCGCCCTTTCGAGTACGGCAGCGGCGCGGACATGCGCACGGCCGAGGCGAGATCGCGCCGCACCAGGAGCGCGCCGGCGCGGAAGAGCGCGTAAAGATCCTCGTCCGACGGCACGCGGTGATAGATCGACGGCACGCGCTTGTAGAGCAGCCGGGCGATGGCGTGCTCGCGCGCGTACGCGGCCAGCGCGTCGAAACACTCCAGGATCGTCGCGGCGCGCGCGCGCGGCGCGGTGACGAGGCCGCCGTACGTGAGCCCGGCGTGGCTGACCAGCCGCTCGCCGTCGTCGCTCGCCGGCAGGATGGCCACGAGCTCGACGCCGTCGTAGAAGAGCAGCGAGCCGTCGCGGAAGCGGTCGGCGTGGTACTCCATGTAGTCGCGGTGGAAGAGGAAGGTGCCGTTGCGCGACGCGGCGACGAAGGCATTCCAGGCGTCGCGAGCGGCCGGCGTGTAAGTCGCGACGGCGATCATTCGCGCACGCCGAAGATGCGGAAGCTGTCGACGCCGGCATGCACCGCCGGATTGCCGCGCATCACCTGCCGATCGGGGACGTCGCGCAGCGCCACGGCGCCGGCGCCGATAATCGTGTCGCGGCCGACCGTGACGTTGTCGCCGACGATCGCGCCGGTGCCGAGGAAACAGCTCTCGCCGACGCTGCTGAATCCCGCCACGACCACGTGCGAGGTGACGAACGAATGGCTGCCGACCGCGCCGCGATGGCCGACGTGATTGAACGTCCACATCATCACGTCGTCGCCGATGACGGCCTGGTACTGGATGACGTTGAACTCGAACAGAAACGTGTTCTCGCCGATGGTCGCCGTCGGCGCGACGGACGACTTCGAGCTGACGTAGCGCGCCAGGCGGTAGCCCATCGCCTTGACCGCCGCGTAGAGCCGCGCGCGCACGCGGTTGAGCTGCGTGTAGGTGACGGCGACGCACGCTTCGTACGCGGACGGCGGAAAGAGGCGCGGCGCGTCTTCGAGCGCGATCACCGGAAGGCCGAGGAGCGACTCGCGTTTCAGGAAGGCACGCTCGACCGCGAAGGCCGCCACGTCGTAGTCGGAGTCGGTGGTGAGGTACTCGTGGACGATCTGCGCGAACTCACCGTCGCCGACGACGAGCAGAGGCTTCTTCGCCATCAGACGTCGGCGCCGGCGCTGCGCAGGGCGCTCTTCAGGTCGCCGAGCGTGCGGCAGTTCCAGATCGTCGCGGTGCTGAGCCGCACGTCGTACGCCTCGTCCATCGCGGCGATGACGTCGAGCACGACGACCGAATCCCAGTCGCTCGCGGCGAGCACGGTGTCGTCGCGCAAATCCGCCGGAGCGACTCCGGCGACGTCGGCGAGCTTCCGCGCGAGAACGTCCTTCATGCGGCGGTAATCATAGCAGCGGCCCACGAGTAGCCGACGCCGAATGCCACCGCCATCACGCGCATGCCCGGCTGCACGCGGCCGGCCGCGACGGCGCGGCTCAGCGCGATCGGGATCGACGACGAGGTGGTGTTGCCGCACCATTCGAGATCGATGCAGAAGCGGTCTTCGGGAATCTCCATCTTCGCGCGCAGGCGGTCGAGCATGAAGCGGTTGGCCTGGTGGAAGATGAAGAGATCGACGTCGTCCATCGTCCGTCCCGCTTTCGCCAGCAGCGCGCGGATCGCTTTCGGCACCGACTGCAGCGTGAAGTTGAAGACTTCCGGGCCGTTCATGTGGATGTCGGCTTCGGAGCGCCAGATGCCGTCTTTGCCTTCGCGTGCGACGCGGCGCTCGTCGCTGGCCGGGTTGCGGAAGCCGCCCGCCGGAATGACGATCGACTCGACGCCGCGGCCGTCGGTGCCGAAGACGAAGGGACCGACCATTTCTTGTGCACTCGCATCCGCGGTGAGCAGCGTGGCCGCGGCGCCGTCGCCGAAGATCGTGCGCACGCTGCGGTCGCGCGGATTCATGTACTTCGAGGCGGTGTCGGCGGTGACGAGGAGGACGTTCCGCACCACCTCGCTCTCGATCAGGCTCTTGGCGACGGAGAGGCCGTACACCCAGCCGGAGCAGCCCTGGCCGATGTCGATCGCGCCGCAGCTCGTCGGCAGGCCGAGGCGGTCCTGCACCAGGCAGGCGGTCGAGGGCATGAAGTAGTCGGGCGTCTGCGTGACGAAGAGGAGATAGTCGATCTGCTCGCGCGGAAAAGCGGTCGCGTCGAGGAGCGACTGCGCCGCTTTGACGCCGAGGTCGGAGGCGCATTCGTCGGGACCGGCCACGCGGCGCGCTGCGATGCCGGTCTTCTCGAGCATCTTCTCGGCGGTCCACTCGCCGCCGAGCTGTTCGGCGAGCTCGCGGTTGGTGAGCTCGCGCTCGGGCAGGTGCGCGGCGATCGCGCGAATGACGGCCTTCACGAAATCCTTCTTACCACGAGTCGAGCACGGCGTAGCCGAAGCCGGTCTGTCCGCAGCCGTTGCCGTTGTAGAACATGACCACTTCCCCTTCGAGATCGATCACGCTCGCGTAGGCGACCATCTCCGAGTCCCAACCCGATTCCGAAACGTCGATGCCGATCTCGTCGTCCTTCCGGATCCACGAGAGGCCGCGGTCGAACGACTCGGCGTAGCCGATGCGGTAGTCCTTCGAACGCGTGCGCGACGAGAAGAACATCCGCCAGCGATCGCGGTCCTGATAGATCCACGGACGGCCGAGCGCGTGCTCGTCCTCCGATGCGAAATCGACGGCCACGGCGCCGCGCGACGGCCACTGCTTGCCGTCGTCGCTCTCGACGTAGCGAAGGTTGTACAGCGGCAGCGCCTTGCCGCCGGCGCCGGAGGTCCAGACGTCGCCGGCCGTGTACCACATGCGGAAGCGCTGGCCGTCACGCATCACAAAGGCCGAAGTGCGGTTGAGCGGCTCGGCGTCGCTGCGGTCGAGCACCGGCACGCGCGAGTAGCGCTGGAACGACTCGCCGCCGTCGCGGCTGACGGCCAGACCCTGGAACTGGAAGTAGCGCACTTTGTAGCCGAGCTGATAGCCGACGTAATAGAGATAGATCTCGTCGCCGACCGGCAGGATCGACGTCGGCAGCAGACCGTTCTCGTCGAACATCCCCGGCTCGCCGATGTCGAGCAGCGGCCGCTCGGCGACGCGGAGCACGCGCGACGGATCGCGCGGATCGACGTCGACGTAGCCGAGGCGGCCGACGGTGTTCGCGTCACAAAACGCGCAGTAGATGCGCAGCGTGGAGTCGTCGCGGCGGACGGGAATCGGCGGAAACGCGTAACGCTGCGCCCAGGAGACGGAACCGTCCGGCACGTAGATGCGGCCTCGTTTGGTCCACTTCACGCCCGGAGGATATCGCGGCGAAGCGCGTGCTGCGCTTCGCCGCGATCGTGCGGGAGATCAGCGCACCGGATCGAACGGCGGCTGGATGACGTAGTCGCCCGGCACCGTCGCCACGATGCCGCCGTTGACGAGCGTGTGCGAGGCGGAGAGATCCCACATCGCCACCTGACGGGTCGAGGCGTTGAACCAGATGATCTCGTCCGAGCCGTCGCCGTCGTAGTCGCCGATGGCGTCGACGACCCAGGCGCTGCTGCCGACGCGCACGACGTTCACAGTCGCGACGACGGTGCGGTAATCCATGTCCCAGACCGTCACGTCGAGGGTCGACGTGTTCTGCCAGAGGATGTCGGAGCGGCCGTCGCCGTCGAAGTCACCGATGCCGAGGACCACCCAGGACGTGCCGGGCGCGGTGGCGAAGACGGAACCGTTGCTGATGGTGCGGCCGGAGAACTCCCACATGGCCATCTGCTGCGTCGACAGGTGACGCCAGATCAGCTCGTCCTTGCCGTCGGCGTTGAAGTCGCCGGCACCCTGGATGCGCCAGTTCAGATCGCCCACCGTCTGGATGACGGAGTTGCTGACCACCGCCGTGCCGTTGAACTCCCACATGGCCACTTCGCCGGTATTCGGGTTGCGGGCGATGGCGTCGGTGCGGCCGTCGCCGTTGAAGTCGCCGAAGGCTTCGAAGTTCCAGGCCGTCGACGGCAGCGTGCCGGCGAGTCCGGACGAGAGCACGGTGCGTCCGCGCATCAACCAGATCGCGACCTGCGTGCCGCCGACGCTGCGGAAGAGGATGTCGTAATAGCCGTCGGCGTTGAAGTCGCCGAAGCCTTCGATGCGCCACGACGAGCTCGAGACCGTAGCGAAGTTGGAGCTATCGATCACCGTCCGTCCGCTGAAGTCCCACATCGCCAGCTGATTGGCGGAGTTGCGCAGCATCAGCTCCGAGGCGCGGTCGGCGTCAAAGTCGGCGCGCACCCGGCGCGCGCCGGTCGGCGGCGGCGGAGTGGTGGTCACGGTCACCGTGGCGGTGCTGCTGTTCGCGCTGCCGCAACTGTTGGTGACGCGCACCCAGTACGAGGTGGTCGACGTCGGCGAGACGGTCAGCGAGCTCGAAGTCGCGCCGGAGATCGGCGAGGCGGTGTTGCCCGACGTACCGGTGTACCACTGATACGACAGCGGCGCGGTGCCGCTCGCGGCGACGGTGAGCGTGGTCGACTGTCCGCTGGAGATCGAGCGCGAGGTCGGCTGCGTGGTGATCGACGGCGCGGCGCAGGCCGCGGTCACGGTGACAGTGGCGCTGGTGCTGTTCACCGAGCCGCAGGCGTTCGCCACGCGCACCCAGTACGTGCTGGTCGACGCCGGCGAAGTGGAGAACGTACGCGCGGTCTGGCCGGCGATCGGCTGGCTGGTGTCGCCGGGATTGCCGACGTACCACTGATACGTGAGGTTCGTGCCGGTCGCGGTGACCGACAGCGTGGCGGTCTGGCCGTACGCGATCGTCTGCGACTGCGGCTGCGCGGTGATCGCCGGCGCCGTGCAGGCCGCCGTCACGGTCACGGTGGCGCTGGTGCTGTTGACCGCGCCGCAGGCGTTCGCCACGCGCACCCAGTACGTGCTGGTCGACGCGGGCGAAGTGGAGAACGTGCGCGCGGTCTGGCCGGCGATCGGCTGGCTGGTGTCGCCCGGATTGCCGACGTACCACTGATACGTGAGATTCGTGCCGGTCGCGGTGACCGAGAGCGTCGCCGTCTGGCCGTAGGTGATGGTCTGCGACTGCGGCTGCGCGGTGATCGACGGCGGCGTGCAGGCCGCCTGCACCGTCACGGTCGCGGCGACGCTGTTGGCCGCGCCGCAACTGTTCGACACGCGCACCCAGTACGTGGTCGTCGCCGCCGGCGAGACGGAGAAGGATGCGTTGGTCTGGCCGGAGATCGGCTGCGCGGTGTTGCCCGACGCGCCGACGTACCACTGGTAGAACAGCGGACCGCTGCCGGTCGCGGCGACCGTCAGCGTGGCGGTCTGGCCGGCGGTGATGGTCTGCGACTGCGGCTGCGAGGTGATGCTCGGCGCGGTACACGCCGCCTGCACCGTCACGGTCGCGCTGCTGCTGTCGGCTGTGCCGCAACTGTTCGAGACGCGCACCCAGTA
>DASVQE010000108.1:0-60689 GCA_036389275.1 Thermoanaerobaculia bacterium
CGGGGGCCTCCGGCGGCTGGGGCCGAGGGCCCCAGACCCCATTTGGTTGGCCTAGCCTCCGCGACACCGTGTCGCAGCTTGGAAGGCAGTGTCGCGGAGGCTAGGCCAAATAAGCGGGGTCCGGGGCCCGTGGCCCCGGCCGCCGGAGGCCTCTCGTCGTTCCCTGTTGCCACCTACTCGCGCGAGCAGCGGCTGCGCACGTAGGCGGCCACGTCGGCTGCCTCGACCGGCTTGGTGAAGATCGCCTTCACCACGTGGCGGTCGGCGGGATCGGCGAACAGCACCCGGTCGGGATACCCGGTGACGGCGATGACGGCGAGCTTCGGTGCCGTGCGTGCGATGTGGCTGAGGATCGACGAACCGTGCACGCCCGGCAGCAGCATGTCCAGCATCACGGCGCAGTATTCTGCCGCATTTGCGTTGAGCGCCTGCACCGCTTCGCGCCCGTCGGCGGCGAGATCGACTTGGAACTCCGCGCGCTCGAGGGCGACGCGAAACGCATAACGCAACCCCTCGTCATCCTCGATCACCAGCACGCGGTGCGTTCTCGTCCCCATCCGGGCGCGGAATATAGCAGGTTTGTTATCCTCGCGGCCCTGATGTCAGACGTTCGCCGGATCGGCGAAACCTTCGTCGCCGAACCGCCCAAAAATCTGCTATTGCAGGACGGCTTTCGGTTTGCGCACGGCGAGACCGTCGCGCCGTTCACCATCGTCTACGAAACCTTCGGCACCCTCAACGAAGACGCCTCGAACGCGATCCTGGTCTGCCACGCGCTCTCGGCCAGCGCCCATGCCGCCGGCGTCTACACCGACGACTCCGGCGAGAAGCCGGGCTGGTGGGACGGCCTCGTCGGCTACGGCAAAGCGATCGACCTCGAGCGCTACTTCGTCGTCTGCGTGAACCTGCCGGGCTCGCCGTTCGGCACGACCGCGCCGCAATCCGTCGATGCCGCGACGGGACGTCCCTACGGCTCGCGCTATCCCTGGCCGACCATCGAGGACATGGTCGAGTCGCAGCGCCTCGTCATCGAGCACCTCGGCATCCGCAGGCTGCGCGCGATCGCCGGCGGATCGCTCGGCGGCATGCAGGTGCTGATGTGGGCCGCGCGCTATCCCGAAGCGATGGACGCGATCATCGCCATGGCCACCGGACCGGCCGTGCCGGTGCACGGCATGGCCTGGCATATCCTCGGACGGAAGATCATCGAGACCGATCAGCGCTTCCAGGGTGGCGACTACTACGACGACGCCGAGCCGCTGCGCGGCCTGCAGGTCGCGCGCATGCTCGGCCACATGACCTATCTCTCCGCGCAATCGCTGCAGCGGAAATTCGGCCGGCGCCGCCGCGGCAACACGCGCCAGTTCGAGATCGATTCGTATTTCGAATATCAGGGAAAGAAATTCGCCGCGCACTACGACGCGAACTCGTACATCCGCGTGCAGGCGGCGATGGACGAGATGGATCTCGAGGAACAGTTCGGCGATCTCGAATCCGCCTTCGCGAACTGGCGCGGCCGCTCGCTGCTCATCTCGTTCGACACCGACTGGCTCTTCCCGCCGATGGAGACCACGCGCGTCGTCAACGCGCTACGCATCCTTGGACGCGACGTGCAGCACGAAGAGATCGCCTCGCCGAACGGACACGACACCTTCCTGATCGACTACCACCTGATCTCCGGACCGGTGCGGACGTTTCTCAGCGAAAGCGCTCATCCGGCTCGCTGAGCAACTCGACTTCTTCGAGCGTGGCGATGCCGCTGCCGCCGTCGAGGAGCCGGTAGCCGACGGCCACCGTGTCGTCCTCGAGCCGCTCCGCCTGAATCAGGATCACCGGCGTCGGCTCGCCGATGCCTTCTTCCCGCACGATCGCGCACGACGGCAGGTCGAGCTCGACCGGCTCGCCGCCGACTGCAAAAACGGCGCGGCCGGCCTGCACGTCGAGCTCCGTCGCCGCACGCCGTTCGACGACCGGCGTGGCGCGCCAGCGCTCGAGGTCGATCGGATCGTCGAGAGTCACGTCGCGGTCAGGACGTCGCGGCCGCGGCGTCCGGCCCGATCGGCGCGCGGTAGTCGCACTCGGGATTGTTGCAGTACTCGATGTGGCCTTCGCGCTTGGTCTCCTTCTCCAGGAGATAGGGCGCGTGGCACTTCGGGCAGGCGCGCGAGACGGGGCGGTTGTTCAGCGTGAACTCGCACTTTGGATAGCGGTTGCAGGAGAAGAAGACGCCGCGTCGCGAGATGCGCTCGACCAGCTCGCCTTCGCCGCAGTTCGGGCACTTCACGCCGGTCGGCTTCGGCGGCGCCGACTTGCGCCCGATCTTGCGGATCGTCTTGCAATCGGGATAGCCGGAGCACGAATAGAACGGACCGTAGCGGCCGCTCTTGAGCACCATCTCCTTGCCGCAGTTCTCGCACGGCGGCTGCGGCTCGTCCGGCACCTTCGCGTTCAGCAGCTTCGGATCCTTCGTGTTCTTGCAGTCGGGATAGCCGGTGCAGGCGAAGAACTGCCCGAAGCGCGAGCGCTTGAGCGCCATCGGCTTGCCGCACTTGTCGCAGATGATCTGCTCGGAGTCCGACGTCGCCTGCGCGGCGTCGCCCTTGGCCATCTCCTTGGTGGTCTTGCACTCCGGATAGTTCGAGCAGGCCAGGAACTCGCCGAAGCGGCCGAACTTGATGACCATCGACGAGCCGCAGTTCTCGCACTTTTCGTCCGTCTCGACGCCGGTGCCTTTGACCGACGTCATCTCCGTCGCGGCGCGGTCGAGATCGCGGTTGAACTTCACCGAGAACTCGCGCATGGCGTCGGTCCAGACGAGCTTTCCTTCCTCGATTTCGTCGAGCTCCTCTTCCAGCCGCGCCGTGTACGACTCGTCGATGATGTCGGCGAAGGACTGCTTGAGCAGCTTCACCACGAGCGAGCCGAGGTGCGTCGGGTGGAACTTCCCGTCGTGCTTGTACGTGTAGTCGCGGGCCTGGATGGTGGTGAGGATCGCGCCGTAGGTGGACGGACGGCCGATGCCGTTTTCCTCGAGCGCCTTCACCAGCGTGGCCTCGGTGTAGCGCGGCGGCGGCTGCGTGAAGTTCTGCTTCGTCTCGAGCTCGATGAGCTCCAGCACGTCGCCTTCGTTCATCGGCGGCAGCGCCTTCTCGTTCTTCTTCTCTTCCTCGTCGTCCTCGTCTTCGCCCGGCGCGTCCTGGAAGACCGCCAGGAAACCGGGGAACTTCAGCACCTCGCCGGAGGCGCGGAGCGTGTAGGGCGAGACGGTGATGTCGACGTCGGTGACGTCGAAGAGCGCCGGCTTCATCTGCGAGGCGACGAAGCGCTCCCAGATCATCTTGTAGAGGTTGTACTCCTCGCGGGTGAGGAAGTCCTTGACCTTCTCCGGGTCGAGCTCCATGGAGGTCGGGCGGATGGCCTCGTGGGCCTCCTGAGCCTGCGCACCTTTTTTGACGCGATATACGTTCGCTTTTTCGGGAAGAATATCTTCACCATATTTCGCGCCGATATAACGTCGCACGTCGGCGAGCGCGTCGTCGCTGATGCGCACCGAGTCGGTACGCATGTAGGTGATGAGTCCCGCGAAGCCGGAGCTGCCGAGCTCTTTCCCTTCGTACAGCTTCTGCGCGATCTGCATGGTCCGCTTCACCGGGTACTTGAAGCGGTTGTAGGCGGTGCGCTGCAGCGTCGAGGTGATGAAGGGCGGCGCCGCGGACTGCTTCTTCTCCTTGCGCGCGACTTCGGTGACGACGAACATGCCGGCCTTGAGGTCGGCGTCGATCTTGCGGGCCTGCTCCTCGCTCGCAACCTCGGCTTTTTTGCCGTCGATCTTCGTTAACTTCGCCATGAATGTGGGCGGCATCTGCCCGACCAGCCTGGCGGCGAAGGTCCAGTACTCCTGCGGGACGAACGCTTTGATCTCTTCTTCGCGGTCGACGATCATCTTCATCGCCACCGACTGCACGCGTCCGGCGGAGAGGCCGCGGCGCACTTTGTCCCAGAGCAGCGGCGAGAGCTTGTAGCCGACCAGGCGGTCGAGGACGCGGCGGGCCTGCTGCGCGTTGACCTTGTTCATGTCGATCTCGCCCGGCTGGTCGATGGCCTTGCGGACCGCGTTCTTGGTGATCTCGTGGAAGAGGATGCGGCGGACTTTTTTCTTCGCGTCGCCGCCGAGGAGATTCATGACGTGCCAGCCGATGGCCTCACCTTCGCGGTCAGGGTCGGAGGCGATGTAGATCGTGTCGGCGTTTTTCGCGGCGGCGCGGAGCTCGCTGACGACCTTCTCTTTTCCCTCGAGCACTTCGTAGGTCGGGAGGAACGACTCCTCGTCGACACCGAGCTCGCTCTTCGGCAGATCGCGCACGTGGCCGACCGACGCCTTGACGACGTAGTCCTTGCCGATGAATTTGTTAATGGTCTTCGCTTTCGCGGGAGACTCGACGATGACAAGGTGCTTGGCCATTGCGGAAGGTCCCGAATGCGATCGGGCAGTGCCGTTATTCCGCGGCGCACCTTAACAGAAGCGTCGCGCAGCGACCAAAATCTCTCCAATCAGTAGAGTTATGCTGCCGGTCATGCGACCGACCTTTCGCGTTCTCCTGCTCGTGATCGCGGCCGGCTACGCCACCGCGGCGGCCGCCAGCGATGCCGCCGCGCTGGCCCGCAAGTTCGTCGAGCTCTACAACGCCGGGAAGGCCGAACCGCTCGCGGCGTTCCTCGGCGAGCATCTGTCGCAGGAGCTGCTCGCGAAAACTCCCGCGGCCGAACGGGCGGCGAGCTTCGCCGACTTCCGCACGCAAAGCGGTCCGTTCGTCATCCGCGAGCTGCGACCGAAAGGCGAAGAGCTCTTCGCGCTGGTGCAGTCGACCGACAGCGAGGCGTGGTTCGGCATCACCTTTCGCGCGGTTGCGGGCGACGCGCACGAGCTGACGAAGCTGTCGTTCTCATTCGCGGACGCGCCGACGCTCACGGAGTCGGAGCAGGCGCTCGCGCCGCGTGCGATCGCCGCGCGCACGAAGGAGTACGTCGATCACCTCGCCGCGGTAGGACGCTTCAAAGGCACGGTGCTGCTCGCGCATCACGGCAAGCCGCTCCTGGTCGTGCATCACGGTCCCGACACTCCGCAGAGCATCGCCTCGGTCGGGAAGCTCTTCACCAGCGTCGCCATCGCGCGCCTCGTCGCCGACGGCAAGCTCTCGCTCGACGATCTCCTCGGCCGCGTGTTGCCCGACTATCCGAACGATGATGCGAAAGCGCGCGTCACGGTGCGGCATCTGCTCGCGCACACCTCCGGCCTGCCCGACTACATGGAACATCCCGACTACGCGAAGGCGCGCGAGGCCGCGGGCGGCCGCCTGCCGACGCTCGGCGCGTACCTGCCGTTCTTCGCGAGCGCGCCGCTGCAGTTCGCGCCGGGAGAAAAATCGGAGTACAGCAACTCGGGCTATCTCGTGCTGGGGCTCATCGTCGAGCACCTCTCCGGGATGACGTTCGAGGAGTACGTGGCGAAGCACATCTTCGCGCCGGCGAAGATGACGGAGACGCCGGTCGAGACCGTGCGTCCCGCGGGCGGCGAGCTGACCACCGTGGCCGATCTGCTCCGCTTCGCGAACGCGCTCGCCAGCGGCGCGCTCCTGCCGCGCGAGACGAACGCGCGGTTGCTTTCAACGACGGCGATCGCCGGCACGGCGAACGAGTACGGCGTCGAAGCGGAAGAGCTCAACGGCCATCACTTCATCGGCCACGGCGGCGGCGCTCCCGGGATGAGCGCGGAGCTCGACCTCGCGCTCGACGACGACTACGCGCTCGCGTTGATCGCCACGCACGACGACCGCGCGGCCGACAACATCACGAAGAAGGTGCAGAGGCTCGTGGCGAGCGGCCGCGCGCGGCTCGCGAAGGAATAGCCGAAGGTGCTAAGTGCTGAGTGCTAAGTGCTAAGTGCTGGCGCGATGAACTTGGTGGTACGGCCGCGCTCGGGATGCGCGTGTCTCCCGAATGCGGAGTCACGCGCTCGCCACGCCGGTGCCTGCACTTTGCACTTGGCACTTAGCACCGCGCGGCGCGCAGCGCCTCGCTACTCCTCGTCTTCGTCGTCTCCGCCGGCGCTCTTGTATTTCTTGGTCTTGTTGTAGAGCGTCTTGTAGGAGATGCCGAGGATCTCGGCGGTCTTGCGGCGGTCGCCGTCGGTCATCGTCAGCGTTTCTTCGATGACGATGCGCTCGACTTCTTCCATCGGCTGGCCGAGCGGAATGGTCACGGCGTTGCGCGAGCGCTTGCGGCGGTTGCCGGCCAGCTTGTCGGGCAGGCACTCCACGGTCAGCGTGTCGGTGCGGGCCATGATGAAGGCGCGGTTGATCACGTTGCGCAGCTCGCGCACGTTGCCCGGCCACTCGTACGCCTGCAGCGCCTCGATGAAGTCGGCGTCGATCTTCTCGACCTTCTTGTCTTCGGCCTCGTTGAGCTTCTGCAGGAAAAAGTGGGAGAAGAGCGGGATGTCCTCGAGGCGCTCGCGCAGCGGCGGCACTTCGATGGGGAACACGTTCAACCGGTAGTAGAGATCCTCGCGCATCTTGCCGTCGGTGATGGCCTTCTGCGGATCGCGGTTCGAGGCGGCGATGATGCGCGCGTCGATGTTGATCTCGTCGTTGCCGCCGACGCGGCGGAACTTCCCTTCCTCGAGCACGCGCAGGAGCTTGACCTGCAGCTCGATGGGCATCTCGGTGATCTCGTCGAGAAACACCGTGCCGCCCTTGGCCATCTCGAAGTAGCCCTCGCGCCGTTTGATGGCGTTGGTGAAGGCGCCTTTCTCGTGGCCGAAGATCTCCGACTCGATCAGCGTCGGCGAGATCGCGCCGCAGTTGAAGGCGATGAACGGCTTGGCGCGGCGGCGCGAGAGATAGTGAATGGTGTTGGCGACGACTTCCTTGCCCGACCCCGACTCGCCGACGATGAAGACGTTGGCGTCGGTGTTGGCGACCATCTCGATCTCTTCGAAGAGCCGCTGCATGCGCGGCGACTTGCCGACGAGGTGGCCGAGGGCGCCCATCTTCTGGAGCTGACGACGAAGCTCGAGGATCTCCTGCTTCATCATCTGCTTGTCTTCGACGGTCTTGAGGATGACCTGAAGGCGCGGCAGATCGACCGGTTTGGTGACGTAGTCTTCGGCGCCGACCTTCAGCGCCTTGACCGCGGAGTCGACGGTGGCGTGGCCGGTGAGGATCACCACCGACACGTCGGGATAGGTCTCCTTGACGCGGTGCAGCAGGTCGAGACCGGAGCCGTCGGGAAGTTTGAGATCGACGATGGCCACGTCGGGCACGAGCTTGTTGATCGCGTTCCAGCCGGCTTTCACCGTGTCCGCGACTTCGGGCTCGTAGCCCCATTCCTCCACGACGTCGGCCATGCCGGCACTCGTGGCGCGATCATCGTCAACGATCAGGACTCTTTTCATCGTGCTCCCAAGGGAAACGTGAGACGCAGAGAGACCTTATCACTTTCCATCCCGCCGTGTAGCTCGCCGCCGTACGTTTCGGCGATGAGTCTGGCGATCGCGAGCGACAGGTCGGGATTCCCCTGCGGGTCAGTGTAGTAGAACTTGAAAAGCTTGTTGACTTCGAGCTCCGCCGGCTCGGCCAGCGTGCCATCGATGGCGATGATGACGTGCTGCGCGTCTGTCTCGACCGATGCGCGGCGACCGGACGGAAGCAGCTTCGCCGCGCCCTCGAAGAACAGCTTGAGCGCCTGACGGATTCTCGCCTCGTGCGCGACCACGGGCGCGGCGCCGTCCGTTTGCAGCTCGACGCCGGCCGCCGCGGCGGCGCTCTCGCAGATCGGAGCGATGTCGAGCACCGCCGGCGCGCCTTCGTCCTTCGGCGGCGTCGAGAGGAGAAAGAAGGCGTCGAAGATGCGGCCGAGGCGGCGCAGCTCGGTCTCGATGGCGGCGGCGTAGGCGGCGAGCTTCTCGTCGTCGTCGCCGCCGCTGAGGCGCCGCATGCGCATGCGCAGCAGCTCCAGGTTGAGGACGGCCACGTTGAGCGGCGTCTTCAGGTCGTGCGCGGTGTCGGCGCTGCGGCGGAAGTTCGCCTGCGCGAAACTCTCGAGCCAGTGTTCCATCTGGTGGCGTGAACCGGTCCGAGCGCCATGCAAAGAGCGCGCGCGGCTAGTCGCGATGCCTAGTCGCGATGGATGTTCAGCATGGCGATCGACTCTTCGAGCCGCGCCTCGACGCGCGCGAACTCCGGATCGTGCGACGAGAGATCGGCGATGTCGCGCTCGGCGGCGCGGCGCTCTTCCTCCGCCGCCGCGCGGTCGATCTCCGTCGGCAGAATCCCACGCTCGGCCAGCACGATCACGCGCTCGGGCAGCACTTCCGCGAAGCCCCACGAGATCACCAGCCGGTGCACGGTCGTGCCGGTGCGGTAGCGCAACTGGCCGATGCGCAGCATGGCCAAGAGCGGCGTGTGTCCGGGAAGGACGCCGATCTCGCCGTCGGTGGCGGGCAGGATTACCTCGTCGACGGAGACGTCGACGATCTTCCGCTCGCGCGTGACCACGGTGAGACTGATCTTCGTCGGGAGATCGGCCATCGCCCGTTCCTTACGCCGCCTCGCGCTTCATCTGCTCGGCGCGCTCGAGCACCTGCTCGATCGTGCCCTGCAGCAGGAAGGCCTGCTCGGGGATGTCGTCGTGCTTCCCTTCGACGATCTCGCGGAAGCCGCGGATGGTCTCGGAGATCTTCACGTACTGCCCCTTGATGCCGGTGAACTGCTCGGCCACGTGGAACGGCTGCGAGAGGAAGCGCTGGATCTTGCGCGCGCGCGCCACGACCACCTTGTCTTCTTCCGACAGCTCGTCGATGCCGAGGATGGCGATGATGTCCTGGAGGTCCTTGTACTTCTGCAGCACGGCCTGCACGCCGCGGGCGGTGTTGTAGTGCTCTTCGCCGAGGATGCGCGGATCGAGAATCTTCGAGGTCGACGCCAGCGGATCGACGGCCGGATAGATCCCGAGCTCCGCGATCTGGCGCGAGAGAACGGTGGTGGCGTCGAGGTGCGCGAAGGCCGTGGCCGGCGCGGGATCGGTGAGGTCGTCGGCCGGCACGTAGATGGCCTGGACGGAAGTAATGGAGCCCTTCTTTGTGGAAGTGATGCGTTCCTGCAATTCACCCATTTCGGTGGCGAGGTTCGGCTGGTAGCCGACCGCGCTCGGCATGCGGCCGAGGAGCGCTGACACTTCCGAGCCGGCCTGGGTGAAGCGGAAGATGTTGTCGATGAAGAGCAGCACGTCCTGACCTTCCTGGTCGCGGAAGTACTCGGCGACGGTCAGGCCGGTGAGGCCGACGCGCAGGCGCGCGCCCGGCGGCTCGGTCATCTGGCCGTAGATCAGCGCCGCCTTCGACTTCGACGGATCGCCCGGCACGATGACGCCGGTCTCGGCGAACTCGAGCCAGAGGTCGTTGCCTTCGCGGGTGCGCTCGCCGACGCCGGCGAAGACGGAGAAGCCGCCGTGCTGCTTGGCGACGTTGTTGATCAGCTCCATGATCAGCACGGTCTTGCCGACGCCGGCGCCGCCGAACAGGCCGGTCTTGCCGCCCTTGGTGTAGGGCTCGAGCAGATCGATGACCTTGATGCCGGTCTCGAACATCTCGATGTTGGTGGACTGCTCTTCGAACGGCGGCGCCTCGCGGTGGATCGAGAGGCGGTGCTCGGAGTTGACCGGACCTTTCTCATCGACCGGCTCGCCGAGGACGTTGAGGATGCGGCCGAGGGTCTCGCGGCCGACCGGCACGGTGATGGGCGCGCCGGTGTCGATGGCTTTCATGCCGCGCACCATGCCGTCGGTCGGCTTCATGGCCACGCAGCGCACCTGGTTCTCGCCGATGTGGTTGGCCACTTCGACGACGACGTCGATGGGCACTTTCCCGAGCTCGCCGTTGTCGACCACGCGGATGGCGTTGTAGATCGCCGGCAGATGCCCTTCTTCGAATTCGATGTCGACGGCCGGGCCGATGATCTGGACGACGCGGCCGTTGTGCGTGTTGGTGCCGGTGGTTGACGTTGCGGTTGCCATTTTGATCTCCGTTGATGCGAACGATGAACGCGGAACGATGAACGATGAACGCCGCCCGCCCGGGCCGCGTCACCGCGTTTGTTCATCGTTCATCGTTCTTCGTTCATCGTTCTTCTTCTAACCTGCGGCCGCGGCGCCGCTCACGATCTCGATGATCTCCTTCGTGATCGAGGCCTGGCGGATGCGGTTGTACGTGAGCGTGAGGTGGTCGATCATCTCGGTGGCGTTCTTCGTGGCCGCTTCCATGGCGGTCATGCGCGCGCCCTGTTCCGCGGCGGCCGACTCGAGCAGGATCCGGTAGAGCTGGAACTCGAGATGCTTCGGCAGCAGGTCGGCCAGGATCCGCTCGGGCGAGGGCTCGAAGAGATACTCGATGGTGGCCTCGCCCGTTTCCGGCGCCGGCGGGCGTTCCAGCGGCAGCAGCCGCTCGAGCGTGACGCGCTGGGCGATGATCGACTTGAATTCGTTGTAGATGACGTAGACGGCGTCGAACTCGCCTTCGATGAACGCGCTCGCCACATCCTCGGTGATCTCGCGCGCGGTCTCGAGCGAGAGCGCCTGAAAGACCTGCGTGGCCTGGCGGCGCAGCGGATAGCGGCGTCGCTTGAAGAAGTCGTTCGCCTTGCGGCCGATCGGCAGCAGGGTCACGTTCTCCCAACCGCGCTCGGCGATGGCGTTGAGCGCGCCGCGCGAGATGTTGGTGTTGAACGCGCCGGCCAGGCCGCGGTCGCCGCTGACGACGAGCATCAGCACGTTGCGCTCGTTCTCGCGCGGCTGCAGCAGCGGATGTTCGTTTCCTTCTACGCGCGTGGCCACCGACGCCAGCACCTCGCGCAGCGCGGCGGAGTACGGACGCGCGGCGAGCATGCGCTCCTGCGCGCGGCGCAGGCGCGCGGCCGAGACCATCTTCATGGCCTTGGTGATCTGCTGCGTGTTCTTGACGCTGCGGATGCGGCGCCGGATGTCGATGGTGCTGGGCATGTTCGTTTACGCCGCGAGAGCGTTGGCGTTGTCCTTGACGTACTGCTCTTTGAAGGTGGTGATGGCGCTGCGCAGATCGCCTTCGAGCTGCTCGTCGAACTTCGTGGCTGTCTCCAGACGCTCGACCACCTGCGCGTGCTCGTCGCTCAGATGCTGATGCAGCGCCGCTTCGAACGGACGCACCGCTTCGACGGCGAGGTTGTCGAGGAAGCCTTTCGTGCCGGCGTAGATCGACGCGGTCTGGAGGCCGACCCGCAGCGGCTGATACTGCCCCTGCTT
Source organism: Thermoanaerobaculia bacterium (assembly GCA_036389275.1). GTDB lineage: Bacteria > Acidobacteriota > Thermoanaerobaculia > Gp7-AA8 > Gp7-AA8 > QHVT01. The sequence continues at coordinate 11,332 of DASVQE010000108.1, forward strand.
GAGGATCTCCACCAGCCGCTTGCCGCGGTTGAGCTGCGCCTGCGTGACTTTGTCGAGGTCGGAGCCGAACTGCGCGAACGCGGCGAGCTCGCGGTACTGGGCGAGGTCGAGACGCAGCGTGCCGGAGACCGAGCGCATCGAGCGCACCTGCGCCGAGCCGCCGACGCGCGAGACCGAGATGCCGACGTTGATGGCCGGACGGACGCCCGAGTGGAAGAGGTCCGTCTCGAGGAAGATCTGGCCGTCGGTGATGGAGATGACGTTGGTCGGGATGTAGGCGGAGACGTCGCTGGCCTGCGTCTCGATGATCGGCAGCGCGGTGAGCGAGCCGCCGCCGCGCGCGTCGGAGAGTTTCGAGGCGCGCTCCAGAAGCCGGGAGTGAAGGTAGAAGACGTCGCCCGGATACGCCTCGCGGCCCGGCGGACGGCGGAGCAGCAGCGAGATCTCGCGGTACGCCTGCGCGTGCTTGGAGAGATCGTCGTAGATGCAGAGCGCGTGCTGGCCGTTGTACATGAAGTACTCGCCCATCGCGCAGCCGGCGTACGGCGCCAGGTACTGCAGCGGCGCGGCGTCCGACGCGGAGGCGTTGACGACGATGGTGTATTCCATCGCGCCGGCCTGCTCGAGCGTGCGCACCACCTGCGCCACCGTCGACTTTTTCTGGCCGATGGCGACGTAGACGCAGATGACGCCCTTCCCCTTCTGATTGATGATGGTGTCGATGGCCACGGCGGTCTTGCCGGTCTGGCGGTCGCCGATGATCAGCTCGCGCTGGCCGCGTCCGATCGGAACCATGGCGTCGATCGCCTTGAGGCCGGTCTGCAGCGGCTCCTTGACCGGCTTGCGGTCGACCACGCCGGGCGCGAGGCGCTCGATCGGGTAGAGCTCGGTGGTGTTGATCGGTCCCTTGCCGTCGATCGGCAGGCCGAGCGGATTGACCACGCGGCCGACCATGGCCGTGCCGACCGGCACCGACATGATCCGTCCGGTGCGCTTGCACTCGTCGCCTTCCTTGAGGGCGTAGTAGTCGCCGAGGAGCACGACGCCGACGTTGTCTTCCTCGAGGTTGAGGGCCAGGCCGGCCACGTCGTGGGGAAAGTCGATCAGCTCACCGGCCATCACGCGCTCGAGGCCGTAGACGCGGGCGATGCCGTCGCCGATGGAGGTGATCGTCCCCACCTCGGAGACGTCGACGCCGCGGCCGATGCCGGTCAATTGCTGACGAATAATCTCTGTGATTTCTTCTGCTCTCAAATCGACAGCCATATTGGTCTCCGTGAATGGCTACGCTAATGTTTCGCGAAATTTGTTGATCTTTCCGGCGACGGAGGCGTCCCACACTTCGCTGCCGATGCGGGCCACGAAGCCGCCCAGGAGCGCCGGATCGGTCTTCACGTCGAGCTCGACGCGCTTGCCGGTCTTCTTCTCCAGGGTCTCGACCAGTTGGGCGATCTCCTCGGGGGTGAGCGCCTTCGCGCTGCGCACTTCCGCCACCGCCACGCCGAGGGCCTGGTTCACGTAGGCCTGCAGCGCGGAGATGATCGACTCGAGGTCGTTGATGCGATGCGAGCGCACCAGCAAGTCGAGCAGGCGGCCGGTCAGCTCGCTGACTTTCATCTTCGAGGCGAGCTGCCGGGTGATGACGAGCTTGCGGTCGACCTCGATGCCGGGGTTGAGGTAGAGCTCGCGCAGCTCGGACGAGCCGCGCAGCGCGTTGGCGAACGGCAGCAGCTCGCCGCGAATCTCGTTCGCTTTCTGCGGCGAGCCGGCGGCGTCCATGATGGCGCGCGCGTACGGTCTGGCGAATCGGCGGATCACGACTGCACCTCGCTGACTTGGCGCAGGCTTTCCTGGAAGAGCCGGCGCTGGTCGTTGTCATCGATCTCGCTGCGGAGGATCGACTCGGCGCGCTGCGCGGCGAGCTGGCCCGCATACTCGGTGAGCTCGTGGCGCGCGTGTTTGAGGCGGTTGTCGACTTCGGTGCGCGCCGACTGCAGGATCTTCTGCGCTTCCGCCTCGGCCGCGGCGACGAGCTCGCGCTTCTGCCGCTCGCCTTCCGCCTCGGCGCGCTCGCGGATCGAGCGCACTTCCTCTTCGATCGCGGTGAGCCGCGCCTGGATCTCGCCGGCCATCCGGTCGGCGCGCTCGCGGCGCTCGCGCGCTTCGTCCGCGGCCTTGCGAATGGCGTCGCTGCGGTCGGCGAAGGCTTTCTTCATCGGCCCGCCGAGGAAGTAGGCCAGCGCGCCGATGAACAGAATCATGTTGGCGAGCTTGAGGATCCAGCCGGGGATGCCGAAGTAGGTCTTCGGAGCTTCCCCTTCACCGCCGTGCGCTTCGCCTTCGTGGACTTGTTCGTGAGTCGCTTTCTCGGCGCCGTGAGCGACGTCGTTCGGCTCGGGCGCCGCGTGCTGCGCGCGCGCGATCGGAACGATCAGCAGAAGTAGGATGAGGAGCAGCCTGCGCATCACACCGGCCTCCCGAGGATGCGCTCGGCCGCGAGACGCGCGAGCTGTTCGGACTCGCGCACGATCTGCTGGCGCGCGGCGTCGACGTCGCTGCCGAGTTTCTGCTCCGCTTCGCTCACGATCTCGCGCGCCTCGGCGTTGGTGCGGTCGACGACCTGCTGGCGATGCGCGGCCGCTTCGGCGCGGCGCTGGTCGCGCAGCAGCATCGCCTCGCGCCGCGCGGCCTGCAACTGCGACTCGATGTGCGCGGTGGCGTCGCTGTAGCGGCCCATCGCTTCTTCGTACATCCGGTCGGCGGTCTTGGTCTCCGTCTCACGCGCCTCGAGGACGGCGTTCACCGGCTCGAGAAAGAACTTCCGCACGACGAGGTAATTCAACAGAAAAATCACCACTATCGCGAGCAGAGAGAGATCGGGCGCCAGGTTGATCTGCATAGTTTTTCAGTGGAAATTCACTGCCGTCGGGGTGGTGACAGGTGGGCTCCAGGAGCGACACAACCCCAAAAGCCGCTGCTGTATACCACAACGGAAAGAATGGTGTCACGCCCCGGGTTTGCCCTCGCGTGGACGACTATCGCAAGATCCTCGGCCGTGCCGACGAGCACTTTGCCGAGGTGGCGCGCACGCAGCCGCAGAACCTCCAGTGCGGCGCCGGCTGCTCGCTCTGTTGCTACGGGCTTTTCGAGATCGGCTCCGGCGACGTGCCGCTGATCGCCGAAGGTCTCGAGGCCATGCATCCGATGCGGCGAAGGCAGGTGATCCGCCGCGCAGCCGAAATTGTCGAGTCGAGCGCACATCCGAATCTGCGCGAGTGCTCGCCGGAGGCGAAAGAGGCGTTCTTCGATCGCTCGCAGTCCACGCCCTGCCCCAACCTCGACGCCTCGGGGCTCTGCATGATGTACGAGCACCGCCCCCTGGTCTGCCGCACGTTCGGCCTGCCGCTGCGCGAAGGCCGCAAGTACCTCGGTGATGTCTGCGAGCTGAACTTCACGGAGGCGTCTCGCAAGGAGCTGCGCAGCGCCGCCTGGGATCTCCGCTGGGAGGACGTGCTCGGCCAGGAAGACGAGTTCACGATCCCCGAGGCGATCGTGTTCGTGGCGCGCATGCGCCGCTGGCTCGACTAGCGCGCGTTCCGCGTGCGACTACGCTTTGGCGGCGATGTTCGTCACGACGCCGCCTTTGCGGTCGCCCATCGTGCAGTTCCCCTGGAAGATCGCGCCTTCCTCGATGATCAGCGCCGGCGTGTCGATGTCGCTGTACACCTTGCCGTTGCGATGAATCTCGACGCGCTGATCGGCCACGATCTTGCCGAGCACCGTGCCGCTGATGGCGATGCGTCCAACGTGCACATCCCCTTCGATCACCGCGCTCTCGCCGACGATCAGCTCATTCTTCGACTGGATCCGCCCGTTGAACTTCCCGTCGATGCGCATCGTGTCCTCGAACTCCAGCTCGCCCTTGAACGAGGAGCCGCGGTCGAGGAAGCCGTTCAGATCACCGCTCTTGCCTTTCATGGTCATCTCCGTCTCATGAGGTCTTCGACGATCCGGATCAACTCGTCCTCGCTGCCGAAGCGGATGTGAATCACTCCGCCGCGGCGCTTGCGGTCGATCTCGACTTTGCTGCGCAAAGCTCTCGTCAGTTTATCTTCCGCGTCGCGCGTGAAGATGTCCTTCTCTTTCTCCGGCTCGGCCGCCGCCTTCGGCGAGCTCTCCGCCGCGAGCATCTCCGTCTGCCGCACGTTCAGGTTGCGCTTCACCACGCGCTCGGCGAGCTGCTCCTGCTTCTTCGCCGAGTCGACGGCGAGGATGGCGCGGGCGTGACCCATCGAGAGCTGCCCGGAAGCGAGCAGCTTCTTCACGCCGTCGGGCAGCTTCAGGAGGCGCAGGCAGTTCGCGACCGTCGAGCGCTCCTTGCCGACGCGCTTGGAGATCTCCTCCTGCGTGAGGCCGAACTCCTCGTGCAGTTGGTGATACGCATACGCCTCTTCGATCGGGTTGAGGTCCTCGCGCTGGATGTTCTCGATCAGCGCCACCTGCAGGACGTCGCTGTCGGCCATCGTCTCCTTGATGACGACGGGAACGGTGGCCAGCCCTGCTTTCTGCGCGGCGCGGAAGCGGCGCTCGCCGGCGATCAAGCGGTATTTATTGTCACCAATTTTCGTGACGACTAATGGTTGGATAATACCGTGCTCGCGGACGGAGCGGGAGAGCTCCTCGATCGAGGCGTCGTTGAACGTCTTGCGCGGCTGGTACGGATTGGGCGAGATCTGCTCGATCGGCACGTGCGCGAGGCCGCCGCCGGCGAGCGGCTGCGGCGCGGGCGGCGGCTCGACCGGCCGGGTCGGGATCAGCGCGCCGAGGCCGCGCCCGAGGGCTTTCTTCTGCGTGCTCATGTCAGGACGGTCTCCGCGCGCTGAATGAACTCCTTGGCCAGACTGATGTACGCCTCGCTGCCGCGGCTGCGGATGTCATAGAGGATGATCGGCTTGCCGTACGAGGGCGCCTCGCCGAGGCGGACGTTTCGCGGGATGACGGTCGAGTAGACCTTCTCCTTGAAGTGCGAGCGCACCTCCTCCGCCACCTGCCGGGCCAGGTTCATCCGCTCGTCGTACATGGTCAGGGCGATCCCTTCGATCTCGAGGCCGGGATTGAGCATGTCGCGGACGCGCTCGACGGTGTTGATGAGCTGGGCCACGCCTTCGATCGCAAAGTACTCGCACTGCATCGGGACGAGGACGGAGTTGGCGGCGGTGAGGCCGTTGACGGTCAGCAGGCTGAGCGAGGGCGGCGAGTCGATGAGGACGTAGTCGTACTCCTTGACCACCTCCTGCAGGGCGCGGCGGAGGTAGAACTCCCGGCCGATGGCGTCGGAGAGCTCGAGCTCGGCGGCGACGAGGTCCACCGACGATGGGGCGACGTGGAAGTTCGGGAGCTCGGTGGGAACGATGACTTCGCGGATGCTCATGCCGTCGGTGAGGACGGGATACATCGACCGCTCGAGGTTCTTGGCGATGCCGATGCCGGAGGTGGCGTTGGCCTGCGGGTCGAGGTCGACCAGGAGGACGTTCCGCTCGCAGGCCGCCAGCGAGGCGCCGAGGTTGATGGCGGTGGTCGTCTTGCCGACGCCGCCTTTCTGGTTGACCAGCGTGACGATCTTACTCATTCGGGGTGTGTTCCACGTGGAACGTCAACAGCACGAGGTAATTGGATTCGCCGCGCGGCAGCGGAACCGCCTCCCCGGCGGTGAACCCGGCCAGCGCCGGAGCGTCTGCCGAGCCCTGGAAGAGCGCCACCCGGGCCCCGTCCGCCAGATGCTCCTTCAGCAGCGGCACCCACTCCTCCGGCTTTCCCACCGCCCGCGAGACCACCAGCGAAAATCGGAGGTCCCTCGGGAGCCGCGGCAGAAGGCGCGCCAATCTATCACCGTAAACCAGCGAGTTCAATCCGCACTCGCGCACCACATGCTTCAGAAACGCCCACTTTTTCTGGTCCGCCTCCACCAGGTGAAAGCGCGCCTCCGGCGAAACGATGGCCATCGGGATGCCCGGCAACCCCCCGCCCGACCCGAAATCGAGCACCTCGCCCACCGGCCTGAGGATCTCCGCCGCGCTCACCGCCTCGGCGATGTGCTCGTCGAGATGCTCGCGCGCCTCCGGACCGATGAGGTTGACCTTGGCGGTCCACTTGAGGAGCTCGGAGCGGTAGCGGTCTAACGATGAACGATGAACGATGAACGATGAACGGGTGTCACGGGCGTTGTTCATCGTTCATCGTTCCGCGTTCATCGTTCGCGCGGCGGCGCCGCGCTTCACGTGCATGCGCAGGATCGCGATCGCGGCCGGCGTCACGCCGGGGATGCGGCTGGCCTGGCCGAGGGAGAGCGGCTGGACGCGCGTCAGCTTCTCGACCATCTCCCGCGAGAGGCCGGGCAGCGCGTACGACATGCTCCTCGGAATGGTGAGGTGCTCGTCGCTGCGGAGCCGCTCCGCTTCCCGCTCCTGCCGCTCGATGTAGCCGGCGTAGCGCAGGCGGCTCACCACACCCTCTTTCTCCTCCTCGGAGAGTGCCCGAAACGCTTCCGCCAGCTCCGGCAGCGCACTCTCGCCGGCGGAGACCACCCGGTCGACGTCGATGGACGGGCGCTGGAGCAGGCGGCCGAAGATGGTCGGGGCGGTCAGCTCGACCTCCGCCTCCGCCAGCCACGCGGTGGTAGCGCGGTCGGGACGGAGCTCGGTCGTCTCGCCGAGGGCGACGGCGCGCTGCATCCGCCCGGTGCGCCGCTCGATCCGGCGGCGGCGCCCGTCGTCGAGGAGCCCGAGGCGCTCGACGATTGGCGAGAGCCGCTCGTAGACTGAGTCGCAGCCGAGGAGCAGCCGGTGCTCCGCACGGGAGGTGAACATCCGGTACGGCTCCTCGGTGCCGTGCGTGACCAGATCGTCGATCATCACGCCGGCGTACGCCTCATCGCGCCGCAGCACCACCGGCTCTCCGCCGCGGACGAGCTGCAGGGCGTTGAGCCCGGCCACGAGTCCCTGCGCGGCCGCCTCCTCGTACCCGGAGGTGCCGTTGATCTGCCCGGCCAGGAACAGCCCGTCGACGCCGCGAACCTGCAGGGTCGGCTCGAGCTGCTCCGGGTTCACGAAGTCGTACTCGACCGCGTAGCCGTAGCGGGCGATCCGGGCGTTCGCGAAGCCGGGCAGCGAGCGGACCACCGCATCCTGCACGTCGGGCGGGAGCGAAGTGGAGATGCCGTTGAGGTAGAGCCAGGGATGCTGCAAACCTTCCGGCTCGACGAAGACCTGATGGCGTTCCTTCTCGGCGAAGCGGACCACCTTGTCCTCGATGGATGGGCAGTAGCGCGGGCCAGCGGCCTGGATCTGGCCGGAGTACATCGGGGCGCGGTGGAGGTTTGCGCGGATCAGCTCGTGGGCGGCGGCGCTGGTGTAGGTCAGCCAGCAGAGCACCTGCCGCTGCGGGAGCGTGTCGGTGAGGATCGAGAACGGCCGCGGCGTGGCGTCGCCGGGCGCTTCCTCGAGCTGGCTGAAGTCGACGGTGGTGCGGTCGATGCGCGGCGGCGTGCCGGTCTTGAGTCGTCCGAGGTGCAGGCCGAGACGAGCCAGAGAGTCGGAAAGCGTCTCGGCGGAGGGCTCGCCGAAACGGCCGCCCACCTGCTTGACCTCGCCCGAATGCATGAGTGCGCGGAGAAAGGTCCCGGTGGTGATGACCACCGCCCGCGCCGTCAGCCGCGTCCCATCGGCCAGGGTCACGCCGAGGCCGTCCTCGGCCAGCGAGGCGACGGAGCCTTCGATGACGGTCAGGTTCGGTTCGGCTGCGAGGAGCTGCTGGACGGCGGCGGCGTAGAGGTCGCGATCGCACTGCGCTCGCGGACCTTGCACGGCCGGACCTTTGGAACGGTTGAGCACCTTGAACTGGATGCCGGCCCGATCCGTTGCCTCACCCATCAGTCCGCCGAGGGCGTCGATCTCCCTGACCAAGTTCCCTTTCGCCAACCCGCCGATGGCCGGGTTGCACGACATCCGGCCGATCGCCTCGCGCAGCATGGTGATGAGCCCGACGCGGGCGCCGCCGCGCGCGGCGATGCGAGCGGCCTCGGCACCAGCGTGGCCGCCGCCGATCACCAGGATGTCGTAGTGCGGGTGCATGACGTTCCACGTGGAACATCACTTCCCGATACAAAACTTTCCGAAGATCTCCGCCAGCACGTCTTCGCGGGTGATGGCGCCGGTGAGGAGGCCGAGAGCGTTGGCGGCGCGGTAGAGGTCGACCAGCACCATCTGCTCGTCGCGGCTCGACAGCAAAGAGTCCTTCGCGGCTTCAAGTGCTTCACCGCATTCGGCCACCGCCGCCCGCTGGCGCTCGTTCACCAGCGCTCCCTCGGTGGCGGCGTACTGCTCGCGCACCCGGGCGTCGAGAAGGCGCAACAGCTCCTCGATGCCGGAGTCGGCGACGGCGCTGATCGCCAGCGTGCCGTCCGGCGCCGGCGCCAGATCGGCTTTCGTGTAGATCAGCAGCACGTCGCCGAGGGACGACAGCTCGGCGCGGTCTTCCTCGCTGACACCTTCGTCCGCGGCCACGAGGTACAACACCAGATCGGCGTGGCGCGCGGCCTCGCGGGCGCGGGCGATGCCGATCCCTTCGACCACGTCGTCGCTCGCCCGCAATCCGGCCGTGTCGGCGAGCGTCACCGGCAGACCGCCGATCTCGATGGTCTCGCGGACAATGTCGCGCGTCGTCCCCGGAATCGGCGTGACGATGGCGCGGTCGCTGCCGACCAGCCGGTTCAGCAGCGTCGACTTGCCGGCGTTCGGCGGGCCGAGGATCACCGCCGAGAGTCCGGCCAGCGTGGCGTGGCCGCGGCGATAGGTGTCGGCCAGCGCGGCGATCTCGCCGAGCGCTGCATCGACGCGCGACGACGCTTCTTCGCGAGTGATGAACTCGTACCCTTCTTCCGAAAAGTCGAGAGCCGCCTCGAGCCGCGAGATCACCTCGAGCAGCGTCTGCCGGATCGCGTTCGCTTTGCGCGACAGCACGCCGTCGAGATTCGCCAGCGACAGCTTCGCCTGCAGCGGCGTGCGCGCGTTGATCAGGTCCGCGATCGACTCCGCCTGCACCAGATCGAGCTTGCCGTTCAGCACCGCGCGCTCGGTGAACTCGCCCGGCTGAGCGATGCGCGCGCCCGCCGCGACGCACGCCGCGACGACACGCTCGACCAGCAGCGGATTGCCGTGCAGCGTCAGCTCGGCCAGGTCGTTCCCGGTGAAGGAGTGCGGCGCCTCGTAGCGCACCACCACGCAGTCGTCGAGCTGCGGCAGTTCCACATGGGCGGCATGCCGCACATCCGGAAGTCTGGAGATCCCGAGCTGCGTCAGGATGGACGTGCAGCCCGGCCCGTCGAGCCGCACGATGGCGAGCGCGCTGCGTCCGACCGGCGTCGCGGGTGCGACGATCGTGTCGAACGCCGGCTCGCTCACTGCCCTTCGGCCGGAGGCGCTGCCGCCGGGCGCGGGATGATCGCCACCCGTTTGTAGAAGCCGTCGCCGCGCGACTCGGTGGTGACGTCGGCGTCGTCCTGCAGCGCGAGGTGCACGATGCGCCGCTCGATCGGTGTCATCGCCGGCAGCAACTCTTCGCCGCCTTCGCGCCGCACGCGGTCGGCCGCTTCACGGGCGCGCTGGCCGAGCTCCTCGAGCCGGCGATCCTTGAAGGTCTCGCAATCGAGCTCGATGTCTTTCTCGCTCTTCCGTCCGACCAGCGCTTTGTTCGCGAGCACCTGGATCGCGTCGAGCAGCTCGCCGTGATGTTCGACGAGCCGCTTCGAATCGGGTCCATACAACCGCACCCGGATCTGCGCGTCGTTCTCCTCGGTGCGCACGACGAGGTCGAGCCGGCCGAGGGCGATCACGTCTTCGCACCACTCCCGAACCGAGCGCGCGGCGTCCGACTCACTCCCCTGTTCCGGCACGTCGGCGAGGAACTGCTCGAAATCTCCCGGTTGGAGATCGCTTTCCTCGCGGCGTCCGCCGCCGCGACGCCCGCGTCCACCGCGCGGAGAACGCTCGCGATCTCCACCGCGCGAGCCGCCGCGCGAACGACCGCCACCGCCGCCGCCGGCGCGCGGCGCGCGCGGCGCACGCGCCTCGACCGGCTCACGGGCCTCGAGCGGCGGAGGAGCGGGTGCAACCGGAGCGGCCGGCGGTGCGGCGTCGACGTTCACGTCGGCTTCGATGACGACGCGTTTCACGCCGCCGAGGAAACCGCGCTTTTCGAGCAGGACATGGTAGGTGAGCTGCCAGCGCGAGACGCCGAGAGTCGTCGCCGCGCTGTTCAGCGCATCCTCGAGATTGTTGCCTTCGAAACGCTGGCTCATTGCGCGTCAGACATTCTGCAATTCAGCAGGATGCTCTTTCCACCATTTATTCATGATCCACTGCTGCAGAACCGTCAAGACGTTCTGCACGAACCAGTACAGCACCAGTCCGCTCGCGAAGTCCTTGAAGAGGAATCCGAAGAAGAGCGGCATGATCAGAAACATGCGCCGCTGCGACGGATCGCCCGTCGACGGCGTGATGTACGTCTGCAGGAACATCGTCACCGTCATCAGGATCGGCAGGATGTAGGTCGGATCTTTCTCCGACAGATCGTGGATCCAGAGAATCCACGGTGCGCCGCGCAGCTCGATGGCGCGCGAGAGCAGGCCGTAGAAGCCCCACAGCACCGGCAGTTGCAGCACCAGCGGAAGGCAGCCGGCCATCGGATTCACGCCTTCCTTCTGATAGAGTTGCATCACTTCCATGTTCATCTTCTGCCGCTGCTCGGCGTCGCTCTTCGCTTTCTTGTAGCGCGCCTTGATCGCCTCCACTTTCGGCTGCATCTTCTGCATCTTCTTCATCGAGACGATGCTCTTGTGCTGCAGCGGATAGAGCACGATCTTGATGAGGATGGTCAGGACGATGATGGCGAAGCCGTAGTTTTTCGTGAAGGTATTCAGCCAGACCAGCGCGCGCAGCAGGAAGCGGCCGATGATGCCGAAGCGGCCGAACTGCAACGCGTCGCCGAGGCCGTAGCGATCGAGCAGAGCGGTCTCCTTCGGACCGAAGAACGCATCGCCGGCGACGGTGCCGTCGCGCGCGGCGTTGACGGCGGCGTAGAGCTCGGCGCGGCGTTCCTTCTTCGCGTTGAAAAAGTCGACGCGGCGCAGCACCGCATCGCCGCCGTGCGACGGCCGCAGCACTGACAGGAAGTAGTTGTCCTCGAGACCGACGTACTGCGGGCCCGGGAAGATCTGCAGCCGGTCGCCTTTCTCGCGGTTGATCACGCGGAACTTGTCGTTCACCTCGGCCACGCCGTTGCCGGTGACGACCATGCGCGAGTCATGTTCGTCGGCCGAGAGCGTGCGGATGCCGGGGCCGATCACCACGCGGTACGGCACCGGCGGCGTGATGCTCATCGCAAAGTCGAACAGATACGGCCGCGCCGGATCGATGCGGAACATCTTCGTCACGTGCACCGCGCCGTCGGAGTAGCGGTACTCGATGACCTCGCGTCCGCGATCCTGCGTGCGCGTCACGGCGTAGAGCGCGCTGTTGATCTTCTTCGCGAAGGCCGCGTCGCGCGACTCGATGCTGAACGGAAAATCGGTGCGCGAGGCTTCGCGCGCTTTCACCAGCTCGACCCGGTGATCGCTCTTCTTCTGCTTGTACTTTTTGAGCTGGAAGGAGACGAGCTGCGCGCCGCGATTGGAGAAGGCGGCGACGAAGTCCTGCTCGTCGACGACGGTCCGCTCGGCGCGTTGCGCGGCCACCGGCGCGGCGTCCGACGGAACTGCGGCGAGCGTCGCCGTGGAAGGCGCGGCCGCACCGGGCGTCGTCGTCGTCGTGGCGGTGCGCGCGGCCGGAGCGGCCGGCTTTTTCGCCGCGGTCACCGGAGCCGGTTTGCGCGCGAGCTCGGGGAAGAGCTTCGGCGCGAGCGCGGCCCAGAGCCAGAGGAAAGCGATCGAGATGACAATCGCGAGAAAGATTCGTTTTTCCATTTCAGGGGACCGGGTCCCAACCTCCAGCATTGAACGGGTGGCAGCGAGCCAGGCGGCGCGCGCCGAGCCAGGAGCCGCGGATCACGCCATATTTCTCGACGGCCTCGATCGTATACACCGAGCAGGTCGGCTCGAAGCGGCACATCGGCGGGAGCAGCGGAGAGAGGAAGCGCTTGTAGCCGCGCAGGAGAACGAGGGCGACGACGCGGCCGATGTTCATGAGCGCGCGCCCGGATCGGACGCGGCACGCTCGAGTCCGCGCGCGAGGTCGCGGCTGAATTCCTGGAAGGAGGTGTCGGCGGCGTTCGGCTTCACATTGACCACGATGTCGAGCGACCGCGCGTCGATGCCGAGCGGCTCGCGCTGCCGCCGGTATACCTCGCGCGTCCAGCGCTTCAGACGATTGCGAACGTGGGCTTTTCCGAGCTTCTTCGTCGCGGTGATGCCGATGCGCGAGTACGGCAGCGCGTTGGCGGCGACGAACAGCACTGCATAGCGGGAAAACTGCTTCCGGCCCGTTTCATAGACGCGGAGAAACTCGCGACGTTTCGCCAGTCTTCTTTCCTTCGGCAGAGCCTCGGAGCCGTGGGCGTCCACCGGAGCGCCGTCCTTTAGACGGCGAGACGCTTGCGGCCCTTGCGGCGGCGGCGCGAGAGCACGGCCTGGCCGTCCTTGGTGCGCATGCGGACGAGGAAACCGTGCGTGCGCTTGCGACGGCGGTTGTTGGGCTGATAGGTACGCTTGGATGCCATTTGCTTTAACCCTCTGAAAAGAAAGCGGCGAGTATAGTCGGCGCGGAGCGGACGGTCAACGAGCGCCGACGCACCGGTCCTCCGGCCGTGCGCGCAAACGCCCTTGTGCAGAAGGCTTATTCCCCTGCAAATCCGCTCTATTTTTGCTGCTTCCCGACCCCGAATCGCTGTGCTAGACTCGCCGGCCTCGCACCGGAACCCAATTTCCACAACTGTGGAAAAACTGTGGATTCTCAACAAGATAGCGGCCGTCCTCGATGAGTATCTGGAGCCAAGTCCTCGCACGGATCGAGCAAGTCGTTGACCGGGCGGAGTACGACACCTGGCTCGCGCCGACACGCTTCCGCGGACTCAAGGGCGACACGCTCGAGATCGCCGTCCCGTCGCAGCGCTACGTCGATGAGATCCGCGAACGCTTCGGCGCCCGCATCCGGACCCTGCTCAACGAGATCACGCCTGAGCACATTCAGGTGCACTTTCTCGTCGATCACGAGTTCGACGACGTGCCGCCGAACGTCCTGCCCAAAGACGAAGTCCCGAGCAACATCTTCAATCCCCGTTATCGCTTCGAGACCTTCGTGGTCGGCAACTCGAACCAGCTCGCGTACGCCGCCTCGAAGTCGATCGGCGAGAATCCCGGCGGCTCGTTCAATCCGCTCTTCATCTACGGCGGCGCCGGACTCGGCAAGACGCACCTGATCCAGGCCATCGGCCATCAGATCCGCGAGACGCGGCCGCAGTTGCGCGTGGCGTACATGTCGGCCGAGGCCTTCATGACGGAGCTCATCACGTCGATCCGGTTCGACAAGATGGCGCCGTTCCGCGACCGCTACCGCTCGCTCGACGCGCTGCTGCTCGACGACATCCAGTTCATCGCCGGCAAGGAGCGCACGCAGGAAGAGTTCTTCCACACCTTCAACGCGCTCTACGAGGCGCAGAAGCAGATCGTCTTCACCTCCGACCGTCCGCCGAAAGAGATCCCGACGCTCGAGGAGCGGCTCCGCTCGCGCTTCGAATGGGGCCTCACCGCCGACATCCAGGCGCCCGACCTCGAGACGAAGGTGGCCATCCTCCGAAAGAAAGCGGAAGAGAAGAACATCGACCTGCCGCAGGACGCCGCCTTCTTCATCGCCGAGCGCGTCCGCTCGAACGTGCGCGAGCTCGAAGGACACCTGAACAAGCTGACGGTGTTCGCGTCGCTCGCCGGCAAGCCGATCACGCTCGACGTGGCGAAGGAAGCGCTGCGCGACGTGCTCTCGAAAGAGAACAAGCCGATCACCGCCACCGAGATCCTGCGCGTGGTGGCCGCGCATTACGGCCTGAAGGTCACCGACATCAAAGCCAAGAGCAACGCCAAGACCATCGCCTTCCCGCGTCAGGTGGCGATGTACATGTGCAAGGAGCTGACGGATCTCTCCTATCCCGAGATCGGAAAGCTCTTCAACGACAAACACCACTCGACCGTCATGTACTCGGTCGCGCAGATCAAGAAGATGATCGACTCCGACCAGCAGTTCGCGCGGACGGTCGAGTCGCTCGCCAAGCAGTTCCGGTGATGTGCGTTTTCCGCACGCCCTGCGGAAAGCCCCGATGAAACCATGTGGAAGCTTTTCGCCTCGCCGCCCGAAACCGCGCAACCTGCGGAAAACCTTAGCGTTTTCCGCTTTTTCTCCTCAGGCTTACGCACAGGCCGCAGCGGCGAAGACTGCTATACTTTCGAACGGTTTGCGTCGAGTCCTGACGTTATCCGCACCACCTACTACTACCACTACAAGAGAAAAAGACTCGGTTTGAAGGAAGAGGCTCCATGGAACTGACCGTCGCAAAAGCGGATCTTCAGAAAGAACTCCAGCTTTGCCAGGGGGTCGTCGAGAAGCGTTCGACGATTCCGATCCTGTCGAACGTTCTGCTGAAGGCGAATGACGGACGGCTCCAGATCGCCGCCACCGATCTCGACGTGACCATCCTCAGCTCCTGCGGCGCGCGCATCACCACGCCCGGCGGCGTGACGATCGAAGCCAAGCGCCTCTTCGACGTGGTCCGCTCGCTGCCCGACGAAGACGTGCACATGACGCTGCAGGAAAACCACTCGATGCTCATCGAGTCCGGCACCGCCAAGTTCCGCCTCCTCGGACTGCCCGCCGAGGACTACCCGACGCTGCCGACCGTCAACGTGGGCGAAGGCTTCAGCATCCCGCTGGGCGAGCTCAAGACGATGGTGGCGAAGGTGAAGTTCGCCATCACCCACGAAGAGACCCGCTTCCAGCTCAACGGCGCGCTTCTGAAAGTGCAGCCGAACAAGATGGAGATGGTGGCCACCGACGGCCACCGCATGGCGCTGATCAACTTCCCGGCCGCGATCAACGGCGGCAAGGGACGCAAAGGCTCCGACCTAACTATTCTCATTCCGCGCAAAGCGCTCGACGAGATCCTCCGTCTCGAGAGCGCCGCCGGCGACGATGCGGTCCGCTTCGGCGTCTCCGAGAATCAGCTCTACTTCGAGGCCGGCGAGCGGCGCCTGCTGGCGCGCATGATCGACGTCAACTTCCCGAACTACATGGAAGTGATCTCGCGCGACAACGACCGTCACGTGCTGGTCGACCGCGAGCGGCTGCTCTCGACCATCAAGCGCATCTCGCTCGTCGCCAACGAGCGCACCCGCGCGGTGCGCTTCGACTTCGCGCCCGGCAAGCTGACCGTGTCGTCGACCAATCCCGAGCTCGGCGACGCGCGCGAGACCGTGCCCATCGACTACGCCGGCCAGCCCTTCTTCGTCGGCCTCAACGCCGCGTACGTGGTCGATTTTCTGAGCGCCACCGACACGCCCAGCGTCTCGCTCGACCTGAAGGACGAGAACAGTCAGTGCATCGGCAAGCCGGCATCGACCGGCGAGGACCTGCCGTATGACTACCTCTACGTGGTGATGCCGATGCGGCTGGCTTAGCAGTTCATCCTGGCGCGCAGCGTCAGGATCTCCGGCTACACCGGCAGGATGTCGCCCAAAGGCGCTGCGCGTTGATCCTCCGAAGCATCCAGACGCAGAACTTCCGCAATCTCGAAAGCGCCGAGACGCCGTTCCATCCCCAGTCGAACATCCTCGTCGGCCGCAACGGACAGGGAAAGACCAACCTGCTCGAGGCGATCTACTTCCTTGCCACCACAAAGTCCTTTCGGACGTCGAGGATCGCCAGCGTCTTCCGCTTCGGCGAGCCGAGCGTCTTCGTCAGCGGCGTGCTCCACCGCCACGAGCTCGACAAGACGCTCTCGGTCGGCCTCGAGACGGGCGAGACGAAGCGCCGCGTGCTGATGATCAACGGCGAGAAAGTCACGCTGCCGTCGTACCTGAATGCGATGAGTGTCTTCGCCTACTCGTCGGTGCGTCTCGAGGTGATCCGCGGCACGCCGGAGGAGCGGCGCCGCTTTCTCGACCGCGGCATCGCCAGCGTGAGTCCCGCCTATCTCGAGCAGCTCACGCGCTACGCCCGCGTCCTGCGCCAGCGCAACGCGCTCCTCGGCGAGATCGCTCAGCGCCGCGCCGCCCTGGCCACGCTCGACGCCTGGGACAACGAGCTGATGGTCGCCGCCGCCGTCGTGCACCGCGCGCGCGCCGCCTACGCCGCCGACCTCGCCGCCGCGTTCCGGGAAATCGTCGCGCGCCACGCCTACCACGTCTCGAACGTCGAGATGACCTACCGCCCCAGCAGCACCGAGAACCTCGCCCAGCACCGGAAGGAAGAGGTGCGCGCGCGCATGTCGCTGGCCGGGCCGCAACGCGACGTGGTGGAGTTCCTGATCGACGGGCGTCCCGCGGCGGAGGTGCTCTCCGGCGGCGAGCAGAAGATGATCGTGCTGTTTCTCAAGTTCGCGAAACTCGAGCTCTTCCGCCGCCGGCATGACGAGGCGCCGCTGTTTCTGCTCGACGACGTCGATGCCGAGCTCGACCTCGAAATCCTCCAGGATCTGCTCACCCGATTGCCCGTTTCGACGCAGGTTTTCGCCACCTCCGCCAAGGAGGTTTTTCTGCAGGCGCTCCAGGCTGGTCCGCACCGCCGCCTAACCATTGAAAACGGGCGAGTTACGTCGTCGCGTGATTTCGCATGAGTACGCAATAAATCGTCACGTTTTTCCTGTTCTCGTACCCGGCGTAAAACCCTCACCGAAAACGCCGCGGGAACGACCCCGAACGCAATCCTGAAAGCGAGCCGATGGCAGCAGAAAACTACACCGCCGAAGACATCAAAGTTCTCAAGGGTCTCGATGCGGTGCGCAAGCGCCCCGGCATGTACATCGGCGACACCGATGACGTCACCGGCCTGCATCACATGGTCTACGAAGTCGTCGACAACGCCATCGACGAAGCGCTGGCGGGACACGCCGACCGGGTCACGGTCACGATCCACATCGACAGCTCCGTGACCGTCACCGACAACGGCCGCGGCATCCCGGTGGACATCCACAAGGAAGAGGGACGCTCGGCCGCCGAAGTGATCATGACCGAGCTGCACGCCGGCGGAAAGTTCGACAACAACTCGTACAAAGTCTCCGGCGGCCTGCACGGCGTCGGCGTCTCGGTCGTCAACTTCCTCTCCGAGTGGCTCGAGCTCGAGGTCCATCGCGACGGCAACGTCTGGCGCCAGCGCTACGAGCGCGGCCTGCCGAAGACGTCGATCGTCAAGGGCGAGAAGACCACCCATCGCGGCACGCGCGTCACCTTCAAAGCCGATCCCGAGATCTTCTCGATCACGGAGATGAATTTCGACACGCTCTCGCAGCGCCTGCGCGAGCTGGCCTTCCTCAACTCCGGCATCCAGATCGAGATCAAGGACGACCGGAGCGACAAGCATCACGAGTTCTGCTACCAGGGCGGCATCGTCTCGTTCGTCAAGGATCTCAACAAGAACAAGACGCCGCTGCACGAGGAGCCGATCTTCATCCGCGACGAGAAGGACGGCGAGCAGGTCGAGATCGCGCTGCAGTGGAACGACGGCTACTCCGACAGCATCTACACCTTCACGAACACGATCAAGAATCTCGACGGCGGCACGCACCTGGTCGGCTTCAAGGGCGCGCTCACGCGCACGGTCAACAAGTACGTCACCGACACCGGCATCCTCGAGAAGCTGAAGCTCTCGCTCGAAGGCGACGACATCCGCGAAGGTCTCACCGCGATCATCTCGGTGAAGATCCGCGACCCGAAGTTCTCGTCGCAGACCAAGGACAAGCTGGTCTCCTCGCACGTGAAGACGTGGGTCGAGCAGGTGGTCAACGAGAAGCTCGCCGAGTTCTTCGAAGAGAACCCGCGCGAGGCGAAGCGCATCACCGAGAAGATCATCGACGCCGCCCGCGGCCGCGAGGCAGCCCGCAAGGCGCGCGACCTCACGCGCCGCAAAGGCGCGCTCGATTCCGCCTCACTCCCCGGCAAGCTCGCGGACTGTTCCGAGCGCGATCCCCGTTTCTGCGAGATCTACTTCGTCGAAGGCGACTCCGCCGGCGGCTCGGCCAAGCAGGGACGCGACCGCCGCTTCCAGGCCATCCTGCCGCTCAAAGGCAAGATCCTGAACGTCGAGAAGGCGCGTCTCGACAAGATGCTCTCCTCCGAGGAGATCCGGCTGATGATCACCGCCCTCGGAACGGGCATCGGAGCGGACGACTTCGACGTCGCGAAGCTCCGCTACCACAAGATCATCATCATGACGGACGCGGACGTCGACGGCTCGCACATCCGCACGCTGATCCTCACGTTCTTCTTCCGCCACATGCAGGAAGTGATCAAGCGCGGGCATCTCTACATCGCCCAGCCGCCGCTGTTCAAAGTGACGCAGGGGAAGAAGGACACGTATCTCAAGGACGAGAACGAGAAGTCGCGCTTCCTGCTGGCGCGCATCGCCGAGTCGGTCGAGATCACGCCGGAAGGCGGGCTGGCCGTGCGCGGCGAGGCGCTGATCAACATGCTCCAGCGCATGGAGGAGTACCGCAATCACGCGCGCAAGCTCACCACGCGCACGGTGCCGCGCGAGGCGCTCGACATCCTCTTCCGCAATCACTTCACCGACCGCGCCGCATTCACCGACGCGGTGCGGCTCGCCGCGGTCGAGCAGGCGCTCACCGCCGCCGGCTTCGCGAACGTGCACGTCGTCACCGACGAGATCACCGAGTCGAGCGTGCTCGAGTTCCAGTCGGGTATGAACGGCAGCGGCAAGCGCTTCATCGTGAACCCCGACCTGCTCGCCCACTACGAGTTCCGTCAGATGGGCAAGGCGTTCGACCAGCTCTCCGCCTTCGGCCTGCCGCCGTACACGGTCGCGCACGGCGAGGAGACGACGCGCTACACGAACGTCGACGACCTGCTCGACCAGATCTACAAGCTGGCCGAGAAAGGGCTTTCCATCCAGCGTTACAAAGGCCTCGGCGAGATGAATCCGGAGCAGCTCTGGGAAACGACCATGAACCCGGAGACGCGCCGGCTGCTGCAGGTGACGATCGAGGACGCCGTCGGCGCCGAGGAGCTCTTCACGATCCTGATGGGCGACCAGGTCGAGCCGCGGCGCGTGTTCATCCAGGACAACGCCCTCGACGTGAAAAATCTGGATATTTAGGCAGCACGTTAATTCATGTCAGAAACCGATACTCCTAATCAGAACGACCAGCGCTTTCCCGTCAACATCGAAGACGAGATGCGCCGGTCGTATCTCGACTACGCGATGTCCGTCATCATCGGACGCGCGCTGCCCGACGTCCGCGACGGGCTCAAGCCGGTGCATCGCCGCATCCTCTATGGCATGTACGAACAGGGCAACACCGCCGGCAAGGCGTACAAAAAGTCGGCGCGCATCGTCGGCGACGTGATGGGCAAGTTCCATCCGCACGGCGACTCCGCCATCTACGACACGGTCGTGCGCATGGCCCAGGACTTTTCGATGCGCTACCGCCTCGTCGACGGCCAGGGGAACTTCGGCTCGCTCGACGGCGACAACCCGGCGGCCATGCGCTACACCGAGGTGCGACTCACGCGTCTGGCCGAAGAGCTGATGCGCGACGACATCGACAAGGAGACCATCGACTGGGTGCCGAACTACGACGGCTCGCTCTCCGAGCCTTCGGTGCTCCCGGCCAAGTTCCCGAACCTCCTGGTCAACGGCAGCTCCGGCATCGCCGTCGGCATGGCCACGAACATCCCGCCGCACAACCTCGGCGAGATCATCGACGCCTGCCTGATGATGATCGACAACCCGGCCGTGACGGTGCAGGAGCTGATGACCGTCGTCCCCGGCCCCGACTTCCCGACCGCCGGCTACATCCACGGCATCGAAGGAATCCGCCAGGCCTACGAGACCGGCCGCGGCATCATCCAGGTGCGCGCCCGCGCCGGCTTCGAGACGCAGAAGAAGAGCGACAAACAGCAGATCGTCGTGACGGAGATTCCGTACATGACGAACAAGGCGCGCCTGCTCGAGAAGATCGCTGAGCTGGTGCGCGACAAGCGCATCGAAGGCATCAGCGATCTGCGCGACGAGTCCGACCGCGAAGGCATCCGCATCGTGATCGAGCTCAAGCGCGACGCCATCGGCGAGATCGTGCTGAACCATCTGTATCGCAACACGCAGATGCAGACGACGTTCGGCATCATCTTTCTGGCCATCGTCAACAACAAGCCGGAGGTCATGGACCTCGCCACGATGCTCCGGCACTTCATCGAGCATCGCAAAGAGATCGTGGTGCGCCGCACGCGCTTCGAGCTGCGCAAGGCCGAAGAGCGCGCGCATGTGCTCGAAGGTCTGGTCAAAGCGCTCGACGTGCTCGACGAGCTGATCGCGCTGATCCGCGGCAGCCGCACGCCGCAGGAAGCGAAGGAAGGGCTCATCGCGCGCTGGGCCTTCAGCGACATTCAGGCGCAGGCCATTCTCGACATGCGCCTGCAGCGCCTCACCGGTCTCGAGCGCGAGAAGCTCGTCGCCGAGTATCAGGAGATCCTCGGCACGATCGCGCGCCTGCGCGAGATCCTCGCCTCCGAGCGCCTCGTGCTCGAGATCATCGCCCGCGAGCTGCGCGAGATCAAAGAGGCGTACGGCGACGCGCGCCGCACCGAGATCGTCCCCGACACGAGCGAGATCGCCATCGAGGATCTCATCGCCGACGAGGACATGGTCATCACCGTTTCGCGCGGCGGCTACATCAAGCGCTCGCCGCTTTCGATGTACCGCGCGCAGCGCCGCGGCGGCAAAGGGCGCATCGGGATGCAGACGAAGGAAGAAGACATCGTCGAGCATCTCTTCGTCGCCTCGACGCACGCGTACGTGCTGGTCTTCACCGACCGCGGGCGGATGTACTGGCTGAAGGTGTACGCGGTGCCGGAGGTCGCGTCGAACGCGCGCGGCAAGGCCATCGTCAACCTCCTGCCGCTCGAACAGAACGAGAACGTGCGCGCGCTGCTGACCACGCGCGACTTCACCGAAGGCAAGTACGTGGTCATGGCCACGCGCGCCGGCAAGATCAAGAAGACCGAGCTGGCGGCGTTCTCGAACGTGCGCGCGGCCGGCATCATCGCCATCGACATTCTCGAAGGCGACGATCTCTACGCGGTGCGGCTCTCCGACGGAAACTCCGACATCTTCGTCGGCACGCACGGCGGCCGCGCCATCCGCTTCCACGAGTCGGAAGTGCGGGCGATGGGGCGCGGCGCCGCCGGCGTGCGCGCGATCTCGCTGCGCGAGGACGACACGGTGGCGGAGATGGACGTGCTGCCCGCTGGGGCGATGGTCGAGGATGAGGGCGAGTCGGAGCCGGAAGTCGACGAGAACGCCGAGGTCGAAGTGGCCGGCGACACGCGCGGCTACATCTTCACCGTCACGGAGAAGGGTTTCGGCAAGCGGACGCCGGTGGCGGCGTATCCGACCAAACATCGCGGTGGCTACGGCGTGATCGACATCAAGGTCAACGACCGCAACGGCAACGTGGCCGGAATCGCGCACGTGTACGACGACGATCAGGTGCTGCTCATCACCGAGCAAGGCATGATCATCCGCGTGCCGGTGAGCAGCATGCGCTCGATCGGCCGCAATACGCAGGGTGTGCGCGTGATTCACATCGACGAGACCGACACGGTGGTCGCGGCGGTGAAGGTGATCGAGAAGGAGCAGCCCGAGGCGGATGCCGCGGGTGATGCGGACGAGACGCCAGAGGATGGCGGCGGCAGCGAGGACGCGCCGCCGGAAGAGCCGGTGCATTGACGCCCTACAACCACAAGACGGTGCGCCCGTCCCGGGAGCGGCTCAATCAGCTCGCGCGCGAGCTGCTCGACGCGCTGGTCCGCTCGCGCGCGCTGGTGCTGCTCAAGGATCGAGAGGCCGTGCGCCAGGCGCTCGCCACCGCGCTCGCCGATGAGCTGCGCCGCGAAGAAGAGCGTGAGGAAAGCGCCCGCCGCCGCATCTCCGGCATGCGCAACGCGCCGCGCCGCGGCACGCCCGAATGGCAGGAGCTCATGCGCAAGCTGGTCGAGGAAGAGTACCTGCGCGAAGGGCTCGATACCTAGCTAGGTAGCCGGCTCTTCGGTCAGGTTCGCGGCGTCGTCCTGCTCGTCCTGACCGATCATGCGGCGGAGGCGTTGCGCCTTCATCCGCTCGAAGATGCCGCCGGCGTGATTCGCCGGGATCCAGCTATTGCCCGCGCACTTCGGGCAGCGCCCGCGGAAGGCGATGTTCTTCCCGCAGTCGGGGCAGATGATCACGAGCGAATGCGAGAGCTCGAACTTCTGCTCTCCTTCGGCGTCGAGACTGTTGAGGAACGCTGCGAGGTTGGTGAACGTCTCTTCCAAAGGGCCACTCCGAGCCCGTCCTTACTGCATGCGCTATGCCGGGGTCAGATTCGCATGACATCGAACTGCTCGTGATGCAGCGTCTCGTCCGGCTTGAAGACGAGATGGATCCCCATCGTCCGTTCCACCTCTTCGAAGATCGGATCGCCGGTGTGCAGCGTGCCGTAGACGACCGGGTTCACGCGCACGATCACGTCCTGACCTTCGTGGAGATCGCGCAGCTTCATCAGCTCGCGCCAGATCTCGAGGGCGATGGTCGTATTCGACTTGATGCGGCCGCTGCCGCCGCAGTACGGGCAGGCCTGCGTGAGCGAGCGCTCCAGGCTCTGCCGCACGCGCTTGCGCGTCATCTCGATCAGGCCGAACTCCGAGATCTGCAGCACCTTCGTCTTCGAGCGGTCCTTCCGGATCTCATGCTCGAGCGCCTCGAAGAGCCGCTGGCGATTCGCGAGCTCCTCCATGTCGATGAAGTCGAGCACGATGATGCCGCCGAGGTCGCGCAGGCGGATCTGCCGCACGATCTCTTTCGCCGCCTCGACATTCGTGCGGAACACCGTCTCCTCGAGATTCTTCTTCCCGACGTATTTTCCCGTGTTCACGTCGATCGCCACCAGCGCCTCGGTCTGGTTGATGACGATGTAGCCGCCCGACTTGAGCCACACCTTCGACTTGAGCGCCTTGGCGATCTCCGGCTCGATTCCGAACTCGTCGAAGATCGGCTCGTCGCGGCGGAAGAGGCGCACGCGCGAGACGAGCTGCGGCTGGATCTGGTCGAGGAACTCCACGATGCGCTGGTATTGATCGACCGAGTCGACCCAGACGCTCTTGAACTCCGGCGAGAGCACGTCGCGGATCGTGCGCAGCACCAGATCGAGATCGTGATGGATCGCCGTCGGCGCGGATGATTTCTCCGCGCGCCGGCGGATCTGCTCCCACAAATCCGTCAAGTACTTGAGGTCGGCGAGGAACTCCTCTTCGCCGCGTCCTTCGCCGGCGGTGCGGACGATGAAGCCGCCGTGGCCGTGCGGCCGGATGCGCTCGAGCATCTCCTTGAGCCGCGCGCGCTCGGCGTCGTCCTCGATGCGCCGGGAGACCCCGACGTGATTCACCGTCGGCATGTAGACGAGGAACCGTCCGGGCAGGGTGATGTGGCTGGTGATGCGCGCGCCCTTGCCGGCGATGGTGTCTTTCGACACCTGCACGACGATCTCCTGTCCTTCGCGCAGCAGGTCGGAGATCGAGGCCTCGGCGCGGTGCGGCTGGATCTCGTCGACCGGACGGTCGATGTGCAGCTCGTCGTGCGACTCGCTCTCGTACTCCTCGAGGTCCTCGATGACGTCGCTGACGTAGAGGAACGCGTCGCGCTCGAGGCCGAGGTCGACGAAGGCCGACTGCATCCCCGGCAGCACCTTCGTCACCCGGCCTTTGTAGATGTTCCCGACGATGGTGCGGTGGCGCGTCCGCTCGACCCACAGCTCGACGACCTGCCCTTCGTCGAGGACGGCGATCCGCGACTCGTGCCGGGTCGCGTTGATCACGATCTCGCGAGACATGCGGCCGGGATTGTAGTCCGCGGAGGCGCGATCTGCTCCGCCGCGATCCGCTGGAATCCATTCGCCGGGCAGGGCGTTACCCCGGCCGGCTGCCTTGACGAGGCCCGACCGCGGTGCTATTTTCCGCGGCCCTGTCGTCAGTACTCCGGCATAGCTCAGTTGGTAGAGCAGCGGACTGTTAATCCGCGGGTCGTAGGTTCGAGTCCTACTGCCGGAGCCACTTCCTTCCTCTTCTCCTCCTTTCCTTCCGTGCAAGAAATGTCCGTTGCCGGACTTCCATACTGACGTCACATTGCAGCTCCAGGCCCGTCACCGTCGAACGTGACACGAAAGGAGCGAGCAATGGAACAGCACGAACACACCACCGCCATCGAGCAGCAGAGCGAGCAGCTCGACGAGCATGTCGAGCGGCTGCGCGCCGTCCTGCAGCATTCGCGCGACGCGAAGGCGACCAAGAACATCAGCGAACACCTGAACTGCACCAAGCAGAGCTGCTTCTCCGCCTGGACCTGATCCGCGGCACGGCCGCGCCGGAATGTTGGGAGTGACGCGATGACTGCAACGAAGACGAACGGTGAAGGGCTGTATTCGGAATCGGAGATCGAGCTCTACCTCGATCAGGCCCGTCGCGACTTTCAATCCGGCGCGGCCGTCCTCCGCCGCGAGAAGGACTCGGCCATCCTCTTCGGCAACTGCCACGACCGCTACCGCATCTTCCAGGTGCGCGTGACGGCGCTGGCGGCCGAGCTGCTGTCGATGGTCGCGCAAGGCGTGCGCTTCGCCGCGCTCAAACGCGCGCTGACCGAAGCGGGCATGAGCGAAGGCGACGCCATCGACCAGCTCGCGAACGTCGCCGCGATCGCGCGCTTCGACCGCGACACGCTGGCCATCTCCTACGGCGTGATCGAAGAGGTGCTCTCCGCGCCGCTGAACATCACCTGGGACATCACCAACACCTGCAACCTCACCTGCGCCTACTGCCTCAACTCCAGCGGTCCGGTCGTCGACCGCGGCCTCACCGCCGATCAGTGTCTCGACGTCGTCGACCAGATCCACGACCTCGGCACGTACAACGTCTGGATCGGCGGCGGCGAGCCGCTGGTCAAGCCGGGCATCGAGCGCGTGCTGCGCCGCTTCAAGGAGTACAACATCAAGGTGCTGCTCGCCACGAACGGCATCCTGGTGAAGAAGCCGAAGGTGCTCGACCTGATCGGCGAGACCTGCACGGAAGTGAACATCAGCATCGACGGCCACACGCAGGAGCTGCACAGCTCATTGCGCGGTGCGTCGGCGAAGCTGCAGGACGCGGTCGACGCGGTCCGCCGCATCAAGGATCGCTACGGCAAAGACATGTGGGTGACGGCGCTGACGGTCATCCATCGCGGCAATCTCGAGGAGCTGCCGGCGATCATCGATTTCTGCGCCGAGGTCGGGTTCGATCGCTGGACGCACAACGAGCTCTATGCCTTGGGCAGCGGCGCCACGATGCGGCAGCTCGTGCTCGCGCACACGCAATACGACCGCCTCTACGAGATCCTCACGGCGAAGGAGAAAGAGCTGCGCGGCAAGATGGTGGTCGAGGACTACGTGCGCATGCACAAGGTCACCGAGCCGGGCGCGGTCAAGCCGTTCTACGGCTGCGTGGCCGGCAATCAGGAGATCGCCATCCAGGACAACGGCGACGTCTATCCATGTCAGAAGCTGCAGTACGAAAAGTACTACTGCGGCAACGTCATGCAGACGCCGCTCACCGAGATGTGGAAGACCTCGCGCGTGTTCCAGTGGCTGCGCTCGCGGAACATCCAGCAGACCGAGTGCCGCGGCTGCGGGATCTTCGCAGCCGGCCAGTGCAACGGCGGCTGCCTGGCGGAGAAGGAGATCCACTTCCAGCGCCACGACACGCGCGATCCGCTCTGCCCCGAAAATCGCGGCACGTACGAGAAGGTGCTGCGCGGCGAGATCGAGTATCCGTACGCGTCGCATCCGGTCGACGAGACCATCGGGCCGAACGATCTGGTGGCCGGCGTCTGGCGGCCGAACGCGGAGGCGTGACGATGACGGAGATGCTGCGCATCGCCGCCGCGACGGCGCATTCGCGCTGGCGCGCCATCCACGCCTCGCAGCGGCCGCTGGTGATCCGCGGCCTCTTCGACGGCCAGCCGATCTCCGCGATCCGTACCGTCGAGGAGGCGGTGGCGCGGCTCGGCGAGGTGCCGCTGGAGCTGACCGTCGAGTACACCGCGGACAACTTCGCCAGCCAGCGCGCCGACTGGAAGATGGAGATCCCGGCGCTGACGCTCGCCGAGTACGCGCAGTACGTCGAACGCGAGCCGCGCACGCCGCTGATTTGTTTAGAGCAGACATTACCACGCGCGATATCGTCGCTATTTAACGTACCTGATTTTGCCGATGCAGGAGACGGCGACGAGCTGCGCATGTGCTTCTTCTTCGGCAACGCCGGCAATGCCTCAAATCTCCACTTCGACGGCGACATGCGCTCGGCCTTGCTGCACCAGATCGCGGGTCGCAAGCGCGCCGTCTGCATCCCGCCCACGCAGTCGTTCAAGCTGTTCCCGATGAACAATTTCTCCGGCGTGCTGCTCTACAACTACGCGGCGCGCGAGCGTGAGGAGCTGCTGCGCTACACGGGCGGCTTCGAGACGCTGCTCGAGCCGGGCGACACGCTCTTCATCCCGGCCGGCTGGTGGCATCACCTCGACTACGTCGACACCGGCCTCTCCTTCAACATCCGCCTGCGCCGCAACGCGCTGCTCCGCCTCCTCGGCGACGGGCGCGTGCACACGAACTACAAAACCCAGGCGATCGGCGCGACGCTCGTGCACGGCGGCCCCGACTCCGAGCGCGTGCGCGAGCGCGTCCTGCAGGTCCTCGAGCGTCCGACGTCCGGTGAAGAAAAGTTCGCGGAGATGGAAGCGCTGTACGACGAGCTGTACGCGACCGTCTGCGCGCACTATCCGCAGCAGAAGCGCTTCGCCTCGCTCTATCCGTGCAGCGATGCGGAGCTCTATCGCCGGCGGCTCGACAAGGGGACGCTGTACGGACGCGCCGAGGCGCTGGCGTCGTGAGCGAAGAGCTGCGGTTCGTCGTGGCGCGGCTGCGCGCGAGCGACATCGAGCCGCTGACGGAGCTGGTGGTCGCGGCGCAGGCGGATTCCGATCAGCGCCCGCGGCCGGCCGAGGCGATCCGCGCGGCCATCGCCTTCGACGTCGAGCATCACGGACTGCTCGTCGCGGCGTACGACGATGACGTGCTCGCCGCGGCGCTGTTCGGCAGCGAGCCGGCCCGCATGTACAGCGAGTTCGCGCTCGACGCGCGCACGTTTTTCTTCACCGAGCTCTCCGTGCATCCGCGCTACCGGCGGCGCGGCCTGTCGCGCGCGCTGATGCAGATGCTCGGCCGCGAGCTGCTCGCGCACTCGTACCGCTACGCCCTCGGTCACATCCCGGCCGGCACGCGCCACGAGCAGATGATGCAGCAGTGGGCCACGCTGCGCGACGGCGCGAACGGCAAGCCGGAGTACCTCTTCGAGCTCGAGCGCATCGTGTCGGATTGAGCGGACGAGAATGCGATGGCCGCGCCCGGCGTTCTCGCCGGAAAAGGCGGAGACGCACATTCTTTCCGTTCACCAGCTTCCCGACAGCCGCCGCGGCATTCTGATCGCGCTCAAGCAGCACGGCGCCGCGACCATCGCGCAGCTCGCGCAGTCGCTCGAGCTCACCGGCGAAGCCGTGCGCCAGCAGCTCCTGCAACTGCAGCGCGAAGGTTGGGTCGACTCGGCCGTCGACAAGAGCGCCACGCGCGGACGCACCGGACGTCCGGCCGCGCGCTACCGCCTCAGCGACGCCGGCGATCATCTCTTCCCGAAGCACTACGACGCGCTGAGCATCGCCGTGATCGACGCCGTCAGCGGCGAGCTCGGTGAAGAGGCCGCGCTGCGCGTGCTCGCGCGCGTCTCGAACGAGCGCGTGGCCATGGTCGCGCCGGCGCTCGAAGGGCTCTCGCTCGACGAGAAGGTGCAGGCGCTCAAGGACTGGTATCTCGCCGGCGATCCGTACATGGACGTCGACCGCGAGGGCGACGACCTCCGCCTCGTCGAGCGCAACTGCCCGTTCTACAACACCGCCATGCGCCGCCCGGCGCTCTGCAGCGTTTCCGTCAACGCGCTCACCCGTCTCCTCGGCCACCGCGTCGCGCGCGAAGAGCGTTTCCAGCACGGCGACGGCCGCTGCGTCTTCCGCGTCTACGCGAACGAGCCGGTGGACGCGAAGACGTGGGAGTTCACGCCCGAGCCGGTGCAGTGACGCTCTTCACGAAATCGTCTTCTTGAACGCGCGCGCCGAGGCGAGGATGAGCACCGCGGAGATCACGAGCAGCGAGGCCACCGGTTGCCAGAGATCGGCGAACGTCGCGCCGCGGATGACGATGCCGCGCGCGATCTGGATGAAATGCGTGGCCGGCAGGATGTGCGCGACGACGCGCAGCGGCAGCGGCAGTGACGCCAGCGGAAAGATGTAGCCCGAGAGCAGGATCGACGGCAGCATGATCCCCATGGCCTGCTGCATCGCTTCCATCTGCGACGACGCGCGCGACGAGATCACCAGCCCGAATGACAGCAGCGCGAGCAGGTAGACCGACGAGAGCAGCAGCAGCAGCGTCACGCTGCCGTGGATCGGCACGCGGAAGAGGAAGCGCATCAGCAGCAGCACCACCGTGAGCGTCACGTAGGCGAGCCCCATGTACGGCAGGATCTTGCCGAGGACCACCGCCAGCGGCGAGACCGGCGTGACCATCAACTGCTCGAGCGTGCCGCGCTCGCGCTCCTTCACGATCGCGAAGGCCGACAGGATCGTGCCGGAGAACGTCAGCAGGATCGAGATCAGCCCCGGGATCAGCAGGTTCGCGCTGCGCATGTCGGGATTGAAGAGCATCACGGGATGGGCCTCGATGCGCGGGCGGCCGCCGCGCGCGATGAAGTCCTCGATGTTGTTCTGCAGCGCGACGCCGTTCGCCGCCGACAACGCTTGCGACGCCACGGTGGAGTCGGAGCCGTCGATCAGCACGAGCACGTCCGCTTCCCGGCCGGCCGCGAGATTCCGCGCGTAGTCGGGCGGAATCTCGATCGCGACCTGCGCGCGCCCGGCCACGATGGCGTGCTGCAACTGCTCGCGCGACGCGGCGTAGTCGACCACGCGCAGGTACGACGTCGCGCCGAACTGCTCGACCAGCCGCCGGCTCTCCTGCGTGCGGCTCTGATCGAGCACGATGGTCGGGATGTCGTGCGCATTCATGTCGATCACGCCGAAGAGAATCAGCTCGAACACCGGCACCGCGAGCGCGAACATGACCGTGACGCGGTCGCGCATCATCTGCGTGAGCTCTTTGCGGAAGACGGCGGCGAAGCCATTCATCGGTGAGCCTCCTCTCGATGAACTGCTGCCGGAGCGTTCTCCAGCTCCGTCAGCCGCACGAACACGTCCTCGAGCGACGGCTCGATGTCGCGCACCGTCACCTCGCTGATGCCGAAGGCGTCGAGGTCGGCGTCGATCTTCTGATTCGACACCTGCTCGTCGACGAGCAGATGCAGCGACGTGCCGAAGATCGTCGAGGCGTGGACGTACGGCAGCGTGCGCGCCGAGGCCATCAGCGAGGCGACGCCTTCGCGGCAATCCGCCTCGACGCGCCGCATGCCATCGGGCGTGACGCGCGGCAATCGCTTGAGCGACTCCGGATGTCCGCTGATGATCAGCCGCGAGAGGTAGAGATAGGCGACGGTGCCGCAGCGCTCCGCCTCATCCATGTAGTGCGTGGTGACGAACATGGTCACGTTCTCCGCGGCGAGGCCGAACAGCAGATCCCACAACTCGCGCCGCGCCACCGGGTCGATGCCGGCGGTCGGCTCGTCGAGAAAGAGCACGCTCGGCCGGTGCATCAGCGCCGCCGCGAGCGCGAGCCGCTGCTTCCAGCCGCCGGAGAGCGTGCCGGCCAGGCGTGAGCGGTACGGACCGATGTGCGTGAGCTCGATCGCCCATTCCTTCCGCTGCTTCCGTTCGGCGCCTTTGAGACGGTAGATCGCGCTGAAGAAATCGAGGTTCTCGTCGACGGTGAGATCGCGATAGAGCGAGAAGGCTTGCGAGACGTAGCCGATGTTGCGGCGCACGCCTTCGCCTTCGCGAACGACGTCGAGGCCGTCGACGGTGGCGCGGCCGGAGGTCGGCGCGAGCAGGCCGCAGAGAATGCGGATGAGCGTCGATTTGCCGGAGCCGTTCGGCCCGAGGAGGCCGAAGATCTCGCCGCGCGGCACCTGCAGCGTGACGTCGTTCAGCGCCTGCACGGCGCCGAAGTGCTTGGTCACGCGATCGACGTCAATCCCGATCTCCGTCATTCCGCACGTCCGGATACGCCGAGGTCCACCTCTGCGGCCATGCCTGCCTTCAGCCGCGGCTGCGGGTCGACCAGCACGCGCACGCCGTACACCTGCTCGGCGCGTTGCGCGCGCGTCTGCACGTTGCGCGGCGTGTACTCGCCCTGGCTGGCCACCGAGGCCACGTGTCCGCGGAACCACTCGTCGGGAAACGTGTCGACGCGCACGCGCACCGGCATGCCGACGGTGATCAGGCCGAGGAGCGTTTCGGGAACATAGATGCGCACCCAGAGCTCGCGCGGCTCGAGGATCTCGGCGACGGTTTGATTCGGCGCGACGAGATCGCCGGGCCGCAGCCCGAACGACTGAACTTTGCCGGAGACGCTCGAGTGCACGTCCGTCTCGGCGCGCTGCTTCATCAGCGTTTCGAGATGCCGCTGCTGCCGCACCGCCTCCGCCTGCGCCGCGGCGATGTCTTCCTTCCGCGTGCCTTCACGCAGCATGCGCAGCTCCTCGCCGGAGGTCTTCGCTTTCGTGGCGGCGTCGTCGAGCATCTGCCGCGAGACGATGCCGGCGCGGAAGAGCGCGGCGATGCGGCGCCGCTCGCGCTCGTCGTTGTTCGCCACCGCCTCGGCGCGGCGGATCTCCTCGTCGCGCGGACCGGCGACGGCCTTGGCCAGGTTCGCGCGCGCGGCGGCGATGGCGGCCTGCTGTTCGGCGATCTGGCGGTCGAGCGTCTCGGTCTCGAGCGTCACCAGCACCTGGCCGGCGGCGACGTCCTGACCTTCATCGACGAGGACGCGCGTGACGCGGCCGCCGACCAGCGATCCCACGTTCACCGTCCGCGCCTCGAGCGTTCCGGCGAGGACGAGCGGCTTCGGTTTCCTCTGCTGGCGCAGGTACAGCAGCGTCGCGGCCACGGCCGCGGCGACGACCAGCGCGAGGATCACTTTCTTCACGGGAACCTCCGACGATGGCGCCGCGCTCCCAGAGGTCGAGCAGCGCATCGAGATACTTGTCGAGGGGATGGACCGGCGTGACGCCGAGGACCTCGTGGATGAAGACGTAGGCCTGCAGTTGGCCGACGAAGAGCAGCGCCGACGCGCGCGGATCGCCTTTGCGGATCACGCCGGCTTGCATCGCGCGGCGAAAATACGAGGTGAGGGCGCGGATGCCGCGGCGCGGCGGCGTCTCCGGCGCGTGCGCGTCGAACGGCACGGTGAGCGTGGTCCGCGCGGCATGCATGTGCACGGCGATCGCCGGCCGGATCACCGCGCGCATGAAGGGAATGAGTTGTTCCGCGAAGCGGCGCAGCACGACCCGCGGATCCTCGGCCGCATCGACGCGCGCCAGGTCGTCCACAAAGTCCGGCACGGGGATGCCGCGCGTGCTCATGGCCTCGGCGAAGAGCG
Organism: Thermoanaerobaculia bacterium; assembly: GCA_036389275.1. Taxonomy (GTDB): domain Bacteria; phylum Acidobacteriota; class Thermoanaerobaculia; order Gp7-AA8; family Gp7-AA8; genus QHVT01. Next base: position 43,258 of record DASVQE010000108.1, read on the forward strand.
CTTCCTTGGACGGGAAGTAGCGGAGGATGGCCGCCGGTGTGACTTCCAGCTCCGCGGCGACCTCGGCCAGGGTCGCGGCCGCGAAGCCGCGCGCCGTGAAGATGCGGCGCGCGGCCTCAAGGATCTGTTCGGTGCGGATGCGCGGCGGTCTGCCCACGTTCGTAAACGTAGGTTTACGAACGTGGGTTTGTCAACAGCCGTTTACTAAAACGTGATCTTGGCCGCGAGCTGCAGGATGCGCGGACCGGTCGAAACCGTCGGCGTGCCGTACGCGCTCAGCCGCGTCAGCGTGTTCGTGCCGGAGGTGTACGAGTAGTAGGTGCGGTTCACGTTGCTGACGTTGGAGCGGTTCAGCACGTTGAAGGCCTCGGCGATGAGCTGCAGGTGCACGCCGCCGAAGGCGAGGTCGCGGGTCAGGCGCGGGTCGATCGAGAGCTGCGACGGCAGCCGCTGCGAGTTGCGGCGGAAGCCGGGCGCGATGTCGTTCGAGGCGTTGCCGTCGTTGTTGAGGTCCGCGTTCACCACCGGCGTGAACGGCTGGCCCGACTGATAGCTGGCCACGCCGCTGAGCGTCCAGCCCGAGGCGAGCGAGCGGAGGAAGCCGCTGCCGATGCCGGCCGCGTACGAGTCGAGCGACCAGACGCCGCTCAGCACCACGCGGTGGCGCACGTCGTTGTCGCCGTAGGTGTAGTCGGTCGAGAAGTCGCCCGGGTCGGAGATGAACTTCGCGTCGTCGGTGCCCGGCACCACGGCCGTCGCATCCGGCTTGTCGTCCTTCACCGTCGACCAGGTGTAGGCGAGGCGCGCCTGCCAGTTGTGCGAGAAGCGCTTCTGCAGGTCGAGCGTCACGCCGTCGTAGCGCGAGCGCGCGCTGCTCTGGAACTCGATGATGCGCGAGAAGTCGTTGAACGCGCGGCCGTTGTATTTGCGGTAGTTGACCGAGCCGCCGCCGGCGATGTTCGCCGCGACGATGGCCGGCGAGGCGATGTTGATGTCGGCCGAGCGCGAGAGATCCTCGCCCTTCACGTACTGGTACGTCACGCCGACGAGGATGTCGCTGGTGAGGCCGCGCTCCGCGCCGAGGCTGCCCTGATGCACCTGCGGGTTCTCGTAGTCGCGGTCGAACACGAGGATGGTCGGCTTGCCGGCCGTGCCGCCGGTCGGGATGGTGGTGAAGACGTTCGGGTACGCCGGGATCGAGGCGCCGGTGAAGGTGAGCGTCTGCACGTTGATGCCGTTGTTCGAGTGCGCGGTGCCGATCATGATCGCCGGCGTGCGGCCGTAGAAGATGCCGTAGCCGCCGCGCACGACGGTGCGGCCGTCGCCCGGCGTCCAGGCGAATCCGAGGCGCGGCGCGAGGTTGTTCCGATCCTCGGGGACGAGCGACGTGTCGATGCCGGCCGCGGCGAGCTCCGCGCTCGGGTTGTGTACGTCCGGCTGCGCGATCTTCTGCAGGTCATAGCGCAGGCCGGCGGTCATCGTGAGCGTGCGCAGCAGGTGCCACTCGTCCTGCACGAAGAGGCCGTACTCGGTGATGTCGGGATTCGTCGTCGCGCCGCTGGTGCCCGGGCCGGCGAAAGCCTGAAGGAAACGCGCCGGCTTGTTGTTCGCGAAGTCGGCGAGGCTGTTGAAGCGGTAGGTGCCGGCGAAGTTGCCCGGGAAGTAGTTGAGGATGTTGTCGCGGCTGATGTCGAAGCCGCTCTTGATCGTGTGCGGCCCGACCAGCAGCGTGGCGGTGTCGGCGAGCTGGTAGCGCTTGATGGTCGTCTCGCGCGGGCTGAAGGTGTTCTGCCCGATGCGCAGCACGAGGTTGCCGTCGTGGAAGACTTCCGTCTCCGGCGCGGAGATGTTGGCCATGCCCGGCTCGCGGTCCTTCGCGTACTGCGCGCGCACTTCGTTGAAGAACGAGGCGCCGGTGGTGGTGGCGAAGACGCCGGAGAGCGTGTCGGTGTTCACCAGCGAGTCGCCGGTGTGCTCGACGGCGTTGGTGATCGCGCCGTTCTCGTAGTTCTTGCCGACGAACTCCTGGCGGTTGTAGCGCAGCGAGAGGTGCGCGTTGGCGAAGAGCTCGTGGTCGGTCTTGATCAGGTAGACGTCCTGGTCCTGCCGGCGCACGTAGTCGGCCGCGTGCGTGAGCAGCGCGTCGTAGCCGCGCTGGTCGTCGGGGTTGTGGATGACGATGGAGCGGCCGCCGCCGAGGACGACCGGGTTCGGGAGGTCGTTCCGCTGCGCGTCGTAGTTGACGAAGAAGAAGTGCTTGTCGCGCACGAGCGGACCGCCGAGGCTCGTGCCGTACTGGTCGAAGTGATAGGGGCTCTTCGCCCGATTGTTGATCTCGTTGATGTAGTCGTTGGTGTTGTAGCGCTTGTCGCGAAGAAAGTAGAAGAGCGAGCCGTCGAGATCGTTCGTGCCCGACTTCGTCACGACGTTGATCACGGCGCCGCCGGCGCGGCCGTACTCGGCGGAGTAGGCGTTGGCGTTGACCTGGAACTCTTTGACCGCGTCCTGCGAGAACTGGTAGGGCGCGCGGCCGGAGCCGGTGCGGCCGAGAGACTGGCCGAAGAAGGTGTTGTCGTTGTTCGCGCCGTCGATGACGAGCGAGTTGAGCGTGCCGCGCTGGCCGGCGAAGCTGATGTCGCCGGCGCGCACGTCGCGCACCACGCCCGGCGTGGTGAGCACGAAGTCGATGAAGTTGCGGCCGTTGGTGGGCAGGTTCTGGATGGCGGTCTCGTTGACGACCGAGCTCACCTGCGTGCGCTCGGTCTCGACCAGCGGCGCAGAGGCGGTGACGGTGACGGTCTCCGAGGCGCCGACGCGCATGGCGAGGTTCAGCGCGACGTCGGTGCCGACGTTCACCGTGACCACGTCGCGGCGCACCGGCTGAAAGCCTTCCAGCGCCGCTTCGACGCGGTAGGTGCCGGGCGGCAGCAGCGCCACCTGGTAGTAGCCGCTGCCGTTGCTCACGGCGGTGCGCGTGATGCCGGTGGCGGCGTTGACGGCGGTGACGGTCACACCCGGCACGGCTGCGCCGGAATCATCGGTGATGGTTCCGGAGATCGAGCCGGTGCTGCTCTGCGCGAAGAGCGCGAGCGGCAGAAGCAGAAAAAGAAGGAACAGCGCGAGAGTTCGGCGAGCGCTCATAGGACTCCTTGTTGATGGAGCTCCTCGGAGCCCCGAGGAACTCGCGTTGGTTGAAATTGTCTGGACCGCCGCCAGAATATCATCCGCGTCATGAGCATCGCGAGCGTGAACCCCGCTACCGGCGAGACCATCGCCACGTTCGAAGCGCTCAGCGGCAGCGACATCGAGCAGAAGCTCGCGCGCGCCGTGACCGCGTTCGCCGCGAATCGCGAGCGTTCCTTCGCCGAGCGCGCCGAGCGGATGCGCCGCGCCGCCGATCTGCTCGACTCACGCGCGAACGACTACGCGCGCACGATGACGCTGGAGATGGGGAAGCCGATCACTTCCGCAGTTGCGGAAGTCCGTAAGTGCGCACTGGTGTGCCGCCACTACGCCGAGCGCGCCGAGGCGTATCTCGCGGACGAGCACATCGAGACGGAGGCGCGCGCGAGCTACGTGCGCTTCGAGCCGCTCGGGCCGGTGCTGGCGGTGATGCCGTGGAACTTTCCGTTCTGGCAGGTGTTCCGCTTCGCCGCGCCGGCGCTCATGGCCGGCAACGTTGGGCTGCTCAAGCACGCCTCGAACGTGCCGCAGTCGGCGCTGGCGATCGAGGACATCTTTCGCGAGGCAGGTTTCGATCGCGGCGAGTTTCAGACGCTGCTGATCGGCGCGCGCGAAGTGGCGCCGCTGCTCGACGACGAGCGGATCAAGGCGGCCACGCTGACCGGCAGCGAGCCGGCCGGCGCGAGCGTCGCCGCGGCCGCGGCGAAGAAGATCAAGAAGAGCGTCCTCGAGCTCGGCGGCAGCGATCCGTTCATCGTGATGCCGTCAGCCGATCTCGAGGCGGCGGTGTCGACGGCGGTGAAGGCGCGCATGGTGAACAACGGGCAGTCGTGCATCGCCGCGAAGCGCTTCATCGTGCACGAGTCGATCGCGGACGAGTTCGACGCGCGCTTCGTGGCCGCGCTCGAAGCGCTGCGCATCGGCGATCCGCTCGATGAGTCGACGGAGCTCGGGCCGCTGGCGATGCCGCAGCTCGTGGACGATCTCGACCGGCAGGTGCAGGAGAGCGTGCGCGCCGGCGCGACGCTGCTCATCGGCGGTACGCGCGTCGGCACGCGCGGCAATTTCTACGCCGCGAGCGCGCTGCGCGACATCCCTCGTTCCGCGCCCGCGTTCGCCGAGGAGACCTTCGGTCCCGCCGCGTCACTCTTCCGCGCGCGCGATCTCGACGAAGCCATCCAACTCGCCAACGCCACACCCTTCGGCCTCGGCGCGAGCGTCTGGACGAATGACGAGGATGAGACCCAACACTTCATCCGCGACATCGAGTCGGGGCAGGTGTTCGTCAACGCGATGGTCGCGTCGGACCCGCGTATCCCGTTCGGTGGCGTGAAGCACTCCGGCTTCGGTCGGGAGCTGGGCAGCTACGGGATTCGGGAGTTTGTGAATGTGAAGACGGTGTGGGTGAGTTAGCGGACGCGCTCACAACACATACCGCGACAAATCCTCATCCTTCACCACACCTTCCAGCACCCGCGACACGTACGCCGCGTCGATGGTGACGGAGACGCCGCGCATGTCGCTCGCTTCGAACGAGAGCTCGTCGAGGAGGCGCTCGAGGATGGTGTGCAGGCGGCGGGCGCCGATGTTTTCCGTCTTGTCGTTGACGACGGCGGCGTAGCGCGCGATCTCGCGCACGGCGTCGTCGCCGAAGGTCAGGGTCACGCCTTCGGTGCCGAGGAGCGCGACGTACTGCGTGGTGAGCGCGTTCTTCGGCTCGCGCAGGATCTTCTCGAAATCGCCTTCGCTCAGCGACTCGAGCTCGACGCGGATCGGGAAGCGCCCCTGCAGCTCCGGGATCAAATCGGACGGCTTCGACACGTGAAACGCGCCGGCGGCGATGAAGAGGATGTGGTCCGTCTTCACCATGCCGTACTTGGTGTTGACCGTGGTGCCTTCGACGATCGGCAGCAGGTCGCGCTGCACGCCTTCGCGCGAGACGTCGGGTCCGTGCGCGGCGTTCTGCCGGCCGGCGATCTTGTCGATCTCGTCGAGGAAGACGATGCCGCTCTGCTCGACGCGCTCGATGGCCTCGCGGGCGACGTTCTGCTGGTCGACGAGTTTCTCCGCCTCTTCCTGAATGAGGATCTCGCGCGCATCGCCGACGCGCATCTTCTTCCGCTTCGTTTTGCCGCCGAAGAGTCCGGGCATCATGTCTTTCACGTTGATGCCCATCTCCTCGACGCCCTGCGGCGTGAAGATCTCGAACGACGGGAAGCCCTGTTCCTTCACCTCGAGATCGATCTCGCGCTCGTCGAGCTTCCCTTCGTCGAGCCAGCGGCCGAGCTTCTCGCGCGTGTCGCCGGAGCTTTCTTCGGCGGGCGCGCTGTCGGCGACGAAGGCCGGCCGCGCGCGCGGCGGACGGGAGTCGGGCAGCAGGATGTCGAGGATGCGCTCGCGCGCGTTGCGCTCGGCGGCGTCGCGCACGGCGCGGCTCTTCTCGTCCTTCACCAGCTTCACGCCGATCTCGGTGAGGTCGCGCACGATCGATTCGACGTCGCGTCCGACGTAGCCGACCTCCGTGAATTTCGACGCTTCGATCTTCATGAACGGCGAGCGCGTGAGCCGCGCCAGGCGGCGCGCGATCTCGGTTTTGCCGACGCCGGTCGGACCGATCATGATGATGTTCTTCGGCGCCACTTCATCGCGCAGCTCCGGCGGGAGCTGTTGCCGCCGCCAGCGGTTGCGCAACGCGATGGCCACGGCGCGCTTCGCCGCGCGCTGGCCGACGATGTACTTGTCGAGCTCGCGCACGATCTGTTTCGGGGTGAGGCGCTCCGCGTCGGTGATCGTGGCGTCGTCGAGTGCTGCGGGAAGTTGGATGACCATCGGTGACCTAGAGGCTTTCGACCGTGATGTTGTCGTTGGTGTAGATGCAGATCTCGGAGGCGACGCGCAGCGACTCGCGCGCGATCTCGGTCGCCGAGAGTTGCGTGTGCTTCATCAGCGCGCGCGCGGCGGCGAGCGCGAACGGGCCGCCGGAGCCGATGGCGAGAATGCCGTCGTCGGGCTGAATGAGATCGCCGGTGCCGCTGATCAGGTACGCACGCTCGTTGTTCGCCACGATGAGCATCGCCTGCAGTTGGCGCAGGTACTTGTCCATGCGCCAGTCCTTGGCCAGCTCCACGACGGCGCGCTCCATGTTGCCGCGATACTCCTCGAGCTTCGACTCGAAGCGGGAGAAGAGCGCGAACGCATCCGCGGCCGAGCCGGCGAAGCCGGCGATGATCTTGTCGTGATACAGCCGGCGCACTTTCGCCGCGCCATGCTTCATGACCGTGTTGCCGACCGTGACCTGCCCGTCCCCGGCCATCGCCACCTGCCCGTCGCGGCGAATGCAGACGACGGTGGTGGCGTGAATGGTGGTGTCGTCCATCGCCGGCGATCGTATCAGGGAAAGTCGGCCGGCACCGGCGCCACGATCTCGCCCAGTTCGGCGTGCGCGAGCTTCCACGCATGCAGCAGCATGCGCGGCGCGGATTGCGTCGCGCCGTAGCGGCGGTCGCCGGCGACCGGGTGCCCGATCGACTGCATGTGGATGCGGATCTGGTGGGTGCGGCCGGTGAGGATGTCCGCTTCGATGAGCGTGCGGTCGCCGAGCGCCTTGCGCGGGCGGATGATGGTGATGGCGCTCTTCCCTTCGATGGCGGAGTCGATGGTCTGCTCGCGCTCGACGACGCCTTCGACGACAGCCAGGTAGGTCTTGCGCACGGCGCGCGAGGCGAAGAGTTGGGAGAGTCGCGCCGCCGCCTCGCGGGTGCGGGCGAAGACCACCACGCCGCTGGTGTGCGTGTCGATGCGGTGCACGACGTAGATCGTGCCGTAGCGCACGCGCAGCAGCTCTTCGAGCGAGCGGCGGTCGCGCGTGCGCACCGGCTGCGTCGGCATGCCGGCCGGCTTGTTGACCGCGACCCAGTCAGGCGTCTCGCGCAGGATCGACAGCTCCGGCACGTCTTCGAGGATGACGATGCGATCGCGCTCGCTCACTTCGCGCGAGGCCACCTTCACCGGCCGGTCGTTGAGCAGCACGCGGCCGGCCGCGATCAGCTCTCGCGCTTTTCGCCGCGAGAGGTCCGCGTTGCGCGCGGCGAGCGCCTGGTCGAGTCGCATGCGCCGAACACTCTACTTGACAGCGCGATCGGTAAGCCGTAACTTACGTAAGTCGTGACTTACGAATCCGTCATCGCCGCCCTCGCCGATCCGACCCGCAGAGCCATTCTGGAAGCGTTGCGCGACGGACCGCGCAGCGTGACCGATCTGGCCGGCGACCTGCCGGTCAGTCGCCCGGCCGTCTCCCAGCATCTGGCCGTGCTGCGCGACGCCGGCCTCGTCGCCGAGGAGCGCGAAGGCACGCGACGTTTCTACGAGGCGCGCGCCGAAGGACTCGAAGAGCTGCGGCGCTATCTCGAGCACACCTGGGGCGATCTCCTCGGCGCGTTCGCCGCGGAGGCGAAGAGAAGGAAGAAAGGGAAGGGAAAGTGATCCTCCCGCCGCTCGAGCTCGACCTCGTCGTGCCGCTGCCGCCCGAGCGCGCCTTCGCGCTCTTCGCCGACCTCGACGCCTGGTGGCCGAAGGCGCGCTTCTCGGTGTTCGAGGACGACGCTGCCTCGTGCGCAATCGAGCCGGCGGTGGGCGGTGCGGTGTACGAGATCTCGCGCGCCGGCGAGCGGTCGGAATGGGGAAGGGTGGTGGCGTGGGAGCCGCCGCGGCGGTTCGCCATGACGTGGCATCCGGGACGCGCGCGATCTGAGGCGCAGCAGGTGGAAGTGGTGTTCCACGAGAGCGGCGGCGGCACGCGCGTGGTGCTGCGTCACTTCGGATGGGAAGCCCTTGGCGACGACGCGGCCGCGCTGCGCGAACGGTACGCGCACGGCTGGATCGCAGTCATCGATCAATACAAGGAGAAAGCACGATGATCCTCGCAGCACTGCTCTTCGCAATCACCGTCAAGCCGATCGAAACCGAAGTCGTGATCGCCGCGCCCGTCGAGGCGGTGTGGAAGGCGTGGACGACCACCGAAGGAGTGAAGAGCTTCTTCGCGCCCGACGCGCGCGTCGAGGCGCGGCCCGGCGGCGCGTACGAGATCTTCTTCGATCCGAAAGCGCCCGCGGGACGACGCGGCGCCGACGACATGCGCGTCCTCGTCTGCGAGCCGATGCATCGCTTCGCCTTCACCTGGAACGCGCCGGAGCAGTTTCCGGCGGCGCGGCCGCAGCGCACGCGCGTGACGCTCGTCTTCACGCCGGTCGACGCGACGCACACGCGGCTCTCCTTCACGCACGACGGCTTCGGCGACGGCGGCGAGTGGCCCGCGGTGCGCGCCTACTTCGACCGCGCCTGGAACGAGATCGTCCTGCCGCGGCTCGTGGCGAAGCTCGAGCAGAAATGAAAACGGCGGCCGAAGCCGCCGTTTTCAACATCGCTGCGAACAGCGTTTACTTGCGAACCATCCGCTCCGCTTTCGGCGCGGCCTCGCCGCCTTCGATGACCGTCAGCTCCGGCCCGCCGATGCCGAGGAGGCGGCGCACTTTGCCTTCGATCTCGCTGGAGAGGTCGGAGTTCTCCTTGATGAAGAGCTTGGCGTTCTCGCGCCCCTGGCCGAGGCGCACGTCGCCGTAGGAGAACCAGGAGCCCGACTTTTCGATCAGCTTGTGCTCGATGCCGATGTCGAGCAGCTCGCCGGTCTTGGAGATGCCCTCGCCGTAGCCGACGTCGAACTCCGCCTGGCGGAACGGTGCGGCCACCTTGTTCTTGACCACCTTCACCTTCACGCGCGAGCCGACCACCTCTTCACCTTCCTTGATCTGGCTGGTGCGGCGGATGTCGAGGCGCACCGAGGAGTAGAACTTGAGGGCGCGGCCGCCGGTGGTGGTCTCGGGGTTGCCGAACATCACCCCGATCTTCTCGCGAATTTGGTTGATGAAAATCAGGCACGTTTTTGATTTCGAAACGATTGCTGTCAATTTGCGCAGCGCCTGTGACATCAATCGTGCCTGTAAACCTACATGAGAATCACCCATCTCGCCTTCGAGCTCGGCCCGCGGCACCAGCGCCGCCACCGAGTCGATGACGATCACGTCGATCGCTCCGGAGCGCACCAGCACCTCGGCGATCTCCAGGGCCTGCTCGCCCGAGTCAGGCTGCGAGACCAGCAGGTTGTCGACGTCGACGCCGAGCTTCTTCGCGTACTCGGCGTCGAGGGCGTGCTCGGCGTCGATGAACGCCGCCAGGCCGCCGGTGCGCTGCGCCTCGGCGATCACGTGCAGCGAGAGCGTGGTCTTGCCGGACGACTCCGGTCCGAAGATCTCCACGATGCGGCCGCGCGGCACGCCTCCTACGCCGAGGGCTGCGTCGACGCCGATCGAGCCGGTCGAGATCGCGCTGATGGCCGCGAACTCCTTGGCGCCGAGGCGCATGATCGAGCCCTTGCCGAACTGCCGCTCGATCTGCGACAGCGCGGTCTCGGCCGCTTTCAATTTGTCAGTCGGTATGGTGGCCATGAGCCTTCTCCTTCAATCCATTTTCCCGGGATGCGTTGCCGAGGAGAGGCGCGGGAAAAAGGTCGGGTGGACGGACATTCGTGTGGTGCAGCGAGTGTACGACGCACATTTCGAGCAAGCAAGAAAACGCGCAAAAACATCACAATTTTGCGTGCAGACTCTACAACGTGGAGAATGCGCCGATGCTTTCGCTCCGGTCGATCTTTTTTGCGATGGTGCTGACCGCCTGCGCGAGCACCCGCACCGTCGACACTCCGTGGCGCATTGAGCTGACTTCGTCCGGCGGACTGGCCGGCCGCGGCGCCGGCAGCATCTCCGTCGACTCGGATGGCGCGGTGACGGTGACGCGCTTCGACGGCCGGGTCTGCACGGCGACGGAGAGTCCGGCGCGCTTCCAGACGCTGCTCGAGCAAACGCGCCCGGCCTCGTGGCGCGCGTCGTACGTGCCGGAGCAGAGCTGCTGCGACCGCATCGACTGGATGCTGACCGTCACTGAGCCGCACGCGCGCCACGTCACGCACTGGCTCGACGCGCCGCCGGAGTCGCCGCGCGATCTCGCCGCGCTGGCGCGCGCGCTGAGCGAGCGGATGCGCAGCGAGGAAGCCTGCCCACCATGACGCGTGCGACGTGGCGCGTCGCGGCGCTGCTCTTCTGCTCCGGCGCGTGCGCGCTCATCTATCAGACGTCGTGGCTGCGGCAGTTCCGCACGATCTTCGGCACATCGACCTTCGCCACCGCCGCGGTGCTGGCCATCTTCATGGGCGGCCTCGGCATCGGCAGCGCGCTCCTCGGCCGGCGCGCCGACGCGCACGGCAATCCGCTCCGTCTGTACGGAATGCTGGAGATCGGGATTGCCGTCTCTGCCGCCATCACTCCTTTGATCCTGCTGGCGGTGCGCGCCGCGTACATTGCCACCGGCGGCTCGGCGACGAGCGGTCTGCTGCTTGCCACGGTGGTGCGCCTGCTGCTGTCGGCGCTGGTGCTGGCGGTGCCGACGATCCTGATGGGCGGCACGCTGCCGGCGGCGGCGCGCGCGGTGGAGACGAGCGACGACGCCGGACGGAAGCGGCTCGCGCTGCTGTACGGCGCGAACACGCTCGGCGCGGTGACGGGCACGCTCGTTTCCTCTTTTTATCTGCTCGAGCATCTCGGCAACCGCGGCACGCTCCTCGGCGCGGCGGTGCTGAACGCGATCGTCGGCCTCGTGGCCATCCTCGCCGGTCGCGGCAGCGCGGCGCCGGTGGCGAGCGTTGCCGCGCCGCGCGCCGCCCACGACGAACAGGCGCCGCGCCGCTTCGTGCTCGTGGCGGCGTTCACCACCGGCTTCGCGTTCCTGCTCATGGAGCTGGTCTGGTACCGCATGCTCTCGCCGCTGCTCGGCGGCACGACGTTCATGTTCGGCCTGATCCTCGCGGTGGCGCTGGCCGGCATCGGCCTCGGCGGCGCGGCCTACTCGTTCTGGACCGGCGGCGGCTCGGCCTCGGCCGGCGGCTTCGCGCTCACCTGCACGCTCGAGGCGCTGGCCGTGATCGTCCCGTTCGCGCTCGGCGACCGGCTGGCGCTGGCGACGCTGCTCATGCGGCCGCTCGGCGTGATCGGCTTCAGCGGACACGTGCTGGCCTGGACGCTGATCACGTCGGTGGTGGTCTTTCCCGCCGCGTTCATCTCCGGCGTGCAGTTCCCGATCATGATCTCGCTCCTCGGCCGCGGCGGCGATGCGGTCGGCCGCGACGTCGGCCATGCGTACGCGTGGAACACGGCCGGCGCGATCGCCGGCTCGCTGCTCGGCGGTTTCGGACTGCTGCCGCTGCTGAGCGCGACCGGCGCGTGGCAGCTCGTCGCGTACGTGCTGGCGCTGCTCGGTCTCGTGGCGGTGATGCACACGCTGCGCGCGCGGCAGCGCGGTTACGCGGCGGTGGCAGTGGTCGCGGCGCTGGCGGCGATCCTCTGCACGCGCGCGATGGGACCGACCGCGCCGTGGCGGCACAGCGGCATCGGCGCCGGACGGGCGAACAATCCGTCGAACGCGGCGCAGGCGAAGGACATCAATCGCCGCGAGCGCCGCTCGATCCTCTGGGAGGCGGACGGCCGGGAGAGCAGCATCGCGCTCAACATCGAGACCGATCTGAGTCTGATCGTCAACGGCAAGTCCGACGGCACGGCGCGCGCCGACGCCGGCACGCAGGTGATGAGCGCGATGGTGCCGGCGCTGGTCGCGCCGCAGGCGAAGAGCTGCGCGGTGGTCGGCCTCGGCACCGGCACGACGGCGGGCTGGCTGGCGGCGCTGCCGGCGATGGAGCGCGTCGAGGTGGTCGAGCTCGAGCCGATGGTGATCGAGGCGGCGCGCGAGTACGCGACGGTGAATCGCGACGTGCTGCGCAGCCCGAAGGTGCACGTCACCGTAGGCGACGCGCGCGAGATCCTGGTCGCTTCGCCGGCGCGCTACGACATCATCTTCTCCGAGCCGTCGAATCCGTATCGCGCGGGCATCGCCAGCCTCTACACGCGCGAGTTCTACCGCTCCGCCGCGAATCGGCTGAATCCGAACGGCATCTTCGCGCAGTGGGTGCAGACGTACGGCGCCGACGCGAGCACGATCCGCACGGTGTACGCGACGCTGCTCACGGCGTTCGCGCACGTGGAGACGTGGTGGACGACGAGCGGCGACCTGCTGCTCATCGCCACGCAGCAGCCGCTGGTCTACGACACCAATGAGCTGCGGCGGCGGATCGCCGAGGAACCGTTCCGGTCGGCGCTGCACGTGGCCTGGCGCGTCGAGACGCTGGAAGGAGTGTTCGCGCATTTCGTGGCGTCGGACGCGGTGGCGGCGCGCATCGCCCGCGGCGCGGAGCTGAACACCGACGACCGGCAGGTGATCGAGTTCAGTTTCGCGCGCGCGCTCAACGACGAGGAGTTCTCGACCGACACGCTGTACGCGGCGGCGCAGCGGCTGGGCGGCGCGCGTCCCGCGCGGCTGCGCGGCGCGGTGGACTGGGCGGCGGCTGAGGCGACGCGCGCGCTGGAGTTCCGCGCGAACGATCCGCACTACGCGCTTGCGCTCGCGTACCGCCGCCGCGAGCTCGGTCAGGCCTACGACGTCTGGCGGAAGGCGGGACCGTGGACGCCGGTGAGCTCGGGCGAGCTGATGATGATCGCCATGGTGCTGGCCGATGCGAACGATCCGGAGGCGCCGCGCTACATCGACGCGTTGCGGCGCTTCGAACCGATTGAGGCGGATGCGATCACGGGGCGCCTGCTCTTCCGCCGCGGCGCACCGCGCGAGGCGGCGGCGTTTCTGCGCCGCGCGTTTCTCGCGTATCGCAAGAATCCCTGGCCGGTGGCGTCGCTGATGCGCTACGGCTTCGATACGGCGTTGCTGGTGGCCGGCACGCGCGATCGCGCCGCGACGGCGGCGCTGGCGGACGCGCTGTCGAAGCCGTTCGCGGAGTGGCAGTGGGACGACGGCCGCCGCGTCGTCCGCCTCGGCATCGCCGAGCAGCTCGGCGGCTGCAGCGCCGTCACTCTCGACGCGCTGCGCCAGCTCGAGCCGCACCCGCCGTGGCGCCGCCACACCCTCGAGCTCCGCGCCCGCTGCTACGCGCAAGCGAACCTCGGCGAGCTGGCGACGCAGGCGCGCAAAGACTACGAGCAGTTCGTGAGGGAAGCGCCGCCGGGGTTGGTGGAGTAGTTGGAGGATCGGTTCCTCGGTTCCTCGGGTTCCTCGGTTCCTCGGGGTCCTCGGCTCCTCGGCTCCTCGGCTCCTCGGCTCCTCGGGTTCCTCGGCGCCGCGGGTCTTCCGCGGTCCTCGCGCTCCTGCGCCGTCACACCCTCGAGCTCCGCGCCCGCTGCGAAGTGCAGGCGAACCTCGGCGAGTCGCCCGGCGATCGGCGAAGACGACGAGCCGCCGCCGCCGGAGTTAGGCGGCTCCTTGGACGCGTCGGAGCAGAGCGGCGTGTCGTGCTTCTCCCGAGGAGCCGAGGACCCGAGAAGCCGAGGAGCCGCGCGGCGGCAACGCCGCGCCCTACCCCACCGCCGCCCGAATCTTCTTCAAATCTTCCACGAATCGTTCGCGTTCGGCGCGGCGGGCTTCGTCGGTTGGGGCTCGGAGGATCGAGGATGGGTGCACGGTTGCGGTCACGAATTCGGCGAGGTCGGATTCGACGAACGTCGCTCGTTGGATCGACACGCGGAACTTCGGGCTGATGATCGCTTGGGCGGCGGTCGAGCCGAGGCAGACGATTGCGCGCGGCTTGATCACGCGGATCTCCGACTCGAGCCAGGGACGGCAGGCGGTGATCTCGAGGGCGTTCGGCTTCTTGTGGATGCGGCGCTTGCCGCGCGGCTCCCACTTGAAATGCTTCACCACGTTCGTGACGTAGACCTTCGTGCGATCGATGCCCGCTTCCTCGAGCGCCTTGTCGAGCAGCGCGCCGGCCGGGCCGACGAACGGCCGTCCCGCCAGATCTTCCTTGTCGCCCGGCTGCTCGCCGACGAAGAGGATCGTCGCGCTCTGCTTCCCTTCGCCGAACACCGTCTGCGTGCCGAGCTTGTAGAGATGACACGCGGTGCAATCCGCGGCGGCGTCGCGCAGCTTGTTGAGCGTCGGGCGCGGCGGAATCAGCGCAGCGGCGGTCTCGACGTTCGCGACTCTCATGACGTGAGCGACAGCCCGACCGACGACCCCACCCAGGTGAACTGCTTGTTGAAGTCGACGCCGAGCATCTTGCCGCGCGAGAGGCGAATCAGGTTCTGCGCCAGGATCGGCCGCGGCTCGTCGTCGGGACGGAGGAACATCATCCGGATCTCGATCTTCACGCCGCCGCCGTCGGCCGCGACCAGCGCCGGCTCGTACTCGATCTTCTCCTGCAGGCACCACGCGTGGCGCTCGCTCTCCGGAATCGCGGCAACGTCGGACGGCGTCGGATCGACGTTCACGCCGCCGCCGGCGAACGAGAAGAGCGGCTTGAGCACGTAGCGCGAGAGATCGTCCGGCACGCGCTCGAGCTCGGAGAGGAACGTCGCCCGCGGCACCGACTCGTGCTGGAGAAACGGCAGCGAATACTTCGACCAGACCCAGTACCAGTTCGGATGCGGCGCCCATTCGACGTCGAGCTCGTCGCGATAATCGAACGGCAGATCGATGCGTTTGGCGATCAGCTCGTCGAACACGACCCGGTTGTAGATGCGCCGCACGCGTGTGTTGCCGCGGAAGAGCTGCTTGCCGCGCACGGTGAGCGTGGTCGGATCGACGGCGTCGACGCCGAAGAGCTGCTTCGTCGCCGCGAAGTCGGGATACGTCTTCTGCCGCGGCGGATCGAGGTCCATCAGGATGACCTCGGCCGGATCGTGCCTGCCGCAGATGGTCCGCTGCGCGAGATCGAGAAACGACGAGCGGTCGTAGCCGGAGAACCAGCACGACCAGGCCGCGTCGAGCCCGTCCAGCTTCGCCAGCGCGTCTTTCCAGGCGTCGCGCTGCACGACCTGCAGCGCCGTGAGCGACGGGAAGCCCTGCAGCTCGATCAGCTTCGGCACCAGCGTGCCGTCGGCGGCGCGGACGATGGCAAAGTCGACTTGGGCGAGACTCGGCAGCGCATCCATCCCGGGGGTGTTCCACCGCTCCGGAATGGCGGACTTCATTCTTTCGATCAGTGCGGGATTCGAGAGTTGCGTCAGGATGGCGTTCGCGCTCTCCGTCACCCGCTCCTTGAAGTCGTCCGGCAGGAAGACCGGCGTTTCGGCGAGGCGGAACTCGAACTGGCACTGCAGCCGCCGCGACAGATCGTCCTTGTACGACTGGTAGAGCGCCTCGCTGAACTGTGCGTTGTAGAGCGTGCGGAAACGGCCGTCCATTGCGCACGCGAGAGTACGCTATCCTTCGCGCGCCATGAAAACGAAGCCTGCCGCAAACGCGCCGAAAACGGCCGAAAAACCGGCGCCCGACGCGGCTCCGAAGCCCGCGCGCACCGGCGCCGTCGGTCCGGCGCGGGCGGCGGCGCTGCTCTTCTTCTCCGGCGCCTGCGCGCTCATCTATCAGACGGTCTGGATGCGCGACTTCCGCCTGATCTTCGGCGCGTCGACCGTCGCCACCGGCGCGGTGCTGGCGATCTTCATGGGCGGCCTCGGATTCGGCAGCGCGCTGCTCGGCCGCCGCGCCGACCGCCACCCGTTCCCGCTCTCGTTCTACGGCCAGCTCGAGATGCTCATCGCCGCCTCCGCCGCGCTCACGCCGCTGCTGCTGGTCGGCGTCCGCTGGGGCTACATCGCCGTCGGCGGCTCGGCGACGCTCGGCACGGTCATGGCCACCATCGTGCGGCTGGTCTTCTCCGCGCTCGTGCTGCTCGTGCCGACGACGCTCATGGGCGGCACGCTGCCGGCCGCGGCGCGCGCGGTGGAAACGAACGACGACGGCGGCCGCCGCCGGCTGGCGCTGCTGTACGGCATCAACACGCTCGGCGCCGTGTTCGGCGCGGTGATCGCGACGTTCGTGATGCTCGAGCGCTTCGGGAATCGCGGCACGCTGCTGATCGCGGCGGTGGTGAACGTGATCATCGGCGCGATCGCCTTCTTCACCGGCCGCGACGCGAAGAAAGCGCCCGAAGCTCCGGCGGAGGAAGCGTTCCGCGAGGCGTCGATGCCGCCGCGGCTCGTGCTCATCGCCGCGGCGCTGGTCGGCTTCGCCTTCCTGCTCATGGAGCTGGTCTGGTACCGCATGCTCTCGCCGCTCCTCGGCGGCACGACGTTCATGTTCGGACTCGTGCTGGCCATCGCCCTGGCCGGCATCGGCATCGGCGGCGCGGTCTACTCCTTCGGCCGCCGCGAGCGCTCCGCCACCGCGGCCGGCTTCGCCATCACCTGCACGCTCGAGGCGCTGGCGATGATCGTCCCGTACGCGCTCGGCGATCGCCTGGCCATTCTCGCGAACGCGCTGCGCGCGCTGCGCGTGTTCGGATTCAGCGGCTACATCTTCGGCTGGACGATCGTCACCGCGATCGTGGTGCTGCCGGCGGCGATCGTGGCCGGCTATCAGTTCCCGCTCCTGATCTCGCTCCTCGGCCGCGGCCGCGACAGCATCGGCCGCGAAGTCGGCCTCGCGTACGCGTGGAACACCGGCGGCTCGATCGCCGCCTCGCTCCTCGGCAGTTTCCTGCTGATCCCGATGATGGGCGCGCGCGGCTCGTGGAAGCTCGCCACCATCACCCTGCTGATCCTCGGCGTGCTGACGCTGCTGATCGGCATGCGCGAGCGGCGCGTCCTGCACACCGGCTTCGCCGCGCTCACGACCATCGCCGCGCTGGTGCTGCTCGTCTCGTCGGTCGGACCGACGGCGGTGTGGCGGCACAGCGGCATCGGCGCGGCGCGCGCGCAGTCGCCGACGCTGCCGAACGCGGTGCTCGAATGGCTGCACGCGATGCGCGCCGCGACCATCTTCGACGCCGACGGCCGCGAGAGCTCGATCGCGCTCGTGGCGCGCGACGATCTCGCCCTCGTGGTCAACGGCAAGAGCGACGGCTCGGCGCGCGCCGACGCCGGCACGCAGGTGATGTCGGGCATGATCGGCGCGCTGCTGCATCCCGATCCGAAGTCGGCCATGGTGATCGGTCTCGGCACCGGCACGACCTCCGGCTGGCTGGCCGCGATTCCGTCGATGCAGAAGGTCGACGTGGTCGAGCTCGAGCCGATCGTCGTCGACATCGCCACCTACTACGCGCCGGTCAATCACGACGCGATGAACAATCCGAAGATGCACGT
>DASVQE010000109.1:0-16781 GCA_036389275.1 Thermoanaerobaculia bacterium
GTCTGTTGGCCTAGCCTCCGCGACACCGTGTCGCGAGCTTGGCAGGCAGTGTCGCGGAGGCTAGGCCAACCAATGGGGTCTGGGGCCCTCGGCCCCAGCCGCCGGAGGCCCCTCGTCGTCCCCCATCCCTCGGCATCGCCAGAGCATCACCCTGATTCCCATGTGCCTTCGACGCGGTCGAAGCGGCCGCGGGCGAGGTCGCGTTCGGGGATCCAGTAATGGAGGACCGCGTCGGTGCTGAGCGGAAAGCCGAGGGTCGAGGAGCCGCCGAGCTGGAACAGGAGCACGTAGCCCTCCGACTCCGCGGTTTGCGGAGCGCTTTGCGGGCTCGAGGCGTGACCGAACATCTGATGGAAATTCGACTGATCGCCGACCGTCCACTCCTGATAGGGATCGAGCAACTCGGGCGGAAGATATCTTTCGGGCTGCGGCATGCGGCGCAGGATCTCGAAGGCGGTATGCGCGTAGCTGTAATCGATGGCGAACCGAACATCGGAAAGCGATTGACGAACCAGCGCGCGCAAACCGCCGACGGGAACGCCGCTGCGCCGCACGTTGTAGCGCGAGAACGCCTTGTGCACGTCGACGATGAGCGATGTGACCGCGTTCCGCTCGGCGGGCGCGAGCGGCCGCGGAGTGAGCGCGCGCAGAAACTCGATCTGCTCCTGCACGCGCGCGGCGACCGCGTTCACCACGTCCGGTGGACAGGGATGGTCGCGCAGAGTCGTGGAGAGGCGGTAATTGCCGCGAAGAGCCATCAACGCATATTCGGCGTCGATCGACGTCGCCGGCCAGCCGGCCTCGCCGAATCCGCTGCGCGCCGCGAGCCAGTAGCCCTTCCGCGTTCTGCGCGCGCCGATGGCGCGAGCGACGGCGTCCTCGCGCAGTCGCTCGATCATCTGCATGTACGCGACGGAACCGGTGAGACCCGACTCGTCCGCATCGCGCTCCGATCGACGCGGCGCTTTCGGGCTGAGAAACGCCCGCAGGAAATCGGTCCACGTCGGCGGGCGCGCGTACGGCTGGTCATGAAAGGTATCGAAGAGATGGAAGAAGAGCGCCGTCTTCGGTTCGACGAAGGCACGGGGATGCGCCGAGGTTTCCCAACCGTGTCCGTATTGATGAAGTGTGGGGAGGTTCGGCGGCGCCTCCCGTTCCCTGGCCATATCGCCGGCATTCGGATCGAACAGGACGCGCGTAGCGAAGGAGCGCTCCGAAAAATCGGCGAAGAACCACAACAGACCGCTGGCCGGGAAGAACACGCCGGCGGCCCGAGGAACGTCGCGGAGATCGATCTGCGCGACGAAACTGAATGGACGATTTGATTTCGCGTTGATCGGCCAGTCGAGACCTTCGGAGAGATGCGGCAGTCCGCCGATGAAACTCCGCGGCTCTTCGTCGGGGCGCAGCGGCCTGCGGATGAGGAGCACCGCTTCCCGTTTCGCGCGGACGGCCTCTTCGCGGGCGCGGTCGAGGCGAGCGTCAAAGTCCGCGAGAATGTCGTTGCGCATGGAGGTCGGCAGAGTCTACACAGATGCGCGTCCTTGCCGCCGGGCCTGAGCGACGCCGGCGCGTACGAGTACTCGACGAGCAATGCGGCGGGATCGGTGGCAATCTCCGCCGCGGATCAGCGGAGAAACGCCGCGGCCGGAGGCGACGCATGCGACGGCGCGGAGAGGCCGCGAGAGCGGCGCGAAGGCGCCCGCAACGGCTCAAAGCGCGCGTTCTGCGGATTCCACTCGTAGGAATCGGCACCCGGAGTGATCGTCCGGATCTTCACGCATCGGAGGAATGTCGGCCAGGTGGCGGCGAGATACGCGACGAAGTCATATTCATCGCGGCCGGCCGAGGCAGTGTGCAGCACGATCGTGTCGTACTCGCCAGCGCTGAGGCGTTCGAGCGCTTCGCGGCGCGAGCGCACAGACCCTTCGCCGGCGGGCGCGCGGCTGTCGATCACAAGCGTTTGCGAGGATGCGGCTCGAGAGGTCATCGATCAGTGAGAGCGGGTGTTGCCGCCTTGCTCGCATTCGTCCATGAGGCGCACGGCGGCGGCCTCGAGGAGCTCGAGCCGCGAGCGGTAGCGGGATTCGGAAGCGTGAGTCAGTTCGCAAGCGAGCGCGCGCACTTCATCGCGTAACGCGGAGATCTCGAACAACGCGCGGGAGAGTTTCGACGTGCTCGCCGGACGGCTCATCGCCTGCCTCCGTGCATGGCCACTCCGGCATCGAGACCGCTGCCGCACGCTTTCACCGATTGCAGGAGCTCGATATTGTCGAATGGTTTGCGCATCAGTTTTCGCATGCGCAGATTGGCCGTCAGTCTCCGAATCTGCGTCTCGGAAATTGCCGTCAGGACCAGCACTTTCTCCGCCGCCGCAGCATCCAGTTCGGCGAGCTGCTGCATCACCTCGACGCCGGTCCGCTTCGGGAGCATCAGGTCGAGAATGACGACGTCGGGCCGTACGCGCGCGATCTGCTCGAGTGCAGCTTCGCCGTCCGCCGCCGTCGTGACGGCCCAACCCTCGCGCTCGAACAAGACTGTGAGGAGACCCCGAACGCCTGGATCGTCGTCGATGACGAGAATGCGGATCGGGTGGTTTGCGGACATCGTCGTGAGTGGCCCCAGGACGGCGAATTTACCGGGGACGACGGGCGATGTCGGTAGGCTCGCGAACGTTTAGGCGAGGGCCGCGCGAAACTGCTCGAGCTTCGCGTGAAGCGCTCCGTAGCATTCACATGCTCGGGCAACCAGTCCTTCCCGGTCCCGGATGGTGATGGAGTTACGGCCATGCTGAATGACGCCGTCGAGCTCGAGGGCACCGACAGCGATGGAGACGCCGGGGCGATGCACGCCGAGCATGTGCGCGAGAAACTCGTGCGTCAACGAGAGCCGGTCGGTCTCGACGCGATCGCGGACCATCAGGAGCCATTTGGCGAGGCGTTGTTCGATCTGGTGCAGCCGGTTGCAGACGAGATTCTGCGTGAGCTGGTCGAGGAAGACGCCGGCGAATTGCAGCAGGTGATCGCGAAACGGCTCGTTCACCCGAAACTGCTCGCGGATCCCGGCGTACTCGACGCGTGCAAAGCGGCCCTCGATCTGCACCATGGCGTCGCTGCCGCTGGACGCCGGAGCCGAAAGCAGCGTCTGGACGGTGAACATGCCTTCCAGACCGATGACACCGGCTTCGACCGTCGATCCGTTTTCCGTGGTGCGGACGATGGAGACCATGGCGCCCGGATGAGGAAAGAAGACGGAGTCGGGTGTTTCGTCGGCGCGCACCAGGATCGCTCCGAGGCGGTGATCCTCGTCGCGGACATCGAGCGCGGCGAGCGCGCCGGGTGTGAGTGTGTTGAGGAGAAGGTTCCCCTCGGAACTGTCTGCCATCTATGCCTCCAAAGCGCCGGATTGAAAAACCGACGACGCGAGGTGGAGACATGCGCTTGATGTCAGGCCCGAGCCGAAGAGCGGCCCTCGAAGGCCACCGTGTACTGTCTGCAACGGCGCTTGGAGTGCGTTGATTCCGGCTCGAGCGCTCGAGACCGGAGGCCGCGGACGGTTCCGTTCGGCGCGCTCGGCCGCGGTTCTCGTCGCCCGCTGATGGCCGCCGTTCCACTGCCGAAGCGTGCGCGGCAGAGATCGCCGGGCATTTCCTCGATGCGCGTACGTTGCGGAGACTGCGATGACCGCCTCACCTGATTTTCTGCGCATCCTGGAAGCCGCGCCGGGTGCGTATCTGGTGCTCGGCCCGACGCTCACGATCGTTGCCGTCACCGACGCCTATCTCGCCGCGACCATGACCGTGCGCGAGGAGATCGTCGGGCGCGAGCTGTTCGACGTCTTCCCGGACAATCCGGACGATCCGCACGCCAGTGGAACGCGCAACCTCCGCGCGTCACTCGAGACGGTGCTCGCCACGCGCGCGCCGCACACCATGACCGTGCAGAAGTACGACATCCGGCGGCCGGAGGCGGAAGGCGGCGGATTCGAGGAACGCTACTGGAAGCCGGTGAACACGCCCGTGCTGGTGGACGGCCGCGTGGCGTACATCATCCACGCGGTCGAAGACGTGACCGAGCTGGCCCGCATGGAGCACCTGCGCGGCGAGAACGAACACGCCCACGACGAGCTGCGATCGATGCGCGCCGCCGATCGTGCCAAGGACGAGTTCATCGCCATCATCTCCCACGAGCTGCGGACGCCGATGACCTCGATCCTCGGATGGACCCGCATGCTGGCGTTGGGAGGCCTCGACGAACAGACGCAACGCGAGGCTCTCGATGCGCTCGAGCGGAGCACGCTCGCGCAGGCGAAGTTGATCGAAGATCTCCTCGATGAGTCGCGCATCGCATCGGGCAAACTGCGGCTCGACATGCGCGCCCTCGACCTGCGCGCCGTCGTCGCGAGCGCGGTGTCGATGGCCCGGCCCGCCGCCGAAGCGAAACAGATCGCGGTCTCCGTCGACTGCGATGACGGCGCTTACAGCGTATTCGGCGATCCGGCGCGGCTGCAGCAGGCCATCGGAAATCTCATCGGCAATGCCTTCAAGTTCACCGCCGAAGGCGGCGACGTTCGCGTGCGATTACGACGCGATGGGATCGACGGTGTCGTCGAAATCGCCGACAGCGGGCGCGGCATCCCGCCGCTGCTGCTGCCGCACATCTTCGAGAGGTATCTGCAAGGCGACAACAAGACCGCGGAGCGACAGAGCGGACTCGGACTCGGCCTGTCGATCACGCGGCACATCGTCGAGATGCACGCCGGCTCGGTGACCGCATCGAGTCCCGGCGAAGGCAAAGGCTCGACGTTCACGATCCGCTTGCCGATCCATGAGGCGGTCACCGGCACCGGCGAGATCGCCCGGCGCGACGCGAGCGCACGCACGGCGGCGTTGCCGCGCCTCGAAGGCGTACGCGTGCTCATCGTCGAAGATGAAGTCGACAACCGGAAAGTGCTCGCGACCGCGCTGCGGCATTGCGGCGCAGAGGTGGAATGCACCGGCACGGCTGCCGACGCGTTCACGGTGTCGCACGAGTGGCAGCCGGACGTGCTCATTTGCGATATCGCGCTTCCCGATCTCGACGGCTGCTCGTTCCTCACCGATCTACGCGCGCGCCAGGAGCGCGCGAGGACGATGCCGGCGCTCGCGTTGACGGTGCTCGGCCGGCCGGGCGAGCAGGCGCGGATCACCGCTGCCGGGTTCGACGTGTTTCGTCAGAAGCCGATCGATCCGGTGGACCTCGCTCACGAAGTCGGCCGGCTCGCGCGCCGGCGCGCACCCGCGACGCATTGACGCATCGCATTCTTGCAACGTTCCCGTTTCGCGCCGATGGCCGCTTGCGTTGTCGGCTATCATGCCCGCGGAAGCCGTCCAAGCTCCCACTCCTGTCTCGTCGAGGACTCCATGAAAAAGGCCGTCACCTGGCTTGCGATCTTGTTGTGTACATTGACTCCCGGGCTCGTGCCGTCGGTGCATGCCGGCTTCGGCGGAGTCGATCTGATTCTTCCGGCGGTCGGCCGCGTCGATGGGAACGGCGGCAGCCATTTCTACACGACCATCTGGGTGACGAATCCCTCACCTACTGATGCGGCGACGTTCCAGATGACGTTCCTGCCCGGCGGACAGGCGAACGATCACCAGACGCCGTTCGAGGACACGATCGCGCCGGGCGCGACGAAGTCGTACGAGAACGCGGCCGAGGAACTGTTCCACGCGAAGAACGTCCTCGGCGCGATGCGCGTCCGCTCCTCGCAGCCGATCCTCGTCTCGGCGCGCATCTACAACCAGAACGACGGCCAGACCGCGGCCGGCTCGCAGGGACTGTTCAGCTCCGGCGTGCCTGCTGATTTCGGCGTGCGGCTCGGCGAGAGCGGCGTGCTGCAGGGCGTGCGGCAGAACTCCGAGTTCCGCTACAACCTCTTCCTCGTCGAGACCGGCGGCGACACGATCACCGTGGAGCTTGCGCTGCTCGACGCGAACGGCAACATCCTCGGCACCACCAGCGTGACGCTCCAGCCGTGGGAACCGCGGCAGCTCAACGTCTCCTCGATCGACAGCGCCGCGGTCGTCGACGGCTCGGTGCGCGTCACCGCCACCGGCGGCGCAGGACGCGCGCTGGTTCTCGGGTCGCAGATCGCGAATGCGAGTCAGGATGCCTCCGGCTTCGAGATGGTCTTCCGTCACGACCTGCTGACCACCGGTCCGGCCGGACCTCCGGGAGCGACCGGTACGAAGGGCGATCCGGGACCGCAGGGTCCGACCGGTCCCACCGGTCCGGCCGGCGAGACCGGGCCGCAGGGTGAACAAGGCCTGACCGGTGCGCGCGGTCCGGAAGGAGCGACCGGTCCTCGCGGATTGACCGGCGCGAATGGCGCGACCGGCCCGACCGGCGCGACCGGCACACCCGGCCTGCGCTGGCGCGGTCCGTGGGACAGCGCGACGACGTACGGCTCGACCGATGTCGTGAGCTACGACGGCTCGTCGTGGGTTGCGGTCGCGACGAACACGAACGAAGCGCCGTCGACGAGCGCGAGCTGGCAGCTCGTCGCGCAGGAAGGCGCGACGGGAGCGACCGGCGCAACCGGTGCGGTCGGCTCGACCGGCGCCACCGGTGCGACGGGAGCGACCGGCCCGACCGGCGCGACGGGTGCGACCGGCGACACCGGCGCCACCGGCGCAACGGGTGCGGTCGGCGCAACCGGTGCGACGGGAGCAACCGGCGCGACGGGCGACACCGGTCCGATCGGACCGACCGGTGCAACCGGAGCGACCGGAGCCACCGGCCTCACCGGCGCGACCGGAAGCACCGGCGCAACGGGACCGACCGGTCCGACCGGCGATACCGGCGCGACGGGCGCCACCGGTCCGACCGGAGCTACCGGCAACACCGGTGCGGCGGGACCGACCGGCGCGACCGGACCGACGGGTGCAACCGGCGACACCGGCGCAACCGGCGCGACGGGTGCAACCGGCGCCACCGGCCCGATCGGTCCGAGCGGACCGACTGGTACTACCGGTGATACCGGCGCGACGGGAGCCACCGGCGCGACCGGCCCCACCGGTCCCACTGGTGCCACGGGCGCGACCGGCGCGACCGGCGCATCCGGCGACATCACCGGCATCGCCGCCGGCGGCGATCTCACCGGCACGTATCCGAATCCGACCATCGCCGCGACCGCCGGCGCCGACATCGTCACCGCCATCAACGCGAGCTCCTCGACCATCAACGCCGCGCGCCTGCCCTCGACGCTCGCCACGCAGAACGGCCTGAACGTCTTCACGAACTCGAACACGTTCAACCTCGGGCTCGACGCGAACAGTCAGCGCATCACCAGCGTCGGAACGCCGACCGCGTCGTCCGACGCGGCCACCAAGAACTACGTCGACAGCGGCTTCGTGCAGTTCGCGCCCTCGACGACGCAGACCACCACCAGCACGAATCCGCTCATCGACTTGAAACTGATCGGCAGCACCACCCTCGGCACGCCCGATCAGAATCCGCTCCTGCGCCTCAGCGCCAGCGGCAACTTCAACGACGGGAACACCCACGACCAGGAGTATTTCCGCGTCGACAACAACGGCAACATCGTGGCGTTCGGCAACTACGACAGCGGCTTGAGCGGCAGCGTGCCGGCCGACGGTTCGGGGACGCGGTTCCTCTGGTACGGCGGCAAGGCGGCCATTCGCGCCGGCGCGATCGACGGCACGCAGTGGGACGACGCCAACATCGGCCTCTACTCCACCGCGTTCGGCGAGAACGTGCGCGCGCTCGGCGACAACGCCGTCGCCATCGGCAAGTCGTGCGTCGCGGCTGGCTCGCGCACGACGGCCATCGGCGAAGGCTGCACCGCCACCGGCTACGCGTCCGTCGCCCTCGGCTACGGCGCCTCGACGTCGACCGCCGCCGGTTCGCCGCGCGTCGGCACGTTCGTCTTCTCCGACTTTTCGGTTCCTCTCGTCTACAGCTTCGGCTCCAACATCGACACCTCGACGCAGTTCCATCCGAGCGTGACGAACTCGTTCAACGTGCGCGCGATCAACGGGTCGTTCTTCTACACCAACACCGCGCTCACGACCGGCCTCACGTTCAACAGCACGACCGCCAACCTCACGCTCACCAACAGCAAGCTGGCCATGGCCAGCGACGGCTCGACCACGATCTACTCGAACAGCGGCCAGACCGCGGGCGTGACGCTCTCCGCGGGCGGCGGCACGTGGAACTCCGTCTCCGATCGCAACCTGAAAGAGAACTTCGTCGCCGTCGACGGAGAGGACGTGCTCGCCCGTCTGCGCAACGTGCCGATCTCGATCTGGAACTACAAGACCCAGAGCGCGAAGGTGCGTCACATCGGACCGATGGCGCAGGACTTCGCCGCGGCGTTCCAGGTCGGCGATGACGACCGGCACATCTCGACGGTCGATCCGGACGGCGTGGCACTCGCGGGCGTGAAGGCGCTCGACGAGCGCACCACCGCGCAGCAGTCGCGCATCGAAGCGCTGGAGAAAGAGAACGGCGAGCTGCGCCAGCGCCTCGAGCGTCTCGAGAAACTGCTTTCCGAAGAACGTCCGGCGCCGCAGAATCGCCGCGATTGATCCGCGCCCGCTTCCTTCTCGCCTGCGCCGCCGCGATCGTCCTGATCGCGGCGGCGCAGGCCAACTCGCTCGACAATCCATTCCACTTCGATGACTCGCACGTCATCAAGAACAACCTCTATCTCCGCAGTCTCGACTTCGTCCCGCGCTACTTCACCGACGCGCACACGTTCAGCAGCCTTCCGCAGAACGCGACGTACCGGCCGCTGGTGACGCTGTCGCTCGCGCTCGACTACGCGCGCGGGCACGGCCTCGATCCCCGTCCGTTTCACGTCACGCAGATCGTCCTGCTGCTGATCGCCGGCGCGCTGCTCGTCGTGTTCTTCGAGCGCTTCCTCGGCGCGTGGCCGGCGCTCTTCGCCGCGACGCTCTTCTGCGTGCACACCGCGAACACGGAGACGATGAACCTGATCTCCGCGCGCTCGGAGCTGATCTCCGCGATCGGGCTGCTGGCGTCGTTCATCCTCTATCAACGCTCGCCGTTCGCGCGGCGCACGCTCCTCTACCTCCTGCCGCTGGCGATCGGCGCGCTGGCCAAGGCGCCGGTGGTCGTGTTCGCGCCGCTGCTGTACGCATACGCGACGCTGATTCAAAACCAATCGCGCCGGCGCGCGCTCCGCATCGCGCTGCCGCCGCTCCTCCTCGGAATCGCGCTGCTCGTCTTCCTCAATCGCATGAACGCGCCCGAGTGGACCTCGGGCGGCGGATCGGCGTGGCAGTACGCGATCACGCAGCCGTTCGTCTGGCTGCACTACTTCCGGCTGTTTTTCCTGCCGATCGGCCTGACCGCCGACACCGACTGGGTGCCGTTCACCGCGTGGTACGACACGCGCGCGATCGCCGGCGATCTGTTCCTCGTCGCGCTGGTCTGGTTTGCGATGCGCGCGGCGCGACGCGTGGAAACGCGCGCGATCTCCTTCGGCATCGCCTGGTTCGCGATCGCGCTCCTGCCGACGTCGAGCGTCTTTCCGCTCGCGGAGGTGGCGAACGAGCATCGGGTCTTCTTCGCCTACATCGGCCTCGCCGCCGCGGTAGTCGCGTTTCTCGTGCCGCGGATGCAGGCGCAGCCGCGCGCGGTCGTCGCGGCGGGCGCGATGGCGGTGCTGCTTGCGTTTGCGGCGGGCACGCGCGCGCGCAACGAGACCTGGCGCAGCGAAGAGACGCTATGGGCCGACGTGATCGCGAAGAGTCCGGCGAACGGACGGGCGTGGATGAACTACGGTCTCGCGCGCATGGCGCGCGGCGACTACGCCGGCGCCCGCGCCGATTTCGAGCGCGCCGCGGCGCTGACGCCGAACTACTCGCTGCTGGAGATCAATCGCGGCATCGTCGAAGACACCCTCGGCGATCCCGTTGCGGCGGAGCGTCACTTTCAACGCGCGCTCCGCCTGCATCCCGATGCGAACGCACACTTCTACTACGCGCGCTGGCTGGTGCAACGCGGACGCGCGGCCGAGGGACTGGGGCACGTGCGGATCGCGACGCAGCTCAGCCCTGCGCTTGCGGATGCGACGGCGCTCGCCTCGCGCCTCGACGTGGCCATCGGCGCGCGGCGCGGACGGACGTGGAGCGATTACGAAGGCGCATTCGACGCAGGGCTGCAGGCGATCGGCCGCGGCGACTGGCTGGCCGCGGCGGAAGCGAATCGCGATGCGCTCCGTCATCATGCGGATTCCGCGGACGCCTGGAACAACCTCGGCTGGTCGCTCGCGCAACTCGGCTTCCGCGGCGAAGCAGCGCAGGCCTATCGCGCGTCGCTCGCGCTGCGCCCCAACGACGAGCGCACGCGGAACAACCTCCGGCTCGTCGAAGCGCCGCGCACCGCCTCATCGCGGTGAGCGCGCACCGCGCATCACGCCGGGTCGCAGCAGGTCGTCACCGCTTCGGCGAGCTCCTCGATGCGGAACGGTTTGTGGAGCACCGCGCGGACGGAAGGCGGATGCGACGGCGGCGTGTCGCGGCCGTCCGGCGTCGTCACGACGATCACGGCGGGATGCGTTCCGCCGTCGGCGTGTGCCAGCGCGTCGAGCAGCGCCTTGCCGCCGGAGATGCGCGGCTCGACGACGACGGCCACCGGGCGGAAGCTGCGCTGGAGCTCGAGCGCTTCCTCGACCGTCTCCACGGCATGGGGAGTGTGGCCGCGCCGGCGTAAGACGGCGACGATCAGCGCACGGATGGCGGAATCGGGCTCGACGACGAGCACGCGGTGAGTTGTGGTGTTCATTGCGGCGCGCGCGGGAACTCCGGCCGCGTTCCGGCGAGATACGCCACCAGGGCAGACAGGTCGACGATCAGCGTTTCGGGGACAGCAGACGTTGGGCGCGTCATGGGCGTGGCGCTCCTCGAGCGCTGCCGCAGTTGTAAGGCACGCCGCTCACCGGTCGACATCGGGAAAGCGACGCGGCGATCAGGGAAAGCCCTGAGCGTGTCAGCTTTCGCTGCTGCTCGCGCGCGGCAACGGCCGCGCCACGATTTCCTCCTGCTGCTCGCCGCGTCCCGGCACGTTCGATACCGGCTAACATGCAGCCGAGACTCACGCGAAAGGGACCCGGATGGCGGAGAGCGGCAGCGGTGCGACGGAACCGCAGTCGAAGTCGGATTTTCTGATCGCAGGCATCGGCGGATCGGCAGGCTCGATCCCGGCCTTCCAGACGTTTTTTCGAAACGTACAACCCGACAGCGGCGTCGCGTATGTGGTCGTCCTCCATCTCTCGCCCGAGTACGAGAGCCGGCTCGCGGAAGTGCTGCAGAACACCACCAGCGTTCCGGTCACGCAGGTCCACCAGGCCGTGCGCGTCGTGCCGGATCACGTCTACGTCATTCCGCCGAACCACAGCCTGGCCATGCAGGACGGCATGCTCGTGCCGTCGCAGGTGACGAGCTTCGAGGAGCGGCGCGCGCCGATCGATATTTTCTTCCGCACGCTCGCCGACACGCACGACTCGCGCGCGGTCAGCGTGATCCTCTCGGGGTCGGGCTCGGACGGCTCGATGGGGCTGCGGCGCGTGAAGGAGCGCAACGGGCTGGTGGTCGTGCAGGACCCGACCGAGGCGGAGTTCGAAGAGATGCCGCGCAACTCCATCGCCACCGGCCTCGTCGACTTCGTGCTGCCGGCGGCGATGATGCCGGGAAAAATCCTGGCGTATCGCGATCAGATCCGTTCGACGCCGGTACCGTTCGAAGATGCGTCGGAAGGCGACGAGCAGGCGCTGACCGAGATCTTCACGCTGCTGCGCGTCCGCACCGGGCACGACTTCACGAACTACAAGCGCGCCACGACCATGCGCCGCCTGCAGCGTCGTCTGGTCATTCGCGAGCTGAAGAGACTCTCCGACTACGCGCAGGTCCTCCGCGACGATCCTTCCGAGCCGGAGGCGCTGCTGCGCGAGCTGCTCATCAGCGTGACGCATTTCTTCCGCGACGCGGCGGTGTGGAACAAGATCGAACACGCGATCATCCCGGCCCTGCTTCGCGGCAAGACGGCCAACGATCACGTGCGGGTTTGGTTCCGGGATGCGCCACCGGAGAAGAGGCGTATTCGATTGCGATGCTGCTCGCCGATGCCACGGCGGAATTGCCGGCGCCGCCGGAAATCCAGATCTTCGCCACCGACCTCGACGAAGATGCCGTGGCGAAGGCGCGCGCCGGTCTTTACACGACGGCGGAGATCGCGGATGTGCCGCCGGAGCGCGTCCGACGCTATTTCTACAAGGACGAAAACCTCTACCTGGTGCGGCGGGAGCTGCGCGCGCGCGTGCTGTTCGCGCATCACAATCTGATCAAGGATCCTCCGTTCTCGCATCTCGACTTCGTTTCCTGCCGCAACGTGCTGATCTACCTCAATCGCACCGCGCAGGCGCGCACGCTCGAGATGCTGCACTTCGCTCTCGAGCCGGGCGGCTATCTGCTCCTCGGCACGGCGGAGTCGGTGGACGGCTCGAATTTCTTCGCGACCGTCGACAAAGAGCATCATCTCTATCAAAGCCGCGCGGTGCCGCGGGTGGTGGCGTTGCGCCCGTCCGCACCGCTTCCCGGCCTGCCTGAACCGCGCATCGGTCCGGCGATCGCCGACGCCAGAAACGCCGAGCCGCGCACCCGCCTCGGGCCGATCGACCTGCATCAGCGCCTGCTCGAGGAGTACGCGCCGCCATCGCTGGTCGTCGACGAGACGAACGCCCTCGTGCACCTCTCCGAACGCGCCGGCCGCTACATCGAGATGCGCGGCGGCGAGCCTTCGCTCAACCTCCTGCAGCTCGCGCGGCCCGAGCTGCGCGTGCCGCTCCGCACGGCGCTCTTTCAGGCGGCGCAGAAGCGCTCGATCGTGTCGGTGCGCGGCGTGGCCGTCCACACCGGCGCGCGCGACGCGGTCGTCGACGTCGTGGTCCACCCGGTTCTGCGCGAAGGCGAGGCGCCGCAGGGGTATTACCTCGTGCTGTTCGAAGAGGTCGCGCAGCAGCGCGACCCGAGCCGTCTCGCGAGCGCCGTCGAGCCCTCGCCTCACCTCGCCGAGGATGAGCTGGTGCGGCTGCGCGCGCAGATGCGCACCACCATCGAGCAGTACGAGATCCATGCGGAGGAAGCGAGAGCCGCCAACGAAGAGCTGCAGGCCATGAACGAGGAGCTGCGCTCGACGGCGGAGGAGCTGGAGACGAGCCAGGAGGAGCTGCAGTCAGTCAACGAAGAGATGCAGACGGTCAACCAGGAGCTGAAGGTGAAGATCGATGAGATCACGCATGCGAACGACGACATGCGCAACCTGATGAGCTCCACCGACATCGGCACGATCTTCGTCGACCGCAACCTGCGCGTGAAACTCTTCACGCCGCGCGCGTGCGACATCTTCAACCTCATCCCGGCCGACGTCGGCCGGCCGCTGGCCGACATCACCAGCAGGCTGCTGCTCGACACGCTGGCCGCGGATGTCGAGACGGTCCTCAGCCAGTTGCAGAGCGTCGAGCGCGAAGTGCAGACGCGCGACGGCCGGTGGCACCTGATGCGGATGCTGCCCTACCGCACCGGCGATGGGCGCATCGACGGCGTGGTCATGACGTTCGTCGACATCACCGGGCGCAAACGGGCGGAGGAAGCGCTGCGCGAGAGCGAGGAACGCCATCGCATCATCGTCGAGAGCGCGCGCGACTACGCCATCATCACCACCGACGCCGACTCGCGCATCGTGACCTGGTCTCCCGGCGCGGAAGCGGTGTTCGGCTGGACGGCGGCGGAGATCGCCATGCAGCCGGTCGCGATCACGTTCACGCCGGACGACGTTCAGGCCGGCGTACCGGAGCAGGAACGCGCCGAGGCGGTCAGGCGAGGCTGCGTGGCCGCAAAGCGCTGGCACCTCCGCAAAGACGGCCGGCGCGTGTTCATCGAAGGGACGACCCGCACGATGACCGGCGCCGACGGCGTCCTGCGCGGCTACCTGAAAATCGGCCAGGACGTCACGGAGCGGCGCGAGACCGAGGAGGCGCTGCGCTCCCTGGAGGTGCGCGGCCAGGCCATCGCCAACATGGTTCCCGATCTGCTCTGGAGCTACGACGTCCGCGGCGCCGCCGACTGGTTCAACGAGCGGTGGTCCGAATACACCGGGCAGACAGTCGAGAAAGCGCGCGGCCGCGGATGGCTCGACGCGATCCACCCGGAAGACCGCGAACGGTCGGTCGCAAACTTCCGGGGTGCCGTCGCATCGCGGGACACGCTGCGACAGGAGTACCGCATCCGCGGCAGAGACGGCGAATACCGCTGGTTCCTCGTGCAGGCCGAGCCGCTGCACGACGAGCACGGTGAGGTGGCGCGGTGGATCGGCGCGAGCACCGACATTCACGAACAGCGCATGATGCGCGACGTCCTGGAGGAGCGTGTTCGCGAGCGAACGCAGCAACTCGAGGACGTTCGCGAGCGAACGCGGCAACTCGAGGAGTTCAGCCGCGAGCGGCAGCAACTCCTCGAGCGGCTGGTGCGCGCCACGGAGGTGGAACGGCAGCGCATCGCCCGCGAGCTGCACGACGAGCTCGGGCAACACATCACCGCGCTGCGCGTCGGGCTGCAGGCCGACGCGCGGACGGAAACGCTGCCGCGCCTGAAAGCGATCGTCGACCGCCTCGACGAGACCACCGACCGCCTCACGCTCGAGCTGCGGCCGCCGGCGCTCGACCAGCTCGGACTGCAGGAGGCGATCGCTTCGCTTGCGGAGGAGTTTTCGAAGGCTAGCGGACTGCGCGTCGATCTGCACGTGGCCACCATCGACGGTCAACGCCTTCCGGACACGGTCGCGACCACGATGTATCGCATCCTGCAGGAAGCGCTGACGAACGTCTGGAAGCACGCGCGCGCGACGACGGTGAGCGTGATCGTCGATCGCGAGGGCGACGCGCTGCGCATGATCATCGAAGACGACGGGCATGGATTCGACGTCGACACCATCCTGCAGGGCGCCAGCGCGATGGGCCGCTTCGGACTGATCGGCATGCGCGAGCGCCTCGCCCTCGTCGGCGGCTCGCTGCTGATCGAGTCGGCGCCCGACGGCAGCACCACTCTCTTCGTGCGCGTACCTGCCGCGCAGCCCGCGACGTCATGACCAAAGCGCGAGTCTTCCTCATCGACGATCACGGCGTCGTCCGCCAGGGACTTCGCCTGCTCATCGATTCGCAACCCGACATGGAGGTCGTCGGCGAAGCGGAGCGCGGGCGCGATGCGGCGCTTGCGGTGCGCGAGGCGGGAGGCGCCCACGCGGTGATCCTCGACATCTCGATGCCCGACATGACCGGCATCCGCGTCGCCGCCGAGCTGCGCGAGGCGCTGCCGGAGGTGAAGATCGTCGCGCTCACGCGTCACGTCGAGAAAGCGTACGTGCAACAGATGCTGCAGAACGGCGCCAACGGGTACGTGCTCAAGCAGACCGCGGGCGATGTGCTGCTCGAGGCCATCCGCACCGTCGTTCGCGGCGGCACCTATCTCGATCCGGCAGTGGCCGGAAAGCTGTTCGAAGCGGCGGCGCCGCTGCGCGGAAGCGTCGCGGCCGACATCACCGCACGCGAGCGCGAAGTGCTGACGCTGGTCGCCTTCGGTCATACAAACAAGGAGATCGCCTCGATGCTCGGCATCACGGTGAAGACGGTCGAGTCGCACAAGGGGAACGCGATGCAGAAGCTGGAGATCACCAGCCGCGCCGACCTGGTGCGGTTCGCGCTGGCGAACGGCTGGCTCGAGCGTCACTGAGCCGCGGTGCGCGCGAGCTCCAGCGCCACGTCCGAGACCGCCTGCAGTTGCTCCGCTCGCGACGGGTCAGCCTCGATCAGCGCCGCGCGCCGCGATTTCTCGGCAAGCTCGCGAAGCGTGTCGCGCATCGCCGCCCGCAGGAGCATCTCGCGCTCGCAACCATCGCTCGACTGCAGGAGCTCGCGCAGCTGCGGAGCGCTGGCGCTGAAGCGGCGCAACGCCGCGCGGCGGCTGGCGATCGCGCAGTCAGCGACGTCGGTGAAACTGCCGCTCCTCTGCTCCATTGCATGCAAAGGATCTCGCCTCGACGGCGTCTATTTCGCTCAGGGAAATCCCTGACGGCGCCGGCGCACACGGCGGCGCGGCGGGCTGATCCGATAAAAATCGCACAGACCGATGATTTTCTCGACGGGTCGCCGTCTATGGCTGTATTGACGGACCAGAAAAGGAGAATCGATCATGCCTGCTTCCACGATCCGGCTTCACCGCGTGCTCGTCGCCAAGCCCGAGCGTGTCTACCGCGCCTTCCTCACTCCCGACGCCATGGCCAAGTGGCTGCCGCCCCACGGCTTCACCTGCGCCGTGCATGAGATGCATCCGGAGGTGGGCGGCACTTACCGGATGTCGTTCACGAATTTCAGCTCCGGGAAAAGTCACTCGTTCGGCGGCACGTACGTCGAGCTGGTGCCGTCCGAGAAGATCGTCTACACGGACCGCTTCGACGATCCGAATCTGCCGGGCGAGATGCGCACGACGGTGACGCTCAAGCAGGTCTCGTGCGGCACCGACATCACCATCGTGCAGGAAGGCGTGCCCGAGGTGATCCCGGCGGAGATGTGCTACCTCGGCTGGCAGGACTCACTCGACCAGCTCGCGCAGTTGGTCAATCCCGAGATCCCCGACTAGGCAGCGAATCGACGGGGTCGACCAGGGGCCTCCGGCGGCCCGGGCCCCGGGGCCCCGGCCCCCG
>DASVQE010000110.1:0-6321 GCA_036389275.1 Thermoanaerobaculia bacterium
CTAGCCTCCGCGACACTGCGTTCCAAGCTCACGACACTGTGTCGCGGAGGCTAGGCCAACCAAACGGGGTCTGGGGCCTGTGGCCCCAGCCGCCGGAGGCCTCCCGTCGTTCCCCGATGCAACCGGCTAGATCGTAGGCCAGTGCCACAACTGCGTCGGTGTGGAGATCCGGAAGTACATCACCGCGTCGTACTTGGCGCCGAAGTCGGCGGCGCGGTCGAGCGTCGCTTCGTCTCGGGAGAGGACGGCGCTGCCGGCGATGCGTTGGCGGTGTGTGCCGGCCAGCCAGGGCGGCAGCGGCGCGTGCATCGGGACGATCATCGAATCGAGGCCGGCCTGGGCGAACAGCACCGCGTAATCGTCCGTCGACGGCGGCGTCATGATCTGCGTCTTGATGTGGCCGACCAGCGTCGACGGATCGTACTCGACCGCGAGGAACGTACCGTCGAGCAGCAGCGTGCCGATGACGTAGTAGCCGCTGCCGAGGACGTCGGCGAGATACATCCCGGCACTGCGCACCGGCTCCGGATCGACCAGCACGTACGGCGTGCGGCCCCAATGCTCGTTGTGCCCGAAGGCGAGCACGCGCTCGCCGCGCGAGACCAGCCAGGCCACGTTCTCCGCGATCATCTCGTCGCGCGCGGCGAGATTCGTCGCCAGCACGCGCTCGCCTTGCTCGACCACGCGCGCCGCGTGCAGCAGCTCGTCGACCTCTGCCTCGCTCGTCACCGCGGCGTAGCGCGCGCGATTCTCCTCGATGGCCGGACGCACCGACTCGACCAGCGAGCGGCAGAGCGACGACCCGTGATAGTGATTGTCGAGACAGCGGTAACTCTTCGCCGCATTCGTCGCCGCCGACGGATCGACGCGCCGCAGAAAAGCGATCACCACTCCGGCCGCGCTCGACGGCTCGGTCGGATCGATCCCGGCGATGCGGATCGGCGGCGTGAGCCCGGCCGCGTTCTGCGCGCGCGCCCACTTGATCAGATCGACCACCTCGTTCGTATCCCAGAACCAGTAGCGGTCGAGCCGCAGCGCGGCGATCGGATCGCCCGTACCGTGCAGCAGATAGTCGTTGACGCGGGCCATCTCCGCGTACGGAGCCTCGAGGGCGATGGTGCGGAAGCCGGCCGCGACCAGCGGCGGCGTCAGCCGCTGCCGCGCCTCGTACGACTCGTGCGAGCCGTGCGTCGCGTCGCCGATCGCGACGACTTTCGCGTTGGCCGTCTCACGCACCAGCGGCCGCAGATCGGCGAAGCGGATGGCGCGCTGCCGCAGCCAGCCGGCAGCGGTGTCGGGCACCGGCCGCACGGCGCGCACGCGCGCCAGCACCGGCAGCGCGATCACCAACAGCACGAGAGCAACCCGTTTCACGATGCGCTCACCAACGGAAAAACGCCGGGTGACCTTCCTTCACGGCCACGAACGTGCCGCGGCACGTCGCCGTCACCTTGCCATTCGCCTCGAGCGTCGCCTCGACCACCGCGCGATCGTCGCTCGCGTCGACCACGTGCGCTCGCAGATGCAACGTCGCCTCCAACGGCGTGGGACGTTTGAGCGTGACGTGAAAATCAGCGGTGACGGTCGGCGGCAATTCGCTCGCGCCGCGCGCCTGCATCAGGTGATACGCCGCAGTCCAGTTGCTGTGGCAATCGAGCAGCGAGCCGATGATGCCGCCGTTCACCATCCCTTCGAAGGCGAGATGATGCGGCTCCGGCCGCCAGTCGCACACCAGCTCGTCGCCGTCGGCGAAGCTGCGGATGCGCAGCCCTTTCTCGTTCGCCGGCCCGCAGCCGTAGCAGCGGTTGTTCGGCGCATACGTCTCCTGCAAGCTCTTCACGCGCCGATCGTAGCAGCGAACGCCACGACCTCGGGGAAGAAGCGGTCGAAGCAGCGCTCGAGCTCGTCGCGTGAGTCGAGCAGATGATGCGTCGCCGTATCGAGACGCACCGGCCGCGTGAAGCGGCGGGAGAGGTTGCGCAGCGTCATGCGGATTCCGCCGACTTCGCGATACGACAGCAACCACCCTTCGTCGCGCATCAGCGGATAGACGATGCGCAGACGTCCCGGCAGCGCGTCGACATGCGGATCGATCGTCGCGAACGTGCGCGCCAGAAACGACTCGAGCGGCTCGCCGCCGAGCTCGTCGAAGCGCGAGGCGAGAAAGTGATCGAAGAAGACGTCCGCGATCACGCGCGCGTAGTGGCCGTGCTCCGGCAACAGCACGCGCCGGAACGCCGCCACGGCCGGATGCGCGTCGGTGAAGGCATCGATGCGCCGGTGCTGAGCGATGCCGGCGGCGATGGCCGGAGGAAAGCGCTCATGCAGCGCGCCTTTCACGAAGTCGCCGGCGAGATTGCCGATCAGCGACTCCGCCGTGTCGCCGGCGAGAAAGAGGTGGGCGAGATGGTTCACCGGTTACATTCTGACCAGTACTGAATAAATTTTCTTGCGTTCGGTTTTCCGATCCTGCAAAGTAAATCGTCGTCTCGTCCAAGACGTCCGAAAACAATTCAGGGAGTCACGGTTGCCACGGTTCAGCCGTTGTGCGGTCGCAGTTCTGCTCGTCGTGTGCTCATCGCCCGCGGCCGCGCAGGTTGTCTCTACGCGCTGCGCGGAGAGCGAAATCTCTCTCGACGCGATGCACTCGGTCTCCCGCCTCGATCATTGCGGCGACGAAGCCCCGGCCGAGCTGCTCTGGTATCTCGACCGCATCGACCAGATCAGTCCCGATCTCGACGGACGTTTCGATCGCCGCAACGGCGGCGCCGGCAGCGTGATCTACGTGATGGACACCGGCGTGCTGGCCTCGCACGGCGAGTTCGCCGGCTCGCACGGCACGCGCGTGGTGGCCGGCTTCGACGCCACCGGCACGCTCGACATCGGCCGCTCGCCGTGCGTCAGCGGCAACAAAGCCACCCAACCCTGCTTCGAAAATTTCGAGGAGCTCGCCTCCGCGTCGCACGGCACGAGCGTCGCCTCGATCGCCGCCGGCCGCAACATCGGCGTCGCGCCCGACGCGACGGTCGTCAGCGTGCGCGTGATGAACGAGCGCGGCCTGGCCACGACGCGCACGTATCTCGACGGACTGGATGCGATCATCCGCCACGCCTGGTCGCCGAACGCGCCGGCGTTCCGCACGGCGGTCGTGAATATCAGCGGCTGGGTGCTCGAGCGCCTCGGGGGCTTCAGCTCGTCGTCGCCGACCGTGCCGTTCTCGCAGCTCGACAAGAAGATCCGCGCCATGATCGGCGGCGTCGACGCGAACGGCCGTCCCGATCCGAACGGCAAGCGCTTCCTCTTCGTCGTCGCCGCGAACAACGTCGACGGCGGCTGCGGCGCCTCCGGGTTCGTCGACCGTTTTCCCGCGACCCTCGGCCGCACGACGCACGGCCTGATCACCGTCGGCGGCATGACGCCCGAGAACTTGAACTGGAACGGCAGCTGCCGCGGCGGCGTCGAGGTGCTCGCGCCGGCGCAGTCGATCTACTCCGCGACCATCACCGCGCCCGATCAGTATCGCGGCACGCGCCCGAATCTCCGCTCCGGTACGTCGTTCGCCGCGCCGATCATCGCCGGCATCGCCGCGCGCCTGCTCGCCGACCGGCCGGAGCTCACGCCCGAGCAGCTCGAGAACTGGATCACCGCCACGCCGTCGCGCGTCGACGATCCCGATGCGCAGCTCGCCGGCGGCAAGGTCGCGTACGTCCGCTCGATCGCGCCGGCCGCGGCGACGATCGCCTCGCGCGCGTCACTGCAGCCCTGACGACTGCGCGCCGAGGGTTGGCGCGTAGTCGCCGATGAGCCGGCGGTTCCACCAGGCATGCGTGCGCGCGCGCTCGGCCGGCGTCGTGAACCAGTACTGCCAGAGCACCGCGCGCACGGCCACGGGCGGCTTGCCGGGGAATGGATTGCCGGCGAAGAGGCGCAGCACGTCGGGCTCGTTGTCGAGGAGGCGCTGCTCGACGGACATCACCCACGGATCGCTCGAGACGCTGCCGAGGGATGCGAACCAGAGATTCCAGTCGAAGCGCGGCTGATAGGGAGCGTAGAGACCGGGCGCGCGACGCGGATCCTGAGGCTTGTAACGGAACGGGTAGGCGACCCAGGTGCGGCCGTCGCGCGTGCCCTGGAA
This sequence comes from Thermoanaerobaculia bacterium, assembly GCA_036389275.1. Classification (GTDB taxonomy): domain Bacteria; phylum Acidobacteriota; class Thermoanaerobaculia; order Gp7-AA8; family Gp7-AA8; genus QHVT01. Next base: position 4,136 of record DASVQE010000110.1, read on the forward strand.
CTCGATCTCGTATCGCGCGCGCGTCATCACCGCGAAGAGGCCGTAGTTGTTGACGATGCGCGACGGCGCCACGAGTTGCACGGGCGCGGAGCGCGGCGCGAGGAACATCAGGATGCTGATGGCGAATCCGAGCGGCAGCACGACGCGCTGCACCTGGCGCAGGCGCGGCTCGACCGCGGGCGCGTGCCCATCTTCGAGCAGCAGGAAGCCGAGCGCGAGGACGAGGTAGTTGAGGAAGGCGTAGTTCGCGGTGAGGATGATGCCGATCTGCAGCGGCGTGGTGAGGAGGAAGGCGAGCTGCTTGACGCGCCGCATCGGCACGAAGAGCAGCCACACCACGACCAGTTCGATGAGCAGCGTCGCCGCGGCGGAGAACGCGTGGAAGCCGTGCGGCCACTGCTGCACGTACCACCCGAGCCAGCTCGGCAGCGGACCGTTCTCGTAGTACTTGTCCATCGCGGTGAGGTTGCGCCACTGCTCCTCGCCGCTGAGGATCTTCACCAAGCCCGACTCGAAGTAGATGCGGAACCACTCCCACTGCAGCAGGAACACCGCCGCGCGCGTCGGCGGATCGTGTGCGCCGAGGCCGGGGCGCGGGCCGCGCGGAGCGAGAAAGAGAGAGAAGAAGGCGGCTTCGAGCAGCATGCCGTCGGACTGGTAGCCGGAAAAATCCTGCGCGGCGGAGACGAAGGAGAGGAAGCAGATCGCGGCCACGGCGATGGTGACGCGCGGCCAGAGGTTGCAGACGATGCAGAGCGACGCGGCGAGGCCGGCGGCGACGAGCAGCGTCAGCGCGCCGCGCGACGCATCGAACCAGAGCATCGACGGGATCAGCCAGTACGCCTTCGCGCCGACAGCCTGCTTCGCGTAGAGCAGGTAGTCGCGCGCGGGCAGGATGCCGCGCGGACCGATCAGGCCGTGGATCTGGAACCAGAGCGAGTAGAAGGCGGAGAAGAAAATCACGCCGAGGGCGCGCAGCCAGATCCAGCGCGCGCGGAGATACGGCGCCGGATCGGCGAACCAGCGCAACACGAAGGAGCGCTCCGCGACGTACTCCTCGAACACGCCACGCGGCGGTGCGAGTATCACGCCGTCTCTAACACGCGCGCCGCGATCCGTACGATCGGTGCGTGACCATCGTCCTGCTCGCCGAGTACGACGCGAGTTTTCCGCCGCATCCGGCCACGGCCGCCGCGCTGGCGCACTCGGCGGCGGCGCTCGGGATCGAGGCGCGCGGCGAATGGGTGTCGACGCGCGACGTCGACGAGGCGTTGCTCGCGCGCGCCTCGGGCCTGTGGGTCGCGCCTGGCAGTCCCTACCGCGATCTGCCGCGCACGCTCGACGCGATCCGCTATGCGCGCGAGCGCAACCTGCCGATCCTCGGCACGTGCGGCGGTTTCCAGCACATGGTCCTCGAGTACGCCCGCAACGTCCTCGGCCATCGCGACGCCGCGCACGCCGAGTACGACGCCTACGCCTCGTGGCTCTTCATCTCGACGCTGGCCTGCTCGCTCGCCGGCCGCACCATGCGCCTCTCGTTCACGCCCGGCTCGCGCATCGCGAGCATCTACGGCGCGACGGAAGCGGACGAGGAGTACTACTGCAACTTCGGCGTGAGCCCCGAGGCCGTGCCGCTGCTCGCCTCGAGCGCGCTGCGGATCAGCGGCGGCGACGACGAAGGCGAGGTGCGCGTGATCGAGCTGCCCGAGCATCGGTTCTACATCGGCACGCTCTTCGTCCCGCAAATGCGCTCGCGACCGGATGCGCCGCATCCGCTGGTGACGGCGTTCGTCAATGTGACATCGCTTGCCGCGAAATGAGCCGCCACGCGATCACCGCGAAGCCCGCCATGAACAGCAGATCGCTCCAGAAGTCCAGCCGCAGCGCCCATCGCGCGGCGGCGTCGTTGACCACCCATTGGGGACGCGACCAGCTCCACACGTTTCTCGGCCTGAAGACGTTGAAGGGAAACGCACGCCGCGCGTACCGCTTCTGCCGCGCCCAGCCGCGGCGATCGAACCGGCGCTGGCGCTGCAGGATGAGCTTCTCCGCACGCCAGTGCATGACGCGCGAGCTCACGATCAGCGCGAAGCCGATGAGATAGGCGATCACGCGCCGACGATCGTACGCCGCGGGTGGCGCTCGGTGATGCGCATCTTCAGCGCCGCGTCGGCGACGTGCGTGTA
>DASVQE010000111.1:0-45575 GCA_036389275.1 Thermoanaerobaculia bacterium
GAGCGGATTGGTGTTACTCCGAGGAACTCCGAGGAACTCCGAGGAACTCCGAGGAACTCCGAGGAACTCCGAGGAACTCGTAAAAACCATGCGCCCCCTACTACTCATCCTCGCTCTCATCGCACCCATCGCTGAGGCGCGCGTGCGCGCGGTGGCCAGCCGGGTGGCGACGGCGCGGCGGATCGTCATCGTCATCGCGCATCCCGACGACGAGATACTCATTGCGCCGCTGCTGTATGACCGGTGTGTGCGGGCGCGGGCGAGTTGCGCGTTCGTGGTGTTGACGGCGGGCGAGAACGGCGGCGATGCAGACGTGCGCATGGGAGAGATGGCGCGGGCGGCGGCGATGTTCAATGCGCGGCTCACGCAGTGGACGTATCCGGACGTCATGGACAACGTCGACGAGACCTGGTCGGCGCAGGCCGGCGGACATCATGTGCTCGTGCGGCGGCTGCGCAACGCCATCGAGGCCGAGCATCCCGACCTCATCCTCACCCTCGATCCCGTCCACGGCACCACCGGACATCCCGCCCATCGCACGGTCGGACAGCTCGTGCTCGAGACCTACCTGCCCAACATCTATCTGATCGAGACCGTCGCCGAATTCGTGGGCGAAGGCTTCATCCTCGGCAACGGCGGCGGCGAAGGCGCCTGGGTCTATCGCGGCGACTGGGACGCCGTAATCCGCGACGCCGAGAACCACGCCTCGCAGTTCTCGCGCGCGCAGGTCGAGAGCCTGCGCAACCTGCCGGAAGCGCAGCAGCGCGTCTGGTTCAAGCCGGCGCCGGCTCCCTGAAGATCGTGTCGTGCGGCGAGGAGCGCTCCTCCTCCGGCCGGCCGTTCGTGTAGTAGTAGAGCGAGACCGACTTGCGCGTCACGCCCGGCGGCGACTGCAGCGGATGCGGATGTCCGTGAAACGACGTATCGGTGGTCGAGAAGATCACCGTGCGGTTGAACAGCGGCGCGATCCGCTTCCGGCACTCCGTCATTCCGGTGTTCCATAGTTCCAGATGGCCGCCCCAATCCTCCTGCCACTCCTTGTTCAGGTAGACGAGCATGTTCGCGCGGCGGTCGAGGCGGAGCTTCGGATGGACGTTGAAGTCGGCGTGGATCTTCAGAAAGCCACCCGGCTCGATCTGATGCAGTCCTCCGCCGCCGAAGTAGGGATCGGGAATCAGCCCGTCGATGCCGGTCAGCGTCTCGAGGAACAGCAGCATCTCGAAGCCGTTCATCGCCTCGAGAAAATCGCGCACCACCGGCGCGATCGTGCTGTGCTCGTGGTAGTAGCCGAGCTTCTTCTCGGTCGGCGAGTCGAAGCGCATCCAGCGGGTCTGGTCGGGCTGCGGGAAGGCCGCCAGCACCGCCTCGAGCGCGGCGTCGTCGAAGAGATTGTCCAGGACGACGTGCGGAAACGGATCGGCGGCGGCGTACTGCTCGCGCAGCGCGCGCGGATCGTAGTGAAGCGTCACCGGTACCATGTGAAGTCGGGCTGCCGCGCGAAGTCTAGTGCGATTTCCGGCGAGTACGTCACCCACCCTTCCGGCGACTGGTAGCGCACGCGCAGCGAGAGCCCCGGCACGCCGGCCAGGCGGAAGCCGTCCTCGCGCGGGACCGGGAACGACTGCGCGCCGCCGCCGAGGACGATGTCGTAGCGGCCGTCGTCATAGGGACCGAACCGCCAGAAGAGCGCCTCGCCGCGATGGTGAAACTCCGCGCGCAGCGGCGCGTTGTCGCGCAGCGAGCCGCAGTAGGCGCGCGCGAAGTCGGGGATGCGGTCCGTCACCTCGATCACCCGGCGCTGCGCAGGCGCGTACTCGAACACGCGCTTGCCGGCCAGCGACGCCGCGCCGCAGAGATAGAGATCGTCGTAGAACCAGCCGGTGCCCGGCTGCCGCTTGAAATGCTCTTCCTTCAGCCAGCGGAACTCGCCCATCGAGCCGGCCGGAATGGCCGGCGCGCGCAGCAGCGCGTCGGCGCCGAGGCCGACGTAGGCGCGCGCTTCCTCGCTCATCCGCCGTGCGTGACTGTACTCGGTGGTCCACTCCTGACGATTGGCGATCACCACGCCGACGGCCGCGGCGAGGATCAGCGCGTTCCGCGCGTTGCCGCGCAAGCCGCTCACGCCGACGGCGAACGCCGCCGACATCCAGAGCCATGGCGTGATGGCGTAGCGGCGCTGCATCTCCTTCGACACCGGCGCGATCGGCGCAATGGCGAAGAAGAGCGCGACCAGCGCGATGACGAGCGCGCGCCGGGTGCGCATCGCCTGCGCCGCGCCGAGGAGCATCAGCGCGACCGTGTAGAGCCCGACGCCGAGGCCGGCGCCGGCGCAGGCCAGCACGATCTTCCACGGCAGCATCGCCACCAGCGCCGGCACCTCGCGCGGCGCGATGGCCCAGCCGTAGCCGCCGAACAGACCGCCCACGATGTGCACGCGCCAGATCATGTAGACCGCCAGCGCCAGCCCATGCACGAGCAGATGGCGCGCGCGCACGCGCGGCGAGCGCTCCGGCAGCAGCAGCAGCAACACCGGCAGCGGGATGGCGATCTCTTTCGCCAGCATGGCCGCGAAGTAGAGCACCGCGGAGAGGACGTTCAGCGCGTTCGACATCCGGCGGAACGCGACCACGAATGCGATGAGCGACAGCGCGGCGAGGATGATCGCCTCGAGATAGTGCAGCACCATGAGCTGCGTGGCGAAGCTGCAGAGCGGCGGTCCGGCGGCGAAGAGAAACGCGCCGGCCAGCGCCGGCAACGTCTTCGCGTAGAGCCGCAGGGCGGCGAAGATGGCGATGGCCGCGCCGGCCAGCAGCAGCAGCTCGAAGCGGTACCAGCGGTCGCTGTCGAGTCCCGCCACTGCCAGCAGCAGCTCGTACGTCGCGGTGAGCAGCGGCGTGAAGAGCTTCTGCGGCCAGACATCCGACTGCGTGAAGGCGTCGGTCCATGGCCGCACCAGTCCGATGTGCAGGATCCAGGCGTCGTCGTACGTCCACCAGAGCCGCATCACCTTGCGATAGAGCGCGAAGACGGAGGCGATGAGGAAGAGCGCGGCGGCGAGGCGTTTGAGCGTGACCGTGAGCATAGAATGCGCGCCGTGGCTCAGCCGGTCCCGTGGCGGGAGTTCCAGTACCCGCTGAACGTCTTCATGCACATTCTCACTCACGAGCATGGCGATGTTACGGCACTCCACTACGGTCTGTTCGAACGGGACGACGAATCGCTGTACGAGGCGCAGGAACGCTCGACCGAACTGCTGCTCTCCCGGCTGCCGCCGCCGCCCGCCCGTCTGCTCGAAGCAGGGATCGGGCTCGGGACGACCATGCGCCGGCTGGTGGCCCTCGGCTACGACGTCACCGGGATCACGCCCGACGCGCAGCAGATCGCGATGGTGCGGGCGCGGCACGGCGACGCGCTGCGCGTCCACTGCGCGCCGTTCGAGCAGTTCGACGACGGCACGCGGTACGACGTCATCATTTTTCAGGAATCGTCGCAGTACATCGACGCCGAGGCGCTCTTCGCGCGGGCGGCGGCGCTGGCGCCGCAGGTGATCGTGCTCGACGAGTTCGCATTGCGCGAGGTCGAAGGGCTGCACCGGCTCGATGCCTTTCTCGAGGCGGCAGCGCGGCATCGCTTCGACGTCATCGAGCTGCTGGACCTGTCGAAGCAGGCCGCGCCGACCATGAGCTACTTCGCCACGCGCATTCCGGAGTATCGCCAGCGCCTCATCGCCGACCTCGGCATCACCAGTCAACAAGTTGACGATCTCGTCGCCAGCGGCGCGCGCTACCGCGAGCGCTACGCCGACGGGACCTACGGCTACCGCCTGGTGCGCCTGCAATCGCGATAGACGCAGGCTGCGGAAACGCCGACAGCGCACATGGCTCGCGCCTCGCAGTGCATGCGGACGCGACCAGCCGACTCCCGGGGCAAACCGAGAGGAGGTGAAGTCATGTGCGAAGGAAGTCGACGGAGCGACCGCTCGCTTCCGCAAGGGAGCGGCCGCGGAGTTCTCGAAGTACATCCCCGCGCAGCAGCGACTCGCAGCGCCTACGCGTGACCGTGAAGCTGCCGGAAACCATCATCGAGCGTGCACGAAATGCGGTCAGCGGTACGGACGGCCTCACCTTCGTCGCTCTCGTTGAACGGAGCCTGACCACCTACATCGACGAGTTGGAGAAGCAGCGCGGTACAGCATTTCCTGCGCGGACCAAGCCTCTCCGAGTCGGCCGGCCGCGGCGCGCGAAGTAGCGCGTCTGCGGAGCCGCCGTCCGCGCGGCGGCTTCGCAACCTCATCTTGAAAATACTCCCTTTTCGTGCGATGGTTCGGCCGCGAGCGAGCCGCGCCCGGTGCCGAATCCGATCCTGATCGTCGAGGATGACGAGCCGACCCAGAAACTGCTGCAGGCCGTGCTGCGCCACGCCGGCCACGCCAGCGAAGTCGCCGGCGACGGCGGCGAGGCCATCGAGCTGCTGCGCGAGCGGCGCTTCGCCGCGATCGTGCTTGACCTGATGATGCCGAGCGTCGGCGGCAGCGCCGTGGTCGACTTCGTCGCGCAGATGGCCGAGCCGATTCCGATCGTGATCTGCTCGGCGGCCGGCGTCGCGGCGCTGACCGGCTTCGACCCGCGCATCGTCAAAGCGGTGATCCGCAAGCCGTTCGACGTCGACGAGTTCGTGGCCATCGTCAAGGGGCAGGTGCGCGCGCCGGAACGGGTGCTGGTGATCGAGGATGACGAGCGCGCCCGCTACGTGCTGCGCAGCCTCCTCGAGCCGGCCGAGGTCGTCGAGGCGGAGAGCGGCGAGCAGGCGCTGGAGCTGCTGCGGCAGCAGCGGTTCGACGTGGTGGTGCTCGATCTCATCCTGCCCGGCTCGTCGGGCGAGGAGATCCTGCGCGAGCTCGGCGACGTGCCGGTGATCGTGATCAGCTCGCGCCGCCTCGGCGCCGATCAGAGCGCGCCGCTGCTCGGGCGCGCCGCCGCCTTCATCTACAAAGGAGAGCTCACCCGCGAGACCCTCGGCGCCGCGCTCGCGCTGGTGCGCAAGCACCGCGGCTGATCAACCCGCAAGCACCGCGGCTGATCAGCCGCGCCGCGCGAAGACGCAGTCGCGGCACATGAAGTCGTCCGGCGCCTCTTCGACGCCGTACACCCACCGCCGCAGCCGCGCCAGCTCGTCGCCTTCCAGCACCTCGGCGATGCTCTGCCGGGTCAGGTCGCCGACGACGTACTTCTCGTCGTAGTCCTCGCAGCAGAGCACGCACTTGCCGTGCGGCGTGATGTGCAGATGCTGCAGCGGCCGCGAGCCGACGTTGTCGCAGCCGGCCAGCGGGCGCTCCCGCCCGGCCGCCTTCATCCCGACGTCGAGCCAGCCGGCGCGATCCATCACCACGTGCTGCTCGACGGTGAAGCGGCTGCCGGCGTAACGCGCGGCGATCGCTTCGAAGTCGCGGCCGTGCGCCTCGTCGCCGGTGCCGAGGACGACGATCTTCATCTCGTCGGCCACGGGGACGTTGCGCATGTAGTCGACGTTGCGCAGGACCACCGGCAGATGATCCTCGCCGCGCGTCGCTTTGTAGCGCTCGCGGTCGAGCGTCGAGAGGTTGATGCAGAGATAGCGCAGCGGACCTTCGGCGGCGAGCGCGTCGCTCTTGGCCGGCGTGAAGCCGGAGCCGTTCGACAGCACCGCCACCGGCAGCCCTGCGGCGAAGAGCGCGCGGCACTGATCGAGGAAGCGGCGGTCGAGCGTCGGCTCGTTGTAGCTCTGCAGGAAGACGCTCTGCAGCGTGTCGCGGAACGGCTGGAGCTGCTCGAGGATGCTGGCGAACATCGCGTCCGGCATGGCGTGATCCTCGCGCGGCGCGACCGAGACGGGACAGAAGTAGCACTTCTGGTTGCAGGTGGTCATCGTCTCGAGCGAGACGATCTTCAGATGGTGGCGGCGCGAGAGATCGGCGCCGTCGCGCACCAGCCAGCCGTCCGCTTCGAGCGCCGCGTCGCGCGCGGCGAAGCGCTCGTACGCGCCGTCGCCGGCCACGAGCGCACGATCGGTCAGCGGATCGTAGACGCGGCCGGCGTCGATGTGCAGGAACGGGTTGGGACGGAGCATCGCAGTCGTGTTACGCGGGCGGATTGCCGCGCGTCCAAACACACCCGGCCGCTGGTGTGTTCCGCGTATCATGCGCGGCGCATGGCGATCGCCATCCTCTATCCCCGTTTCGATCATCCGGCGATCGAAGAGCGTTACGCGAGCTGGCAGACGCAGATGCTGTTGCGCGGCGGCGCCGGGCGGCCGCGCCTGATCTTCTACGACCCCGACGAGCGCGCCCGCGACGTCGCGGCGGACGCGGCCGATGAAACGGGCGCGGAGTATCTGCTGGTCGTCACCGATCCGCTGCTGCTGCCGTCGCCCGAGCTGCCTTCGCGTTTGCTCGTCGCGCTGCAGTCGAGCAATGCCGACGCGGTCGTGCCGGTGATGAATGAATCGGCGAACGCGGCGCAGCGGCGCGCGCCGGGGAAGCTCTATCTGACCCTGCGCGAGCTGCAGGAGACCATCGAGTCGATGGCCCGGCAGACGCCGTCGGTTTCGCGGGTGACGTGGGATCGCGCCGACCCCGGCCTCTACCTCTGCCGCGCGGAGCTGCTGCTCGCCGTGAACGCGCCGCTCTCGAACGCGCTGGAGCAGCGCGACGTCGCCGTGAGTGCAACCGATTATGTGCACCGCTGGAGCTCGCTGCGCGGCCAGACCCGTCACGATCTGCTCGCCCTGATCAGTCCGGAGGCGAAGTCGGTGCTCGAGTTCGGGTGCGGCGAGGCGCCGCTCGGCGAGGCGCTCAAGCGGCGGCAGCGCTGCCGCGTGGTCGGCATCGAGCTCGACGCCGCCGCGGCGGCGATCGCCAGAAAACGGATCGATGCGGTCTATCGCGGCGACGTGCGCGAGATCGTCTCGATCCTCGACGAGCGGTTCGACTGGATCATCGGCGGCGACATCGTCGAGCATCTCGACGAGCCGTGGTCGTTCCTCACGGATCTGCGCCGCCTCAGCACGCCCGGCGGTCATCTGCTGTTGAGCATCCCCAACCTCGCCAACGCCTCGGTCGTTTCCGATCTGCTGCACGGCCGCTTCGACTACGTCTACATGGGCCTCACCTGCGTCGGTCATCTCCGCTTTTTCACGCGGCAGACGATCGTCGACATGTTGACCATCGCCGGCTGGTCGGTCGTGGAGATCACGCCGCAGGACCTCGGCGCGACGCCCGCGCGCGACGAGCTCTTCGCCGCCCTCGACGCCGCCGGCTTCGCCCATTCGAAGGAAGACCTCGCGCCGACCGGCTACTACGTGATCGCGCGCAACGCCCGATGAACATCGCCTATCTGCTCGAAGACACCGAGCCTTCCGGCGGCATCCGCGTGCAGCTCGTGCACGCCGACGCGCTGATCGCACGCGGCCATCGCGTCCGGCTGGTCACCAAAGGGCTGCCGCTCACCTGGCGCAGCTCGCGCGCGGAGTGGGTCTACGTCGACGACTTCCGGCAGTACGACGCGCGCGAGGACGACGTGGTGGTCGGCACGTTCTGGGTCACGGTGCCGCTCGCCTATCAGCTCGCCGGCGAGCGCGCCGTGCACCTCTGCCAGGGCTACGAAGGAGCGTTCTCCGCCTACGCGCCGATCAAGGAGCAGATCGACGCCGCCTATCGCCTGCCGATCCCGAAGCTGGTCGTGTCGAAGTCGCTCGTGCCGGTGTGCCGGCAGTTCACCGACGACGTGACGTACATCGGGCAGATGGTCGAGGATGAGTTCTATCGCGCCGTGACGCCGCGCGAGCACGAGCCGCTGCGCGTGCTGCTCAGCGGCCAGGCGCAGGCGGACCTGAAAGGCATCGATGAAGGCTACGGCGCCGTGGCGCACGCGCGCTGGTTTCACCAGAAGCTCGACCTCATCCGCGTCTCGCCGTGGGTGCCGTCGCGCGAAGAGCCGCTCGACGCGGTGCAGGAGTTCCACGTCGCCTTGACCACCGCGGAGATGACCCGGCTCATGCACTCATGCGACGTGCTGATCGCGCCGAACCACTCGCAGGAAGGCTTCGGCCTGCCCGCCGCCGAAGCCCTCGCCTCCGGCATCCCGACGGTGATGACCTCCATCCCCTCGTACTTGTCATTCGACGACACCCACGACTACGCGCTCTTCGCCCCGGAGCGAAACCCCATCGAGCTCGGCGAGCGCCTCATCGAGCTCCTGTCGGATGCGTCACTCCGCGACCGCCTCCGCACCCGCGGCCGCGAAGTGGCCGAGCAGTGGCGCGTGGAAAGGGTGGCGGCGCGGCTGGAGGAGTTCTACGCGTCGCGCGCGAAGTAGAATGAGGGTGTGGAATCGAAATACGGCATGGGCACGGCCGAAGATTGGCGCGAGATGCTCCGGTCCTTCGAGCTGATGAACCGCTGGACCGACCAGCACCCGGTCTGCGTCGAGCCGGAGGTCGCCCTGGCCATGGTGGACGAGCTCTATGCGCTGCTGCCCGCGGAGTCGCGGGAACGCCGCAACGATCCCACCGCCGCAGGCGCGCGCTGGATGATGTCATGCCTCGCGACGCTGGACTGACGCGGCTGCGGCGGACGGTTGTCGCCATCGCGAAGCAGTTCGACGCCGCCGCGATCGGGTACATGGTCATCGGCGGCATGGCCCAAGTGGTGTGGGGCGAGCCGCGCGCCACAACGGATGTCGACTTCACCGTCGGCGTCGGCGTCGAGCATGCGCAGGAGCTCGTGCGCGCGCTTCGCGGCGAGATCAAAGTCATTCCGCACGACCTGCAGGCGTACCTCGCCGGCGGTGTCTTTCCGTTCACGCATCGCACCGGCGTGCACGTCGACCTGCTGCTCTCGCGTCATCCGTACGCGCGGCTGGCGATCGAGTGAGCCGTCCCGATCGCGATCCTCGGCACCGAGGTGAAGTTCTGCACTCCGGAGGATCTCATCCTCCACAAGATCATCTCCGAGCGCGACCGCGACCGCTCCGACGTGGCGGAGCTGCTCAAGCGGCGCCGCGACACACTCGACCGCGAATACCTCGATCCGCGCGTACACGAGCTCGCCGTCTTACTCGACCGTCCCGACATCGACCAGCGCTACTTGGCCGCGTTCGCCTGAAGTCTTTCCGCGCGTTCCGGCGAATCTCGCGTACAATGACGGAGTCGGGGAACCTTCCTCGCCTGTCGCGCGCGCTGAGCTAAGTCGGTTGCGTGCGGCGCCTCACCTCTCTTAGTCAACTGAGGAAACCCCCACAAATGAAACTTCACTTTGGAAATCTCGCCACCGGTGTCTCTGACGCGCAGCTCAAGGAGCTGGTCGTGCCGTTCGGAGAAGTGACGACGCTGGAGATCGTGCGCGACCGCGACGGCTCTTCGAAAGGCTTCGGCTTCGCCGAGCTGGCCGACGACCATGCCCGCGCCGCGATTGCCGGACTGGACGGCACCGAGATCGCCGGCCAGACCGTCAAAGTCGCCGAAGCGCGCCCGCGCAAGACGGCAGGACGGAATTGATGAAAGCCGTCAAGCCTGCCGTCGTCCGCTCTCCCCGGATCGTCGTCTCCGCGCTGAACCTCAACAAGGCCGCCGCGCGCCTGCTGTCGACCAAGCTGGTCTCGACCGAGATCGACTACCTGCAGCGCACGCTCAGCGCGTCGACCACCCAGATCGAGCTCGACACGCAGGTCATGGCCGTGCGGCGCATGCCGTGGGCCAGCATCGTCACACCCGAGTAAACAGACCTCGTCTGAAAACCGAAAACGGAAGGCAGGGTTCCTGCTTTCCGTTTTTCTGTTTGCAGCGCGCTTGTGAAACGTTTCTCCACTTCAATAGAATCGCGCCGCCCGCGAGGCCACTCGCCACGAGTAACTGATGCCTGTTCAGAAGATTGACTCGACCAATTCCATCATTCCGCGCAAGGCCGGCGTCGCGCCGGGCGAAGGTGCCGAGAAGGGCCTGATCACGCTGCCCGGCGAGGCCGAGCGCGCGCCGGAAGATCTGGCCGGCGCCACCTACCTCACCACCAAGCTCGATCAGGTCGTGAACTGGGCGCGCGGCAACTCGCTCTGGCCGCTGCCCTTCGGCACGGCCTGCTGCGCCATCGAGTTCATGTCGATGGTCTCGTCGCACTACGACATCGCGCGATTCGGCGCCGAGGTCGTGCGCTTCTCGCCGCGGCAGGCCGACCTGATGATCGTGGCCGGCACCATCGTCGACAAGATCGCGCCGGTGCTCAAGAAAATCTACGACCAGATGCCGGAGCCGAAGTACGTGATCGCCATGGGCGCCTGCGCCACCTCCGGCGGTTTCTACCGCTCGTATCACGTCGTGCAAGGCATCGACGAAGTCATCCCGGTCGACATCTGGGTGCCGGGCTGTCCGCCCACTCCCGACGGCCTGATGTACGCGATCCTCAAACTGAAGGAAAAGATCGAGCGCGGAGAGATTCGACGCGGATGAGCACCCTGACCAAATTCAGCGCGATTCCGTACACCGGTCCCGCGCCGACCAACCGCCAGCCGTACGTGCCCGCCGCGGCCGCGGCGATGGATGCGCGCGGCGCCGAGATCGCCGCGAAAGTGGAAGCGCTGACGCAGGAGACCGGCCAGGATCTGCCGACCTTCATCGTCGACCGCACCCGCATCGTCGACGTGCTGCGCGCGCTGCACGATCATCCCGAGCTCCGCTTCACCCTGCCGCTCGAGCTCTTCGGCGTCGATTACCCGAATCGCGAGCAGCGCTTCGACGTCATCTACCAGCTCTACTCGCTGCAGAACAACGAGCGCGTGCGCCTGAAGGTGCGCGTCGGTGAGGACGAGAGCGTCCCGACCAGCATCGGCGTCTTCGCCGGCAACGACTGGTTCGAGCGCGAGGCGTTCGACATGTACGGGATCCGCTTCGAGGGACACCCGAACCTGCGGCGCATCCTCACCCACGAGAGCTTTCAGGGTCACCCGCTGCGGAAGGACTACGATCCGGCGCAACGCTGGCTGCTGTCGGAAGGCGGCATCGCCACGCTCACGCCGAAGATCGCGCCGGAGTTCGTGCAGCAGGAGGAAGACTCCGACTTCGAGCGCGTCACGCTGAACCTCGGCCCGTCGCATCCGGCCATGCACGGCACGCTGCGCGTGGTGGTCACGCTCGACGGCGAGACCATCGTCGGCGCCGATCAGGAAATCGGGTACCTGCACCGCTGCTTCGAGAAGATGTCGGAGACGCACACCTATCAGCAGGTGATCCCGTACACCGACCGCCTCAACTACTGCTCGGCCGTGATCAACAACGTCGGTTACTGCATGGCCGTCGAGAAGATGCTCGGCATCACCGCGCCCGACCGCGCCCAGCACGTGCGGCTGATGCTCTCGGAGTTCTACCGCATCTCCGATCACATCATCTGCATCGGCACGAACCTGGTCGACCTCGGCGCGCTGACGAATTTCTGGTACCTCTTCCAGCCGCGCGAAGAGATCATCGCCCTGGCCGAGTCGTGCAGCGGCGCGCGCCTGCTGCCGAGCTATCTGCGCGTCGGCGGACTGGCCGTCGACGTGCCGGACGACTTCCTGCAGAAATCGCAGTTCATCGTGAACATGCTGCCGCGCTACATCGACGAGGTCGAGGCGCTGGTGATGAAGAACCGCATCTTCCGCGACCGCGCCGAAGGCGTCGGCGTGATGTCGCAGCAGGACGCGATCAACTTCGGCTTCACCGGTCCCTGTCTCCGCGCCACCGGCGTGCCATTCGACGTGCGCAAGGCCAATCCCTACCTCGGCTACGACACTTACGATTGGGACGTCCCGATCGCCGAAGGCGGCGACACCTACGCGCGCTTCCTCGTGCGCTTCGAGGAGATGCGCCAGTCGATCCGCATCCTGCAGCAGGCCATCGACCGCGGGCTGCCGCCGGGGCCGGTCATGGTCGACAACCCGTACGTGGCCCTTCCTCCGAAGGAGAAGGTCTACAACGAGATGGAGTCGCTGATCTACCACTTCAAGCTGATCATGCACGGCATCCAGCCGCCGGTCGGCGAGACGTACTTTCAGGTGGAAGGCGGCAACGGCGAGGTCGGCTTCTACATCGTCTCGGACGGGACGAAGAATCCGTATCGCGTGCGCGCGCGGCCGCCCTGCTTCCCGATCTTCGAGGCGTACGGGAAGATGATCACCGGCCAGACCATTCCCGACGCCATCGCCACGCTCGGATCGCTGAACATCATCGCTGGAGAACTCGACCGCTAATGCCGACCACGCGCGTCTCACCCGGCATCGTCAAAGTCGAGCGCGAGCCGATGACGCTCGCCGAGCGCACGTACCTGCCGCAGGTTCTCGGCGGCATGGTGCGCACGCTCCGACACCTGCTCCGCAATCTGGTCAACATCAAGAAGCTGCCGACGATCTCGTACCCCGAGGTCAAGCGCGTCTATTCGGAGCGCTTCCGGGGACGGCACATCCTCACCAGCCGCGAGGACGGCACCACGCGCTGCGTGGCGTGCTACATGTGCTCGACGGCCTGTCCGGCGGAGTGCATCACCATCGAGGCGGGCGAAGACCAGCGCACGCGCGAGAAGTTTCCGGTGCGCTACGACATCGACCTGCTGCGCTGCGTGTTCTGCGGATACTGCGTCGATGCCTGCCCCGAGGATGCGATCTACATGACGCGCGACTACGAGATGGCCATCGACACGCGCGCGCGCTCCGTGGTCGGCCTGCGCGACCTGGTCGTGCCGCCGAGCTTCCCGAAAGGTCCGATGGGCTGGCGACCGTACTACGAAGGCGTCGACAAACGCGGCACCGCCGGCGGCACCGGCATCGGCCAGCCGCTGCGCGAAGCGCCGTTCGAGGACGACGCGCCGCCGAATCCCGACGTCTTCCGCGGATAGGCGCGCGCTATAGTCGCGCGATGCCGATCGGGATCGTTGCGCTCCTCGCCGCGTCGCTGCTCGCTTCCACGAGCGATGCACCTGCCGCTGCCGACCTTGCCACCGCGTATCAGCAGTGCACGGAGGCGACGCACAAGACGCCGCTCGACGTCGACGCGGTGGTGGCCCGCTGCGAGGCGCCGGCGCGACAGGGCGTGCCTGGCGCGCAATACGTCATCGGCGCGATGCTCGCGAATCGCGGCAAGGCGAACGACCTCGAGACCGCAATGCCGTGGCTCGAGAAAGCGGCGAACGCCGGTCATCCCGCCGCGGCGTTTCACCTGGCCAGCCTGCTCGTGACGAGCAAAGATCCGGCGCAGGTCGAGCGCGGGCGAACGTTGTTCCGCGCGGCCGCCTGCGCCGGAGCTCCGCAGGCGCTGGACACGCTGCAGAAAGCGGGCGGCACGCGCGAGTCGATCGGCTGCGCGCCGGCGGCCGACACCGATTTCAGCGGCGAGTGGACGCTCGACCTCAAATGGCAGAACCCACTCCCCGGCTCGCAGACGACGCAGAGTTACCGCGTCGTCATCGAAGGCACCGCCGCGCGCGTCTACTACAAGCTGAAGGACGCGTGGGTCGAAGCGAAGCCGGGCAAGTTCGTCTTCACGCAGCAGGATCAGTCGGCGACCGTCGCCGTCACCGACAGCGGCTGGGACTTTGACGGCAAATGGATCGAGACGTGGACGATGCAGCTCATGCGCACCGGCGCCGACGAAGCGGCCGTCGCCTACCTGCGCACCGTGAACAACCCTCACCTGCCGCCGCAGCTCGCGTGGCGGACGTTCTCGAACTTCGCGCAAGGCACCGCGCGCAGAACGAAGCGCTGAAGCGGCGCGCGTTACTCGACCGGCACCGCCCGCAGAAACTCGCCGCTGGTCTCGAAGACCGAGGTGTCGATGTCGTAGCGGAAGAGGATCTGGGCGTCGATGAACTGGCCGCGCAGGTCCTCGTGCACGTTCAGGCGGAAGCGGCCGTCGCGGTCGGGAACGGTCGAGCCGATCGGGCGTTCCGCTTCGGCGTAGCCGGCACCATCAACCTCGCGATTCGCGTAGAAGCGATATTCGAACCGCGGGAACGACGATGGCTCGCCGCGGCCGGTGATGGTGGTGATGCCGGTTGCGGGATCGTAGTGGGCCGACTCGATGACCGCCGGCGCGCTCGCGTCGGGGCCGTCGAGGCCGATGTCGTACGCGAGGCCGGGATGTCCGAAGATGCGGTTCTCGCCGCTGCTGATCCAGGTGGCGGTGCGCGCCACCGCCACGCCCATGTGCCGGTTCGAACCGATCACGTTGTTGTCGATGGCGACCTGCTGCGCGCGCGGTCCGATGAAGATGCCGCTCGCGCCGTTGCCGATCGGGTCGTCCGACGCCGCCGCCACTCCGATGCGGTTTCCAACGATAGTCAACTCCTTGACCAACGGCAGGTCGGCGCCGCTGTCGATGAACAGGCCGCTGCGCGCGTTGCCGCTCACCACGTTTCCGCGGATGGACGAATCGCGCAGGAGGCCTTCGCCGGTGACGATGCCGCGCCCGCCGTTCGCGACGGCGCGCGTCCCGGCGGCGTCGACGCCAATGTAGTTCCCTTCGATGGTGAGCACGCTCCCGGCTCCGATCGGCTGACAAAAGATGCCGTCGTGCGGGAAGCCTCCAATGGCCATCCCGCGCACCTCGGCGCGCCCGGCGCGGATGCGCAGGCCGGAGCCCGTGCGCAGCGCGGTGCCGAGGAGCTCGACGTCCGGTCCGAGCGGATTCGTGTTCGCTTGCGTCGTGGCGTCGACCGCGACGTCGCCGGCGACGAGCTCCGGCAGCGGAGACTGCAGCGCGATCGTCCGCCACTCACCTGCCGCGGCGGGTGCGATGGCGAAGACGACGCGGCACGGCAGGTCGGCGCACGCGGGATCGGCGTTGATCGCGCCGATCGCGGCGCGTAGTGAACCGGCGCCGTCGTCATCGGTATTCGTGACGGTGAACGAACGCCACAGCGTCACCGCGACGCTTGCGTGCGCTGAGCGCGGCTCGCCGGGCGTGAGCTCGTAGCCGGCGATCGCGCTGGCGATCACGCGGCCGGCGTGACGCGGGAAATGGAGCACGTAGTCGAACGTCACACTCTGCCGCGGTGCGAGCGTCGGGACGCTGCACAGCGACATCCCTTCGACCACGCTGCAGTGCGCCGCATCGAGCGCTTCGACGGTGGCCAGATCCGGCGAAGAGACGCCGATGCGCACGGTCACGTCGCTCGCCGCCGCGGCCGACTCGTTGCGCAGCGTCGCGCGCAACGCGATCGTGCCGGCCGCTTCGTTCGCGCCGTCCGTAATCAGGACGAGCGTGACCGGCTCGCTCTGCGCGAACGCGGCGAGCGAGAAGAGCAGCACTGCCGTGCCGAGGAGAGCTCGCATGCGTTCGCCTCCTACTCCACCGCCACCGCCCGCGTCATCTCCGCGCTCGTCTCCACGAACGAGCCGTCGAGGTTGAAGTGCTCGAGCGCTTGCGCATCGATGTATTTGCCGCGCAGGTCGCCGCTGCTGGTGGTGAAGACGAAGCGGCCGTCGGGCTGCGCGTGCACCGAGCCGAGCGGCTGCTCCGCTTCGGCGTAGCCGGCGCCGTCGACTTCGCGGTTCGCGTAGATGAGGTACTCGTACTGCACGAACGACGGCACCGGACCGCGGCCGGTGATGGTGGTCACTCCGGTGGCCGGATCGTAGTGCGCCGACTCGATGACCGGCAGTTGCGCGCCGTCGGGGCCGTTCAGGTTGATGTCGTAGGCCTGGCCGGGATGGCCGAAGATGCGATTGAGGCCGGCGCTGATCCACTGCGTCTGCCCCGCGGCCACCGCCACGCCCATGTGCAGGTTGTAGGCGATGACGTTGTCGTGGATGCCGACCTGCTGCGCGCGCGGTCCGACGAAGATGCCGCTCGCGCCGTTGCCGATCGGGTCGTCCGTATGCGCGGCCACGCCGATGCGGTTGTTGTCGATGACCAGCACGTTGCCCAGCGGCAGCGCCGGCTCGATGATCGTGTTGACGAAGATGCCGCTGCGCGCGTTGCCGCTGATGATGTTGTTGCGGATGGCCGAGTGCGCGACGATCCCTTCGCCGATCACGATGCCGCGCGAGCCGTTCGCAACGGGGCGCGTGCCGGTCGGATCGACGCCGATGTAGTTGTTCTCGATGACGATGGCGCTGCCGCGCACGGCCGGATCGAAGAAGATCCCGTCGTGCGGAAAACTGCCGATGGCGAACCCGCGCACCGAGGCCTCGCCGCTGCGGATGCGGAGCGCGGTGCCGTTGCGTAGCGCGCTGCCGAGGAGCTCGACGTCGGGTCCGAGAGGATTGCTGTCCACCTGCGTCGTGGCGTCGATGGAGACGTCGCCGGCGACGAGCAGCGGCAGCGGCGACTGCACCGCGATGGTCCGCCACTGACCTTCCGCGGCCGGCGCGATGGAGAAGAGGATGCGGCACGGCAGGTCGGCGCAGACCGGATCGGCGTTGACGTCGATCATGGCCTGGCGCAGCGAGCCGGCGCCTTCGTCGTTCGCGTTCGTCACCTGGAACGTGCGCCAGAGCGTCGCGCCGACCACCGCCGACTTCGAGCGCGGCTCGCCGATGCGGAACTGATAATTCGCGACCGTGTTGATGCGCGCGCGGCCGGCGCCGCGCGTGAAGTGGATGACGTAGTCGAACGTGACCTGCTGCCCCGGCGCCAGCGTGCCGACATCGCACCGCAGCATTCCTTCCGCAAAGGCGCAGTGCGCGGAGTCGAGCGCCTCGATCGTGGAGATGTCGGGAGTGAACGGCTGCACGCGCACGAACACGTTCGTGGCGGTCTGGTCGGGCGAGTCGTTGCGGATGGTCGCGTGCGCCGGCATCGTCCCGGCGGCTTCATTCGCGGCCGCGCTGTCGGCGACGAACGTGAAGGTGATCGGATCGCTCTGGGCGGCTACAACCAGCGGGAACAGCGCAATCGTGACGCTGAGGAGAAGGGTCTTCATGCCTCGGATTATCGTCGCGATGCACGCGCTATGATGTGACGACGGATGAAACCTCTCGAGACCACGGTCGAGGAAGTGCTGCGCGACGCCATCCAGTCGGAGGTCGAGACGCGCGTCTACTACCAGAAGCTGGCCGGCCGGGCGGCATCGCCGGAGGTACGCACGCGCCTGCTGCAGCTCGCCGACGCCGAGCTCGTGCATCGCGCGAAACTCGAGCGCCGCTATCGCGAGGCCGTCGGCACTCCGCCGCCGGAGCCGCAGGCGGTGACGCTCGAGCTGCCGTACGACCTGCACGATCTCGATCTGCGCCGCGCGCTCAAGCACGCCCTCGAACGGGAGCGCGACTCGGAGAGCTACTTCCGCTTCATGGCCGAGCGCGTGCCGTCGACGACCGAGCTCGGCCGCCTCTTCATGGAGCTCGCCGAGATCGAGTGGAAGCACAAGACCGATCTGCAGGCGGAGTACGACGCCACCGCCGCGCCCGACTCGTTCCTGATGGACATCTAAAACAGATGGCCCGATGACGCGACGCGCGCCACCGGGCCATTGCTCTCTCTCATACAACACGCTGCCGGTTCTCGACGGAGCTGCTGTATTTCGACGATCAGTGTAGAGAGCCGCAGTCACGCACCCGTTGCCTCCTCGGAAAAAAAGCGTCAGGCTCATGCCACCCGCGGCTCCAACGTGAACCGCACACGAATCCCTCGTGAGAAAAGCGCAAATCCGAACATGACGATTTATCTCGACAACAACGCCACGACCCGCGTCGCCAACGAGGTGCTCGCGGCGATGACGCCTTACTACCGCGAGCTCTACGGCAACGCGCACGCGATCCACACGCTCGGCCGCCGCTCGCACGACGCGGTGGAGTCGTCTCGCGAAGAGGTGGCCCGGCTTCTCGGCTGCGAGACGGCCGAGGTGGTCTTCACGAGCTGCGGCACCGAAGGCAACGCGCTGGTGATCCGCGGACTGGTCGACAAACATCCGGAGCGGCGCATCGTGGTCACCACCTCCGTCGAACATCCCTCGGTGCTGACGCTGCTGCGCGCACTCGAGCGCGCCGGCGTGATCGCGCTGCGCGTCGTGCCGGTCGACGTGCACGGCGCGATCGATCTCGAGGCGATGCGCGAAGCCGTCGACGACGCGACACTGCTCGTGTCGGTGATGCTCGCCCAGAACGAGACCGGCGTCTTGCATCCGGTGGCCGAGATCGCGGAGCTCGCCCATGCGCGCGGCGCGTACGTGCACGTCGACGCGGTGCAGGCCGCCGGCAAAGTGCCGCTCGACCAGCGCGCGCTCGGCGCCGATTTCCTGACCATCTCCGGCCACAAGTTTCATGCGCCGAAAGGCATCGGCGCGCTGACGATGCGGCGCGGTATCGCCCTGCAGCCGCTCTGGTACGGCGGCGGTCAGGAGCTCGGCTTGCGCTCGGGCACCGAGCCGGTGCCGTCGATCGTCGGCTTCGCGGCGGCGGCGCGTTTGGCGCGCGAAGCGCTGGCGAGCTACGACCGCATACGCGCGCTGCGCGACCGGCTCGAGTCGTCGCTGCTCGCGCAGATTCCGGAGGCGTCGGTGAACGGCGCCGCGCAGCCGCGCCTCGGCAACACCGCGAACATCTCCTTTCACCGCGCGTACGCGGACGAAGTCGTGCGCGCGCTCGATGCGCGCGGCGTCTGCGTCTCCGCAGGCGCGGCGTGTCACTCCGGAAAGGTCGAGCCGAGCGGCACGATGCAGGCGATGAACATTCCGCTGCGCGCGGCGATGGGTGCGGTGCGTTTCTCGCTGTCGCGCTTCACCACCGAGGACGAGATCGCGCGCGCGATCGACATCGTGGCCGAGGTCGCGCCGGCGCTTCAAGTACACTGACCGCACACAATCGAACAGGAGGTCGTCCCATGCGTCGGTTCCTCGCTCTCGCGCTCCTCCTCTCCTTTCCCGCGCTGGCGCAACGGCCGGCGAAACCGAATCCGAACGACCGTCCGCTGCCGCCGCCGATGCGCTGCTGCGCGACGACCGTCTTCGACGCGAACGGCAAAGCGTTCGGCGAAGTGATCAAGTACAACGGCGATTATCTCGAGAGCCTGATGATGCGCTACGAGCTGAGCGACGGCACGAGCGTGGCGCTGCGCGTGAGCAGCGAGTACGTGCTCTCGACGCAGGGCTCCGGCGGCAGCGCGGTGCTCTTCCCGACCATCGACTGCAGCGGCCCGAGCGCGTTCGTGCCGATCTACCATCCGGAGCCGATGATTCGGCAGGCGGTGGTGCTGCCGGTCGGCTCGCCCGGCCAATACCAGGCCACCGGCGCGTGGCTCTTCGTCTCCGATCCGCTGGCCACGCGCACGATGCCGGCGGCCGGCACGGTCTTTCTCGCGCAATGGGGCGACAACGGCGCGTGCGTGCCGTATCCGCCGCCGGGCTACACGTACATGGGCGGCACCTTCGGCGGCTACTGGCTGAAGAGAGTCGAAGATCTCTACGTGAAGTGGAAACGCCCGTTCTACATCAAGTGACCGCGACGAAGCGCTTCCTCGCCGCCGGCGTCGCCACGGCCATTCTCGACGGCCTCTTCGCCGTGGTGCTGTCGGTCTGCTT
Source organism: Thermoanaerobaculia bacterium (assembly GCA_036389275.1). Classification (GTDB taxonomy): domain Bacteria; phylum Acidobacteriota; class Thermoanaerobaculia; order Gp7-AA8; family Gp7-AA8; genus QHVT01. The sequence goes on from DASVQE010000111.1 coordinate 19,511, forward strand.
CTACGGCTCGACGTTCAACCGGCTGTGGGAAGGTGTGGCTTCGGTGGTGTTCGGCAAGAGCGCCACCGCCGCCCTCGGCCTGCTCATGCACGTCGTGGTGGCGTTCTTCTGGTCGGCGTTCTTTCTCCTCGCCGCGCCGCTGCTGCGCGGACTGCTGCATCGCCGCGGCGGCACGTGGATCGTGGCCGCGCTGTACGGCCCGTTCGTCTGGATGGCGATGTCGCTGATCGTGATTCCGATCCTCGCCCAACGCGCGCCGCATCTCACCATGCGCTGGCTGGTGCAGCTCGTCGGTCACGCCTTCTCGGTCGGGCTGCCGATCGTCTGGTTCCTCGCACCGATCGCGCGCCGCACCACGCGCACGGGCGAAGTGGTCTGGTACGCCACCGGCCGCTTCTACGGGAGCGGCGCGACGGCGATGGACGCCGGATATTTTCTGCACCTGCAAGGGATCCCGTTCGAGCCGCCGGTGTCGGAGCGGACGGCGCGCTTCACCTTCGCCGCCGCGCCGTTCACCACGATCGACGAGCCGGAGCTCACGCTCGACCGGCGCGGGTCGTTCTCGATTTATCTGCGCGACGCGGATGGCGCCTCATTCGATGATCCGTCGAGTTTCGCCGCCGGGAAGCGCATCGCCACGTTCGAGCGGATCGCAATCGTGCCGAGTGCCAAGACGCCGCCGCTGGCGCTGAACGTCTTCAGCGCGCGGCTCGTCGCGTCGGAGCCGTTCGAGTTCGCCGGCCGCCGCTATCGCATCGAGGACGTCGTCGGCGACGGCATCACGCAATGGGGCACGGCGTCGCTGCAGCCGCTGCCGCCGCCGGGCGGCTACACGAGTGCCGTGTCGTTCGTCGGCTCGGCCATCCGCAACTGAGACGATGCGCGCCGTCCTGCTCACCCGTTACGGCGGACCGGAAGTGTTGCGCATCGTCGACGTGCCGGCGCCGGAGCCGCGGCCGGGCGAAGTGCGGGTGAAGATCGCCGCGTTCGGGATCAACTTCGCCGAGGTGCTATCGCGGCGCGGACTGTACGGGTGGGCGCCGCCGCTGCCGTACATCCTCGGCATGGAAGCATGCGGCACGATCGACGCGCTCGGAGAGGGCGTGACCTCGCATCGCATCGGCGACCGCGTCATCGCCGGCGCGAAGTTCGGCACGTATGCCGAGTCGATCTGCATCCCGGCGGAACAGGCGCTCGCGCCGCCGCGCGGCTACAGCGACATCGAGAGAGCGGCCTTCATCGTCAACTACTTGACTGCCTGGATCGGGCTGATGGAGATGGCCCGGCTGCGCGCGAGCGACACGCTCCTCGTCACCTCGGCCGCAGGCGGCGTCGGCTCGGCGGCGGTGCAGCTCGGCGCGAAGCTCGGCGCGCGCGTGATCGGCGCGGCCGGCAAGGGGAAGCAGGACGTGGTGCGGCGTCTCGGCGCGCAGCTCGCGCTCGACTACACGCAACCCGATTGGGATGCGCAACTCGAAGGCGTGAACGTGGTGCTGGAGATGGCCGGCGGCGACGTCTATCGCGCGGCGCTGCGGCGACTCGCGCCAATGGCCCGCGTCGTCCTGGCCGGCGCGAGCGGCGCGGCGCCGCGCACGCGCAACCCGGTCGCGCGCCTCGCCGCCTTGCGCAACCTGCCGCGGCCGTCGATCTTCGACATGCTCCGCCGCTCGTACGGCCTCATGAGCTTCCACGTCGGCTGGCTGCTCGAGACGCACGCGGTCGACGCGCAGTGGCGCGCGCTGGTGCGCTTCGTCGAGGAGCATGGCATCCGTCCGGTGGTCGGCGAGGAATTCGCGTTCGAGGACATTGCCGCGGCGCAGCGCGCGCTCGAGGAGAAGCGGAACATCGGCAAAGTGGTCGTGCGCGTTTCGTGAGGCTGTCTACATTTCGAGGCGTGCCGCGTATTCACCGGCATGCGACACCTGATTCTCGCTCTCATGCTGACCTTGCCTGCGACCCTGCTGGCGCAGGAGACCGACACGACCGCGACGAACGACTCGGCCGCGAAGACGTCGAAGTCCACCACCACGTCCGCCGACACCACTGCCGCCGCGACCACCTCCGGCGACGACGACGCCACGGCCGGCACGACCACCACGGCCGAGGCGGAGACCGAGCGGCGCACGCGCGGGCGGCATGAGGTGCGCGAGCTGGTGCAGGCGAAGCTCAACGACATGCGCACCGAGGCGGTGGCGATGCTGCAGCTCGAGCCGACGCTCCTCGGCGACGAGATTTTCATGGCCCGCTATCCCGACCTGGCGGATCTCGTGCGCACCTATCCCGAAATCCGGACCAATCCGCGCTTCTACCTCGGCGACTACAGCGGCGGTCCGCGCAAGCGCACGCTCACCGATGACCTGATGGAGATGCTCGGCGCCGGCTTCGTGTCGCTGCTGATCGTCAGCGCGCTGGTGTGGCTGATCCGCACGCTCATCGAGCAGCGGCGCTGGAGCCGCCTGTCGCGCACGCAGGCCGAGGTGCATGGAAAACTGCTCGACCGCTTCAGCTCGAGCGAGGAGATTCTGGCGTACATGAAGACACCGGCCGGCGCGCACTTTCTCGAATCCGCCCCGATCCCGCTGTCGACCGACCCGACGCCGAAATTCGGACCGGTGGCGCGCGTGATCTGGTCGGTGCAGATCGGCATCATCGTGGCCGGCATGGCCATCGGCATGCTGGTGGTGAGCGGCATCTTCACCGACGAGAACCGGCAGGCGCTCTTCGCGATGGGCACCATCGCGCTCTGCACCGGCCTCGGCTTCGTCGCCTCCGCCTTCGTCTCGCTGATGCTGGCGCGGCGCCTCGGAGCAACGGCCGCACAAGTGGAAGAACCCGTGGCATGATCGGCGGGATGAATCTGGCGCTCCTGCAAAACGGGATGATGGCTCGCGAGCGCGAAGATGCGATCCCGGCCATGGACGAAGAGGAGTTCCGTGCGTTCTACGAGCGCACGGCTCGTCCGTTGTGGGCGTACCTCTCGCGCATCACCGGCAGCGCCCACGACGCCGACGACGTACTCCAGGAGGCCTACTACCGCTTCTGCCGCGCCGGCGCGCGCTATGAGAACGAGGCCCACCGGCGCAACTCGCTCTTCCGCATTGCCACGAACGTCGCCCGCGACGCGGCGCGGCGCGCGCGGCATCACGAGGACGTCCCGATCGACGCCGACGCCGCGCTGCCCGACGGCGGACCGGCGCCGGAGCAGCAGGCGGCCATGCGCACCGATCTCGCGCGCGGCATGCAGCAGCTCGAGCCGGTGCAGCGCGAGATGCTCTGGCTCGCCTACGCGCAAGGCGCGTCGCACGAAGAGATCGCCGACATCCTCGGCCTGCGCGCGGTGAGCATCCGCACGCTGCTGCTGCGCGCGCGGCGCAAGCTCGCGGGAGTGCTGGCGTCATGAGCTGCGAACGGGAAGACGAACTGCTCGACGCGCTCGGCCGCGGCTACGTCGCCGCCGAGCTCGAGTCGCACCTCGCCGCGTGCCGCGACTGCGCGGAGCTGCGCGCGGTGGCCGGCGCGCTCCTCGATGAGCGCATCCATGCCGTGCAGCAGGCGGCGGTGCCGTCGGCCGGCTCGATGTGGTGGCGCATTCAGACGCGCACGCGTCAGGACGCTGCCGCCGCGGCGCGGCGCGCGCTGCTGATCGGCCAGGCGGCGACGCTGCTCATCGCGCTGGCGCTCGGCACGTCGTACTTTGGATTCCGCGCGGCGACGGGACTGGTCAGCGACGTGCACGCGCTCGTCGCGGCGGTGCGCGTCAGCACGCCGCTCATGATCGCGCTGGCGGCGTGGATCGTGGCGGCGCCGATCGCGGGATGGGCGGCGCTGCGGTCGAAGTAGCAGGTTTTCACGCCGTTTTCGTGAGACCATCCGCGGCGCAAATGCCTTTTTCGACATTCGGATTACACCCAGACCTTCTGCGCGGAGTCAAAGAGCTCGGCTTCACGCGCCCCACACCGATTCAGCTCGACGCCATTCCGCCGGCCATGGCCGGACGGGACGTCCTCGCCGCCGCCGCCACCGGCAGCGGCAAGACCGCGGCGTTCCTGCTGCCGATCCTGCACCGCCTGATGGACAAGAAGCGCGGCACTACGCGCGCGCTGATCGTCACGCCGACGCGCGAGCTCGCCGCGCAGATCGACGAGCATCTCCGCGACCTCGCCATCCACACACCGCTCTCCGGCGCCTCCGTCTTCGGCGGCGTCGGCATGGGGCCGCAGGAACATGCCTTCCGCAGCGGCGTCGACGTCATCGTGGCCACGCCCGGACGCCTGCTCGATCACTTCCAGCATCACTACGCGAAGCTCGACGGATTGGAGATCCTCGTGCTCGACGAAGCGGACCGGATGCTCGACATGGGCTTTCTGCCCGACATCCGCCGCGTGCTCAAACATCTGCCGGCCAAACGGCAGACGCTCTTCTTCTCCGCCACGCTGCCGCCGCCGATCGTCGAGCTCTCGCGCGAGATGCTGAAGAACCCGGCCATGATCTCGGTGGAGCGCAAAGCGGCGCCCGCGGTCGGCATCACCCAGTCGGTCTTCCCGGTGCCGCAGGAGCTGAAGCTCGCGCTGCTGCAGACGCTGATCGATCGCGGCGAGATCCAGAACGCCATCGTCTTCACGCGCACCAAGCACCGCGCCAACCGCGTCTTCGAACAGCTCGCGAAGCGCAACGTGCCGGCGGCGCGCATCCACGGCAACCGCAGCCAGCTCCAGCGCACCGAGGCGCTGGCAGGATTCAAGTCGGGCAAGTACCGCATCCTCGTGGCCACCGACATCGCTGCGCGCGGCATCGACGTCGAGGCGCTCTCGCACGTCGTCAACTTCGACGTCCCGAACGTGCCGGAGGACTACATCCACCGCGTCGGCCGCACCGCGCGCGCGGAGATGACCGGCGACGCCATCACCTTCGTCGCGCCCGACGAGGAGAACGACCTGCGCGCGATCGAGCGCGCCATCGCCAAGCGCCTGCCGCGCGTCACCGTCCCCGACTTCGACTACACGAAGAAGACGGCGGAAAAGCTCGAGATCCCGATCCAGGAGCGCATCGCCGCGATCCGCGCGCGCAAGGCGGAAGACCGCGCCCGCGCGAAAGCGAAGGCGGAGCGCCGCGGCGTGGCGCAGAGCGCGCCGTCGCCCCGGCCGGGCGGATCGTCGCGTCCGGGCGGACCATCGCGTCCCGGCGGATCGTCGCGTCCCGGCGGACCAGCGCGCACGAGCGCACCGTCGCGTCCGAGCGGACCGCCGCGCGCGAATGCTCCTCGACCGGGCGGCGGTCCGTCGCGTCCCTCGACGCCGGCGCCGGGCGGCTCGCGCCGCGGCGGCCGCGGGCGGCCGTAGCAAATTTTCGATGAACGCGCTTCAAGCCGCGCGCGCGACTCGCTACCCTAGCGCGCCATGCGACGGCTTTTCCTGGCGGCGCTGCTGGCGTGCGCGGCGCTCGCGCACGCGTCGGAATGGCGCACGTTCTCGGGCGGCTTCACCTCGCGCTGGAAAACGGTCGGGCCGCACGGACACGACCAGCCGTACTGCGCCGAGCATCCGACCCTGACCTACTTTCCGAATGGCGCGATCCTGGCCGAAGTCCCGAGCTGCAATCCGGCCGACTTCGCGCGCGGCAACCTCGATGACTCGATCGGTTTCCGGGCCGGCCGCGAGCGCGATGTTCTCGCGCTCGGGCCGCTCCGGCTCGTCGGCGGCGCCGAGGCGAGCGTCAGCTACACCGAGTACAACATCACCCAGAACGACGTGGCGCTGCTCAGCGGCGCGCTCGCCGCGGGCGCGGATCTCACCGTGCGCGGCGTGCGCATCGGCGCGCGCTACGGCGCCGGTCCGTTCGTCACCACCGACGCGCAGGAGCTCGGGATCCTGCGGTACGCCGAGACCACGATCACGCTGCCGCTGCGCAACGGAGCGGCGGTGCGCATCAGCCGCCGCGACAGCGACGCGTTGCGCCGCTGGGGCGAAGTGGCCTCCCCGGAGGAGAACCGCCGCTCGCCTGCCGCGCGCGAGATCTCGGTGCTGCTGGTGGCCTCACCCGAAACGCGTGGCAGCTCGCTCTGGGAGTTCGGCACCGCCACCGGCACCACCGCGCCCGGCCTTGGAGTCGGCAGCGCGCGCAGCCTCCGCCACACCGCCTTTACCCGTGCGAACGCGAGCCGGCAACTGCAATGGCACGACCTGCAGCTCGATCTCTCCTGGAGCTCGACGGCGCACGAGTCGGCGCTGCCGTCGACGTTCCGCGGCTACGACAACAACTTCCGCAGCAAGACCATCAACGGATTCGGCATCGGCGCGGCGCGCTCGCGCGCGCTCTTCGGGCGCGGCACGCTGCGCTACGGCGGCGGCATCGAGCTCGCCGACTGGCGCGACGAGCACAAGCTGCTCACGCGCAACGGAGAGGAGCTCGTGGCCGGCGTCGAGGTCGGAGTCACCGCCAGCGTCGCCGCGCGTTTTCCGCTCGGACCGCACCTCGCCTTCGAGTCGCTGCTGCAGAAGGTCTACTGGCCGCAGCTCGATCTCGGCGAAGCGCGTCTCGCGTTCGGACTGACGCTGACGCGATAAAAAATACAGGTCCTCGACGGCGGTAGCCGCCGAGGACCTGCGTCGAATCAATCCTCGCTGAACGCCGTACGGATCACCGCGCCGACGGCCACCGCGCCGATCACCATCGCCGCCATGGTCAGGTAGCGGGTGCGGCGGTCCGCGTCGTCGGTGGCGACGGTGAACGTGCCGCCCTTCTCCTTGATGTAGCGATCGGGATGGCCGCGCAGCGCGTCGATGATCATGCTCTCGACCACATCGACGCGGTCGGCGAAGAGCAGCGTCATCCAGTGGCGGTTCGTCCCTTCGCCGTACTTGTAGGCGTAGTTCCGGAGCGCGCCGCTGAGGCCGCGCGGCGGACAGGAGACGCCGAACACGGGAGTGAGGTTCGGATGCTCGATCGAGACGTGCACCTTCTCGTACGGCACCTGCCAGTCCTTCACGTCGCCGCGCACGTTCATCACGTCTGACGGCAGCTCCATCGGGAACATCGGCCGCTCGTGCAGGTCGACGCCCCAACCGGGGATCGACCGGAAGTCGCGCGGAACGGTGCTGGTGACGTGATGCGGATCGGGTGTGTTGTCGCGCGTCGGCGGCGGCGTCGACGTCCAGTCGGCGCCATGCCGTCCTTCGCCGCCGCTCTTGTAACTGCCGCGGCTCTTCTCGTCGAATGCTCGTACAGTCATGCCTTCCTCCTTACGCCGCGGCGCGGTCGGGAATGACGACCGGCTTGATGCAGCCATCCTGTTTGCTGGTGAAGATGCGATAGCCCTCGGCGATCTCCTCGAGCGGAATGCGGTGGGTGATGATCTCGCTCGGCTTGATCAGACCGTTCCGCACGTGCTCGTAGAGCCGCGGCAACTGCCGCTTCACGGGGCACTGGTTCGCGTGAATGGTCAGACCTTTGTTCATGATGCTGCCGAGCGGCGCGAGATTCATCGGCGGCAGGTAGGCGCCGATCATCACGATCGTGCCGCCCTTGCGCACCGAGTTCACGGCCCAGTGCAGCGCCACCGCGCTGCCGGCCTGCATCTTGAGGCTGTAGCCGGTGATCGCCTGCAGCATGCTCCCGGAGGCGTCGCAGCCGACGGCGTCGATGCAGGCATCGGCGCCGATGAAATCGGTGACCTTCTTGAAGTAGACGATCGGATCTTTGAGGTGCGTGAAGTTGATCACCTCGGCCGGCGCATAGCGGCTCACGAAATCGAGGCGGTAGTCGAGGTGGTCGGTGACGATCACGCGGCCCGCGCCCATCAGCCACGCCGAGCGCGCGGCCATGATGCCGACCGGACCGGCGCCGAACACGATCACCGTGTCGCCTTCCTTGATGTCGGCCATCTGCGCGGCGTGATAGCCGGTCGGCACGACGTCCGTCAGCAGCAGCGCGTCGTCGTCGGAGATGCCCTCGGGGATCTTCTCCGGACCGAAGTTCGCGTACGGCACGCGCAGGTACTCCGCCTGGCCGCCGTCGTAGCCGCCGCAGGTGTGCGAGTAGCCGTAAATCCCGCCGACGGCGGTGTGGTACGGATTGGTGTTGTGGCAGTTGCCGTACAGCCCGCGCGAACAGAAGTAGCAGAAGCCGCAGCAGACGTTGAACGGCACCAGCACGCGGTCGCCCGGCTTGAGATTGTCGACGTTCGGACCGACCTCTTCGACGATGCCGATGCTCTCGTGTCCGAAGGTCTGGCCGACGCGCAGATCGGGGCCCAGGCCGTGATAGAGATGGATGTCGGAACCACAGATCGCGGCGCGGGTCACGCGCACGATCGCGTCATTCGGATGGTGGATCTCCGGCTCGGGCTTGTTCTCGACGCGCACCCGAAACGGACCTCGGTAAGCCATTGCTCGCATGTAGGAAAACTCCTTCCTTCGCCGCATGAAAAACTGCGCGCGGCGGTTTGCATCTGGTGCAACAGACGCACCGAAAACGGTCCGTTTCTTGCGGAATTCGGACGTGTCGCGTAGAAGTCTCCTATGAGACTCTTTCGCGCCGCGGCACTCCTCCTCGTTCTGACTTCGGCCGCGCTCGCCTCGGCGCAGGAAGCGGACTTCGCCGTCACCAAAACCGGGCCGGAGATCGCCAACGCCGGCGCGAACGTGACCTATCGCGTCAGCGTCGCCAACCTCGGCCCCGACGCCGCGGTGGTGACGCTCAGCGACGCCATTCCGGCGGGCATGACCTTCTTCTCCGCGACGCAGGTCTCCGGCGCGACGTCGTTCACCTGTACGACGCCGCTGCAAGGCGATCCCGGCAGCGTCTCCTGCACCTCCGACGCGGCCATGCCCGCGTCGGAGACGGCCGAGTTCGACCTCGTCTTCACCATCGATCAGAACTCCGAGCCGGGCACGACCTTCACCAACATCGCCACCGTCTCGACGCAGGCGCTCGATCCGAACGAGGAGAACAACGCCTCCACCGCCGTCACCTCGACGCCGCCTCCGCCGCAAGCGGACATGGGCGTGACCAAGACCGGCCCCGGCACCGCCGGCCCCGGCACCGACGTCACGTACACGATCACGGTCTTCAACAACGGCCCCGACACGGCCGAGGATGTCGTGCTCAGCGACACACTCCCGGGCACACTCACTCTCGTCTCGTTCGACGCGAGCCCGTCGAACACCGGCCCGGCCATGAACTGCACCACTCCGGCGGCGGGAAGCGGCGGCACCATCACCTGCACCGCGGACACGTTCGCTGCCGGCACGAGCAACACCTTCACGCTGGTCGCGCACGTGCCGGACGAGACCACCTCCGGCACGGTCACCAACACCGTCACCGTCTCGACCTCGACCGTCGATCCGAACGAAGAAGACGACTCGTCGCTGACCGAGCTCACCGTCAGCAACGTCGACGTCTCGGTGACGAAGACCGGCCCGGTCAGCGGCACCGCCGGCCAGGACGTCACCTACAGCATCCTCGTCTCCAATGCCGGACCCGACGCGGCGACCATCGAGCTGACCGACGTCACGCCGGCGGGAACGACCTTCGCCACGCTGGTGCAGAGCGGCGCGATCTGTTCCACGCCTGCTCCCAACAGCGCCGGCACCGTGCAGTGCACCTTCGCGCTCGGCGTCAACCAGTCGAGCACGTTCACGCTCACGCTGCACACCGATCCGTCGATCACGTCGGTGACGAACACCGCCGACGCACGCGTGCTCGACGTCTTCGACCGCGACACCACCAACAACACCTCCACCGCCACCACGCCGCTCTCCGCGGTGAGCGATCTCGGCGTGGCGAAGAGCGGCCCGGCCACGGCCACGCCGGGCACGAACCTCAGCTACACCGTCACGGTCACGAACAACGGTCCGTCGACGGCCACCAGCGTCTCGCTCACCGACGCGATCCCGACTGGCACGACCTTCGTCTCCGCGACGCAGAACAGCGGCCCGGCCTTCGACTGCAGCGGCAGCGGCGCGAGCGGCATCGTCTGCACGATCGCCTCGCTCGTGCCGTCATCGCCGGCCACCTTCACCTTTGTCTTCGCCGTCGATCCGGCGGCGACCGGAATGGTGTCGAACACCGCCGCGATCGACTCGGCGACCGTGCCCGATCCGAACAGCAACAACGACAGCTCGACCAGCGTGGTCGCGCTCGTGCCGGCCGCCGACGTCGGCGTGACGAAGAGCGGCCCGGCCACCACCGCGCCGGGCGGGAACGTCACCTACACCGTGGTGGTGAACAACGTCGGCCCGTCGACGGCGACCGGCGTCTCGCTGAGCGACACGCTGCCGCCCGGCACGACGCCGGTCTCGGCGACGCAGGACAGCGGCCCGCTCTTCACCTGCACGAACACGCCGGCGGCGGTGAGCTGCACGATCGCATCGCTGGCGCCCTCGTCGCCGGCCACCTTCACGCTCGTCTTCGCCGTCGATGCGGCGTCCACCGGCACGCTCACCAACACCGCCATCGTCTCCTCGCCCATCGACACGAACGGCAACAACAACACCTCGTCGACCACGGCCGCGCTGGTCGCTTCCGCCGATCTGACGGCGGCGAAGAACGGCTCGACCACGGCCACGCCCGGCAGCACCGCCGTGTACACCATCACCGTCGAGAACAACGGCCCGTCGACGGCGACGAACGTCACCGTCACCGACACGCTGCCCGCCGGCACCACCTTCCTCTTCGGCGCGCAGAACTTCGGTCCCTTCTTCAACTGCAGCTATCCGGACGTCGGCTCGACCGGCACGATCACCTGCACCACCGCATCGTTCGAGCCGGCGTCGCCGGCGATGTTCACCTTCAACGTCCGGATCGATCCGTCCGCAACCGGCACGCTCACCAACACCGCGCGCATCACCTCAACGACGACGGCCGATCCGAATCCCGACAACAACACCGGCTCCAAGGTGACCACGCTCACCGCGTCGGCTGACGTCGGCGTGGTGAAGAACGGTCCGGCCACGGCCACGCCGGGCACGGACATCACCTACACGGTCACGGCCAGCAACAGCGGCCCGTCGACGGCGACGAACGTCGTCCTCACCGACATCCTGCCGGTCGGCCAGGCTACGTTCGTCTCGCTCGCGCAGAACTCCGGCCTCACCTTCAACTGCACCACTCCGGCGGTCGGCTCCGAAGGGACGATCACCTGCACCCGCGCCACCATGATCCCGGCCTCGTCGGCGACGTTCACCTTCGTCTTCCACGTGGTGCCGTCGGCGGTCGGCTTCATCGGCAACACGGCCCGCATCCGTTCGGACGTGACCGATCCGAACACGGGCAACGACTCGTCGCAGACCCTGGCCACGCTCACGCCGTCGGCCGATCTCGCCGTGACGAAGAATGGACCGACCGGGACGCCGGCCGGCTCGAACGCGAGCTACACCGTCACCGTGACGAACAACGGTCCTTCGGGCGCCACGAACGTGCGCGTCACCGACCTGCTGCCGCCGGGGACGACGTTCGTCTCGGCGACGCAGAACAGCGGCCCGACGTTCACCTGCACGAACGCTCCCACTCCCACCACCGTGAGCTGCACGATCGCGACGTTCCCGGCCGCGGCCGCGGCGACGTTCACCTTCGTGGCCACGGTCCCGATCTCCGGCAGCGGCTCGCTGGTCAACACGGCGCAGGTGCGCTCCGACACGAACGATCCGGTCCCGGAGAACAACACCGCCACCTCCACCGCCACCATCGCGCCGGCGGCCGACCTCGCGCTGACAAAGTTCGCCGACACCGACCGCTATCGCATCGGCACGCCGATCACCTACAGCATCGCCGTGCGCAACAACGGCCCGATCGCCGCGTCGGACGTCAGCGTGAGCGACCTCCTGCCGGCCGGCACCACGCTGCGCTCGGTGACGTCGTCGCAAGGTTCCTGCAGCGGCACGACCACCGTGGTCTGCACCCTCGGCACGATGGCCAGCGGCGGCACGGCGAACATCACCCTGGTGGTCGATGCGCCGGCGACGCCGGCCGTCGTCACGAACACCGCCGTCGTCACTTCGTCCACGCCGGAGTTGAATCCGCTCAACAACAGCGGCACGTCCGTCGTCACCGTGGCCGTCGACATCCCGACGCTCTCCGAGTGGATGCTGATCGTCCTCGGCCTGACGCTGGCCGCTGCCGCAATGATGGCCATCCGGAGATCCTGATATGCGTCAGTACGTCATTGCGTTCTTCCTCCTCGCCGCACCGCTGGCCGCACAGGAACCGCTGCGGCCCGCGGCGCCGCAGGAGACGCCGCAGGAGCGTCTCCGCAAGGCGATCGCGCTGCATGACGCCGGCGACTATGCCGGCGCGATCCGCATCTATCGCGAGCTGCTGGCTGCCGATCCTGCCAACGAGCACCTCCGCTACGAGCTCGCTTTCTCGCTCACCGCGAGCGGCGAGTACGCCGCGGCGATCGAGGTGGCATCCGAAGGCGCGAAGAAGCGCGGCGACCTGCAGGCGATGTTTCTCGAGATGATCGGCAATGCCTACGACGGGCTGCACAAGCCGAAGGAAGCGATCGCCGCCTACAAGCGCGGCATCGCCGTCAACCCGAGCTACTCGCGCATTCACTTCAACCTCGGCGTCGCCTACATCGGGCAGGACCAGATGCGCGAGGCACGCGCGGAATTCGAGCGGACCATCGCCCTCGAGCCGACCTATCCGTCGCCGCATTACACGCTCGCGGAGGTCTACCGGACCGAGGGCTACCGCGTCCCGGCCATCCTCGCCTACTCCCGCTTTCTCGAGCTCGCCGAACCGCGCGATCCTCGGACACAGACCGCCACGCGCAATCTCCACACGCTGCTCAACCTCGGCGTCGAGCAGAAGGACAAAGCGAACATCAACATCACCGTCGACCCGAATTCGAAGAAGGACCTCGGCGACTTCAGCGCGCTCGAGATGATGCTGGCCCTCGCCTCCGGCGCGCGCTTCGTCGAGGAAAACGAGAAGCGCTCCGACTTCGATCGCGAGGCGGCAGCCTACGCGTCGTTCCTGGCGATGCTCTCCGAGAGCGCGGCGGACTACAAGCAGGGCTTCGTCGCGCAGACCTACGTGCCGGCGATCGACGCGCTGGTGAAAGCCGGCCACGCCGACGCCTTCGCACACGTGGCGCTCGCGCCACTCCTTCTTCCCGGCACGAAGGCCTGGGTCGACAGCCACAACAAGGAGTTGATCGCGTTCGACGAGTGGCTGCAGTCGAACGGTTCGAAGTAGCGGCGAAACCTTTCTACGAAGTTCGTCGTACACTGCATATCATGCAAGTGCGACCGTTCTGCGCCTCGCTCCTCCTGCTCTTCGCCGCCTGCACGCACACCGCCGCGCCGCCCGCCGCGAGCACCGCGCCGAGCGCGCTGGCCGGGCCGCTCGCCGATCATCACCAGCATCTGCTCAGTCCCGCCGGCGCAGCCTGGATCAGCGACCCGCTGCTGCCGGCGGCGACGGTGCCGGACGATGTCGCGCGCCTGCTGGCGGCGCGCGCGGAAAAGTGGAACGACAAGGCCGGGCTCGCGGCGCTGTACACCGAGGACAGCTACATCCTCGATCGATACGGCTCGTGGACTCATGGGCGCGACGCGGTGGCGGACTACATCTCCACCGTCTTCGCGCGCGCCTACCGCATCACGCCGGTCTCGTACGATGGTCAGGGCGACCGCGCGCGCATCGTCGGCTACTTCACGCGCGGCGAAGGCGAGTCGCTCAAGCACTTCGGGCACGTGCAGCTCGCGCTCGACCGCGGCAGCGACGGGCAGTGGCGCATCGCCGCGGAGACGCCGGTGTTCCCCGGCCCGAACGTCCGCACCACGCTCGGCGCCGCGGAGCGCATTCCGCAGCTCGAAGCCGCCGGCATCAAGTACGCCGCCATCCTCTCGTCCGCCTACTGGTACGGCAGTCCGCTCCGTCCGCCGCAGGAGCACGAGTACGACAAAGTGCGCGCGGAGAACGACTGGACGATCGCCGAGGTGGCTAAGTATCCCGATCGGCTGGCGGCGTTCTGCAGCTTCAATCCGCTGAAGGACTACGCAGTGCAGGAGCTCGAGCGCTGCGCGCAGAATCCGCTGGTACGCGGGATCAAGCTGCACTTCGGCAACTCCGGCATCGACATGCTGAACGCCGAGCATGTGGCGAAGCTGCAGCGCGTGTTCCGCGCGGCGAACGAGCATCACCTGGCGATCGTGGCGCATCTCTGGACCGGCAACGAATACGGAGCCGAGCATGCCGAGGCGTTTCTCAATCGGCTACTGCCGCAGGCGCCCGACGTGCCGGTGCAGATCGCGCACTTTGCCGGCGGCGGTCCCGGCTACACGGACGAGGCGCTCGAGGTGTACGCGAAGGCGATCCAGGCGCACGACGCGCGCACGAAGCATCTGTACTTCGACGTAGCCACAGTCGCCGACGGGCAGAAGCCCGAAGTACTCGCAAAGTTCGCCGAGCGCATCCGCCAAGTCGGTCTCGATCGCGTCTTCTTCGGCACCGACCTCGGCCCGCCGGAGCCGCGCCAGTCATGGCTGACGTTCCGCACCACGGTGCCGTTGACCGACCAGGAGTTCCGCACCATCGCCGCCAACATCGCGCCGTACTTTCGGCGGTAAGCGGGATGCTCTGCTTTGCCTGAGGAATGGGGGACGACGAGAGGCCTCCGGCGGCCGGGGCCACGGGCCCCGGACCCCGCTGATTGGCCTAGCCTCCACGCCACAGACTCGCCAAGATTCACGCTGATGTGGCGTGGAGGCTAGGCCAACCAATGGGGTCTGGGGCCCTCGGCCCCAGCCGCCGGAGGCCCCCCGTCGTCCCCATTCATCGGCGAAGCCAGACCGCTCAGCGCGGGAGGCCGACGATGTCGATGGTGGTGGAGGCGACTTCGATTTGCATCTCGTGCAGTGCGTTCAGGATGTCGCGGCTGATGTGGCTTTTGAGTGCGCGGACGCCGCGGTCGCGGGCCAGGAAGCGCACCGTCACCTCGATCCAGTTATCGGTGATGCGCACGAACGTCGACGGCTCGAGGTCCGGCTGCTCGAACAGCGTGAAGCGCTGCACCAGATGCGGCAGCGCCTCGCGGCCGGCGGCAACGATCTCGGCGGTGTGGCGGCGGGCGGTGTCGGTGAGCATCCGCTCGACCGAGGGCCAGTCGTCGTGGAAGCGGATCGGGATGCGGATCTCTTCCCACACGAACGGGAACTCGCGCGTGTAGTTGTAGACCGGTGTGTCGAAGACCTTATCGTTCGTGATCGTGACGATGCGGCCGGTGTACTGCCGGCCGCTCACCCACATCCCCGGCTCGTCGTCCTGCACCGACGGCGGCTGCCCCATCTCCATGATGGTGGTGCGGAGATAACTGAGCGCGACCACGTCGCCGCGCACGCCGCCCATGGTGATCCGATCGCCGACCGTGAAGACGCTGCCGCGCAGGATCGAAAAGTAACCGGCGACCGACGTGATCACGCGCTGCAGCGCGACGGTGAGACCGGCTGTGATCAGGGCGGCGATCGTGCCGAGGCGCGAGGTGTCTTCGACCCAGATCGCCAGCACCGCCGCGATCCAGAGCGCGGTGACGAGCATGCGCACGCTCTGGTGCAGCCAGAAGCGGAGGCGGATGGCGCCCGCCTCGCGATGCTCGCCGAAGATCCGGGCCACGCGCGCGATCAGCCAGGCCACGGCCAGCACAACCGCCGTCGCGGCGAGCTTCGCCGGAATACCGGCGAGGTGGGTGACCAGAAACGTGTGCACGAGCGGTGAGCTATTCACGACCCGTGCAGAGTCGCCTCACGCGCCGGCCGGTTCGCTGGCGTCAGACGTTGGCGCCGGCTCGCTCTCGCCGCTGCTCGCGCCAAGCTCGCGCCGGTTGCGCAGCATCTTCCCGGCCGCCTTGGCCACCTTGCGCCGCGCCGACTCCGCCTTCTCTCCTTCGATCACTTCCCGCTTGATCACTTCCTGCTTGAGCGCGCCGCGCAGCTCCTCCAGCTCGACGCGCGCATCCGACAGCCGCCGCAGCTCTCGCCGCACCGTGTCGAGCACCGCGTCGCTCAGCACCACCGCCGCCAGATAGAACTTGTTCGTGGCCTGCAGGTGATCGTGATACGCGTAGAGCCCCGACTTCAGCATGCTCTCGCGCGTGAGCAGATAGACGCTCTCGAGCGCGTCGGCCGATTTCGGATTGAGCAGCAGCAGGTCGATGTCGAGCACCAGCTCCGCGTCGATCGGCTTGGCGAAGATCACCCGGAAGACGCGCCAGAGATGGCCGTTGGTGAGCGCGACCCACTCGACGCCCTGGTTGGCGGCGTAGTCGACGGCCTGCTTGACGTGCGAGTCCTTCAGCTCCAGCCCGATGGCCTTCACCTCGATCAGCATCTGGAACTTGCCGTCGATGCGCGTGGCCAGATCGCAGAACGTGCCGCGGATGCAGAGCTCGCGCGTGACTTCGCTGTACTTGTCGTAGCCGAAGATCTCGGCCAGCACGTCAGTGACGATCATCGACGTGTCGGACTCGTTGACGTCGCGCGCCTTCGCGGCGGCGAGGATCGGCTGGAAGCGCCGCAGGCCGGCGGCGAGGCGCTCGCAGACGCGCGCGGGAATGGTCATCAGAAACCTCCTCCGATGACCGACACCGTTTCTCGGAAAAAGTGGGGCGTTCCACTTGCAATACCCTTCCGCCGACGATGTACCGCTACCTCCGCTACGTTCCGAAGAACCGGCTGAGCCGCACCATCGGGCGGCTCGTGCACGCGCGGTGGCCGCGGCCGATCGCGCGGCGGCTGGTGCACTGGTTCGCGCGCACGTACGAGATCGACGTCGACGCGGCCGGCATGCCGCTGCACGACTATCCGTCCATCGGCCACTTCTTCACCCGCGATCTCCGCGAAGGGTTGCGCCCCATCGAGGGCGATTTCGTCAGCCCGGTCGACGGGGTGCTGCGCAACTTCGGCAACGTCGACGGCGGCCGGCTCGAGCAGATCAAAGGGAAGACATACACGGTCGAGCGTTTCCTCGGCGACGCTTCGCACGCGCAGCGCTACGACGGCGGCGCGTTCTTCAATCTGTATCTGTCGCCGCAGGACTATCACCACGTGCACGCGCCCGTGAGCGGCAACATCGTACGCAGCGTGCACATCCCCGGCATGCTCTGGCCGGTCAACGACTGGTCGCTGGCGAACATCGACGAGCTCTTCTCGATCAACGAGCGCGTGGTCACCTACATCGACACGCCGTCCCTCGGCCTGGTGGCCGTGGTGATGATCGGCGCGACGAACGTCGGCAAGATCTCGGTGATCTACGACAACTTCATCTCGAACGTGGCCGGCACCTCGCGTCCCGCCACGCGCGACTACGCGCCGCCGATCGCCATCGAAGCGGGCGACCGCCTCGGCACGTTTCACATGGGCTCGAGCGTGGTGATGCTGCTCGAGCCGGGTCGCGTCGACCTGGAGCGCGTGCGCCTGCACGCCGCGAAAAAGGTGCACTACGGCGCGGCCGTGCTGCACCGCCACTGACCGCGCCGCGTGCTGCGCGCCGCTATTGCGGCGGCTTCACCACTCCGAGCTTCGCGCGCCGCGGCGGCGGCGCGCCGTCCGCCGGCGCCTTCTGCTTGCACGGCACGTCGACGTGCTGCACGTAGCCGCGCGCCACCGGCTGCCCGCGTCCGCCCGGCTGCACCTCTTTCTGCAGCGGGAACTGGAAGACGGCGTTCTTGAGGAGATAGCGCTCGCCGCCGCCGGTGACGATCGAGAAGTCGCCGCCTACCTGCAGAAAGCCGTGCTGGAGGAAGAGCGCGGAGCGGTAGCCGTACGGGATCGTGTACTGATAGCCCTCGCCGTAGCTGTCGGTCTGGCCGACGGCATGTTCGTAGTTCGCTTCGAGCGTCGCTTCCACCTTCACGACCAGCACGTCGCCGCCGACTTTGCCGCTGATCTTGCCGCCGACTTTGTCCGACCACGTCACCTGCACGTTGCGGTTCGAGCTGAGCACGAACGGGCGATTCGGATCGGTGGGAGGACAGGAGTCAGCCCAGTTCGTGAGCGACTGCCAGTCCTTCTGCTCCTGCATGAAGGCGCTGCTGGTCTGCGTGCGCGTCCAGTAGCACTGCGGCGTGTCGAAGAGCTTGCAGTTGTCGGCGATGAGCTGCGCGACCTGCGGCGCGTTGCTGGAGACCGAGGCGTCGATGACCTTCTGCGGATTGGCGACGACCTTCCAGTGCGGGCGCGAGTCGTTGCCGCTGTCGGTGAAGGAGGTCTCGCAACGGACCGGCGCGCCTTGCGCGGCCGCGGTCGAGCCGGCGAGCCGGATGGTGCACTCGAGCTTCGGCTCGCCGATCATCGGCACCTTCACCGCGCCGTCGACGTAGTAGCCGCTCGGCATCCAGCCGCCGCCCGCCGCCGGCATGTCGATGTCGTAGTAGAAGAAGAAGCCGGTGTCGTAGTCCTTGAAGTCGAGGTTCTCATGGAAGCTGCCGTAGCAGAAAGACGAGCTGGACTTCTCGCTCAGCTCACCCGGCACTCCGGAGGAGCCGGGGCATTCGCTGATGTACGAGTAGTCGCCGCCCGCGTAACGCTTCTCGAACTTCGTGAGCCGCAGCCGCACGTCCTCGCTGGTGGCGAGCTCCGAGCGCGCCCAGCTCGTGTAGCCCGCTCGACTGCCGGCTAGCGGTTTCAGTTTCGGCTGCGGCTGCTGCGCGAATGCTGCGGACGCAGCGATGCTCACGACCAGGGCGATCCCGAGTCTTCGACGTTGCATGGGTTCTCTCCTCTCGACGGCGATCCTACAGCCGCCGAGAGGAAACGTCAGCAACGTCGAGGTCGCCTCACCTTCTGCGGATCAGCCAGTCCGTGCCGCCGTCGGTGACGCGCTCGACGAGGTGGCGCTGTTTCTCGAGATCTTCGATGGCGCGCACGACGTCAGCGTGCGCGTGCGGCAGCTCGTCGAGCACGGTCTGCGTCGCCACGCGGTCAGCGCCGTGGCGGCGGAAGGAGTCGAGCACCTGCGTCTCCAGCTCGTTCAGCCGGTGCAGATAGGTCTCGCGATCGGCCGTCACGTCGCGCAGCGGCGGCGCGGCCTCGATCGGCGCGGCCGACGGTCGCGTGCTCTGCGTGCTCTGCAAGCGCGCGCGCTCGAACGCGCCGTCAAAGTAGGCCGGCGTGAGGCCGGTGGCCCAGTAGAGCACCGCCTCCGCGTTCGACTGCGTCGTCTCGACGCCGGTGGTGAAACTGATGCCGTCGCGCTGCCGCACGAACGTCAGCATGGCCTGCCATGTATCGCCGGGGCGGCTGCGCCCGAAGAGCTGCACTGCGTAGAGATTGCCGTCGTGATCGGCGAACGGCGCTTCGAACGTCTGTAGGAGTCGCTCCATGAAATCCTCCTGCGGCTCCTCTCTTCTCGCCTCCAACGTCTGCAAGGCGGCCGCCACTGAAACGTCACCGAACGTGCGGCGCGCCCAGCCGTCGAAGGAGCATCATGCAGTGCAAGAAGGAGAACGAAAGATGAAACGGTTGACCCTCGGATTGATCCTGCTCCTCACCACGGTCACGCTGTTCGCCGGCGAAGGCAGCTCGTGCGACATGGCGAAGCACGCCAAAGGGAAAGCGGTCACGCTCACCGGCACGCTCGTGACCACCGGCTCCGGCGAGAACGCGAAGACGATCTTCCGCCTCAGCGACAGCGACCGCAGCTACACCGTCTGTGAGCAGACGAAGAAGGCCGTCCTCGACATGGCCAACGACGGCACGGCCACGCTTCGCGTCAAAGGGCACGTCATGAAGTGCCACGAAGGCGAAGAGCTGGTGATCGAGTCGGCCGCGAAGATCTAGAAGGCAGTTCCTCGGAGTGGGTTCGAACCACTCCGAGGAACCGCTTCTACCCTACTTGTGCACCACCACGCTGCCGCCGCCCAGGGGCTGCGGGTTGGCGGAGTCGAGATCGTCAGAGGCGTTGGGGACGTTGTCGTAGACCGTGGCGCCGGTGGTCTTGTTCCAGATGCGGATGCGGAACTTGTCGGGTGACGCGTCCGACGCGGTGACGAGATAGCCGAAGCCGGCTGCGCCGTTCACCGTTCCTGAACCCTTGTACTGCGCGTTCGCGCCGGCCACCACCAGCCACTCCGTGGAGGTCGACTGGAAGCGGAGCTCGCCGAGCTGGAACTGCGTGTTGCCCGTCGGCGCGACCTGGTTCTTCACGTACTTGACGTTCGCGTTGAGCGTCGCTTTGCCCGACGGCGTATCGAGCCAGCCGCCCGCGGTGACGAAGCCGCCGCCGTTGTTGTCGTAGACCACAACGTACTCGAACGACGACGAGGCCAGGCCGCCGTCATCATCCGCGAGCACCACCGCCACGCCGTAGACGCCGGTGGATGCGTAGCTGTGCGAGGCGCTGCAGACGCCGGCCGCGCAAGTCGCGGTCGAGGTCGTGCCGTCGTCCCAGGTGAACGTGGCCGAATGCGTGTCGGCCGCGCCGGCGTCGAAGTAGCTGACGCTCAGCGAAGCCGCGCTGCCGAGTTGCAGCGCCGAAGTCGGACCGCTCACGGCGACGATCGCCGGAGCGATGTTGGCCGCCGCGACGGCCGCCGCATCGCTGCCGGTCGCGCCGGCCGCATCCTTCACCGTCGCGGAGACGACGTACGTGGCGTTATCATCGGGCGTGAAGGTGATCGACGCGCCGCTGCCGCTCGCGAACGCAACGCCGTCCTTCGTCACCGTCCAGGCGAACGTGAACGACTCGTTCTCGTCGACGTCGTGCGCTTCCGCGGTCGCCGTCACCGGCGTCCCTTCGAACGTCGTCGCCGGCGCGGTGACCGTCGCCGACGGCGCATCGTTGACCGACACCACCGTGAGCTCCACGAATGCGCTCGCGCACTGCGGCGCGGTCAGCCCGGCCGTGACGCCGTTGTCGCAGACCTCGTAGGCGAAGCTCGCCGGACCGTGATAGTTCGCGTCGGGCGAGTACGTGATGATGCCGTTCGCCAGCGCCACCACACCGTGCGCTGCCGCGCCGCCGGTCACCTGCGTGACCGTCAGCGTCTGCGACGACTCGCTGGCCGGACCGGCGCTGTCGTTGGCCGTCAGCTCGCTCGCCGCGAACTGCAGCGGCGTGTCTTCATTCGTGCTCTTCGCATCGTCCACCGCCACCGGCGCGTCGTTCACCTCGGAGACGGTGATCGTCACCGTGGCCGTGTTCGACGTGCGCGAGCCATCGGCCACGCGGAAGGTGAAGCTGTCGCTGCCGTTGTAGTCGGGCAGCGGCGTGTAGGTGCGCGAGCCGTCGCTGCCGGAGAGCGTGCCGTGCGACGGGCCGCTCACGATCGTGTACGTCAGCGCGTTGCCGGTCGGATTCGCCGCGTCGAGCGTGAAGCTGCGCGCGTTGTCCTCGCTCGTCGAGACCGACTGGTCGGCCACGCCCGGCGGGTTCACACCGTTAACACCTGCCTCGATCGCGTTCTCGACCGCGTCGGAAACGTTCGCGAAGAAGTCGTAGCCGGTCAGCGCCTCGACCTGGTCGACGCTGACCAGATAGTTCTGCCAGTCGTTGTTCCGGATGCCCTGCGTGTTCGGCATGATCACGGCGATCGTGCGCGTCGATGCCGCGACGCGGCTCACGTCGTCGCCCGAGTCCTTCGGCAGCACGAGCGCGACCTTCCACGTCTGCGCCGGCACGGTCACATGGCCGTTGGCGATGGTCGTGGTCAGGCCGTTCGAGCCGCTGCCACCGGTGCCGGCGCCGCCGGCCACGATGTAGAGCTCACTGCCCGGGAGCAGCGTGCGCAAGTAGCCTTCCATCGCCGCCCACGGACCCTGGTTGTTGTCCGGCGCCTGCGGAATCATGTTCGACATCAGGAACGTGGCCTGGTTGATCGGGATCGACGTTTCCTTGTCGCGGTCGGCGTTCGGCACCATGTGGCCGCGGTCGAAGCCGGAGCTGGCGTAGTCGGTGTGCAGCACGCGATACCAGTCGCTCGGCACGGCCGGGTCGGGGCGGAACGAGTCGACGCGCGTGAGGCTGCCGATCCACTCGTCGGTCAGATGCCAGCTCACCCAGTTCGGAGTGCCGCGGTCGCGGTTGTACGAGAGCGCGTACTCCGGCTTCATCATCAGGTAGTTCTGCGGCACGTTCGTGTCGGCGACGGCGCCGGACGGATTGCCGAACGTCAGATGGACGTCCGCCGAGTACGGCGGCGCGGTGCCGGTGGAGGTGCTGAAGCTGAAGGTGTAGTCGCTCGCCGGCGAGTCGTCGTTCGGTCCCACGTCGTCGGTGTCGACGTCGTGGATGAAGTTGTGGACGATCGTGACGCTGCACTGCTCGCCGCTGAGGAAGTTCACGTTCGGCGTGATGATCCAGACGTTGCCGCCGCCGGCGACCGTGGCGTCATCGTGCGCGCCGGTGGTGGCGCAGTTGATGTGGAACCATCCCGCATCCACCGTCACCGCCTCGGTGAACGTCACGCTGATGCTCGCATCGCGCGGCGCGTTCGAACCGTTATTGCGCGGGTCGGAGCTGAGCACCGCCGGTCCGATCTCGACGATCGGGCAGGTGCGGCGCGGATTCGGCGTGCCGACGACGAAGTCGGAGCCGTTGATGTTCGAGTCGGTGGCGCCGCCGTTCTTGCGGAAGAGCGCCGTGGAGTTGCTCGCCGTCGGCGCGTTGGTGGTGCCTTCGCGGCAGGTCGAAGTCGAGCCGTAGCCGACGAGGTCGACCAGCATCGGATCGCCGATCGGGCAGCCTTCGAGCGCGTCGCCGCTGCGCGCGAGCGCGACCTTGCCGTTCGTGCCGCTCATGTTGATCTGGCCGCTGACGTTCGCATCAGGCAGCGCCGAACCGTTGGCGCCGCCGGTGGCGAGCGAGACGAGGTAGTACTCGCCCGGCGCGATCGAGCCGCCGATCGGCTGCACCTGCCACGAGGTGCCGGTGGCGGAGGCGTACTGGATCGTCCAGCCGGTCAGATCGAAGGTCGAGGTCGAAGCGTTGTAGAGCTCGACGTAGTCGTTGCGATAGGTCGCGCCGCTGTTGCCGCCGCCGCCGTAGACCTGGCTGATGACGACGTGATCGAGCGGCGGAGGCGGCGCCGGCGTGACGGTGATGTTCACGCCGCGCGAGACGGACGCGTTCACGCCGTCGCTCAGCGTGGCGGTGAAGCTGGCCGTGCCGTTGTAGCCCGACTGCAGCGTCACGGTGTAAGTGGCGCTGCTCGTTCCCTGGCCGCCGCTGACGACGACCGCGGAGACGCCGGAGCCGGCCGAGGCCGACCAGTTGTAGACGCCGTTGTCGTCGCTGCCGGAGAGGCTGACGGTGAACGGCGCCGCGTTCTCGGTGACCGTGGTGATCGGATTCGCCGGCGCGACGATCGATGGCGGATTGTTGACCACC
Organism: Thermoanaerobaculia bacterium; assembly: GCA_036389275.1. Lineage (GTDB taxonomy): Bacteria > Acidobacteriota > Thermoanaerobaculia > Gp7-AA8 > Gp7-AA8 > QHVT01. The sequence continues at coordinate 42,836 of DASVQE010000111.1, forward strand.
AGCGGCGTGACGCTGATGTTCACCGTGCGCGTGACGGCGGCGTTGACGTTGTCAGAGAGCGAGGCGGTGAAGCTGGCCTGGCCGCTGAAGCCCGGCTGCAGCGTCACGCTGTACGTCACGTTTGCCGAGCCCTGGCCGCTGCTGACCGAAACCATCGAGACGCCGGTGCCCGGAGTGGCGGACCAGTTGTAGACGCCGCCGTCATCGGAGCCGGAGAGCGAGACGGTGAAGGGCGCGGAGTCCTGCGGGACCGTCGCGGCGGGATTGTTCGGAGCGTTGATGCTCGGCGCGAGATTCGAAACCGTGCAAGGGCTGGCCGGAGCGGCCGAGGTGCGCGGGACGAGGCCGGTGGAAACGGTGTTCACCGTGAAGTCGAGATTGTTGTTGTCGGTGTCCTGACAACCGTTCGACTTGCGGATGCCGCCCTTCGTCGAGTCGAGGTTGCTGCCGCCATTGATGGTCGTGCCGCCTTCGCCGTTGTTGGCGCTGCCCCAGGCGGCGAGGTCGACGATGCGCGGATCGGGCAGCGTGCACGGCGTGGTGCCGCAGGCCAGCGACGCGCTGCCGTTGACGAGCGCCACCTTGCCCGCGGTGGCCGACATGCTCAGCCCGGTCGAGGTGAAGTCGGCGGTGAAGCTCGCGCCGACCGTACCGGCGCCGCCGAGCTTGACGAGCAGATACTTGCCCGCGCCGATCGACGTCCCTGCAGGGAAGGTGAAGATGTTCCCGCTGTTGCCGAAGTTGCCGCCGGAGGCGCCGTACTGCAGCGACCAGCCGCCGATCGTCACCGAGGCATTGCTGCTGTTGAACAGCTCGACGTAGTCGTTCGCATAGGCGGGCGATCCGCTGGTCGCTCCGCCACCGCCGTACACCTGACTGATGACGACGTTCGGGGAAGCCGCGTAGGCGGCCGGGACGACCACAAGAAGACAGAGCAGCAGCACAGCATGGATACGGCGCAGGTTCATCGTCGCTCCTCGAATTAAGGGGTGAAACAGGTTCCGGGTTGGAGACGTCAGAATACCCGAAATCGAGCAGGAATTCCGCGTGAAAATCGCGCGGCGGCGCGGCGAGGCTCTACGTGCGCAGCACGCCGGCGCGTTCGAAGACCCGCGCCTCGATGAATGTGCTGACCAGGTCGGTGTCGAGCAGCCCTTCGTTCACTTCCATCTTCAGGATGTCGAGGGCGCGATCGGTCGGCACGGCCCGCTTGTACGGGCGGTCGCTCGCGGTCAGCGCGTCGTAGATGTCGGAGATGGTCATCATCCGCGACTGCAGCGGAATCCCGTCGGCGCTCAGCTTGCGCGGATAGCCGCGGCCGTTGAGCTTCTCGTGATGCGCGTAGGCGATGTCGGCCACGCCGGAGAGATCGCGGGTCCAGGGGATCTTCTGCAGGAAGTTGAAGGTGTGGGTGACGTGGCTCTCGATCTCCTGCCGCTCGACCGGATCGAGATTGCCTTTGCGGATCGAGAGAATGCGCGCCTCTTCCGGATCGAGCAGCAGCCGCCGCTCGCCGCGGATGTCGCGATAGTCGCGCGAGGCGAGGTCCTGCAGGTACTTGAACTCGCCTTCCGGCAGCACCGTCGGCTCGTTCGACTGGGCGATGAAGGCGAAGTCCTTCTGCAGCCGCAGAATCTCCGACGCGGTCTCGGCGTCGACGTGCGCGGAGAAGTCATCGAAGCCGTCGCGGCCGTGCTCGAGCAGGTAGTCGATCTTCTTCTGCGCGGCCGCGTTCTCGGCCGACTTCATCACGAACTCGAAGCGCGAGCGGATCGCCTCGAGCTGCAGCGGATAGAGCTTCTTCTCCTTGATCAGGATCTGCTCGCGCACGCCGACCTTGCCGAAGTCGTGCAGCAGCGAGGCGTAGCGGATCTCGCGCACCTGGTCGCTGCTGAAGCGGATGTCGCGGAACTTGCCGCTGTCGATGCGGTCGATCACGCGCGCCAGCTCGACGGTGAGGTCGGCCACGCGGAACGAATGGCCCGACGTGGTCGGGTCGCGCTGTTCGATGGCGGTGACGGCTGCGGTCACGAAGCCTTCGAAGAGGCGCTCGATCGATTCGTACAGCAGGTTGTTCTCGACGGCCACCGCGGCCTGGCTGGCCAGGGCGCGCATGATGTCGGCGGTGTCGTCGAGGAAGGCCACGACGTTGTCCGGCACGTTCTCGGCCGTCAGCTTCGCCGGCGCGCCGATGCGGCGGCGGTTGATGAGCTGCAGCACGCCGATCACGTCGCCGGCGTGGTTGGTCATCGGGAAGACCAGCAGCGACTTCGTGAGGTATCCGTTCTTCTCGTCGAAGGAGCGGTTGATCTCGTACTCGGCGTCGGCCGGCAGGTTGTACGCGTCGTCGATGACCAGCATCTCGCCGGTCATGGCCACGTAGCCGGCCAGGCTCTTGCGCGTGATCGGAAGGATCTTTTCCTCGAAGCCTTCGACGTCGATCGAGTCGTTCTGGGCGAGCTTCCACCGCAGCACGCGCACGCCGTCGACTTCCTCGAGCAGGTAGAGCGAGCCGGCGTCCGAGCGCGAGAGCTCGCGGGCCTTGCTCAAGATCATGTTCAGCAGCACGGGGTGGTCGCGCACGGTCGACAGCGCCGCGCCGACCTCGGCCACTTCCTGCAGCTCGCGCGTGCGCTCGGTGAGCTGCTTCTCGAGCAGGTCGGCGCGCTGTTTCTGGTAGAGGAACTGGTAGGCGCGCTTGATCGCGCCGAGGAGCACCGGCGCGGACGGCGAGCCGGGA
>DASVQE010000112.1:0-16220 GCA_036389275.1 Thermoanaerobaculia bacterium
GAGCGTGAGGTCGAGCTCGACCGCGTCAAACGGTTCGGCGCGCACGATGGGCTCGTCGCCGTACGTGGCGGCGAGCTTCCAGCCGCCATTCTCGTTCCGGAACACCTCGAACAACTGCTGCTCCGGGTCGATGAGCCACGCGTGGCCGACACCTTCGCGCGCGTAGATGGGGAGCTTCTTCAAACGATCGAGGCGACCGCTCGACGGCGACGAGACTTCGCACACCCAGTCCGGCGCGATCGAAAAGTAGGCCGTGTCCGGAAGCTCCGGCATCCGCTCGCGGCGCCAGCCGGCGAGATCGGGCACGAGCACGTTGCGCCCGAAGTGCAGCTCCGGCTCGTCGAGGATCCACCAGCCGCCCGGGCCGCCGCGGCCGAAGCGGTACGGCGGGACGAGCATGCCGCCGAGTGACGACGACGCGCTCGCATGCCGCGGAGCCGGGCGCGGCGACGCGAACAGTTCGCCGTCAATCAACTCCGCCACCATCTGCTCCGGAACCTGCAGCAGGTCCTCGTAGGTGGCGTGCTCCCGTACTCGCGCCGACATGCGTTCCATTATAGTTCCGCCGCATGAAGCGACTCGCCTTCGCGGCTCTCTGGTTGCTCGCTCTTCCGCTGTTCGCCGCCGAGCGCGCCGACATCCTCATCACCGGCGGAACGGTCGTGACGATGGCCGGTCCGAACATCGACCGCGGCTCGGTGGCCATCCGCAACGGCGAGATCCTCGCCGTTGGTCCGTCGTCGGAGATCGACGCGCGCTACGACGCGAAAACCGTCATCCGCGCCGGCGGCATGGCCGTCGTGCCCGGCTTCGTCAACGCGCACACGCACGTTCCGATGACGCTCTTCCGCGGCATCGCCGACGACCGCGACCTGATGGACTGGCTGCAGAACTTCATCTTCCCGGCCGAGGCGAAAAACGTCGACCGCGAATTCGTGAAATGGGGCACGCGGCTGGCGGCGGCGGAGATGATCCGCTCCGGCACCACCACCTTCGCCGACATGTACTACTTCGAGTCGGACATCGCCCGCGAGACGAAAGCTGCCGGCCTCCGCGGCGTCCTCGGCGAGACCGCCATCGACTTCCCGGCGCCCGACAACAAGACCTGGGACGAAGCGCTGCGCTACATCCGCAACTACGCGAAGCAGTGGAAAGGCGACCGGCTGATCACGCCAGCCATTGCGCCGCACGCGCCCTACACCGTCTCGCGCGAGCATCTGCAGCAGGTGCGCGCGCTGGCGACGGAGCTCGGCATCCCCATCCTCATCCACGTCTCCGAAACGAAGAACGAGCTGCAGCAGGTCGCCGAGAAGCAGAACGGCATGACGCCCGGCGCCTATCTCGACTCGATCGGCTTCCTCGGCGACGACGTCGTCGCCGCGCACGGCGTCTGGCTGACGCCCGACGAGCTGAAGATCTTCGCCGCGCGCAAGACCGGCGTCGCTCACTGCCCGGAAAGCAATCAGATGCTGGCCAGCGGCGTCGCGCCGGTCGTCGACATGATCCGCGCCGGCATGGAAGTGGGACTCGGCACCGACGGCCCGGCCGGCTCGAACAACAATCTCGACATGGTCGAGGAGATGGCCAGCGCGGCGCGGCTGCAGAAGGTGATGCGCAACGATCCGAAAGCCATCAGCGCGCGCCAGGTGCTGCGCCTGGCAACAATCGGCGGTGCGCAGGTCCTCGGCCTGGCCGACCGCATCGGCACGCTCGAGCGCGGCAAACGCGCGGACGTCGTCATCGTCGATTTGCAGCAGACGAAAACGCAGCCGGTCTACTCCGTCGAATCCGCCATCGTTTACGCCGCCTCCGGCAGCGCCGTCGTGACCACCATCTGCGACGGCCGCATCCTGATGCGCCACGGCACGGTGCTCACGGTGAACGAGCGCGAGACTCGCGCGAAGGCGCAGGAGTACCGCGACAAAGTGCTGGCCAGCCTGAAAAAATAGTTGCGTAAATATCTCCTCTTAATCGTTCTTGCTTTTGGGTGCGCGCCGGCCACGCCGCCGGCCGCCGTGCCGCAGGCGCCGCCGCCGCTGGCCGCGAACGGCGCGGCGGTGCGCGTGGTGTTGATGTCCTTCGACGGCTTCGGCGCCGATGCCTATGCCGCGCGCGCGGCGAACCTGCCGGCGCTCGGGCGCATGGTCGCCGAGGGTGCGAGCGCGCGCGTCATTCCCGTCAATCCCACCGTGACGTCGTCCGCGCACGTCTCGATCCTCACAGGCGCCGATCCGCAGCACACCGGCATCGTCGGCAACCGCTTCCACGTCCCCGGCACGCCGCGCGACGCGATGGGCAGCGGCTACGAGACCGATCCCGACGTCGAGTCGCTGCTCGAGGCGGCGCGGCGGCAAGGGAAACGCGTCGGCGCCATCGCCTTTCCGACGCTCGAAGGAAAGACGCCGCGCCGCACCGCCGACTTCGGGATGCCGTGGACGAACTCGCTCACCGACGGCCGCATCGTGCACCTCACCCGCACCGACTTTCATCGCGAATGGGTGCCGCCGACGTGGACCGACCGTCCGCATCAGCGCCGCTCCTTCAGCCCGATCCTGCGCGCGCGCATCGAGTGGGCGGTGCCGCGGCGCGTGCGCACGGACGTCGACATAGTCGCCTACGACACGACCGATGACGCGCGCGAGAACTACGACGCGATCTACATCGAGAGCGAGGAGCGCGAGAGCGCACCCGACGCGCGCGGCTGGTTCGCCGTATCAGTAGCGGCGGCGGACGGACTGTACGGCTCCTGGTCGAAGCTGCTGCACGCCGATCCGTCGCTGGCCGACATGACCATTTACTGGGGACCGATCTCGCGCACCGAGGCGTATCCGGCGTCGTTCCGCGCGCTGCTGGACGGCGAGGTCGGCTTCTGGCCCGGCTCGCCGGAGGAGCACGCCGGCATCGACACGACAACCTTCATCGAGCAGTCCGACCGCCTCGCCGATTTTCTGACGCGCGCGCAGACGCTGGCCCTCGAGCGGATGCAGTGCGATCTGCTGCTCGCCTACCAGCCGCAGGTCGATGGAGCGATGCACAACTTTCTGGGCACCGCCGAGGAGACGCGCGTCGTCGACGCAGCCTTCGCGGCCGCCGATCGCGCGGTGGCCGCGATTCAAACCGCGCTCGATCTCACGCGCGATGCCTTCGTCGTCGCCGGCGATCACGGCCTGATGCCGGCGAACACCGAAGTGCGCATGAACCGCTGGCTCGAGGAGCACGGTTTCGCGCCGCGCTGGCAGGCCTTCGCCTCGTCGAACGTCGCCCACCTCTACCGCTTCGAAGGCGAGGACGACGGCGCGGCGCTCGTCACGGCGCTGCAAGGCACCGGCTGGTTCGAGCGCGTCGAGCGGAAGAGCGCGGCCATGCATCCGAACAGTGGCGACGTCGTGGCCATCGCCGTGCCGCACGTGATCCTCAACAGCTCAAACAACGCGCCGGCAACCATCGCCATCACCCGCGGCACGCACGGCGGATTGAACACGCATCCCGAGCTGCACACGCGCCTCTTCGCGCTCGGCGCCGGCGTGCGCCGCGGCGCATACGCCGATCTTCCGCAGACGCGCGTGGCCCGCTACGTGGCCACGCTCCTCGGCATCACGCCGCCGGCGGCCGCGGAGTAGATGATGCTCGCCCGCCGCATCGCACGAGAGGCGGCGATCTTCGGCTTCTACCTGCTGCTCACCGTGGCCATGACCTGGCCGCTGGCGACGCATCTGCCGACGGCCATCGCCGACATGGGCGATCCGCTGCTCGTGGTCTGGATCATCGACTGGGTCGGCCGCGCGCTGCTGCACGCGCCGCTGCATCTGTTCGACGCGCCGATGTACTACCCCGGCCACTACAGCCTCGCCTACAGCGAGAACCTGATCGGCGTGGCGCTGGTGATGCTGCCGTTTCAACTGGCCGGCCTCACGCCGGTGACGGTCTACAACATCGCCATCCTGATCGCCTTCGCGCTCAGCGGCTACGGCGCGTTCGTGCTCGCGCGGATGATCACGCGCTCGACCGCGGCGTCACTCGTGGCCGGGATCATCTACGCCTTCGTCCCACACAAGTTCGACCATCTCTCGCACCTGCAGATCCTCTTCTCCGGCTGGCTGCCGCTGCTGCTCGCGGCGCTGCTCGCCTACTGGCGCAAGCCGTCGCGCCGCAACGCGCTGCTGATCGCCGCCGCGTTCGCGATGAACGGCCTCACCAACGTCTACTACCTCCTGTTCGGCGCGGCGGCGCTGGTGCTCACCATCGCCATGCTGGCCATCATCGATCCGCGGCGCGGCCGCCGCTTCTGGCTCACGCTCGCCGCGTCGCTCGTCGCCGGCGGCGCGATCCTGCTGCCGGTGCTGCTGCCGTATCGCGCGGTGTCGAAGGAGTACAAGATGGTGCGCGCGGAGTCGGAGGCGCTGGGCGGCTCGCTGACGCCGAGCCAATGGCTCGTGGCCACGCCGCGCAACCGTCTCTACGGCAGCCTCGGTTTGGGCGAAACGCATTTGCACGAGCTGCAAATGTTCCCCGGCGTGATGGCGGTCCTGCTGACGATCTTCGGCCTCGCCGCGGCGCGACTGCAGGAGCCGTCGCCCGACTTCATTCCGCGGCCGCGGCGCGATCTCCGCTGGCTCGACGCGCTGATCGTGCTCCTCGGCATCTTCGCCTACGCCGGCGCCGTCACCGACCGCATCGAGTGGACGTGGAACGGCAATCAACTCTTCTCGATGGATCGCGCCGACATCGCCACGACGCTCCTCGTCATCGCCATCGTCGCGCGCCTGACCATCCGCTATCCCGACGCGCGCGGCGGCAGCGAAGGTCGCTCGCTCCTCGGCGCCGCTTCGCGCTCACGCATCTCCATCGAAGGGTGGTCGGCCGTGCTCTGGATCGCCATCGGCTTCCTCGGCTCGCTCGGACTGAACGCCTTCCTCCACGGCTTTCTCTGGCGGCGCATCGGCATCTTCCAGGCTACGCGCGTCTCCGCGCGCTGGGCCATCGTGGCCTACGTCGGCCTCGCCGCCACCGCCGCCATCGGCGCGCTCGCGCTGCTGCAGCGCTGCAAGGGTTGGCGGCGTCACGCGATGACCTGCGCGATTCTCGCGCTGACCACGTTTGAGCTCTGGCCGGTGATCCGTTGGGAGTACCTCGTGCCCGCGCCGGCGCCGGTGTATCGCTGGCTGCGGCGCGAGTCGATCGAGCCGATCGTCGAGCTGCCGCTGCGTGACGGCATGGACTATCAGTACGTCCTCGGCCTGACTACGCACGAGCGGAAGACCTTCAACGGCGTCTCCGGATTCGAGCCGCCGGTGTCGCGGCAGCTCTCCGACCTCGCCTACAACCTGAAATATCCCGCGGCCTTTTTGCGGCTGCTGGAAACGCACGGCTGCAAACTCGTCATCGTGCACGTACACGCCCTCGGCGAGAACGCGCCGCTCGTGCGCAACTGGCTGGCGCGCAACCTCGCCGCAGGGCACCTCGCGTACGTGCGCAAGTTCGACCACGACATCGGCGGCGACTTTGTCTTCGCCGTCACGCGCAACTTCCGCGACTACGCGCGCTACCGCGAGCCGGAGCTGCCCGACGCCGCCGGCCATCTGCCGCGCGAACGGCTGGCGCGCATGCTGGCCGGGCTGCCGACGCACAGCGACGCGATCATCGCGAAGGTCGAGCAACCGCAGCCCGACGAGCAGTTCCACGGCGCGCTGCGCGTGCGCGGCTGGACGTTCTCGCCCTTCACCATCACCCGCGTGACGGTGCTGATCGACGGCGGCTCCGTGCGCGTCGACGCGCCGCTGGTCGATCCGCGGCCCGACGTGACGAAGGACTTCTCCTGGTACTACTTCACGCCGCGGCCCGGCTTCGACGTGATCATTCCGCAGCGGCCGCGCGGCGTGCCGAAGCGCACTGAGGTGCAGGTCGAGATCGAAGACGAAGGCCATCGCGTGCATCGCACGCGCGACATCAACGTCGACTGGGAGGACGCGCAGTGATCCGGCGCGAGCTCGGCGTGTTCGCGCTCTTCGTCGCGATGGCGGTCGCCTTCACCTGGCCGCTCGCGCTGCACATGAACGGCGCGGTGGCCGACCTCGGCGACCCGCTGCTCGTCTCCTGGATTCTCGACTGGGACTGCTACGCGTTCATCCACGCGCCGCTGCACCTCTACGACGCGCCGATCTTTCACGGCGGCATCAAGCCGCTGGCGTACAGCGAGAACATGATCGGCATCGCGTTGGTGATGCTGCCGTTCCACCTTTTCGGGGCGTCGCCTGTGACGCTGCACAGCCTCGCGGTGATCCTCGGCCTGGCCTTCAGCGCGTACGGAGCGTCGGTGCTGGCGCGCGTCGTCACGCGCAACCTCGCCGCGTCGCTCGTCGGCGGGATCTTCTTCGGCTTCTCGTCGTTCATGCTGTCGCATCTGCAGCACGCGCACATCCTCTGGAGCGGCTGGCTGCCGCTGACGCTGGCGGCGCTGCTGCTCTACTGGCGCAAGGCGACGGCGAAACGGGCCGCGCTCCTCGGCGGCGCGTTCCTGATGAACGCGCTCTGCAACGTCTACTGGTTCCTCTTCGCGCTCGCGGCGGTGGCGCTGACGATCGCGCTGCTGCACGTCGCCGCGCCGCGGCGCGAGCGCGCCTTCTGGCTGCGCCTCCTCGGCGCGCTCGCACTCGCCTGCGCGGTGATGGTGCCGGTGCTGCTGCCGTATCAGCGCGTGTCGCGCGAGTACGGCATGCGCCGCACCAGCGGCGAAGCGCGCCGCGCCTCGGCCACCTGGACGGATTGGCTGGTGCCGTCGTCGCGCAGCCTGATCTACGGCAAGATCCCCGATCCGAATCTGCGGCGCGCGGAGCGCGAGCTCTTCCCGGGGCTGTTCATCCTCTTTCTGGCGAGCTACGCCTGGCTGACGCGTCCGCGCACGCGCGAGCGCGAGCAAACGCCGTCGCGATCGCGGCCGGCGCTCGATCTCGCCATCGCAGTCGGCTTGATCCTCACCTACTTCACCACCGTGCAGGAGCGCATCACCCTCGGCAGGTTCTCCTTCGCCGGCGCCGACGTGCCGGCGGTGCTGACGCTGGTGCTGCTGATGATCCGCTTCGCGCCGCAATTGCGCGCGCGCATCCGCAACTCGCGCTTCACGCCGGAAGAGCTCTCCGCCGCGCTCTGGATCGTCATCGGCGTCATCGCGTCCCTCGGATGGAATGCCTTCCTGCAACCCTTCCTCTTCCGCATCTTTCCGCCTTTCCGTGCAACCCGAACTCCGGCGCGCTGGGCGGTGATCGCCTGCGTCGGTCTGGCCGTCTGGGGCGCGATGGGCGCGGCGGCGCTGCTCGCGCGTCGCACGCATCGCCGGCGCGCGATGGCGGCGCTGCTCATCCTGCTCGCCACCGTCGACGTGCTGCCGCGCATCCGCTGGACGTACTTTGATCCGGCGCCGGCGCCGGTCTATCGGTGGCTGCAGGAGACGCGGCCCGGCGTCGTGCTCGAGCTGCCGATGATCCGCGAAGGTGCGGCGTTCCAGTACGTGCTGGCGAATGCCTATCACCGCGTGCCGATCATCAACGGCACCTCCGGCTGGGAGACGCCGCTGCACGAGCTGCTGCGGAAGAAAGAAGAAGCGCTGCAGTACGACGACGAGTTCTATCGCGCAATCGCGGAGCAAGGCTGCACGATCGTGATCGTGCACGAGGCGCGGCTCGACGCCGATCAGCGCCGCGCGCTGCCGCCGCTTTTATCGAAACTGAAACTCGTGCGCCGCTTCGGCCGCGACGCCGTCTACGTCCTGGCGCGGCCGATTACATGATGCGCTGCGCCGTCCAGACCAGGCCGGCGAGCGCGATCGCCACCGAGGCCGGGACGACGAAGCGGAGCCGGTACCACGGCTTCGTGCGCGCCCAGCAGGCCACGAGCAGAAACGCGGTCGCGATCACCGTCAACTGACCCACTTCGACGCCGCCGTTGAACGCGAGCAGCGCCGGCAGGAACTCGCGGCGCGGCAGGCCGAGCTCGCGCAGCACGCCGGCGAATCCCATGCCGTGCAGCAGGCCGAAGGCGAAGACCACCGCCACGCGCGAGCGCCGCAACTCGGTGGTGGTGAGGTTTTCGACGGCGACGTAAACGATCGAGAGCGCGATCAGCGGCTCGACTAGGCGCGGTGAAACCGACAGCACGTCGTACATCGTCAGGCCGAGGGTGATCGAGTGCGCGAGCGTGAACGCCGTCACCTGCGTGAGGATCGATTTCAGGCGCGTGGTCAGCAGAAAAATGCCGAGGACGAAGAGGATGTGATCGACGCCGCGCGGCACGATGTGCAGAAATCCGAGGAGCGCGTACTGCCGCACGACTTCGAGGCGCGACGGCGGCAGCAACTCGCGCGCGAGCGGCAGCGGCGACGATTGCGCGTCGCCCTCGAGCCACTCCCGGCGGCTGCCGATCGTCAGCGGATAGGCGCTGTAGGTCAGCTTCCACCGCCAGGTGAATGCGCCGGCGCCGCGCGGAATCTCGCCTTGAAAACGGACCGTGCCGTCGGGCAGCACGGCGACGCGCGGCGCGGCGCGCACGCCGCCGAAGCGCACTTCGGCCGCGGCGGCGAGCTCGCGCGTGTGCGCGGCCAGTCGCACCGGAACATCGGGCGCGGCGGCGACGCGGCGATGCTCGATCTTCGCCAGCAGAGAGGCGGGATCGGTGGCGACGTCGATCGCGTACGTGTGATCGCGCGCGAAGCGCATCGTGACCTGCGTCGCGCCGATCTCGTGGGCGCAGGCGGCGCGCGCCACGCCCAGCACGACGATCAGCACGACGATCAGCGCTCGAAGGTGACGGATGCCCACAGACTCTCCCAATCGGCGTTCACGCCGGGCGGCGCCGCGACCATCTGCACCGACTTGATCAGCCAGACGCCGCGGCGGCCCAGCGGCAGAACGACGCGGCCGTGCGCGTCGCTGCGCCGCGCGATGCGTGCCGCCGGATCGTCGCCGCTGATCGCCGTCACCAGCGCGCCGGCCAGCGGCTTTCCTTCGAACAACACGCGCACGCGCAGCGGCGCGTCGAGCGCGGCGTTCGTCTCCGGCACCAGCTCGTAGCGGTAGCCGAACGGCCGATCGAATCCGCTCGCGGCGGCTCCCGTGACGAGCATCGTCTTGGCGAAGCGGTAGAACCGCTCGCGATCGGGGCTCTTCGACTGCCCGCCGCGTTCGCGCAGCGCGAGGATCCGCTCCAGCCCTTCATCGCGGAGGAACTGCTCGAAGCGGTCGGCCGGCAGCGTCAGCGGATACGGCTTGCTGCGATAGCCGATCATCGCCAGGCCGGCGCGCTCGACGCGGACGAAGCCGGCCGGGTCGCGGTTCTCAATGCCCGGAATGGCGCGCTCGCCGGCCGCGTCGCGCACGACGAACGACTCGACGAGCTGCGCGCTCCGCGCGACCGGATCGCCGGCGAAGTCCTGCCCGACGCGCAGCGACAGCGTCACCGTCTCGCCCACTGCCGGACGGAACGTCGAAGGCTCGATCCAGAAGTCGTGCGCGGCAGCCTTCGCCGCGCACGACAGGAGAATCACGAACAGAAGCTCAGCGCGCACCGCTCACCGAGTCGAGAATCGCGCGGAACAGCGACGTGCGCTGCGAGAGCGCGGTCACGTTCGTGGCGTTCTGCGGGAAGAGGCCGCTGACGAAAACGGCGTCGGCGGTGCGGTTGTCGATGACCGAGGCGTACGGCACGACCGCGCCGGAACCGCTGGTGATGCGGAACTCCGCGCCGGCCACGTCGAAGTTTCCGGCGGACAGCTCGCGCGCGCTGAACTGCATCTGCAGGATCGCGCCGGCCGGCACCGAGAACGCGCGCGTACCGGTGACGGCGCCGCCGGCGTTGCGCAGCGTGACCGACATGGTCATGGCGCCGCCCGAGCCGCTGGCATTCGCCGCGACGAAGCCGAGGTTCGTGCGGAACTCGCCGTTCTGCACGAGCCCCGGAACGTAGGCGACGGCGGCGGCGAGGTTGATCGGCGAGAGCGTGTTGTCGAGGAAACTGCCGGCGCCCGGCACGGTCTGCCCGACCGTGTCGCCGTCCGGCGTCATGCTGTAGGTGCGGCTGGTGAGCGCGAACGGACGGTCGGCGCCGACCAAAAGCGCGCCGGTCGTGCTGGTCAGGCCGCGGTGATCGTTGAGGAGGTCCTTGAGCATCGCGCTGCCGCCCGCGGGCACCGTGACGGAGCCATTGGACGCGGCCGTCGCGAGCGGATAGACGTTGTCGGTCATCGAGCCGCTCTCAATGACGACGATCTGCACCGTCAGTGGAGAGGTCTGGAAATTCTGAATGGCGAGATTGCTCATCCAGTTCGTGCCGTTGGCGCCGGGCGTATGGCCGGCGATCGGAATCACATAGAGATCGCTGTACGCCTGCTGCGCTGATGCGGCGGCAGAACAGAAAACGATCGAGAGAGACAATGCGAGAATTTTCATTGAGCGCATGGGATCACCTTATGGATTACCGTGCGGCCGGCTCTCGAAACCCTGGCTTGGCAGCGCGACATAGGGGAAGGTCGAGAGGAACGCTTTGTCGTTCGCGTCGACGCCGTCGGTCAGCGCGTTGTTGGGAGACTTATTGAAGCCGTCCACGAGCACGCCGGCGACCACGCGCAATTCGATGTCGACGACGTCGTCGCTCAAGCGGCGGCCGTTCGGGAAACCGGCCGTATCGCCGCCGAGGACGCCGAGGCGGTTCGGCTGCGACGCGGCGGGAACGCCGACATTGAGGCGCAGCATTTCGGACGGAACGACATTCGCGGGCGAATTGAGGCCCGGCACGCCGGTCAGGAAAACCTGCACGAGGTCATTGCGCGGCGCCGGCGGAACCGACACGCCGTACAGTGCGTTCATCAGCATCGCCGCCTCCGGATCGAGGATGCGGTTGCGGAAGGTCTCGTTGCTCTGGAACAGCGGATAGTCGCCGCTCGGCTCGGACGCATTGAAGACGTCCTTGAAGGCCAGAGGTACGACCACTTCATTGACCAGCGGCATACCCAGGCGCGAGACCTGTACGTTTCCGCTGAGCGACTGGCGGCGCTGCGTGCCGGTGCTGAGGATGGTCACGCGCGGACGGCTGGAGGTGGCCCAGATCCCGATGACGGCATTGGAGGCGGCCGGGCCGCTCGGAACGCTGCCGCCGGCGACGAGCTGTGCAATGGGAATCTGCAGCGCGATCGTGTGCACGTTGTAGCCGCGGAGCGTGTCGACGCCATTGGCCGACTGCGCGGCCGGCGGCACCTTGTGCAGTTGCTGGATCGGACGGAGCGTGAGCAGGTCGAAAATGCTGCCGACATCGGCGAAAAAGGGATCGTCGCGCGGGCCGGCGAAAACGCGCCCGCCGTTGCTCGCGAGCGAGCCGACTGCGGCATTGGCGAGCGCGGCATAGTCGGGCATCGATTTCGGCCCGATATTGGCCGGAGCCACCTGGAAGCTCGCACCCATCGACGTCGATGTGCCGCCGCGGCGCGCGCCGGAGATCCGATTGACCGTGTAGAACTGCCGCACATTGAGATTGGCGGAGTCGAGCGTCAGCACCGGGCCGGTGTTGTAGAGAAAGGTATTTCCGTTGCGGACCTCATTGCGGAACTGGAACTGGTAGGTGATGTCCTCGCGCGCATCCCCGTTGTTGTCGATGTGGATCTCATACACGCCCGCCGTGGAGAAATTGAAGAAATTCGGGCCGCCGGCCGGCTCCTCGAACGGAATGTAATTGGCGATGATGGTGACGGTGTCGGGTGCATCGGGACTGCGGAACGCATAGACGTCGGTGTTGTCCATCGTGGGATCTTCCGCGATCAGCGGAGCCTCACGGTGCGACGACGCCGATGCGACGAGTGGAACGAGCAGAAGTGAGAGCGCTAACGCGAGAATTTTGATCTTCATGGCCGCGCCTCTGCTGCACGGACAAATCCAGTTGCACCGCTTCGTTCGTAGTAATTCAACGAAGGACAAAGCTCACAAGAACCCGATGACTCAGGCCACCCGGCGATCCCTCATCCCTTTCTTACGCTCGAAAACGCACAATGGCTTGTGCGGTGGCAACGGCATTGCGGACGGAGGAGCGGAATGACGCCGAGTCAGCAAAACCCGTCCCGCTTCATGCAGGCCGCGCTCGACTCGGCGCAGGACGGCGTGCTGGTCGAATGTTCCGGCCGCGTCGTCTATGTCAATCGCGCCTACGCCGAGCTCCTCGGCTACAAGCGTCCGGCCGAGCTCCTCCACCGCCCCGTCGCCGATTTCGTCTCGAGCGCCGACGAGGAGCGATTGGCGCGCTTCGCCGCGCTGCGCCACGCCGGGCACTCCGCGCCCGTCCATTACGAATTCTGCGGCCTCTGCTGCGACGGCAGCAGCGTCCGCCTGCAGGCGTCCGTGTCGGTGACCTCCGACTGCGGCACGGCCTTCATCATGACCATCGTCCGTCCCATGGCCGTGCGCGACTCGAACGGGCCGGCGGCGGGAGTTCACGACACGCTCTCAGGGCGGGAGCGGGAAGTGATGCAAATGCTACTCACCGGGAAGCGGCCGAAGGAGATCGCCTACGCGCTGGAATTGAGCGAGAGCACCGTCTCCACGCATCGCGCGCGGCTGATGCAGAAGCTCGGCGTCTGCGGCGCGCGCGAGCTGTACCAGTACGCGCTGCGCTACAACCTCATCGCCTGGCTCTGACGTCTACTCCTCGAGCACCTGCGGAAACTGCCAGCGCGCCTCGCGGATCTCTTCCTCGATGATCTCGCGCTCGGGCGCATCGGCGAGCTGCGGCACGTCCCAGTTCGCGAGCCACATCGGATTGACGTACGGCAGCACGTAGACGTGCTCGATGCGATGCGGCAGTCCGCGGGCGGCGAAGCGCTCGTTGAGAAAGGCCACCACGTCGCGCGCGGTCGGCACGCTCATTCGAGCCCGAGCTCCTTCATCCGCGCGGCGAGCGCGCGCGCCGTGATGCCGAGGAGCTCGGCCGCGTCATTGCGCGACTTCGCGCGCGTCAGCGCGTCGGAGATCTTCAGCCGCTCGACGGCGCGGGCGGCGCGCTCGGTCGCTTCGCCGAGCGTGCCGGAGAGATCGAGAGCGCTGCGGAGCAACTCCTCCGATGGGCCGCCGACGCTCAGCTCGCGCGGCGTGATGGTGTTGTCGTCGCAGAGGATGGCCGCGCGCTCGATGCAGTTCTGCAGCTCGCGGATGTTGCCCGGCCAGTCGTAGCCGCGCAGCAGCGCGCGCGCGTCGTCGGTGACGCGCAGCCCCGGCCGGGCCAGCTCGCGCGCGAAGCGCTGCAGGAAGAAATCGACCAGCGCGTCGATGTCTTCGCGCCGCGCGCGCAGCGGCGGAATCGTCACCGGGAAGACGTGGATGCGGAAGAAGAGATCCTCGCGGAACGCGCCGCCGCGCACGGCCGCGGCGAGATCGCGATTCGTCGCGCAGATCACGCGCACGTCCGCGTCGATCGGCGCGTTGCCGCCGATGCGCTCGAAGCGCCGCTCCTGCAGCACGCGCAGGATCTTCGACTGCACGCCGAAGCCGAGCTCGCCGATCTCGTCGAGGAAGATCGTGCCGGTGTCGGCCAGCTCGAACTTGCCGAGCTGCCGCGCGCTCGCGCCGGTGAAGGCGCCTTTCTCATGTCCGAAGAGCTCGTTCTCGATCAGCGTCTCCGGAATGGCCGCGCAGTTGATGGCCACGAACGGCCGGTCGCGGCGCGGCGAGAGCTGGTGGATGGCGCGCGCGAACAGCTCCTTCCCCGTCCCCGATTCGCCCTGCAGCAGCACCGTCGAGTCGGTCGGCGCGACGCGCTGGATGGCGTGCGACACCTCCACGATCCGCGGCGAGTCGCCGACGATGGCCGGCAGGCGATAGCGCTTCTGGAACTCTTCCTTCAGCAGCAGATTCTCGTGGCGCAGCTCGCGATGCTCGCGGCAGCGCCGCAGCAGCAACGAGAGATGATCGACGTCGATCGGTTTCTGGATGAAGTCGAACGCGCCGAGCTTCATCGCCTCGACCGCATTCTCGATCGTCCCGAACGCCGTCATCACGATCACCGGGCAATCGGGGTCGCTTTCCTTCGACTGCCGCAGCACGGCGATCCCGTCGGCGCCCGGCAGTCGCAGGTCGGTCAGCACCGCCACGTAGCGCCGACCCTCGGCGAGGCGGCGCGTCGCATCGCTGCCGTTCGAGGCCACCTCCGCCTCGAATCCGTCCGCCTCCACCGCCTCGCGCAGCATGTGCGCGAGCGGCTCCTTGTCCTCGACGATGAGCAGGCGTTTCATAAACCGAAATACGCGCGGATTTTCGAGAGGATCGTGGCCGGCTCCTCGCGCGTGTCGCTGCGATGCGAGTCGAGGCGGCCGCGCCGCTCGGCCACGCGCGCGGAGATCGCGTCGGCGAGATCGGGATACTTCGCCAGCACCGGCTGCAGCGCCGGCTTGGCGATCTCCACCGCCATCACGTCGGTCAGCGCGACCACGTCCGCGGTGCGGGTCTCGCCGGTCAGCAGCGCCATCTCGCCGAAGAAGTCGCCCGGCTGCAGCCGCGCGATCTCTTCGCCGCCGACGCGCACAGAGACGCTGCCCTCGTGCACGACGAACATCGAGTCGCCGGCGGTGCCGTGGCGGATGATGGTCTCGCCTTTCGCGTAGACGTGCACGCGCGCGGCGCCGGCGATGGTCTCGCGCGCGTCGTCGGGCAGCGGCGAGAGGATGTCGATGCCGGCCAGCCGCTCGAGGATCTCCTCCGGCGCGGCGACGTGGCGATCGGCCGGCGCCTGATAGCGCACCACCGAGCGCACCGGGTACGGAATGGAGATGGCGTTGCGGCGCAGCGCGTACCAGACCGCGCGACGGATCTCGGCGTCGATGCGGTCGCGCTGCGAGTAGTCGATCGTGTAGTACTTGATCTCGTACGTCAGCGACGAGTCGCCGAACGAGCCGACGCGGGCGATCACCGGCGCGTCGCGGGCCACGCCCTCGACGTTCGCCGCCGCCTGCACCAGCACGTTGATCACCGTGGCCGGCGGCACGTGATAGTCGATGCCGATCGGCAGCACGCGCGCGTTGAGGTTGTTGCGCGGGAAGACCTCGAGGCGTTCGCGCGCGAGCAGCGAGTTCGGGACGATCACCAGATTGTTGTTGAACGTGCGGAGCCGCGTGCCGCGCCAACGCACCGCCTCGACGGTGCCGAAGTAGTCGCCGCTGCGGATCACGTCGCCGAGCTCGAAGCTGTCCTCGAGATGAAGCGCGATGCCGGCGAAGAGGTTGCCGAGCGTCTCCTGCAAGGCCAGGCCGAGGACCGCGGCGAGGACGGTGCCGGTCGCGAGGAGAGCGGTGATGCGATATTCGAAGATCGTGGAGATCGTCCAGCCGAACAGCATCACGTAGAGGACGATGGAGACGATCTCGCGCAGCAGCACCGGCGCGCGCACGCGGCCGCGCCGCGAGACGAGCATGTCGAAGGTGACCAGGTCGAGCGCGCGCACGAGGGCGAAGATCAGCGGCGCCCAGGCCACGAAGAGCAGCACCCGCAACACGCTGCGGCGGTCGAGATGCGTGTCGGTGAAGAGGCCGGGATTCTGGCGGAAGAACCAGTAGACGACGAAGAGCGCGGCGCTCACCACGAGCGGCACGCCGAGCCGCGCCAGGCGCGTACGCCAGGTCACGCCGCGCCGCTCCCGCGCCGTTCGCGCGAGATGCGCACGAGGTCGCGGACGCCCACGATCAGGTGCACCACGCCGAAGCCGGAGACGAAGCCGCGCACGAACGGATTATCGATCCAGACGGCCATGGCCACGCCGTGATGCAGCAGCGGATTGAGCGTCCAGACGCGCGTCCACGGCACGATCGCGAAGAACAGCCCCGCTTCCAGACAGTAGAGCGCGAAGAACAGGGGCACGGTCATGCGGGCGGATTCTATGCAAAAAACGAAGAGCCTCCGTCGCCGGAGGCTCTTCGCATGCGTCGCAGTGGTCTGCGCTCTCTCAGTGATCCCGCTTAGTGATCGCGCTTGATGCGTCCGCCGCTCTCGCGGTTTCCGCTGCCGCCGCTCGACTCGCGCGGCGCGGGACGGTCGCCGGTGCTGGTGCGTCCGCCGGAGTCGCGGGAGCCGCCGCTGTCGCGCGCGCTGCCGCTGTCGCGAGAGCCGCGGTCGCGGCTGGCGCTGCCGCTGTCGCGCGAGGCGCCGCTGTCGCGCGAGCCGCTGCTGTCGCGGTCGCGCGGATAGACGCGCGCGCCGCCGATG
>DASVQE010000113.1:0-16567 GCA_036389275.1 Thermoanaerobaculia bacterium
AACTGTTCGACACGCGCACCCAGTACGTCGTCGTCGCCGCCGGCGAGACGGAGAACGTCGGCGAGGTCTGGCCGGCGATCGGCTGCGAGGTGTTGCCCGGCGAGCCGACGTACCACTGATACGTCAGCGATGTACCGCTGGCGCCGACGCTGAGCGTGGCGGTCTGGCCGGGAGTGATGGTCTGCGACTGCGGCTGCGAGGTGATGGCCGGCGCGGTGCAGGTCGGGCCGCAGGTGCCGCCCGGATAGACCGACTGCGCGGCGTTGATGTCGTAAGGCTGCAGGGTGAAGCCGTAGGCCGAGCTTACGCTCGAGTTCATGATCGCGGCGCTCGTGCACTCCTCCACCGAGGGATCGCACGCGCCGCCGAGATGACCCTGATTCGAGTGACGCCAGCCGATCGCGTGGCCGAGCTCGTGGGTCATGGCCGCGGCGAAGGCCGCGTTCGCCGCCGTGTAGCCGTCCTGGAAGACGACGTCGGCGTCGGTGATGTTCCACCACGGCTGATTGAGGAACGTGTGCTCGCCGGCGTACGAGAGAAAGGTGATGGCCACCGTGCCGGAGCCGGTCCACGAGCCAGAGATGCGCTGCTGCGGATCGTTGAACTCGACCACGTTGGTCGCGTCGTGATTGGCCGAAGCCTTCGCGAGCTGCCCGCCGTAGACGAGGTTGATGACCGAGCCGCACTCGTTCGTCCAGGCGGCCAAGCCGTTCTGGATCGTGCTGACGCCGCCGTCGGCAGCGCCGGAGATGTTCTGGTCCGAGCGCTTGTAGAACGTTACGCCGGCGGCGATGTTCGGCCAGCGCGTCGGCTGACTGCTCACCCAGTCGGTGTACGTCGCCGGCGCATAGCCGCTGGCGTTCGACTGCAGCGTCGGGCCGCTCTCGGCCGGCGCGAGCGTCACCTGCGCGGAGTCGACGGTGTAGTCATCGGCGGCCGGCGCGCGGCGCGCCGCGCGGTCTTCGATGAAGCGGAGGAACCCTGCCTCTTTGCGGATCATCTCGTGATGCGGGCGGCCGGAGCGATCCCAGCCGACCACGTCTTCCATCTCACGGACGAGCACGCGCTCCCCTGTGGTGGACGTTCTGAAGGCGAATCGTCCGAGAGTGAGGTCAGTCGTGCGCCAGCGGCCGCGAGCGTCGCGGTTGAGGAAGAGGAGCACGCGCTCACCCTGGCGAAAGTACGCTTCGCCCGGCACGATCACGCCGCGGTCGCCGATGGCGCCGCCCAGCGCCACGACGCGCAGCAGCTCGTCGTGCGCGGCCGCGCCTTTCATGGCGCGCTCGGCGCGGATCTCGTAAACCGTTTCGATCGTGCCGTTTGCTTCTTGTACGTAACTTCCTTCGACGGTGCCGATGACGATGGCGGCGGCCTTCGCCACCAGCTCTTCATCCGTCGGCACGACAAAGGTCGCGGCCATCATCTGGCTCGAGACGACCAGCAGCATGGCCAGCAGGGTCAGCTTCCGTTTCATGGATCCTCCGAGCCGACAGTATGAAAAGATCACGCCTAAAATTATTGTGAGCTATCTCACTGGCATGCCGATTTCACTTGGACGTCACCGGAGACCTTTTTCGAGATGAGATCCCTCGCTGCTGCAGTCCTGCTCGCACTCTTCTGCGCCTCGAGCGCCGCCGCTGATGAGCCGATCACGAAACCGATCCGTTACACCTGGATGGCGACCTCCTGCAAGACGTGGAACTGCGCCACCGCCGCGCTCGTGCTCGCCGCGGGCGACAAGTACACGATCGCCATTCCGACGGGACGGGCCGAGGAGCCGTGGGTGATCCTGCGCCGCGTCGAGGAAGGATCGGTCTACATCCCCGACGACGAGCCGTACGCCTGCGAAGTCTTCGACACGGTGGACGGCGCCACCTCGCGCTTCGGCATCCTGCCCGATTGCGCGGGCGGCCTGATCATGAACGTGCCCGACGGACGGGCGGTGGTGACGTCGCTCCGCAAGTGCGACGGCGGCGGCAAGCGGCGATCGGTGCGCTGAGGCGTCAGGCGCGCGCCTGTTCGTCGCGCCACGCCTCGAACATGAGGATGGTCCAGAGCAGTTGCTCTCCCGGCCTGCCGGCGAGATGCGCCTGCCAGCGCGCGCGCACGAGCTCGACGTCGAAGTAGCCCGCCTCGCGCAGCCGCGCCGGCGCGAGCAGCGCCTCCGCCCAGTCGCGCAGCGGACCGCGCAGCCACTCGTCGATCGGCACTCCGAAGCCCATCTTCGGCCGCTCGATCAGCGAGTCGGGAACGTAGCGCGAGAGCAGCTTGCGCACGATGTACTTGCCGCGCTCGCGCACTTTGAGATCGAAGGGCAACGACCAGGCGAACTCGACGAGGCGGTGATCGAGCAGCGGCTCGCGCGCCTCCAGGCTCACGGCCATGCTGGCGCGGTCGACTTTCACCAGGATGTCGTCCGGCAGATAGCTGATCTGGTCGTAGAACATCATCCGCTCGATCGGATGGTCGAGGCGCGCGCGGCGCGACGGATCGGTAATGCCCACCGGCAACGCCCGCGCATTCGGCACGGCGTCGTCCCACACCGTGACGATCTCGCGGTAGAGCGAGTCGGGCGCCGTCTGGCGCAGCGCGCGCGCGAGCTTGTGCAGCCGCTCGCCGGCGCGGTCGTGGCGCAGTGCGCGCGGCACCAGACGCGATTCGTGCGCGAAGAAGCGGTTCCACGCGGGCACCGGCACCGTCGACAGACCGGCGGCGAGCGCCGGCCGCAGCATGCGCGGCACGCGGTTCACGGCGCGCAGCATTTTCAGTCCGAGAAAGTAGCGGTGATAGCCGCCGAACAGCTCGTCGCCGCCGTCGCCGGAGAGGCTGACGGTGACGGATTGCCGGGCGAGCTTCGAGACGAGATAGGTCGGGATCTGCGACGAGTCGGCGAACGGCTCGTCGTACATGCGCGGCAGCAGCGGGATGACGTCCATCGCCTCGCGCGGCGTGACGTAGAGCTCCGTGTGCGCGGTGCCGAGGTGTTTGGCGACGGCAGCGGCGTATTGCGCCTCGTCGTAGAGCGCCTCGTGGAAGCCGATGGAGAAGGTCTTCACCGGAGCGGTGTTCTGCGCCTGCATCGCCGCGACGACGAGCGACGAGTCGATGCCGCCGGAGAGAAAGACGCCGAGCGGCACGTCGGAGATCATCCGCAGCCGCACGGAGTCGCTGATGATGGCGTCGAGCGCGTCGACCGCCTCCGCCTCACTGCCGGCGAAGCGCGCCGCAGTAGCGCGCTCGGCGACTTCGCGCACGTCCCACCACCGCCGCGGCTGCGGCCGCGACTCGCGCGCGCTCACCGACAGCAGCGAGCCCGGCTCGAGTTTCCAGGCGTTGCGGTAGATCGTGTGCGGCGCCGGGATGCAGGCGTAGCGCGTGTAGAGCGCCACCGCGTCGCGATCGATCTCGGCGCGGAACAGCGGATGCGCGGCGATCGACTTGAGCTCGGAGCCGAACAGCAGCGCCTCGCCGGCGAACGCGTAGTAGAGCGGCTTCACGCCCATGCGATCGCGCACCAGGTGCAGCATCTGTTCGCGCTTGTCCCAGAGAGCGAAGGCGAACATGCCGTTGAAGCGCGGCAGCGCGCCCTCGAGTCCCCAACGCTCGATCGCGGCGAGGATCACTTCCGTATCGGAGTGGCCGCGCCAGGTGCGCGCGCCTTCGCGCTCGAGCTCCGCGCGGATCGCGGCGAAGTTGTAGACCTCGCCGTTGAAGATGATCACGTAGCGGCCGGTGGCGGAGTCCATCGGCTGGTGTCCGGCCGGCGAGAGATCGATGATCGACAGCCGCCGGAATCCGAGGGCCACGCCGTGCTGCTCGTCCACCCAGTCGCCGCTGTCGTCGGGGCCGCGGTGGACGATCTGCCTGGTCATCGTCTCGGCGAACGCGCAGAGCTCCGCCCGCGATGCAGCGCCTCTCAGGAACGTCCCGGCGATGCCGCACATCAGGCGCGGACGACTCGGGTCGTCGTATTCCGTGGAATGATGTTGCGCGTGTCGACGGCCACGCGCACACCGGCATAGAGGGACGGATCTTTGAACTGGCTGTGCGGCGTCGACACGAGGACGACGTCATACCGCGCGAACTCCTCGGCCGTGCACGGCACCGACTGCAGTCCGAGGTCGTGCTTCCGTCCGCGCCGCGCCACCGGGATGTACGGATCGCAGTACGCCACCTCGGCGCCGCGCTCCTGCAGCAGCTCGATCAGCTCGAACGACGGCGACTCGCGGTCGTCGTCGATGTCCGGCTTGTACGAGAGCCCGAGGACGAGAATCTTCGCGCCGACGATGCTGCGGCCGGCGGCGTTCACCGCTTCGACGGTGCGGTCGATGACGTAGCGCGGCATGCTCGTGTTCACTTCGCCGGCCAGCTCGATGAAGCGCGCCCAGGCGCCGTACTCGGCCGCCTTCCAGGTCAGGTAGAACGGATCGAGCGGGATGCAGTGGCCGCCGAGTCCCGGCCCCGGATAGAAGGCCATGAAGCCGAACGGCTTGGTCTTGGCGGCCTCGATCACTTCCCACACGTCGATGCCCATCCGCTCGAAGACGGTCTTCATCTCGTTGACGAGGGCGATGTTCACCGCGCGGAAAATGTTCTCGAGCAGCTTGGCCGATTCGGCCACCTCGCACGAGGAGACCGGTACCACGGTGTCGATGATCGACGAGTAGAGCTCCTTCGCCGCGCGCAGCGACGGCGCGTCCATGCCGCCGACGACTTTCGGGATGGTCTTGGTGTTGAAGCGCTCGTTGCCCGGATCCTCGCGCTCGGGCGAGAAGGCCAGAAAGTAGTCGCGGCCGCAGACCAGGCCACGCTCTTCGAAGCGCGCCAGCAGCTCTTCGCGCGTGGTGCCGGGATAGGTGGTCGACTCGAGCACGACGAGCTGTCCGGCGCGCAGCCGCGGCGCGATGGCCTCCGCCGTGACGCGGATGTACGTCAGGTCGGGCTCGCGATGCGTGCCGAGCGGCGTCGGGACGCAGATGATGATGGCGTCGCATTCGGCCAGCCGGTCGAAGTCGGTGGTGGCCTCGACGTTCGGATTGCTGAAGGCCTTATGGATCCGCTCCGGGCCGATGTGACGGATGTACGACTTTCCGTCATTCAGCATCTGCGTCTTCTTCGCGTCGACGTCAAAACCGAGAACCGGAAATCCGCCCTGTTCGTAGAGCAGCACCAGCGGCAGCCCGACGTAGCCGAGGCCGATCACGCCGACGCGCGCGCTGCGCGTCCGGACGGATTCGAGGAAGCGGTCCAGCGTCGTGGTCTCGGCGGTGAGTTCGGCAGTCATCGATCGGGGTTCCTTTAAACGCGATAGTAGTCTTTGTACCACGCCACGAAGGCGGCCACGCCTTCGCGCACGGTGGTGCGCGGGCGGAAGCCGACGGCCTCTTCCAGAGCGCTCACGTCGGCCATGGTCGACGGCACGTCGCCCGGCTGCATCGGCAGCAGTTCCATCTGCGCCTTCCGTCCGAGGCATTCCTCCAGGACGCCGATGTACTCGAGCAGTTGCACCGGCTGGTTGTTGCCGATGTTGAACACGCGATACGGCGCGCGGCTGCGCGACGGCCGCGGATGGTCGGGCTCGTAGTTCGGATCAGGCGTCGCAACGGAATCGAGCGTCCGCACCACACCTTCGGCGATGTCGTCGATGTAGGTGAAGTCGCGCACCATCCGCCCTTCGTTGAAGACCTGGATCGGCTCGCCCGCGAGAATGCCGCGCGTGAACTTGAAGAGGGCCATGTCCGGACGGCCCCACGGACCGTACACCGTGAAGAAGCGCAGTCCCGTGGTCGGAATGCGGAAGAGGTGCGAGTAGGTGTGCGCCATCAGCTCGTTCGCCTTCTTCGTGGCGGCGTAGAGCGAGACCGGATGGTCGACGTTGTGGTCCTCGGAAAAGGGCTGCAGCGTGTTCGCGCCGTAGACGGAGCTCGACGAGGCGTAGACCAGATGCTCGACCTGCGCGGCGCGGCAGGCTTCCAGGATGTTGAGGAAGCCGGTGATGTTGCTCTGCGTGTACGCGTGCGGATGCGTGAGCGAGTAGCGCACGCCGGCCTGCGCGGCCAGATGCACCACGCGCTGCGGACGATGCTCGGCGAAGGCGGCGTTCACCGCCTGCTGCTCGGAGACGTCGCGCTTCTCAAAGTGGAAGTTCGCGTCGCCGCGCAGCAGCGCGAGACGCGCTTCTTTCAGCGACGGGTCGTAGTAGTCGTTGATGTTGTCGATGCCGACCACCTGGTCGCCGCGCGCGAGCAGGCGTCGGGTGACGTGAAAGCCGATGAATCCGGCGGCGCCGGTCAGAAGAATTTTCATCTCGAATTCCGCTGCGCACGATACCAGCGGACGGTCCCGGCCAATCCCTCTGCAAGAGCTACGCGCGCCTCGAACCCGAAGCGCTCGCGGGCCCGCGACGTGTCGAGCTGCCGCCGCGGCTGGCCGCCCGGTTTGGAGGTGTCCCACTCGATGGCTCCGTCGAATCCGCAGGCCGCGGCGACTTCGCGCGCCAGTTCGGCGATGCTCACCGAGTGGCCGGTGCCGATGTTGACCGGCTCGGGGTCGTCGTAGCGCTCGGCCGCGAGGACCACCGCCTCGGCCGCGTCTTCGACGTTCAGGAACTCGCGCGTCGGCGTGCCGTCGCCCCAGAGCACGACCCGCTCACTCCCCTGTTCCCGCGCTTCGACGAATTTGCGGATCATGGCCGGGATGACGTGGCTGGTTTCGAGGTCGAAGTTGTCGCGCGGTCCGTAGAGATTCGCCGGCAAGAGGTAGATGCCGCGGAATCCATACTCCTGCCGGTACGCCTGCAACTGCACGAGCAGCATGCGCTTGGCCAGGCCGTACGGCGCGTTGGTTTCCTCCGGATAGCCGTTCCAGAGCTCCTCCTCGGAGAACGGGACGGGCGTGAACTTCGGATACGCGCAGGTGGTGCCGAGGCAGACGAAGCGCTCGACGTTCGCGCGGCGCGACTCTTCGATCAGGTGAATGCCCATGACGGCGTTCTCGTAGAAGAAGCTGCCGGGATGCGCGCGATTCGCGCCGATGCCGCCGACGGTGGCGGCAGCGTGGATGACGAGGTCCGGCCGCGTCTCGGCGAGAAAGCGGGCGGTGGCGGCGGCGTCGCGCAGGTCGAGCTCCGATGCGCGCGGCGCGAAGAGCGCGGCCGGTTGTTCGCGCTCGATGCGCTCGCGGATATGCGAGCCGAGGAACCCGCCGCCGCCGGTGAGGAACACGCGGCGGCTCTGCCAGAAGCTCATCGCCGCGCCTCGCGCTCCGCGAGTGCGAGGTCTGCGTCGACCATCATGGCGATCAATTCTTCGAACGTCGTCGCCGGCGACCAGCCGAGCGCGCGCTGCGCTTTCGAAAAGTCTCCGCGCAGATCGTCGACCTCCGTGGGACGGAAGTAGCGCGGATCGATCTCGATCAGCGTCCGTCCGCTGCTCGCGTCGACGCCATGCTCCGCCGTGCCGCTGCCGCGCCACTCGATGTTGAAGCCGGCCCGCGCGAAGGCGAGCTCGCAGAGGTCGCGCACCGAGTGCGACGTGCCGGTGGCGATCACGAAGTCGTCCGGCGTCTCGTGCTGCAGCATCCGCCACATCGCCTCGACGAAGTCGCGGGCGAAGCCCCAGTCGCGACGCGCGTCGAGATTGCCGACGTACAGCCGCTCCTGCAGGCCATGCACGATCCGCCCGACCGCGCGCGTCACTTTGCGCGTCACGAATGTTTCGCCGCGCCGCGGCGACTCGTGGTTGAAGAGGATGCCGTTCACGGCGAAGAGACCGTACGCCTCGCGGTAGTTGACGGTCGCCCAGTACGCGTACACCTTCGCGTTCGCGTACGGACTGCGCGGCCGGAACGGCGTCTCCTCGTTCTGCGGCGGCGGCGACGAGCCGAACATCTCCGACGACGAAGCCTGGTAGATGCGCGGCCGCAGATCGATCTCGCGGATGGCCTCGAGCAGCCGCAGCGCGCCGAGGCCGTCGATCTCGGCGGTGTACTCCGGCGTCTCGAACGAAACCTTCACGTGGCTCTGCGCGGCGAGGTTGTAGATCTCGTCGGGCTGCACGATGCGCAGGATGCGGTTGAGCGACGAGGCGTCGTTCAGATCGCCGTAATGCAGGAACAGCCGCCGGTCGGGCTCGTGGACGTCCTGATAGAGATGATCGATGCGCCCGGTGTTGAACGACGACGAGCGGCGGATGATGCCGTGCACGTCGTAGCCCTTCGCAAGCAGCAGCTCGGCGAGATACGACCCATCCTGGCCGGTGATGCCTGTGATCAGCGCACGTTTCATTCAGCGTTCGATGCAGGCGCGGATGTGCGCTCGGCGAGTTGCCGGGCGATCTCCGCGAGCTCTGCGGCGCGGCCGTCTGCCGCCGCCTCCGCGTCGGCGGCGATGGCGCGGTACGCGGCCGGATCGGTCTTACCGGTCACGATCTCGTCGAAACGGACAGCCATGAAGCGGCGCGCCACGTGGCGAAAGGCTTTGTCGGAGGAGGTATCGAGCGTGACCCCCGGAATCGCCGACGGGATCAAGCCTTTCGGCGCCGCACTCGACGCGGCGGTGGTCATCTGCCGTTCGTCCGACAGCCCGGACGGCACGATGCGCTGCTGACCGGCGCGCGCGACGACCTGCGCCACGAAGGTGCGATGGAACGGCGCCGTCGGCCAGCCGGAAAAATCGTAGAAGCGCAGCGGCGGCGTGTAGCGGCCGATGTAGCGCGGGCCGCCGCCGGCTGCCAGTACGCGCGCCTTCCCGTCCGCCGTCCTGTCGTAGATCACCGGCGAGTAGAAGGCGTCGAAGTAGAGCCACTCGTTGCGCTCGCGCGACCAGACCCGGCCGACCGTGTGCGGCGACTCGTGCGTCTTCGGGTCGTACATCGCGAACAGCTCGACGCGCCCGAAGCGACGCGCCGCCACCATTGCCACGCCGCTGTTGATCTGATCGCAGAATCCGCGGCCGAACAGCAGCACCGGTCCGTAATGCGGTGCGTCGAGGGATGCAGACGCGGTCACGGTTGTCGCCGCGACGGTGCGGGCGATGCCGGCCAGCGCCTCGACGTCGTTCTGCGCGCCGGCGGTGGCGCGCTCGGCCACGCGCGTGGCCAGCGACATCTGGATGTAGGTGGAGAGCAGGCGCCGGGCGGCCGCGGCGACGAAGCCGTGCTGCGCTGTGTCGTCGAGGAGCAGCGTGGCGCTCGCGATCGTCAGCGGACGCAGAATCGGCGCCGGCAGCGGCACGAACAGCGGCGCGGCAGCGATGACGAGGGCGAGAAGCAACGCGAGAACGACGAAACGGCGAGGAACCCGGAGCATGCCGGCATCTTAACCCGCATCGAGGACGGTCAAAAGATACTGCCCGTATGTGCTCTTCTTCAGCGACTCGGCCAGCTCGCGCACGCGCGCGGCGTCGATCATGTTCATGTAGTACGCGACTTCTTCGGGGCAGGCGATCTTCAGTCCCTGGCGCAGCTCGACGGTCTCGACGAAGTTCGCGGCGGCGAGCAGCGACTCCTGCGTGCCGGTGTCGAACCAGGCGTAGCCGCGGCCGAGCTGCTCGACCTGCAGCGCGCCGCGCTCGAGGTAGATGCGGTTGATGTCGGTGATCTCCAGCTCGCCGCGCGCCGAAGGCTTGAGGTTCGCCGCAAAGTCCGCGACCTGCCGGTCGTAAAAATAGAGTCCCGTCACGGCGAGGTTCGACTTCGGCTCTTGCGGCTTCTCGGCGATCGAGAGCGCGCGTCCGGAGCCGTCGATCTCGACGACGCCGTAGCGCTCCGGATCGGGGACGCGATACGCGAAAACGGTCGCGCCGTCGGTTCTCGCCGCGGCGCGCTGCAGCGCCTCGGTCAGTCCATGTCCATAGAAGATGTTGTCGCCGAGGATCAGGCAACTCGGGTCGTCGCCGACGAAGTCGCGGCCGACGATGAACGCGTCGGCCAGGCCGCGCGGCGCGGTCTGATGCGCGTACTGGATGTCGATGCCCCAGCGCTTCCCATCGCCGAGGAGCTTCTGGAACTGCGACTGATCCTGCGGCGTGGTGATGATCAGGAACTCGCGCACGCCGGCGAGCATCAGCGTGGTCAGCGGGTAGTAGATCATCGGCTTGTCGTAGACCGGCAGCAGCTGCTTCGACACGACCGAGGTGATCGGATACAGACGGGTGCCGGAGCCGCCGGCCAGGATGATTCCTTTACGCATCGCGGCGGATTCTAACGCTCGCCCGGAAGATGCCGGCCACCATCGCGCCGAAGAGAAATCCGCCGACATGCGCCCACCAGGCGATGCCGGCCACTTCCTGCGTGCCGCGCGCCGCCTGCAGCGACAGAAAACCGTTGAAGAACTGCATCCCGAGCCACACCGGCAGAAAGAGTGCCGCCGGGATCTCCGCCATCGCCCAATAGACCACCAGCGGGAAGAGCGTGACGATGCGCGCCTGCGGACGGAGCACCAGAAATGCGCCGAGAATGCCCGCAATACTTCCCGATGCACCGATGGACGGAACAGTGGAATGCGGGAAGAGCAGCGTGTGCGTGAGACTGCCGATCGCGCCGCAGGTGAGATACAGCAGCAGGTAGCGCAGGTGCCCGATGGCGTCTTCGACGGCGTCGCCGAACACCCAGAGATAAATGAGGTTGCCGAAGAGGTGCACCAGCCCGCCGTGGAGGAAGAGCGAGGTCACCAGGGTGATGGCCACTTCCCACAAGGCGTACTGATATTTCGCCGGATCGGAGAGGCGCGCCGGCATGTAGCCGAAGGTCTGGATCAGCCGCTCGGTGAGCGGTCCCATGAAGAGCTGCGCGATGAAGACCAGCACGTTCAGCGTCACCAGGCCGCGGTTGACCACCGGCGGCCTGTGACGCGCGAGCGTGTGGCGCAGCGGAATCATCCGAGCGCTTTCGCGATCTCGGCCACGACCTCTGCGATCTGCTCCTCGGTGAGCTCGGGATAGATGGGAATGGCCAGCGACGTGTCGGCCGCGGCCTCCGAATGCGGATAGCGGTCGCGCGCGCCCGGCACGTCGCGGAAGCATTCCTGCTGCGGCAGCGTCAGCGGATAGTAGACCTCGCAGCCGATGGCGGCGCTCTTCAGATGCGCCATGACTTTTTCGCGCGTCTCGCGCCCTTCGGCGAAGCGGATCACGAACTGGTTGTAGATGTGGCGCCGTCCCGGCAACTCCTCCGGCAGCACCACGCGCTCGCCCACCTTCGCGTCGGCGAAGCAGCGGCGGTAGATGTCGGCGTTGCGGCGCCGTCCCTCGTGCCATGACTCGAGCAGCGGCAGCTTGATGTGCAGCATGGCCGCCTGCAGCGCGTCGATGCGGAAGTTGCCGCCGACGACGTGGTGAAAGTATTTCGGACGCATGCCGTGCACGCGGTAGTCGACGAGCTTCACGGCGAGGTCGTCGTCGTTCGTGGTGATGGCGCCGGCGTCGCCGAAGGCGCCGAGGTTCTTCGACGGGAAGAAGGAGAAGCAGCCGATCGCGCCGATCGAGCCGGCGCGGCGGCCGTCGTAGTCGGCGCCGACGGCCTGCGCCGCATCCTCGACGACCGGCACGTTGTGGCGAGCGGCGATCTCCATGATCTCGTCCATCGACGCGCACTGTCCGAAGAGGTGCACCGGCATGATCGCTTTCGTGCGCGGCGTGATGGCGGCTTCGATGAGGTTCGGATCGAGGTTGAAGTCGCGCGGGTCGACGTCGACGAAGACCGGCTGCGCGTTGAGGCGCGAGACGACGCCGGCGGTGGCGAAGAACGAGTAGGCCGGGACGATGACTTCGTCGCCGGGACCGATGCCGAGGACCATCAGCGCTTCGAGCAGCGCATCGGTGCCGGAGGAGACGCCGACGGCATGTTTGCAGCGGCAGTAGGCGGCGAAATCGCGCTCGAAATCATCGACGCGCTTGCCGAGGATGAAGAGCTGCGAGTCGTAAATCTCGGCGGTGACGCGCAAGGCTTCATCGCGGATGGCGGCGTACTGTTGTTTGAGGTCGAGCAGCGGAATCGGCATGGCCGGCGCAGTCTAGCCGATTGGACGATTGTGCGCATCGCACCGTATTACAAGCGTCCGCCCCACCTGCATCTCTCATTCTCATCACTGTTTATCATTCCGTAATATAGACACTCTTTTTCGCACGGCCGTATCTACGGCAACGACAACGAAGGAGAGTCTCAAATGAACATCAGGAAATTCATCACCGCGGCGGCGATCTCGCTGCTGCCTCTCACCGCGAGTGCGGCCACGCTGGTCGTCCCGGCCGCGGGCACCGGACCGGGCGCGAACAACAGCCAGTGGCAGAGCGAGCTGACGCTGCACAATGCCGCGCCGCGCGCGGTCACGGTCTCGCTCACCTTTCATCAGGGGACGACGGTCCTCGGGCCGGTGAACGTCACGCTCGCCGCGCGCGAAACGGTGTCGATCGCCGACATCGCCAAGACGCGCTTCGGCCTCGACGGCGGCACCGGCGCGATCGTGATCGACGTGGAAGACCGCGACGCCCGCGCGCTGGCCGTGACCTCGCGCACGTTCAATACCTCGGCCGCGGGTGAGTTCGGCCAGGACATCCCGTCGGTGAACGTCAGCGACGCCGCGGCGGCGGGCGATGTGGCCGCGCTGAACGCGCCGTCGTCGGTCGCCACGACGCGCTTCAACTTCGGTCTCTACGCCGTCTCCGCGACGAGCGTGACGTGGGATCTGCTGCGCGCGAACGGCACGATCGCGGCGACGAAGGTGGTGACGTACGCCGCCGGCGAGCACGTGCAGTACAACGGCGGCGTCTCGGCACTGTTCGGCGCGACAGCGCAGAACAACGACACGGTGCACGGGCGCATCACCAGCGGACGGGCCATCTTCTACGGCAGCGCCATCAACGCCGCCGGCGATCCGACGTTCGTGCCGGCGGTGCGCACGCGCGATGACGTGACGATCAAGTTCGCCGGCATCGATCTCGACGAGAACGGCACGGTCGACATCGGCGACGCGAACGGCGATCAGGTGCTCGACGCCCCGATCGAAGTGGTGGCCT
The DNA here is from genome assembly GCA_036389275.1 of Thermoanaerobaculia bacterium. Classification (GTDB taxonomy): domain Bacteria; phylum Acidobacteriota; class Thermoanaerobaculia; order Gp7-AA8; family Gp7-AA8; genus QHVT01. The sequence continues at coordinate 13,013 of DASVQE010000113.1, forward strand.
CGCTCTTCCCGGCCTACTTCCGCATCGTCGCCGCCGGCGAGTTCGGCGAGGCCGTGACGTTCGAGATCGTCTCCGCACCAGCAAAGACGGACCTGCTCGACACCCGCGGCACCACCCGCGTCACCGCCTTCGGCGACGTGAAAAACACGACCGGCGAGATCGTGGTGCGCGCAACGACGGCCGATGGATCGTCGACGCTGCTGACGATTCCGGTGAGGTTTAAGTAGCTTCCTCGGTTCCTCGGAGTTCCTCGGAGTTCCTCGGAGTGGCTCCTCGGCTCCTCGGCTCCTCGGGTCCTCGGGTTCCTCGGCTCTTTCCGGTTCCGCGGTTGCGTCGGGGTTCCTCGGTTGCCTTCGGGTTCCTCGGTCCTCGGTTCCTCGATTTCTCGGAGTTCCTCGGAGTGGCGCGTTCGCTGCTCCGGGGAACTTCTTTTTTGACGTGGGGCGCGCGAAGCGGCGCTCTCTCACCTGACCGGGAACTTAGTTTTATTCGAACGTCACGCGCGCGAAGCGGCGCTTGCCTACCTTCAGCACGTAGCTGCGGCCGGCGGTGGCGTCGAGGGTGTGGCGGGAGCTGTCCACCTTCACTTCATCCACGAGCACGCCGCCCTGGGCGATCACGCGCTGCGCTTCCTTGTTGCTCTCGGCCAGGCCGGCAGCGGTGATGATCCGGGCCAGGAGTTGCGGCTCGTCGCTCGCGGGCAGGCTCTTCTCCTCGATCTCGGCCGGCGCCTGGCGCTCGGTGAAGACGCGACGGAACTCGGCCTCTGCTGCATCGGCGGCGGCGTCGTCGTGAAAGTCGCGGATGATGGATTTGGCGAGCTCGCGCTTCGCTTCCATCGGATGGCGCGCGCCGCTCTCGACTTCGCCGCGCAGCGCCGCCACGTCGGCGGGCGTGCGGTCGGTGCAGAGCACGTAGTACTTCCACATCAACTCGTCCGAGATGGACATCACCTTGCCAAAGATCTCCTTCGGCGCGTCGTTGATGCCGATGTAGTTGCCGAGGGACTTCGACATCTTCTCGACGCCATCGAGACCTTCGAGCAGCGGCAGCGTGATCACGACCTGCGGCTCGAGTCCGTACTCGCGCATCAGATCGCGGCCGACCAGGAGATTGAAGAGCTGATCGGTGCCGCCCATCTCCACGTCGCACTTGAGGGCGACGGAGTCGTAGCCCTGCGCGAGCGGATAGAGCAGCTCGTGAACGGCGATCGGCTGTCGCGCTTCGTAGCGCTTGCGGAAGTCGTCGCGCTCGAGGATGCGCGCCAGCGTGTACTTGGCGGCGAGGCGGATCATCCCTTCGGAGCCGAGCGCGCCGAGCCACTCGGAATTGAAGCGGATCTCGGTCTTCTCCGGATCGAGGATCTTCGTGACCTGCCGTCGATACGTCTCGGCGTTCTGCAGCACTTCTTCCTTCGATAATGCCGGACGTGTGGCCTTCTTGCCGGTCGGGTCGCCGATCAGGCCGGTGAAATCGCCGATCAGGAAGATGACCCGATGTCCGAACTGCTGGAAGTGCTTCATCTTCCGGATCACCACCGTGTGCCCGAGGTGAATGTCGGGCGCGGTCGGATCGAAACCGACCTTGATGGTGAGCGGCGTGCCGCGCGAGAGCTTCGCCTGCAGGTCTTTTTTCTCGATGAAATCGACCGTCCCTTTGGCGAGATATTCGAGCTGTTGTTCGCGCGGAACGGGTGTGGTCATGCGCGCGCGATTGTACGGGCATCGAGCCACTGCTGAAACATCAGCAGCCGCCAGAGCATCGCCTCGGCGCCGGCGCGCGGCTCATCGCGCCAGAGCGCGCGCACCGCGGCCGGCTCGAACCAGCCGTCGCTTGCGATGCGCGCCGGATCGAGCAGCGCCGCCGCCCATTCGCGCAGCGGTCCGCGCAACCAGGCATCGATCGGCAGGCCGAAGCCATGCTTCTCGCGGTCGACTAATTCGTCAGGAAGGAAGCGCCGCAGCAGCGCGCGCAGGATCCACTTCCCTTCTCCGCGCACTTTCAACTCGCGCGGCAGCGACCAGGCGAATTCAGCGACGCGATGATCGAGCAGCGGCTCGCGCACTTCGAGGCTGACGTGCATCGAGGCGCGATCGACTTTCGTCAGCACGTCGCCGGGCAGAAAGCTCATCGCGTCGAGGACCATCATCTGCTCGATCGGGTCGTCGAGGCGCGGCCACTCGTCGCGATTCATCAGCGCGTGCGCGCGCGGCGACGCGCCGCGCACCGGCAGGCGGTCGTCGCTCATCTCGCGCAGGAATCGCTCGAGCGGATCGTCGAGCACGAGCGCATCGCCGAGTCCGCGCATGCGATCGGCGAGATTGCGCGAGCGCGGCGCGTGCGACGCGATGCGCAAGGCGCGGCCGCTCGCGCCGCGCAGCGGCCGCGGCACGCGCGCGACGCGATCGGCCAGACGCGCGCCGAGGAAGTAGCGGTGATAGCCGCCGAACAGCTCGTCGCCGCCGTCGCCGGAGAGCGCGACTGTGACCGACTTGCGCGCCATGGCCGAGACGAGCAGCGCGGGAATGGTCGACGAGTCGCCGAGCGGTTCGGAGCAGACCTCGGCCATGCGCGGGACGAGGTCGAGGACGTCGCGCGCGTCGACGTACGCCTCGGTGTGATGCGTACCGAGGTGCTTGGCGATTGCGGCGGCGCGCGGCGCCTCGTCGCCCATCTCCGGGATGCCGAGACTGAACGTCGAGACCGCGCCTGCCTCGCGCTGCATCAGAGCGGTGACGAGCGGCGAGTCGATGCCGCCGGAGAGAAAAACGCCGAGCGGCACGTCGGCGATCATGCGCAGCCGCACGGCGTCGGCGAGCAGCGTCTCGAGCGCGTCGAGCGCGTCGCGCTCGGAGCCGCGGAAGCGCTGCGATGCGGCGCGCTCGGCGACGCGCGGCGCGTCCCAGTAGGTGCGCATCGCCGAACCGCCGCTCGCGTCGATGGTGAGGACGCGCCCCGGCTCGAGCTTGCGAACGTTTTCGAAGATCGACCACGGCGCCGGCACGTAGCCGTAGCGCATGTACAGCGCGAGCGCGCCGCGATCGATGGCGGCTGGCGGCAGCGCGCCGAGCTCGGAGGCGAAGGCGAGGCCGCGGGCGTCGAGCGCGTAGTAGAGCGGCTTCACGCCGAGACGGTCGATGGCAAGCGTGAGCCGCCGCTCCTGCGCATCCCAGACGGCGAAGGCGAACATGCCGATGAAGCGCTCGAGCGCGCCGTCGATGCCCCAGCGCTGGATCGCCGCGAGCAGCACTTCCGTGTCTGAGTGGCCACGCCACGGTCCGTCGAGCTCTTTGCGAAGACGCTGGAAGTTGTAGATCTCGCCGTTGAAGACGATCACGTAGCGGCCGCTGCGCGAGACCATCGGCTGCGCGCCGGCATCGGAGAGGTCGATGATCTTCAGCCGCCGGAATCCGAACGCGACGCCGGCCTGCGCGTCGCACCAGAGGCCGCCGGCGTCGGGACCGCGATGGAGCAGCGTCGAGGCCATGCGCGCGGCGGAGTCGCGGAGCGCGGCGTCATCACCGCCGCCGAACGACCAGAGTCCTGCGATGCCGC
>DASVQE010000114.1:0-64071 GCA_036389275.1 Thermoanaerobaculia bacterium
AGGTACTGCGGCTCGAGCGTGGTGGCGTCGCCGGAGATGTTGTCGAGGACCGAGCCGTAGGCGAGGAACGCCGGGCAGCCCTGGACGCAGTCGGACGGCGTGTCAGGCTCGGCGCTCACCGGGCGCTGCTCGACGGTGACGAAGAAGTTCGAGCCGGTGATCGAGCTGCCGAACATGTCCGAGAAGTTCTTGAGGACGTTGCCGAGAGGACCGAGGCGAAGCGTGTACTGCCCCTTCTGATCGGCGGCGGTCATCGTGCCCTGGTAGAGGGTGACGATCATGTCGGTGGTCGAGTACTGCGACGCGTTCACGAGACCGATGTTGCTGCGGAACGTGCCGGCCTGTCCGCCGACGCCGGTCTGACGCAGGCCGGTGATGAAGACCTTGTCGAGACCCTGCGCGTTCTGGAGCGAGCTGACGAAGCTGTACCAGGGAATGCCGGAGAAGAGCTGGCCGGTGGTCGGCGGGTTGGCGCCGGCGCCGTTCGGGATCTGATAGATGCGGCTTTCCGCGCTGATGGGGCGGAAGTTCTCGGAGACGCCGTGCGTGTCCTGAGTCTCGGGGCCGCAGCTCTTGCCTTTCGCGCAGCCGTTGAAGATGAGCTGACCGAAGCCGGAGTTGAGACCGAGGGTCTTGAAGAAGTCGGGGAACTCACGACGCTCCTGCCCGCGCAGGGTGATGACGTTGCGGAATTCCTGTCCCTTGTTGCCTTCTTCGTTGATCGGCACGTAGATGACCGAAACTTCGACGTCGTCCGGCGCGAGGTTCGCGAGATAGACGTCGGAAATGAAGGTGCCGGTCTGGCCGCCCAGGTGTCCCGCGGTCGGGATGTAAACCTGATCCGCGCCGCGGAAGTTGCTCGCCGACGCACTCACCGCGACGAGCGTGAGGGCCGCCGCAACTCCGAGTTTCTTGATGAACATAATCTCCCCTTTAACCACCACTTGATTTGGTCTGACTACATGACGGCGATATGCTGCTCGCGCATTCTAAACGAACTCTCGCGACTCACGCACTCCCGTCAACGAAGATATACGCAGCATGGCGCGGATTCGTCACAACCGCAGCCATGCTCTTCCGGAGGGATGTGAGCGGCTCACGTGCAGAAACGATCGGCGAGGCGCAGAGTGGTCTCCGCCTCGACCGCGCCCTCGGCGAGCTGTTCCCCGAGCACAGCCGCAGTTTTCTGGCGCGCCTGATCGAGGAAGGACGGGTTCGCCTCGATCATGCCGTGGCCGCAAAGGCTTCGCAGCGCGTCGAATCGGGGCAGCGCGTCACGGTCGAGATTCCGGCGCCGGCGCCGAGCGGCCTCGCCTCGCAGGATCTGCCGCTGACGATCCTGCATGAAGACGACGATCTGGTGGTGATCGACAAGCCGGCCGGTCTGGTCGTGCATCCCGCCGCCGGACATGCGGACGGGACGCTGGTCAACGCGCTGCTCTTTCATGTGAAGGATCTGAGCGGCATCGGCGGCGAGATCCGCCCCGGCATCGTGCACCGGCTCGACAAGGACACGAGCGGCGTGATGCTGATCGCGAAGAACGACGAGGCGCATCGCACGCTGACGTCGCAATGGGGCACCGAGGCGGTGCGGAAGGAGTATCTGGCGATCGTCTACGGGACGCCGTCGGAACTGCGCGGCACCGTCGACGCGCCGATCGGACGCGATCCGCGCGACCGCAAGAAGATGGCGGTGGTGGCCGGCGGCCGTCAGGCCATCACCGACTACGAGGTGCGCGAGCGCCTCCGCTATGTGTCGCTGCTGCGCTGCCGCCTCCGCACCGGCCGCACGCATCAGATCCGCCTGCACATGAAGCACCTCGGCCACCCGATCGTGGGCGACCCGCTCTACTCCGGCCCGCAGTGGCGCGGCATCCCGGACAAAAAGGCGCAGCGTGCACTCTCATCGCTGCGCCGCCAGGCGTTGCACGCCACGCAAATCACGTTCACCCACCCGCGAACGCAAGCGCCGATGACGTTCGAGTCGCCGCTGCCGGAGGAGTTGCGGGCCGTGCTCGACGAGCTGCGCTAGACTCGCGGCGCACATGCGCTCGATCGCACTGGCAGCACCCGGCGGCAGCGACGGCGGCCGCGGTCCGACGGATCTCGATGTCGCCATGCTGGTCGCCCTCGCCGAGCGGCGGTTCGGCGTGCCGCACGAAACGGCGACCGATCTCGCGTGCGACGTGGTGCTCTCGTATCTCCAGACCACGTCGAGGATCACCGACGTGCGCGCATGGTCCATCGCCGCGATGGCAAACGCCTGCCGCCACTACCGGCGCAGCCAGGGACGCGCCGAAGAGCTGCCGCCGGACGCGCCCGACGCGCCGTCCGACACCGCGCTGGCCGACCGGTTCACGTTGCGGATGCACCTGGAGAATCTGCGGGCGTTTCTGCGCGGGCGGCCGCTGCGTTGACGACGGAGAACGACCGGAGGCCTCCGGTCGTCGCTAGCCCTCGGTGCGCTCGCGCACCGACAGCCACGAGCCGAACCAGCCGGCGATCATGCCGCCGGCCACGAGGGCGGCGATCTTCTGCCACGGCAGGAACACCGAGAAGAGGAAGCCCCAGAGGATCGAGCTCGAAGGGGCGAGGGCGCGGCGGGCGGCTTCGAAGAGCGACCATAAAAGCAGGATGGACAGCAATCCACCCATCGTTCCCTGCAGAAATCCTTCGATCAGGAACGGGCCGCGGATGATACGCTCGGTCGCGCCGACGAGGCGCATGATCTCGATCTCTTCGCGATAAAGCATCATCGTCAGCCGGATGACGTTGGCGATAGTGAAGGCGGCGGCGATGGCGAGGACGCCGCCGGCGATGAGGCCGGCGGCGTTGATCACGCCGATCAGCCGCCGCAGCCGCGCGATCCACTCCCAGTCGTACTGCACCTGATCGACTCCCGGCATCGTCTCCAGCGCGTCCATGCGCTGGCGGAAGGCGCGCGACTGCGCGCGCGACGGCGCGACGTCGGCCTCGAACGACGGCGGGAACGGGTTGTCGTCGAGCGAGCCGACCACTTCGGAGAGGTTCGTGAAGTAGCGCTTGAACCGCGCCAGTGCTTCCTCGCGCGTGACAAAGCGGCGCCGCGCGAACTCCGGCGCCGACGCCAGCGCCGCATCGACGCTCCTCACCTGCTCCGGCGTCGCCTCGGCGTCGAGATAGATCACCACGCGCGACTTCCCTTGCCACTCCTCGGCCGCGTGCGAGAGGTTCTCCGCGATCAACAGAAAGCAGCCGACCACCAGCAGCGAGATGGTGATCATGGCCACGGCCACGAAGCTGGTGCGCTTCGAGACCCACAACCGCCGCACCGCCTCGCGGAAAAAGTAGGAGAAGGTGTTCGACGGGACGTCGACGTCGGCGGACCGTTGCGACATGCTCGGCGCCAGAGTACGTCACTTCGGCGGCGCGGTCTCGACCCGCTGCCAGACCGCATCGTCGACGACGATGAATGGCGGCGTGCCGGTGCGCATCCTCCTCGGCTGCGGCGACGGATTCGCGGATGACGTGCTGTGGCATCTCGACCGGATCGACTAGGTCGCGCCGGAGCTGAACGGCCGCGCGTACCGCGGGCACGGCGGCCGCGGCAGCGTGATCTACATCGTCGACACCGGCGTGCTGGCCACGCACGACGAGTTCATGACCGCCACGGGCAGCCGCGTCATCGCCGGCTACGAGGGTCGGTCCGCGCATCGACGGAGTGATGACCGTCGGCGGAACGGCGCGTGACAACAGCATCTGGCGCTACAGCTGCCGCGGCGAAGAGGTCTTCGCGCCGGCGGAAGAGCTGCTCGTGGCGTCGTCGTCGGGTCACGATCACTATCGCGCCGGCGGACCATTGCCGACGTCCGGCACGTCGTGGTCGGCGCCCGCGGTGGCCAGCGTCGCGGCGCGGCGCGGTGCGGCACTAGCCGCACGCTCCGACTTTGCCAACGGCTCGGGGACGACGAGAGGCCTCCGGCGTCTGGGGCCCTCGGCCCCAGCCGCCGGAGGCCTCCCGTCGTACCCGAGCCCTTGGCGAAGTCAGAGCCTGCCGCTTAGCCGCCGATGCCGAACAGCGCTGCGCCTTCGCGGACGTTGCTGCGCGGCTCGATGATGCGCGCGCGCTCGTCGAGCAGGCGCCCGTTTTCGAGCGTGAGCGTGCGGCGGCCGCTCGTGCGAATCAGCTCGCGGTCGTGCGTGGCCAGCAGCACCGTCGACCCGCGCAGGTTCGCCTCGGCGAAGATCTGCACGATCTCGTGCGACAGATCGGGATCGAGATTGCCGGTCGGCTCGTCGGCGATCAGCACCAGCGGATCGTTGATCAGCGCGCGTGCGATGGCCACGCGCTGCTGCTCGCCGCCGGAGAGCTGCGGCGGATAGGCATTCAGCTTGTGATGCAGATTCACCATCCGCAGCGCCTGATACGCCTTCTTCTTGTGCTCCTTCGGCGGCACGTTCAGCACCGTGAGGATGAACGAGAGATTCTCGAACACCGTCATCCGCTCGATGAGCTTGAAGTCCTGGAACACCATTCCGATCTCGCGGCGGAAGTAGGGCAACTGCGACTTCTTCATCGCGTTGAGATTGCGGCCGTTGACGACCACCTGCCCTTCGCTCGGCGCGATCTGCCGGAGGATCAGCTTCAGCAGCGTCGACTTGCCGGCGCCGCTCGGACCGGTGAGAAAGACGAACTCACCTTTCTCGAGGTGGAAGGTGACGTCGTACAGCGCGGTCGAGTAGCGGTCGAAGCGCTTGGTGACGTGGTAGAAGTGGATCATGGGCGGCCGCGCCCATGATACCCGCTACTCGAGAGCGCGCGCGACGAAGATGCCGGCCGCGCCGGCGGCGAGGCAGCCGACGACCGTCACGCCGAGGTTCAGGAGCGCCGCGCCGGCCGCACCGGCGCGCAGCCATTGCAGCGTCTCCTGATTGAACGCGGAGTAGGTGGTGAAGCCGCCGAGGATGCCGGTGACGACGAAGTAGCGCAGCTCGGACGACGGCGCGATGCGCTCCATGACCAGGGCGATGGCGAAGGAGCCGACCAGGTTCACCACCACCGTCGCGTGCGGGACCGCGAGGCCGGTGAGATAACGCGCGCCGCTGCCGAGAGCACCGCCGAGGCAGACCAGCAGCAGGCGCGTCATCGTCGTGACGTCAACGCTCGCGCAGCGCCGCCGACACCGGCAGACGCGCGGCGCGGATGGCCGGGAACAGTCCGCCGATCAAGCCGATGAAGAGCGCATAGACGATGGCCCAGGTCATCAGCCGCGCGTTGACGTCGAAGGCGAAGGCGACCTGGCTGAACGACTGCCAGTTCATCGTCGCGGCGCGATAACCGTCGAAGAGCAGATAGGCGCCGATCGCGCCGATGAGACCTCCGGCCAGCGCGAGCAGCAGCGCCTCGAACATCACCGAGACCATCACCGCGCCGCCGCCGAAGCCGAGGGCTTCGAGCGTGGCGATCTCGCGCGAGCGCGCGGCCACGGCCGTGTACATCGTGTTCAGCGCGCCGAAGATCGCCGCCAGACCCATCAGCGTGCAGATCGCCGCGGCCAATCCGCGCACGAGCTTCTGCAGCGCCTGCGACTGCGCGGCGTAGTAGTCGCTCTCGGTCTCGATGCGGAGGTTCACGCGCGGATCGGCGGTGAGCGCATCCTTGAAGGTGCGGAAGCTGCCGGCGGAGGCGAGCTTCACCTGCACCGTCTGATAGGAGCTGCCGCGGTGATACGCCGGCGCGAGCACCGCCGCATCGGCCCACACTTCCGACTCCGAGATGCCGCCGTTGCCTTCGAAGACGCCGACGATCTTCCAACTGGTCTGGCCGAAGTGCAGCTCGGTGCCGACCTCGGTATTCGCGAACTGCGTCTGCGCCGCACGGCCGACGATCACCTCGTTCGTGCCCCAGCGGAACATCCGCCCTTCGACCACTTTGATTTCCGGCCGCACCGCGAATGCTTCGCGCCGCACGCCGCGCATCGGCACGTTTGCGCCGGTGTTCGTCGAGCGCTTCGGCAAGTCGACGAGCACGAAGAGCTCCGGTGAGGCGAGCGGTCCGATGGCGGAGCGCGCGACGCCGGGCGCGTTGCGGATGATCTCCACGTCGTCGCGCACCAGCACGCTCGTCATCTCCGAGTCGGCGCCGCCGCGCAGCACGACCGCCGTGTCGGGCGAGCCGGCCGCGGTCATCACGCGCTGAAAGCCTTCGCCGATCGAGAGCACGCCGACCAGCACCGCCACGACGCCGGCCACGCCGACCACCGCGGCCGCCGCCGAGCCTTTGCGCGACGGAAGCGTGCGCAGACTGAATCCGAGAAGCGCGCCGAGTTGCGAGAACCAGTTCATTACTCTCTCCGAAGTGCGTCGACAGGGTTGAGGCGCATGGCCTGGATGGCCGGCAGCGCGCCGGTGACGAGGCCGAGCAGCACGACCAGCACGATGCCGAATGCGAGCTGCGACGGCGGCACGCGGAAGATCGGCAGCGCGCCGCCGGTGGGATCGCCGGCGCCGACCGCGAGCATACCGAGGACGAGTCCGATCGCGCCGGCCACACAGGCAAGCAGCAGCGACTCGGCGATGACCATTCCGAGCATCTGCGCGTCGGTGAAGCCGATGGCCTTCAGCACGCCGAGCTCGCCGGTGCGCTCGCGCACCGCCTGAGCCATGGTGTTGCCGGCCACGAGCAGGATGGTGAAGAAGACCGCGGTGAGGATGGCGATCACGATGGCGCCGATGTTCCCCATCTGTTCCGCAAAGCCCTTGATGAACGCTTTCTCCGTCTCGGTCTTCGTCTCGTACGGCGAGTTGGCGAAGCGCTCATCAATGCGCCGCACGATGTCCTCGGCGCGGCTCGGGTCCTTGATCCGGATCACGTACCAGCCGGTCATGCCCTGGCCGCGCTGCCGGTTCTCATCCATGAAGTCGTGGCGGAAGTAGAACGTCGACGTGTCGGTCTCCGGCGTCTTGCCGTCGTAGATGCCGACCAGATCGAACGTCCAGAGGCTGCCGCCGTTCTTCGCGGTCATGTACGTGGCCTTGATCGGGATCTTCTGCCCGATCTTCCAGTGGAAGCGGTCGGCGAGCTTGCGTCCGGCGATGGCGCCGGTGCGCGTGGCCAGCCACGCCTCTTTCTCGGCCGGCTTGATCAGGAACTCCGGATACATCTGCACGAACTCCGGCGCGTTCACCGCGATCTGCGGGAACTGGTTGCGCGGGTCCTGATAGATGCCGCCGAACCACGCCTGTTCGGTCGCCATCGAGACGCCGTCGATCTGCTCGAGCTGCGCCTCGTACGACTGCGGCAGCGGCTGGATGAGCGTAATGCGATTGCGCACGATCAGCCGGTCGGCGCCGGCCACGCTCACGCCCATGCCGAAGGCGTTGCGGATCGCGGCGAGATACGCGAACAGCACGAACGCCACGATGATCGAGAGGATGGTCAGGATCGTGCGCGTCTTGTGACGCGTGAAGTTGGCAAAGATCAGCCCTGCGAATTTCATGCGGCCAGCTCTTTCGAGAGTTGTCCGTCGACCATGTACAGGCGGCGCGAGGCGCGGTTGGCGGCGTGCGGATCGTGCGTGACCATGACGATGGTCTTGTTGTGCTGCTTGTTGAGCGCCTGCAGCAGGTCGAGGATGCCGTCGCCGGTCTTGCGGTCGAGGTCACCGGTCGGCTCGTCGGCGAGGATCAGGGTCGGGTCGGTGACGATGGCGCGGGCGATACCCACGCGCTGCTGCTCGCCGCCGGAGAGCGTCTTCGGCGTGTGTTCGGCGCGATGCGAGAGGCCGACGATCTCGAGCGCGGTGGCGACGTGGCGCTTGCGCTCGGCGCGCGAGAGATTCGTCAGCAGCAGCGGCAGCTCGACGTTGCGCTCGGCCGACAGCACCGGCAGCAGGTTGTAGAACTGGAAGACGAAGCCGACGTGGCGCGCGCGCCAGTGAGCGAGCTCGCGCCGCGAGAGCGTGTCGACGCGCTGGCCGCCGATCTCGATCGTGCCGGTGGTCGGACGATCAAGTCCGGCCAGCAGATTGAGGAGCGTCGATTTGCCGGAGCCCGACGGTCCCATGAGCGCGAGGAACTCTCCCTCGGCAATTTCGAGACTGAGGCCGTTCAGCACGCGGACGTTCTCGTCGCCGCGCGTGAAGAGTTTGTCGACGTTCTGCAGACGCACCAGTGCGGACATGATTTCTCCTATTTGGCGACGCGCACGGCGTCGCCGTCTTTCAATTCGGCAGGTCCGGCCACGACGATCTGCTCGCCATCGGAGACTCCCGACGCGAGCCGCGCGACCTCACCCTCGGTGGCGGCGACTTTCACCGCCCGCCGCTCCACTTTTCCTTCGCGCACGACGTAGACGACGTCCTGCTCGCCGTCGCGCCGCAATGCGCTCTTCGGCACTTCGACCACCTGCGTCGCCGCGGCCGACGGCTCGTCGGTGATGAACGTGACTTTCACGCCCATGTCCGGCAATACGCGCTCGTCGCGCTGGTCGAAGGCGATGCGCACTTTCACCGTCGCCTTCTGCCGGTCGGCGGTCGGCACGGCGGTGATGACGTGCGCCGGGATCTTCCAGTCGGGATAGGCGTCGAGCACCGCTTCGACGCGCTGGTTCGGACGAACGCGATTGATGTACGCCTCGTTGACGTCGACTTCGATCTCGAGCGAGGCCATGTCGACGATGGTGCAGACGCCGGTGCGGGTGAAGCCGCCGCCGGCTGACACGGGCGAGATCATCTCGCCGGGCTGCGCGTCTTTCGAGACGACCACGCCGTCGAACGGCGCGCGGATGATGGTGTCTTCGACGTTCTGCCGCTGCAGGTCGGCCTGCCGGTGCGCGCTCGCGAGCTGGTCGCTCTGCGCCGCGAGGCGCGCGCGCTGCGCGTCGAGCTGCGCCCGCGCACGATCGAGGTCGGCGCGCGACGAGATCTCGCTCTGCGCCAGCCGCGCCGCGCGGTCGTAGTCGAGCTGCGCCTCGCGGATGCGCACGCGCGTTTCCTCGAGTGCGCTCGACGCGGCCGCCGCCTCGGCATTCGCCACCGCCAGCCCTTTCGAGACGTACGACGCATCGAGCCGCGCCAGCTCCTGTCCCGCTTTCACGTGCATGCCTTCCTCGATGAAGACGTCGGCGACTTTGCCGGTGACTTTCGAGGAGACGGTGGCCTGCCGCCGCGCGGTGACGTAGCCGCTGGCGTTGAGCACCGCGCCGCGGCTCGCGCCGGCGACGACGTGCGCGCTGGCCACGCGGACTTCCGCGGCGCGGCCGCGCGTGAGCGACCAGGCGATGACGGCCAGGGCGATGACGGCGACCGGAACGATCACCCACACCAGCGGCCGGCGGCGGCGCACATCCTCATCGGGACGCGCAATGCGAAGACTCTCGAGAGCGGCTTTATCAACCATTGGACGACGCACATTATGCGTGCGCCCGCCGCTCTTGTCAGTTGACGTTTGTCAGGACTTTGCTATGCAAACCGCTCGAGCACTCCGAGCACGAGCTGCGTGAAATCCTTCTGCACGCGCGCGGTCGTCTCCATCACTTCCTGATGCGTCAGTTTCTGCTTGAGGATCCCCGAGGCCATGTTCGTAATGCAGGAAATCCCGAGAACCGGAATCTGCATGTGGGAGGCAGCGATGACTTCCGGAACTGTGGACATCCCGACCGCGTCGGCGCCGAGGGTGCGGAAGGCGCGAATCTCGGCCGGGGTCTCGTACGTGGGGCCGGAGAGCGCGAGGTAGACGCCTTCCTGCAACTGCAGGTTCATGCCGCGCGCGACTTCTTTGGCGATGTTGCGCAGCGACTCCGGATAGGCCTCGCTCATGTCGGGAAAGCGGACGCCGAGGTCTTCGACGTTCGGGCCGCGCAGCGGATTGACGCCCATGAAGTTGATGTGATCGGAGATGAGCATCAGGTCGCCCTGATGGAACGACATGTTGATGCCGCCCGCGGCGTTGGTGACGATCAGCTTCTTGATGCCGAGCCGGCCGAGGACGCGCGCGAGGAACATCACCTCGCCCATCTCGTAGCCTTCGTAAAAGTGCACGCGGCCCTGCATCACCGCGACCGCCGTCGATTTGGCGCGGCCGAGGATCAAGCGTCCCTGATGACCGAGCACGGTCGAAGCGCGCGCGCCGGGGATGTCGCCGTACGGAATCGAAGCCTCGGCGTCGAGAGCCTCGACCACGTTGCCGAGGCCGGAGCCGAGGATCACGCCCACCTCGGGCGCGATGCTGCTCTTGCTGCGGATGAACGAAACGGCTTCGTTGATGGCGTCGATCATGGTGGCGAAGAATACTTCTGCTTTCTGCTTTCCGCGTTCTGCTTTATAACGGCCTCATGGAGAGAGCTACTGCGCTGATCGGGTTCTTCGCCATTCTGCTGATCGCCATCGCCATGTCGACCAACCGGAAAGCGATCAAGTGGCGGCCGGTGGCCTGGGGTCTCGCGCTGCAGATCGTGGTCGCCATCTGCGTGCTCAAGGGCAACCAGATCTCGGCCATGTTCGGCGGCATGGCGCCGCCGCTGGAACGCTGGGGCGCGGCGCTCGTCTTCGTGGTGCTGCTGATCATCGCCGTGCAGATCGCGAAATTCCTCGCACCGGCGGCGCGGCGCATCCTCTGGATCGTCTTCGCCGTCATCGCCGTGCTGCTCTTCCTCGCCTACAACCTCCTGGCCTACCTCTTCGAGTCGATGAAAGAGGTAGTCAACAACTTGATCGGTTACACGCAGGAAGGCGCGAAGTTCGTCTTCGGCGACCTCGGCGCGGCCAACAGCAAGATCGGCTTCGTCTTCGCCACGCAGGTGCTGCCAACCATCATCTTCATCGCTTCGATCTTCGCCATCCTCTACTACCTCGGCGTGATGCAGGTGGTGGTGAAGTTTTTCGCCAGATTGATGACGCGCTTCATGGGCGTGTCAGGCGCCGAGTCGACTTCGGTGGCCGCGTCGATCTTCATGGGCCAGACCGAGGCGCCGCTCACCATCCGGCCGTTCCTGCCGGAGATGACCATGTCCGAGCTCATGACCGTCATGACTGCCGGCATGGCCCACATCTCCGGCGGCATCATGGCCGCGTACGTGCTGGTCGCGAAGGTCGACGTCATTCACCTGCTGACCGCGGTGATCATGACCGCGCCGGGCGCGATCATGATCGCCAAGATCATGGTCCCCGAAACGGAGATGCCGGCCACCGGCGGCGACGTCGAAGTGGTGGTGCCGCAGCAGGACGTGAACGTGATCGATGCGGCCGGCCGCGGCGCGATCGAAGGGTTGCATCTCTCGCTGAACGTGGCCGGCATGCTGATCGCGTTCATCGCGCTGGTCGCGCTGGTGAACGGCATCTTCGGCTACGTGCACGGCTACGCGGCCTGGTTCCCGGCCAGCCTCGACATCGTCCTCGGCTGGGTCTTCGCGCCGATCGCGTGGGCGATGGGCGTGACCTGGAAGGACGCCATCACCGTCGGCAATCTCCTCGGCACGCGCATGGTGCTCAACGAGTTCGTGGCCTTCGCCAAGCTCGGCGAGCCGGGCGTCGGCTCGAGCCTGGCGCCGCGCAGCTTCGTCATCGCCACCTACGCGCTCTGCGGCTTCGCGAATTTCTCGTCGATCGCCATCCAGATCGGCGGCATCGGCTCGCTCGCGCCGTCACGCCGCGGCGATCTGGCGCGGCTCGGACTGCGGGCCATGATCGCCGGCACGCTGGCGAACTTCATGACCGCGACCATCGCCGGCGTGCTGCTCTGACATGAAGATTGTCGAGTGCGTTCCCAACATCTCCGAAGGGCGGCGCGCGGAGATCTACCACGCCGTCGCTGACGCCGCCGCATCGGTCAGCGGCGTGACGCTGCTCAACGTCGATCCGGGCGCGGATACGAACCGCACCGTGATCACCTTCGTCGGCGCGCCCGACGACGTGCTGGAGGCGGCTTTCCGGCTCGTGAAAAAAGGGCTCGAGATGATCGACATGTCGACGCATCGCGGCGCGCATCCGCGCATCGGCGCGGTCGACGTGGTGCCGTTCATCCCGGTCGCGAACGTGACCATGGAGGAATGCGCGGAGCTGGCGCGCAAGCTCGGCGATCGCGTCGGGCGCGAGCTCGGCGTGCCGGTGTTTCTCTACGAGTACGCGTCGAGCGCGCCGCACCGCCGCAATCTCGCCGACGTGCGCGAAGGCGAGTACGAAGGGTGCGCGCGCAAGCTGATGAATCCGCTCTGGCAGCCGGACTTCGGGCCGTGCGAGTTCGTGCCGCGCTCCGGCGCGGTGGTGATCGGCGCGCGCAAGTTCCTCGTCGCGTACAACGTGAATCTGAACACGCTCGACAAGCGGCTCGCCAACCGCGTGGCATTCGACATCCGCGAGCGCGGCCGGATGAAGCGGGACGCGGAGGACAATCCGATTCTCGACGAGCATGGGCAGCCGGTGTGGGAGCCGGGGCTGCTGAAATCGGTCAAGGCGGTCGGCTGGGTGATCCCGGAGTTCGGCTGCGCGCAGGTGTCGATCAATCTGACCGATCTCGACGTCACGCCGCTGCACACGGTGTTCGACACGTGCGTCGAGCGCGCGCACGAGCGCGGGCTGCGCGTGACCGGGTCGGAGATCGTGGGCCTGGTGCCGCTGCAAGTGCTGCTCGATGCCGGACGGCACGCGCTGGCGAAGATGGGGCGTCCGACCGGCGTGCCGGAGTCGGCGCTGGTGCACATCGCCATCCGCACGCTCGGGCTGAGCGAAGTGAAGCCGTTCGACGCGAAAGAGCGAGTGATCGAGTACCGCCTCTCGCCGCTGCCGCCGCGTCTCGCGTCGATGTCGCTGCGCGAGTTCGTCGACGAGCTGTCGAGCGAGTCGCCCGCGCCGGGCGGCGGGTCGGTGTCCGCGCTGGCGGCGTCGATGGCAGCATCGCTGGCGGCGATGGTGGCGGTGCTGTCGCACACGAAGAAGGGTTTCGAGTCGAAGCAGGAAGCGCTCGACTCGATCGCGGTCCGCGCGCACCGGTTGAAGGATCAACAGCTCGCCGCGGTCGATGCCGATACGGCGGCATTCGACGCACTGCTCGACGCGATGCGCATGCCGAAGTCGACGCCGGAGGAAACGGCCGCGCGCGACCGCGCACTCGCCGATGCCACCGTCGGCGCGGCAGCGGTGCCGCTCGGCGTCCTCGAAGCGTGTCCGGAAGCGATCGAGCTTTGCCGCGAAGTGGCGCGCATCGGCATGCAGGCGTCGCTGTCGGATGCCGGCGTCGGCGCGCAGATCGCGCGCGCCGCAGCCGCAGGCGCGTATCAGAACGTGTGCATCAACCTGGCCGGTCTCAGCGATGAATCGCGCAAGTCCGACCTGCTCGCCCGCGCCGACGCGGCCTGGTCGCGAGTGCGCGAACTGCACACGCTCGCCGAAGACGAGATTCTCGTGAAACTGCGCCGCGAAGCGTAGGTTTTCGCGCGGTGCAACAGAGCACGACGCGAAACGCTATGATCCCGCGCGCATGCGGCCGCCGCCACGGGATCCTCATGATCCGCGCGATCCGCGGGCTTCGACGCTGCTCGTGCCGGGCGGCTCGTGCGAGCGCGGCGACTTTGTGCTCCTCGGCCTGCCGTTCGATGCCTCGGTGGCCTCGCGGCCGGGTGCGAAGCATGGGCCGCGTGCGTTGCGCGAAGCGCTGCCGACCCTGACCACCTTCGGCGCCGGCACCGAGCTCTCCGGCCGCACCTGCATCGACCTCGGCGATCTCGACCTGCCGCCCGACTCCATTCGCGATGCACACGAACGTGTGCAATCCGCCGCCGCGAACATTTTTGCGTCCGGCGCAACACCCTTCTTCGCCGGCGGCGACAACGGATTGACCGGCGCGATCCTGCGCGGCCTCGCTGACGCCCGTCCCGACCTCCGCCTCGGACTGGTCGTCATCGACTCCCACTACGACGTGCGCGAGTACGAAAACGAAGACCTGCTCTCGAGCGGCACGCCCTACCGCCGCGCCCTCGAGACGCCGATCTGTTCCGGCGAGCGGACCTTCATCCTCGGCACGCGCGACTTCGCCAACTCCGCCTACTACGATCGCTGGATTCGCGAGCGCGGCGTGACCACCATCTCCGTCGACGCCTTCGACCTCGCGCCGGCGCACCAGATCGCGCGCACCGTGCGCGAGCAGCTCGAGCGCACCTCCGACGCCATCTTCCTCTCCATCGACATCGACTCCGCCGAGATGCCCGGCTCCTCCGCCGCCGCACCCGGCACGCTCACCGCGCGCGAGCTCATCGCCATCGTCCGCGAGCTCGCCCGCACGCCCACCCTCATCGGCTGCGACCTCTCCGAGCTCTCGCCACCGTGGGACGTCGGCGGCATGACCGCGAAGCTCGCGGCGCGGCTCTTCCTCGAAGTCTTCGCCGCGCGGCGGTGATCAGCGCCGCCGCACGGCGCGCCGCTTGCCGATCGGCGTGAGCGTGATGTGCCGGGTCTGACCGCTCGCGCGCGGAATGGTCAGCGTGGTCGAGCGCGAGCCGACGATCGAGGCGACGTCGGTGGTGAGGAACTGGCCGGGGACGGTCAGTTGGATGCTGCCGGTCGTCGCGGCGTTCGGGTCGGCGAACCAGAGATGCGTGGTGTGCGTGTCGCTGGTGAGGTAGACCACCGCCGCGGCGCTCGAGGAGATGCCTTCGATCGACGAGGCGCGCCAGAAGGTGATGCCGAGGTTGCCGTTGCGCGTGTCGCGGACGGCGGAGACGTTGCCGTTGTTGGCGAGAATGGTCAGCGGCCGCGACGCGGCCCACGCGCGCATCTGCTCGGCCGTCACGTTCGGCACGATCGCGTACTCCGACGTCGCGCCGACGGGCGTGGTGCCGTGGTCGTACCAGAGCGTGACGAAGGGCTTGGTGAACACGGTCGTATCCGACGAGCCGCCGAGCTGCGCCCAGGTGCCGCTGCGCGACTCGCGCGCGATCTGCACGTTCGCTGACGGCAGCCAGTAGCCGACGCCTTCGAGCGCGGCCCAGTCGCTGCCGCGCGCGAGCTGCGACGACGCGTTCACCAGCGGCCACTGATTGACGATCGTCTCGACGCGATTGCCGCTGGTCGAGGTGATGTCGCTCGTCAGAAAGACGATGGCGTCATCGAAGAAGAACCACGACTTTTTCGCCGTCAGCGCCGAGCCGAGCGGCGCGAGCTCCATCGCCGAGACGCCATTGCGGCCGTCGCCGGTGCCGCCGGCGAGCGTGCGCGTGCCGTAGCCGTACAGATCGCTCGCCGTGTCCGCCTTCTGCTCGACGGTCGTGCCGGGCAGGCGCGTCCAGTCGAGCGCGGGCCAGACGTCGCGGCCGAAATACTCGTCGCCGCGCAGCACGAGGTAGAAGCGGCCGTCGGACTGGCGCGAGCCGAGGCGATTCTCGTCGTTCGTCTTCTCGCCGGACTTCGTGCGCGTCGAGAACATCTTGATCGACGCATACCAGTCCGGGCGGCGGTGCACGGTGTAGTCGGAAGCGAAGTAATGGCGATGTCCGGATGGCCACGCCGCAGTCGTGCGCGCGCTCTCGATGATCGCCGCCAATCCGGCCAGCTCCGTCGGCATCGTGCCGTGCCACGTCTCGAGCGCCTTCGCCGCGGCCGCGCGGATCTCCACGGTGCGCGCCGACTGGAACTGCGAGGCCTGCAGCAGCGCGGCCACGCCGTTGTAGCCGGTCGTCGTCGGGCGCGCCACTTCGCGGCTGATCACCGACACGTCGAAGTAGTTGCCGTACAGCGACCAGGCGATGCCGTCGGCGACGTAGTCGGCAAACGAAGAGAGCGCGTCGGCCGCCGGCGCGTACTGCGTGCCGCGCGTGATCAGCGCATAGCGCGCCACGTCGTTGCCGAACGAGCCGCCGTAGCCGCCGGTGTAGAGCTGCGCGCCGTGCTGGTGGAACGAGCGGTCGCTCTTGATGCCCTCACCCACCGTTGGCCGCGTCACGCTGCTCATCGCATCGCGCACCGCGCCGAGCATCGCCGCGTCGTTCTTCAGCAGCGCCAGGCAGAGATGCGTGAACGACGACCACACCAGGTTCTCGCCCGTCGGCGTCGGACCGACCAGACCCTTCGCCGTCGGTGACGAGCCGATGCGCAGTTGCATGGCCGCGACGAGATCGTCGTAGGTCTGCTGGTTCACTTCGCCGCGCATGAGCAGCAGCGTCGGTCCGAGATCGATGGGGATGCCGATGGTCCAGAACCACCAGTTGCCGGTCGGGATGATGGTCGCGCCGTAGAAACGCTTCTCGTACGTCAGCGCCGAATCGATCTGCGCGAGCAGCGCGGCGTTGCGATAGAGCGACTGCCCCGGCGTCTGATACGCCTTGGCCATCACCGCCAGCCGCTGCGAATGCGCCCACGGACCCCAGCCGCCGGCCGGCGTCTCGTTGTAGTTGATGTCGGACCAGCTCCCGTCGGCGAGGAGAAAGCCGGGCGCGGTGAGCTGTTTGGCCGACCACTCGAGCTCGCCCAGCGCCTTCTGCATGCGCGCCGAGGAACGGTCGGCGCCGGCGGCGGTGTAGTAGCCGGTGAACTGCGCGCGCACGACATCGATGTCGGCCGCTTTTGCGACAGACGCAACGAGGAGCAGGAGCAGCGGGAGTGTGAGTTTGCGCATCAATAAAAAAGGACGGCGATTACGCCGTCCTTCCTTCCTGGGTGGTTCGATTCCCTTAAACGGGGACGACGTTGGCGGCCTGGAGGCCTTTCGGGCCCTGGATCAGGTCGAACTCGACCTGAGCGCCTTCCGCCAGCGAGCGGAAGCCCTTCGACTGAATGGCCGAGAAGTGAACGAACACGTCCTCGCCCGAGTCGGTCGTGATGAAGCCGAAGCCCTTCGCATCGTTGAACCACTTGACTTTACCGTTGCTGCGCATACCTCGAGGTTCTCCTTGATGTTGTTGCCGATGTTTCGTGTTGCACGGAGATCAACGCGTGTCGGTCGCAACGCCCGGCGCGCGCAAATAAATTTCAGGCGCTGGCCCGAACTCCTGTGAAATACAGGCTTTGTTCGCTACCGCACACTCCGCAACGGCGCGTCACGATGGTCATGTCGGACTCGCCGTAACGCGCCCGCTGCACCTCGCCCGATTCCGGCAGCCGCGCGCCGCAGCGGCAGCCGCGCGCGCCGAGGTGCGCATCGAGATCGTCATGATCGCTGACGGCCAGCGCCGACGCCGGCGCGTCGCCCGGCTGGAAGGCCGGACCGGCCAGCAGCGGCGCGGCCGGCGTGCGATGCCGCCACGCCAGGAAGACCGCCACGGCCACAAACAGCAGCACCATCACCACGCCGACCGCCCACTTGGTCGTGTCGTCGGCGGCGGCCGGAGCGTCCGGCTCCGGCGCGCTCGCTCCGTTCGGCGAGAGCTCATAACCGATCTCGCTCCAGATGGCGTTGAGCTTGGTCAGATACTCCGGCACGTCCTGCACGTCGACAAAGTCGCGCTTCGCGCGCAGCGTGCGCTTGAGCTGCACCGTGTGCCCGTTCGAGTCGGCGCTCGCCTCGTAGCGAAACGCCGTCGTCTCGGTCACCGAGGTGCGTTTGGTCACCGTCACATCCTCGGGGAAGTTGAACGTCACCACCTGCCGCACGTCGAGCGGACGCTCGAACGCCAGCGGCATCTTCCGGATCATCGTGTCGGGCCGCTGCAGATGCTCCTCGACCGCGCTCGGGTACCAGGTCCAGGAGCCGTCCTTCCAGAGATCCGGAAGGCGGTACTTCTCGACCACCGTAATGACGTTCTTCCGCCGGTCGTCATGGATGGAAGGCAGTCCGTCGGCGGTGATGCGCGGCTGATCGGCGGCGAGATCGTTGATGCGGTCGTGCGCGAAGTCCTCCAACGAATACGCGGCCAGATCCGAGCGGAGCGAGTCGGCGTCGCCGCCGCTGACGGTCGTGCGCACTTCGAGCCGCGTCGGCTTCGCGTAGTCGGTGGTCGTGTAGGTCTGCTCGACCAGCGTCGCGCCGCGCTCGTTCGTGACGATGGTGGTGAGGCCGGTCGTGTCGGGCCGCACCACCAGCGCGCGCTCGAGGTCGGGCGTCTCGAGGGTCTGCAGCGTGCCGCCCTGATCGGAGATCGTGCCGTCGACCCAGTAGAAGCGGCCGGCGTCGACGACCTGCACGATCACGTGATCGAAGAGAAACGGCGACGGCAGGCGGTCGGCCAGATGGCGGCGGAGGCGCGTGTTGACGAGGGCCGGATGCGCCTCGACGCCGAGCTCGCGCAGGAGCGCGGCCAGCAGAAACGCTTTGTCCTTGCAGTCGCCCCAGCGCTGTTCGAGCGTGACGGACGGCTGATGCGGCTCGTGCGAGTTGCGCCCCATCTCGATGCCGAGGTAGCGGACGTCGTCCTGCACGAAGCGGATGGCGGCGGTGATGCGCTCGTCGCGCGTGGCGTGCTCGCCGATGATGCGCGCGGCGAGCTGCTTGACCGCGTCGTACGAGCGCGGATCGAGCTGGAAGAGCGTGTCGGCCCAGCGCGCCACCTCGTTCCACGACGCGTACTCGCTGACCTGCACCGACTCGCCTGCCTCGTACCACGACGGCAGTTCGTCCTCGACGTCGAGCGCGCGCACGTCGCGGCGCTCCCACACCAGCACATGCTCGTCCCCTTGCGAGATCACCACCGGCTGCGCACCGCGCCACTGCAGCCGCCGCGCCGCCGGCCACACAAGGCGGTGGCGCAGGCGCCGCGTCGGAACCGTCGATGAGAGATCGAAGCCGTCGGTGTAGCGGTCGTCGAGCAGCGGATTGCCGCCGTCGACCGACCAGGAGTAATCGAGCACGTCGCCGGGACGCACGTCCTTGATGAAGACGAGCGCGGTGCGCTCGCCGTCGTAGATGCTCTCGTCGGCGTCGTCTTCCTTGTCGATCACGCGCACGGCCGCCGGATCGAAGGCCTGCCGGCGCACGCCGTTGCGGATGATCGAGACCTCGTGCAGCGTGAGGCGCTGGTACGACGGATCGAAGTCGAGCGAGAGCTCGGAGGCGTTCTGCACCGCGCTCGGAGTCAGCACCTGACGCACCGTGCGGCGATAGCTCGACTCGACGCCGTTCGCGGCGACGCGTACCTGATGGTCGCGCAGCAGATCGTAGATGCCCCAGCGGACGTTCTGCCTGGCCACCGCCGCGCCGGCGTCGGCGGTGAGGTGCTCGACCCACGGCGGCGCCGGACGGATGTCGAATTCGCGAGCCGAAAGCGGCAGCGCGACGAGCGTGAAGAGAAGGACGATTTTCGGGGACCGCACGGAGCGGTGATGATACGTTATTTGCGAATCCACGAACAGATCGGACAGGCCGTTTCGTCGTGATTGCGCGCCGGACAATGCTCCCGTCCGAAGTAGATCAGTTGGAGATGGCGCCGCGACCACTCCTCCGGCGGAAAGAGCTTCTTCAGATCGCGCTCGGTCATCTCCACGTTCTTCGCGCGCGACAGTCCCCAGCGTCCGGCCAGGCGGTGGATGTGCGTGTCGACGGCGAAGGCGGGCTCGCCGAATGCCTGCGACATCACCACGCTGGCGGTCTTGTGTCCGACGCCGGGCAGTTGCTCGAGCGCCTCGAGGTCGCGCGGCACCTCGCCGCCGTAGTCGTCGACCAGCGTCTGGGCGAGGCGCTGGATGTTGTTCGCTTTCGACGGCGCCAGCCCGCAACTGCGGATGCATGCGAGGATGTCGTCGACGGAGAGCTTCGCCATCTCCTGCGGCGTCGAGGCCCGCGCGAAAAGCGCCGGCGTCACTTTGTTCACCTGGGCATCCGTGGTCTGCGCGGAGAGCAGCACCGCCACCAGCAAGGTGAAGGGATCGCGATGCGCCAGCGGAATCGGCGGCGCCGGATAGAGTTGGTCAAGTAGTTGACCGATCCGTTTCGCTTTCTCCGCGCGCTTCACCGCGCATCCTCGGCCGCGATCCAGCGCGCCACGAATTCCGGCATCGGCGGCGACTCGAGATCTTCCATCTTCGCCAGCCCGAGGAGATCGCGCGTGGTGAGCGTTGCCTCGCGGCTGCGGAAGGCGGTGCGCGCGTGCGCGATCGCGCAGAGCTTGCCGTCCGACTCGATCACGTGCTCCACGTAAAACCATTTTGCGTCCCACGCAACGAGGCGCGAGGTGATGGTGAAGCGCTGCAGCGGCCCGATGGAGCGGCGGTAGCGCACCACGATTCCGCCGAGGACCGGGCGCCAGCCGCGCCGGAGAATCGGCGCGATGAGGCGCATCCGGCCGAGGAGCTCGACGCGGGCGACGTCGCTGAAACTGATGAAGCGGCCGCTGTTGAGATGGACGTTCAGGTCGCAGTCCTGCGGCAGCACGGTGAACTGCACCACCGACGCATCGGTCACGCCGATGCGCCGGCGGAAGAAGCTGCCGCCGATGCAGAGCAGGAATCGGACGAGCAGCAGCATGGCGTCAGTTGAGATCGAACAGCAGCAGCTCGGCGCCGCGGCCGCGCAGCGCGAGCGTCTTCTCTTGCGAGATCGCCGCGCCGTCGCCGGCGCGCAGCGTCTCGCCGTTGAGATCGACTTCGCCGCGCGTGACCTGCAGCCACCCGTAGCGCCCGTCCGCCAGCTCGTGCGCGAGCTCGCCGTCGAGCAGCGTCGAGTAGATGCGCACGTCCTGATGCAGCGTCACCGCGCCGTCGCCGCCCTCGGGCGAGGCGATCAGCCGCAGCCGTCCGCGCCGCTCCTCGTCGCTGATGGGCTTCTGCTCGTAGCTCGGCGTGATGCCGCGGCGCTCCGGCAGAATCCAGATCTGCAGAAAGTGCACGAGCTCCTCGTCGGAGGGATTCATCTCGCTGTGCATCACGCCGCTGCCGGCGGACATCCGCTGCACTTCGCCGGGACGGATGATCGAGCCGGTGCCCATCGAGTCGCGGTGCGCGAGCGCGCCCTCGAGCACGTACGAGACGATCTCCATGTCGCGATGCGCGTGCGTGCCGAAGCCGTGGCCCGGCTGCACGCGGTCTTCATTGATGACGCGCAGCGCGCGAAAGCCCATGTGCTCGGGGTCGTGGTAGTCGGCGAACGAGAAGGTGTGAAACGTGTCGAGCCAGCCGTGGTTGGCGTGGCCGCGTTCCGCGGCGCGGCGGATGGTGATCATTCGGTTCCTCCTGCCGTACGCAACATTCTTCCATTCCCGTTGTCACCGAATGCTCCTCACGATACTCCAACGATGCGGAGGAAGTCGGATGACCCTGAATCGGATGCTGTACGGAAGTGCGCCGCTGCGGCGGAGCTCGATCGCGGAGCTGTCGCGCTCGGCGCCGGTGTGGGTGGTGCTGGACGGCGACGCGATGCCGCACGACGGCGCGCGGACGCTGGTGGTCGGGCAGGATCTCGACGACGGCGACGGCCGCGTCGAGCGCGCATTCCGCGCCATCGCGCCGCGCGGACCGTACCTCGTGGTCGACGGACGGGTCGAGCTATCATGCCCGTCCCATGCACGACGATCCTCCGCCGCGTGAGCTTCCGGAGCGAACCGGCAAGCACTACTGCATCACCTGTTTGAAGCAGGTGGCGGCGGAGGAGTTCTTTCGGAACGACCACGTGTGCGACCGTTGCGTCGACGCGGAACGTAGAACACGGAACACGGAACACGGAACGGAAAGCGACGCTCCTCCGCGACGATGAGCGGCGATTCTCGTTCCGCGTTCCGTGTTCCGCGTTCCTCGTTCGGTAAGGTCGCCCTCATCCACGACTGGCTCACCGGCATGCGCGGCGGCGAGGCGGTCCTCGAAGGGATGCTCGACGTCCTTCCCGACGCCGAGATCTTCACCCTCTTTCACTTTCCCGGCTCCGTCTCCGAGAAGATCGAGCGGCGCGTCATCCACACGTCGTCGCTGCAGAAGATGGCCCGGCGCGCCGGCGACTACCGTCAACTGCTGCCGCTCTTTCCGCGGGCGGCGCGGCAGTGGGACCTGCGCGGCTACGACCTGATCGTCTCGTCGAGCCACTGCGTGGCCAAAGGCGTCAACGCGCGCGGCATCCCGCACCTCTGCTACTGCCACACGCCGATGCGCTACATCTGGGATCGCTTCGACGATTACTTTCCGCGCTCCCGTCCGCTGCGCCGCGCGGCGGTGCTCTCGCTCGTTCCGTGGCTGCGGCGGTGGGACGTGCAGACCTCGGCGGAAGTGACGCAGTTCGTGGCGAACTCGCGCTTCGTGCGCGACCGCATCCGCCGCTTCTACGATCGCGACGCCGAGGTCATCCATCCATACGTCAGTACGGAATTCCTGACGGCGCCGCTCGAGACCGCGCGCGACGACTACCATGTCATCGTCTCCGCGCTCGTGCCCTACAAACGGATCGATCTCGCCATCGCCACTGCCGCCGCAACGAACCGGCGGCTGGTGATCATCGGCGGCGGGCCGCTGCTCGAGGAGCTGCGCGCGCGGCGCGTGCCCAACGTCGAGCTGACCGGCCCCGTACCACGCGCGATGATCGTCGAGCGGCTCTCGCGCGCGCGCAGCCTGATCCTGCCGGGCGTCGAGGATTTCGGGATCACGCCGCTCGAAGCGATGGCGGTCGGCACGCCGGTGGTCGCGTTCGGCGAAGGCGGCGTGCTCGACTCGGTCGTGCCGGACGTCACCGGAATTTTCTTCGCGCGACCTGAGGTAGAGTCGCTAGGCCGGGCGCTCGACGAGGTCGAGTCGCGAGACTGGGACCGCGCCGCCATCCGGGCGCACGCGGCGACGTTCTCGCGGGCGCGTTTCGACAGCGAGCTCGCCTCGGCACTGGATCGAGTCCGCGGATGATCGAGAAGAAACATAGAGCGCTGGCGTCGGTCTACCTCGTCAACGACGTCGTCGCCTCGAACCTGGCCATGCTCTGCGCCTGGCTGCTGCGCTTCCAGGTCGAAGTCATCCCCGTTACCAAAGGGCAGCAGGATCTCGCCACCTACGCCCAACTGCTGCCGATCATCACCATCGTCTTTCCGCTCGCGTTCGCGGTGCAGGGTCTCTACCGCATCCGCCCGGCGCGCGGCCGCGCCGAGGAGTCGCTCGCGGTCGGCATCGGCTCGGTGCTGGCGACGATCGTCCTCTCCGGCGTGCTGCTGTGGGTGCGTCCCGGCAATCCGGAAGTGGTCTACTCGCGCGCGACGCTGGCGTTCTTCCTCGTCGCGGCGATGGTCCTGGTGATCCTCGGCCGCACGATCGTGCGCACGGTGGTGACGCGGCGCCATCGCAGCGGCAAGGACCTCGACCGCGTGCTCATCGCCGGCAACGGCGAGCTCGCCCGCGCGGTGCTCGAACGGATGGAATCGCATCGCGAACGCCTCGGCTTCCGCGTGGTCGGCTATCTCGCGAACGGTCACGATGGCGAGCTGCCCGGCCTGCCGCGGCTCGGCTCGGTCGACGATGCCGAGGAGGTGGTGAAGGCGCACGCCATCGAGCACGTCTTCGTGGCGCTGCCGCACGCGTCGTCGCAGGCCATGGCCTCGCTGCTCGACCGCCTGGTGCGCAACTGCATCGCCATCCACGTCGTGCCCGACCTGCTGCAGTTCATGGTGCTGCGCTCGCGCGTGGAAGACCTCGACGGACTGCCGACCATCAACCTCTCCGAGACGCCGCTCGACGTCGGCTGGAGCCGCTTCATCAAGCGCGCCTTCGACCTCGCCGTCGCCGCCGCCGCGCTCGTGCTGCTCTCGCCGGTGATGCTCTTGGTGGCGCTGGCGATCTGGCTCGAGGATCGCGGGCCGGCGCTCTACCGGCAGGTGCGCATGGGTCTCGACGGCAAGCCGTTCGAGATCCTGAAATTCCGCTCGATGCGCGTCGGCGCGGAGAGCGCCACCGGCGCGGTGTGGGCGGAGAAGAATGATCCGCGGCGCACGCGCGTGGGACGTTTCATCCGGGCCTGGTCGCTCGACGAGCTGCCGCAACTCTGGAACGTGCTGGTCGGCGACATGAGCGTGATCGGCCCGCGTCCGGAGCGTCCCGAGTTCGTCGAGCAGTTCCGCGCCGAGCTGCCGCACTACATGCTGCGCCACAAAGTGCGCGCCGGCATGACCGGCTGGGCGCAGGTCCACGGCTGGCGCGGCAACACCTCGATCCGCATGCGCATCGAGCACGACCTCTACTACATCGAGAACTGGTCGCTGCTGCTCGATCTGAAGATTTTGTGCATGACGGTGTTGCATGGATTACGTCACGAGAACGCGTACTGAAGTCCCCGTATAATCCGCGCCCCTATGGGCAAGCAGTCGGACTCTCTCTTTCAACGCGCGCAGGATGTGATCCCCGGCGGAGTGAACTCGCCGGTGCGGGCCTTCCGCGGCGTCGGCGGCGTGCCGCCGTTCATCGAGATGGCGCAGGGCTCGCGCATCTTCGACGCGGATAATCTGCAGTACATCGATTGTGTCGGTTCGTGGGGACCGATGATCCTCGGCCACTGCCACCGCTACGTGGTCGAAGCGGTGAAGAAGGCGGCCACGCGCGGCTTCTCGTTCGGCGCGCCGACGGCGGCGGAGATCGAGCTGGCGGAGATGATCGTGCAGGCCGTGCCGTCGATGGAGATGGTGCGGCTGGTCAACTCCGGCACCGAGGCCACCATGAGCGCGCTGCGGCTCGCGCGCGCGGCTACCGGGCGCAATCAGGTGCTCAAGTTCGAGGGCGGCTATCACGGCCACGTCGACTCGCTGCTGGTGAAGGCCGGCTCGGGCGGCGCCACGTTCAACGTCCCCGACTCCGCCGGCATCCCGACGCAGCTCACCGACCTCACGCTCATCGCCCGTTACAACGATCTCGAGGACGTGCGCGCGAAGATGAGCGGCGACGTCGCCGCGATCATCGTCGAGCCGGTGGCCGGCAACATGGGCTGCATTCCGCCGCAGCCGGGCTTTCTCGAAGGGTTGCGCGCACTCTGCGACGAGCATGGCGCATTGCTGATCCTCGATGAAGTGATGACCGGCTTTCGCGTCGCTTACGGCGGCGCGCAGCAGCGCTTCGACGTCCGTCCCGACATCACCACCCTCGGCAAGATCATCGGCGGCGGCATGCCCATCGGCGCGTACGGCGCGAGCAAGGAGCTGATGCAGCTCGTCTCGCCGCTCGGCCCGATGTATCAGGCGGGCACGCTCTCCGGAAATCCGGTGGCCGTCGCCGCCGGCCGCGCCACGCTGAGCGTGCTGCGCAACTCGTCGATCTACGACGATCTCGAGGAGCGCAGCGGCGAGTTCGAAGCCGGCGTGCGCGACGCCGCCGAACGTCACGCCGTGCCGCTGACGGTGAACCGCGTCGGCTCGATGTGGACCATTTTCTTCACCGAGGGTCCGGTCACCGATTTCGAGTCGGCCAACAAATCGGATCGCGAGCGCTTCGCCCGCTTCTTTCACCTGATGCTCGGCGAAGGCGTCTACCTGCCGCCGTCGCAGCTCGAGGCGGCGTTCTTCTCCGCCGCGCATGCGAAGAAGGACATCACCCAGATGATCGAGCGCGTCGACCGCGTGCTCAAGAAGGTTGCGTGGGAGTTCGGAAGCTGATGGTGCGGTTCCGCGTCAGCCTCCAGAGCGCGAAGAGCAGCAGCGCGACGACGCCGGCGATCGGCACGACGTAGATCACGATCCAGATGGCGATGTCGGTCATGGTCTGCAGCGCCGCCACGAGCGCGCGGCTCGCGCTGCGCACGACCACGAGCGGCTGCCAGCCGGGCTGCACCACCGGCGCGGCAATGGCGTCCGGCACGAGCTCGACGGCGACGGCCGACAGCGCCGCGCTCTCGCTGAGATAGCGGATGCGGCCGCGGGTCTGTTCGATCTGCGCGCGCATGGCCGTGAGCTGTTGATAGACCTCGAGCACCTCGGATGCTTTGCGCGAAGTCTGGCGCACGCTCGCCAGCAGCTCGCGCAGCTCCACTTCCGCCGCCTCGGAATTGCGAAGCTGCGAGGCGAGGTCGACGTACTCCTGCGAAACGTCCGTCCCGCTGATGGTCTCGTTCTCGACGCGGCTGGCCACGCCTCGGATCGAGGCGAGCGTCGAGGTGAGCCGCGCCGCCGGCACGCGCAGCGTGAGCCGCGCCCGCAACAGCTCGCCCTCACGCCACAACTGCGAGCCCGCCACGAAGCCGCCCGCGCCTTCGGCCGATTTCGTGATGGCCTCGACGGCCTTGCTCGTGTCCGCGACGACGATGCGCACCTCGGCACTGCGCACGATCATCGGCCGCGCGCTCGCTGGCTCCGCGACCGCTTGCTTCGTCGCGACCTCGCGCGCGCTCGCAACGCTCGTCACGTCACTCGCCGCGCCCTCGACGCCGCTCTCCGCTTTCGTGCACGCACACGCGACGACCAGCAGCAGCACCACGAGCTTTCTCATGACTTCCTCCGCACCATTGGACGCGGTGGAGGGTTGGGAGAAAACCAGAAGCAGTTCCTCGGTTCCTCGGTTCCTCGGGTTCCTCGGGCGCGAACGTCACACGCGGTGCATCTACCCCGAGGAACCGAGGAACCCGAGGAACCGAGGAACCGCTAATCGCAATACGCTCTCGCCCGTCGCGCGACATACGCCGCATCCACCGGCTTGAGCATCGTCTCGTCCGCCCATGGGGCGTGGCTGCGGATGCGCGGGTCGGGGTCGCCGAGGATGAGGACGGCGGAGCCGAGGCCTTCGCGCTCGTTGCGGAGGAACTCGAGCGTGCGCGTGCCGCGCTCTTCGGCGAGATTCACGCCGACCAGGACCACGCGGAACTTGCGGCGGCGCAGCAGGTCGACGGCGCCGTCGCCGTCGGGCGTGAACGTCACCGTGAAATTCTGCTGATCGAGCGCGGCGATCAGCGACTTGCGAAAGGTGTCGTCTTCATGCACGACGAGCACCGGACAACTCGGTTGCACCATTGCGCTTCCATCAGCCCGCAAAGCCCGCGCCAGCGAGCGCGGCTTCGTACGCGCGGCAGACCTCGTCGCCGAAGCAGGTGAAGATCACCCGTTCGAGCTCGGCATGCGCGTCGAGAAATCGCGCGGTCTCGCTCACGGCAATGCGCGCCGCCGCGTCCGCCGGATAGCCGTACACGCCGCAACTGATCGCCGGAAAGGCGATGCTCCGCACGCCGTGCTCGACGGCGAGGGCGAGGCTGTTGCGGTAGCACGACGCGAGCAGCTCCGGCTCGCCGTGCGTGCCGCCGCGCCACACCGGACCGACCGTGTGAATGACGTGTTTGGCCGGCAGCCGATAGCCGCCGGTGATGCGCGCCTCGCCGGTCGGACAGCCGCGCAGCGTGCGGCATTCGGCGAGCAGCTCCGGCCCGGCCGCGCGATGGATCGCGCCGTCGACTCCGCCGCCGCCGAGGAGCGACGAGTTGGCGGCGTTCACGATCGCGTCGACGGCCAGTTTGGTGATGTCGCCGCGCTGCAGCTCAACGTTTCTTGCGGCCAAGTTTCACCACGATGTCGAACTCCCGCTTCGTCACCGGCTGCACCGAAAGGCGCGAGCCCTTCTTCGTCACCACCATCTCCTCGAGCCCCGGCGTCGACTTGAGCGTCTCCAGCGGCACGACCTCCGGAAACTTCTCGACGAAGCGGAGGTCGACCATCACCCACGGCGCCTCCTTTTCCGGATGTCCTTCCTTCGACACTTCCGCAACTCCGGATACGCCCGACGGGTCGGCGTTCGAGGCGTAGAACAACACCTTGTCGCCCACCTTCATCTCGTCGCGCATGTAATTGCGCGCCTGGTAATTCCGCACGCCGTTCCACGAGGTGGTCCCGTCGCGCGCCAGGTCGTCGATGGAGTAGGCGGATGGTTCCGATTTCATGAGCCAATACTTCACGGCGCGAAATCATACTGGCAACTCTCTTGAACCGAGTTCTGCCGATGGTCGCCTTCGAGAAAGCGCCGCCGGAGGCGCGCGAGGTGCTGGGGATGCCGATCCGCGAGCTCGGGCTGTCGCTCGAAGCCTCGCCCGTCGCGGAGCTGGTGCGGCGTCTCTACTCCGAGCTCGAGGCGAAAGGGCTGCGGCATTTCCGGCCGCGCTGCTATCTCTCCGACGAATGGGGCTGTCCGTCCGGCGAGCCGGTGATCGGCATCCCGTTCTACCTCGGCGATCCGCGCGTCGCCAAAGTCGAAGAGGCGGTCAACGACGTCGAGGGCGAGCGCGAGATCCTGATGTACCTGCGCCACGAAGCGGGCCACGCCTTCAACTACGCGTACGAGCTCTATCGCACCGAGGAGTGGCACGCGCTGTTCGGCTCCTTCCGCAGACCGTATCGCGACGACTACCCGTTCGTGCCGTTCTCGCGCGACTACGTGCGCCACATCGCCGGCTGGTACGCGCAGAAACATCCCGACGAGGATTTCGCCGAGACTTTCGCGGTCTGGCTCGATCCCGACTCCGCCTGGCGCGAGCGATACGCGCATTGGGGCGCGGTGCGCAAGCTCGAGTACGTCGACCGCATCGCCGGCGAGGTCGGCGACCAGCCGCCGCTGCGCGCGTCGGGCGAGACCGACATCACCACCGACGAGATGGACCAGACCGTCGAGGAGTTCTACCGCGACTTTCACGTCGACGAGACGCCGCTCGTAGCCAGCCTCGCCCTCGACGCCGACCTCACCGACATCTTCCCGAGGCGCCACGACGATCCCGACGCACGCGCCGCGTCGGAGCTGCTGGCCGAGCACCGGCGCGACATCGTCGACAAAGTCAACTACTGGACCGGTGTGCGGCGCACGCTCGTGCGCGCGCTCGTGCACGCCGTCGAGCAGCGCCTCGCCGCGCTGCAGCTCGTCGTCGTCCGCGAGCGCAGCCGCCAGCAGATGATCGACCTCACCGTCTACATCACCGCGCTGGCCATGACCTTCCTCACCGGCAACAAACGCCTGCGACACCAGAGGCCCGATCGATGAAAGTAACGGTGCTGTACAACACCTTCGAGGGATACGAGGAGTATCCCGGCGCGTTCGCCGAGGCGGCCGCGCCGAAAAAGAAAAAGAAGAAAAAGAAGAAGACCGACATCGAGGCCATCTGCGACGCGCTGCGCGAGCTCGGGCACGAGGCCTCGACGTTCGCCATCGACGGCCGCCCGCAGACGCTCACGCGGCTGGCGCGCTCGAGCTTCGATCTCTACTTCAACCTCGTCGAGTCGTACGGCGGCAACGACACGATGGAGATGCACTTCGCCGCGTTTCTCGACCTGGTCGGGAAGAAGTACACCGGCGCCGGTCCGCAGGGCTCGTTCCTGGCGATGGACAAGTCGATCGCCAAGAAGATCGTGCGCTATCACGAGCTCTACACCCCCTACTCCGCGGTGGTGAACAAAGGCCGCGTCGAGCACGCGCAGGACATCCAGTTTCCGGTGATCGTGAAGCCGGCGAACGAAGATGCCTCGAAAGGGATTGACGCCGCGTCGGTGGTGAATTCGGTGAAGGATCTGCTCGAGCGGATCTCGTACATCCACGAAGAATTCGACTGCCCGGCATTGCTCGAGGAGTACATCGAGGGCCGCGAGATCTACGCCGCGGTCCTCGGCAACGATCGCGTCGAAGCGCTGCCGCTGGTCGAGCTCGACCTCTCGAAACTGCCCGAGGGAATGCCGAAGATCGCCGGCTACGAAGTGAAGTTCGACGTGAACACCGAGGCGTACAAGAAGACCAAGTCGGCGCCGGCGCGCGACCTCGACGAGGAGACCACGCTGCGCATCCAGGAGACCGCGCGCACCGCCTTTCGCGCGCTGCAACTGCGCGACTACGGCCGCATCGATTTGCGTCTGGCGCAAAACGGCCGCGTCTACGTGCTCGAGGCCAACCCGAACCCCTGGCTCGATCCCGCCGCCGAATTCGCCATGGCGGCGAAGGAGAGCGGGAAGAGCTATACGGAGATGATTGGGGTGATTGTGGAGAACGCGTTGGCGAGGCAACGATGAACGATGAAGGATGAACGATGAACAGAGGCGGCGTCACCGTTCATCGTTCATCGTTCATCGTTCATCGTTCGCGCCGCCCGTATCTCTCCAAAGCAACGCGCAGGAGCCGCACCGCAACTTTCAGCTCCTCTTCCTTCAGCACGTAGGCGATGCGTACTTCGCTCTTGCCGAGGTCGGAAAAGTAGAAGCCGCTCGCCGGGGCGACCATCACCGTCGCGCCCTCGTGCTCGAACTCGGAGAGCAGCCAGATCGCAAAGTCTTCGGCGTTGTCGACCGGCAGGCGCGCCACGCAGTAGAAGGCGCCTTCCGGTTTCTCCAGAAAGACGCCGGGGATGGAGGTGAGCCCTTCGTAGAGGACGTCGCGGCGGCGCTGGTACTCGTCGACGACGCCGCGCGTGTACTCCTCGCCGAGGGACTCGGCGCCGATGGCGATGAACTGGGCGATCCCCGGAGGCGAGAGGCGTCCCTGGGCCATGCGCAGCGCCGCGTCGTAGACCTCGGCGTTGCGCGTGAGCAGCGCGCCGAGGCGGATGCCGCAGGCGCTGTAGCGCTTCGACAGCGAGTCGACCACGATCACGCGATCTTCCAGCCCTTCGAGCTCGAGCGCGCTGATGGCCTTGCGGCCGTCGTAGACGAACTCGCGATAGACCTCGTCGGAGATCAGGAAGAGACCGCGCTCGCGGCAGAACTGCGCCGCCACCTCGAGCTCTTCGCGCGTGTAGACCGTGCCGGTGGGATTGCTCGGATTGCAGAGGATCAGCAGGCGCGTGCGCTCGGTGAGCGCGCGCTCGAACACCGCGCGCGGCGGCAGATGAAACCCGTCGCGGCCGCGGCTCGTCACCGGTACGAGGTTGAGACCGGCCATCGTGGCGAAGGCGCGGTAGTTCGCGTAGTACGGCTCGACCACCATCACGTCGTCGCCTTCGTTCGCGCAGGCGAGAAAGGCGAAGAGAATGGCTTCGCTGCCGCCGGTGGTGGCGAGGATCTCGTTCTCGGCCACCTGCACGCCGACGCGGCGCTCGTAGTAGCGGCGCAGCGAGCGGAGAAACTCCGGCGTGCCGGTCGAGGGCGAATACTCGAGCACTTTCGACTCGAGCTGGTGCAGCCGCTCGCGGATGCACGAGGGCGTCTCGATGTCGGGCTGACCGATGTTGAGGTGCAGCACGCGCGTGCCGCGCGCCTTGGCGGCCTCGGCCAGCGGCGCGAGCTTGCGGATCGGGGACGCAGGCATGGCCTGCGCGCGCCGCGACACCGCCGGCGCGCGCAGCACTTCCAGTTCGTGGAGCGACGTCATCTATTTTTTCTTGGCGCGCTTGATGGCCGGGTGATCGGGATTCTTCACCTGCTGCTCGTTCTGCCCGAGCTGCTGCTTGTCGTCATTCGCGTTCGCATGCAGCTTGTCGGGCCCATCCGTCTGCGAACGACCGCCGATCTTGTAGTAGTCCTGATTCGGGTTGTGCTTGCTCATGGCTTGGGAGAGTGCGAAGGCGTTGCCATTTCCGGCAGCGCGGCGGTCCGCCTCACGAACTCCCACATCGTCTTCTGCAGGTGGAACGCGAGCGGACGCTGGGTCACGCCGTGGCGCGATTTCGGGTAGAGCATCATCTGGAAGAGCTTGCCGGCGTTCTCCAGCTCGTAGGCGAACTGGATGGTGTTCTGGATGTGCACGTTCTCGTCGATGGTGCCGTGGATGAGGAGCAGCTCGCCGTGAAGGTCCTTCGCGGCGAAGCGCGGCGCGGTGCGGCGGTAGCCTTCCTCGTTGTTCTTCGGCTGCAGCATGTAGCGCTCGGTGTAGACGCTGTCGTAGTCGCGCCAGTCGGTGACCGAGCCGCCGGCGATGCCTCCGGCGAAGGTGGTGCTGTGCGTGAGCGCGTAGCTGACCATGAAGCCGCCGAAGCTCCAGCCGCTCAGGACGATCCGGGACGCGTCGACGCCCGGCTGCGTCTTCAGCCAGGCGATGCCGTCCTCGATGTCGCGCAGCTCGCCGGGGCCGAAGTTCTTGTACGACGGCCAGGTCGACACCGCGCCCTTGCCGCTGGCGCTGCGGTTGTCGCACTCCCAGACGATCACGCCCTGCTGGGCGAGGAACTGATGGAAGAGGCCGCGCGCGCCGCCCCAGGCGTTGCGCACCGTCTGCGCGTGCGGACCGGCGTAGAGGAACTGATAGACCGGATACTTTTTGGTCTCGTCGTAATGCGGCGGACGGATGATCATCGCTTCCATCGAAAAGCCGTCGCGCGTAGGCACCTGCAGGAAGCGCGGCTGGACGAGTGCGTAGTCCGCGAGCGCGGCAACGCGGTTCTCGTCGACCACCCAGGCCATGGCGCCGTCGCGGCGGTGGACGCGCACCTGATCGGGCGTGTTGATGTCGCTCCACTTGTCGGCGTAGAGCGACATCGACGGATTGAACGTGGCGGTGTGCGTGCCCTCGCGTGAGGAGAGGCGCTGCAGGCCGCTGCCGTCGAACTTGATCCGGTAGACGTCGAGCCCGATCGGGCTGCGCTCGGTCCCGGAAAAGTAAACATATTGACCATCGGCGCCGTGCAGGTCGCGCACTTCCCATTGGCCGTTGGTGATCTGCGCGATGAGCGTGCCGTCGGCGCGGTAGTGATAGAGATGACGCCAGCCGGAGCGCTCCGACTGCCAGAGGAAGGTGCCGTCGGGCAGCCAGTACGGTGCGGCGATCGGGTCGACCCACGCTTTGGTGGTGTCGTGCAGCAGCGTGGTCACTTTGCCCGCCGACCAGGTGTCGAGATCGAGCCAGGTCTGCTCGCGATCCTGCACCTGATAGGTCAGCGTCCGGGCGTCCGCCCACGCCACGTTCACGATGAGGAAGTCGCTGTAGCGCGAGGTGTCGACCTGCATCGATGCGCCGCCGGCGGCGGAGACGACGAAGAGTCGCGCGATCGGATTCGGATCGCCGGCGCGCGGATAGGGATAGACGTCGACGTTCGGCTGATACGGAATGTCGTCGACGATCGTGTACTCCGGCACCGGCGACTCGTCGAGCTGCAGGTACGCGAGGCGCGAGGAGTCGGGGCTCCACCAGTAGCCCTTGAAGATGCCGCGTCCGAAGATCTCCTCCTGATAGAGCCAGTCGAGTTTGCCGTTGAGGAGCTTCGCGTTGCCGCCGGTGGTGAGGCGCACTTCGTGGCCGTCGAGGTCGACGACGTAGAGATCGTTGGCGCGGATGAACGCGACTTTCGCGCCGTCGGGACTGAACGTAGCCTGCTCCTCGGCGCCGCCGGCCGAGGTGATGCGCTTCGCTTTCTGCGTCGCCAGCGAGTAGACGTAGAGATCGCCGCCGACCTCGGCCACGATGGCCGATTTCTTCGTGTCGAAGGTGAGATCGTCCGACTCCGCGGCGGCGCTGGCGACGGAATTCGCCACGCCGATCGCTTCGAGCGCGCGCCGGAAATCGGCGGGATCGAAAAGCGGATGGGTCTTGCCGCTCGCCGTGTCGAAGACGCGCCACTCGACCAGCTCGCCGCGCTCGTCGGTCTTCGGCCAGACGAAGCTGGTGTCGTCGAGCCACTCGAAACCGTTCTGGATCGCGCCGCTGAAGAAGACGCGGTTGGTCGGATCGTAGATGGCGTCGAGGGTGAGGACTTTTTTCTCCGCGAGGAGCGGAGCGGCGGCGAGCAGCAGGACCACGGCCAGGGCGCGTTTCATCGCGCGCGAGTCTACGTAATAATCGCCGCCGTGAGAAAGCTCGCCCTCGTCCTCTCGGTCGCCGCCTCGTCGGCATTCGCGCAGGTGGCGCCGAAGCCGGCCGACGCCATCCTTGCCGTGGTCGGCTCGACGCAGGGTCAGTCGAACGCGAACTTCCGCACCGAGCTGCAACTGGCCAACGGCAGCGACGGCCCGATGAGCGGCTGGCTGGTGCTGCGGCCGCAGAACCTGATCGCGCGCTACGAGCTCGCGCCGCACGCGACGCGTTCGTACGCGGACGTGGTGGCGGAGCTCGGCGCGAGCGGCATCGGCTCGCTCGACCTGCTGGTCGACCGCGGCGGCGTGCCGGCCATCGTCGCCCGCGCCTACGACGATCAGCCGACCGGCTCCACCGGCGTGACCGTGCCGGCGGTGCGTCCCGGCGAGGCGCTCTCGCGCGGTGAGGCGGCGCTGCTGATCGTGCCGCGCGATCTCACCCGCTACCGCTTCAACCTCGGCGTGCGCACGCTCGAGAGCGGCGCGACCATCGACTACGTCGTGCGCAACGCAGGCGGCGCGGAGAAGTCGCGCGGCTCGCTCACCTGGAGCGCCGATACATTCGATCAGCGTCCCGCCGACGTCATGCTGTCGACGGCGCTCGCGGCCGACGACTCGGTCGAGCTGCGGCTCTTCGCCGGCAGCGCCATCGTCTACGCGACCACCGTGGATAACCGCACCAACGACTCGTCGCTGCAACTGGGGCGGCGTCCCTGATAGACCTATGATCGACCTGACGAACTTCGGCTTCACCGCGATGATGCGGCTCCGCGGCGCGATCCGCGCGGAGTTCGAACGACAGGAGCCGGCCACGATGGAAGAGGCGGCGCAGCGGATGGTGGGCATCTTCCGCGACGAACTGCGCGACGAGAATCGCAATCCCGCCTGCGCGCTCGTGCGCGTCTACAAAACGCATCCGTACGCCGACCTGCCGCCCGACCTGCAGGCCTTCGCGCGCAACCTCGATCCGAAGGCGGGCGAGCTGCCCGCGCTGCGCTGCCTCGTGCTGCTGGCCACCGCCGGCGACGAGCCAACGTGGAACTCGCGCCACGCCTCGCGCGGTCACCGCGCCATTCCGCTCAGCAGCGAGAAGGCGGTGGCGGAGGCGCCGATGGTCTCGCAGCTCATCGCCCAGCTCGGCCTGAGCGTCGGCAGCGTGCTCCGTCCCGAACCGGGACTGCTGCTCGACATGGGCGACCGCGTGCAGAACGTCTTCTACGTCCCGGAGGCGTCGCGCAGCGCGGCCATCGTGGCGCAGGAGGACTTCGTCCGCCCGTACGGCATCCGCTCGGTGATCGGCTTCGGCGGACTGCTCGCCTCGGGCGACTTGATCGTGGCTATCCTCTTCGCGAAAGTGCCGATCACCGCCGAAGCCGCCGATCAATTCAAGGTGATCGGCCTCAATTTCAAGCTGGCCATGCTGCCCTTCGTCCGCAAGCCGCTGTTCGGCTGAGCGCGACGAAGCGGCGCGCGCGTCAGGCGTGCGCCGCTTCCATCGCGTTCTGCTGCATGAGCTGCCGCAGCACGAACGGCAGGATGCCGCCGCTCTCGTAGTAGTCGACCTCGATCGGCGTGTCGATGCGCACGATGACCGCGACCTCGTCGGTCGTGCCGCCGCTGCGATGGATGCGCAGCGTGGCCTGCTGGCGCGGCCGGAGCGTGCCGCCGATGCCGGTGATGTCGAAGGTCTCGGTGCCGTCGAGCGAGAGCGACTGCGCGTTCGTCCCTTCGGCGAACTGCAGCGGCAGCACGCCCATGCCGACGAGATTCGAACGGTGAATGCGCTCGAAGCTCTGCGCCACGACCGCGCGCACGCCGAGGAGCTTGGTGCCTTTGGCGGCCCAGTCGCGCGAGCTGCCGGTGCCGTACTCCTGGCCGGCGATCACGACCAGCGGCGTGCCTTCCTGCGCGTAGCGCATGGCCGCGTCGAAGATGGACAGCCGTTCGCGCGATGGATAGTGCACGGTCACGCCGCCTTCGACGCCCGGCACCATCAGGTTCTTGATGCGCACGTTGGCGAACGTGCCGCGCGTCATCACGCGGTCGTTGCCGCGGCGTGAGCCGTAGCTGTTGAAGTCCTGCACCTCGACGCCCTGCTCGATGAGGTACTTGCCGGCCGGCGAGCTCGCCTTGATCGAGCCGGCCGGGCTGATGTGATCCGTGGTCACCGAGTCGCCGAAGATGGCCAGCGGCCGCGCGCCGGCGAGATCACCGGTGTTGCCGCGCTGCGCGTCCATGTCGGCGAAGAACGGCGGCTCCTGGATGTACGTCGAGCTGGCGTCCCACTCGTAGAGCAGGCCGGGCGTCGACGGGATCTGGTTCCAGAGCGGATTCTGGTCGGCGAAGCTGGAGTAGAGGCGCTGGAAGTCTTCCGGCGCGAGCGCGCTCTCGGTGGCCGCGCGCACTTCGTCGAGGGTCGGCCAGACGTCGCGAAGGTAAACATCTTGACCATCTTTGCCGCGGCCGAGCGGCTCGGAGGTGAGGTCGATGTCGACCCGTCCGGCCAGGGCGAAGGCCACCACGAGAGGCGGCGACATCAGGAAGTTCGCCTTGATCGACTGATGCACGCGCGCCTCGAAGTTGCGGTTGCCGCTGAGCACCGAGACGCCGATGAGGTCGTGCTCGTTGATGGTCTGCTCGATCATCGGATCGAGCGGGCCGGAGTTGCCGATGCAGGTCGTGCAGCCGTAGCCGACGTGGTAGAAGCCGAGCTGGTCGAGGTAAGGCTGCAGGCCCGACTTGCGGTAGTACTCGGTGACCACGCGCGAGCCGGGTGCGAGCGAGGTCTTGACCACGCGCGGCACGCTCAACCCTTTCTCGACGGCTTTCTTCGCCAGCAGTCCCGCGGCCAGCATCACCGAAGGATTGGAGGTGTTGGTGCAGGAAGTGATGGCGGCGATGAGGACGTCGCCGTGATGCAGCTCGGCCGACTCGCGCGGGAACTCGCCCGCGGCGGCGAGCGCGCCGGCATCGACGCGGTCGGGCGACGGCCGGTTGTTGATCATCTCGTACTCGGTCAGCTCGCTGGTGTTGCGCGTGTCCTGCGGCGCCGGCACGCTGGACATCTCCTGCTCGCCGCCGCCGGCGACGTGCGTGGCGGCGTCATGAACGCCGACCACGGTCTGCACTTTGCGCTCGATCTCCGAGGCCGGCTTGCCGTAGCCGTTGGGCGGCTCGGCCTGCAGCATGTTCACGAAGGTGGACTTGAGCATGTCCACTTCGATGCGGTCCTGCGGACGCTTCGGACCGGCCACGCTCGCGCGCACGGTGCCGAGGTCGAGCTCGAGCACTTTCGTGTAGTCGACCTCACCCTTCTTCGGGATGCCGAAGAGTCCCTGCGCTTTGTAGTAGTTCCGGAACGTCGCGATCTGCTCCTCGGTGCGTCCGGTGAGCGCCATGTAGCGGCAGCTTTCCTCGTCGATCGGGAAGTAGCCCATCGTCGCGCCGTACTCCGGAGCCATGTTGGCGATGGTGGCGCGGTCGGCCACCGGCAGCGACTCGGCGCCTTCGCCGAAGTACTCGACGAACTTGCCGACCACTTTCGCGTGACGCAGAAGCTGGGTGACGGTGAGCACGAGATCGGTGGCGGTGACGCCTTCACGTAGCTGGCCCGTCAGGTGCACGCCGACGACGTCGGGCGTGAGAAAGTAAACAGGTTGACCAAGCATCGCGGCCTCCGCCTCGATGCCGCCCACGCCCCAGGCCACGATGCCGAGGCCGTTGATCATGGTGGTGTGGGAATCGGTGCCGACCAGCGAGTCGGGATACCAGACGCCGTCTTTCTCCAGCACGCCGCGGGCGAGATGCTCGAGGTTGACCTGGTGGACGATGCCGATGCCGGGAGGCACGACCTGGAAGCCGTTGAAGGCCTGCGTGCCCCACTTGAGGAACTGGTAGCGCTGGGTGTTGCGCTTGAACTCGATCTCCATGTTGAGCTGCAGGGCGTCGGCGCGATTCGAGAAGTCGACCTGCACGGAGTGGTCGATGACCAGATCGACCGGCACGAGCGGCTCGACGATGCGCGGGTCCTTGCCGGCGCGCTGCGCCGCGGAGCGCATGGCGGCGAGGTCGACCAGCAGCGGCACGCCGGTGAAGTCCTGCAGCAGCACGCGCGCGACCATGAACGGGATCTCGTCGGTGCGCTCGGCGGTGCAGGCCCAGTTGGCGAGCGTGCGGACGTCTTTCTCGGTGATCTTCCGGCCGTCGACGTTGCGCAGCACGGACTCGAGCACGACGCGAATGCTCACCGGCAGCCGCGAGACCGGCCCGACGCCGGCGGCCTCGAGCTTCGGCAGCGAGTAGAACTGCGCCGTTCTGCCGTCGCCGAGGGAAAAGGAATCGAGAGTGTCGAAGGTGTTGTGAGACATCGGCGCGAGTCTATTTCGCGGCGTCGTCCCGGTTCAAGCGAGCGCCGCACGTCGTGTGCGCTACACTGCCCGCACTCGCAACAACCTTAGGAGGTAACGCATGGATCCCGTTCAGGCTCTCGACGCGCGGATTGCGTCCCGTCATCTGCTCGATCATCCGTTTTATCAGCGCTGGACCGCCGGCACGCTCTCGCCCGCCGAGCTGCGCGACTACGCGCGCCAGTACTTTCACTACGCCATGGCCTTCCCCACCTTCATCTCGGCCATGCACGCGCAGACCGACGACATCGCCATCCGGCAGTCGCTGCTCGAGAACCTCATCGAGGAAGAGCGCGGCCCGGAGAATCATCCCGAGCTCTGGCTCCGCTTCTGCGAGTCCCTCGGCATCGATCGCGACGACGTGCGCAACGGCGCGCCGAACGACGCCGTGCAGCATCTCTGCGCCACGATGAAGTCGCTCGCACGCGACGGCGCGCTGCACGAAGGTCTGGCCGCGCTCTACGCGTATGAGTCGCAGATCCCGGCCGTGGCGAAGGCGAAGATCGCCGGGCTGGCGAAGTGGTACGGCATCAGCGCCGAGCGCGACGTCGCCTTCTTCGCCGTGCACATGGACGCGGACGTCGTGCACTCCGAGACCTCGCGCACGCTGCTGCGCGAGCTGTGCGACGCGCCGGAGAAAAGCGATGCGGCGATCAGCGCGGCGTCGCGGACGCTGGATGCGTTGTACGGCTTTCTCGACTCGGTGACGGCGGCGAACTGAC
Source organism: Thermoanaerobaculia bacterium (assembly GCA_036389275.1). Classification (GTDB taxonomy): domain Bacteria; phylum Acidobacteriota; class Thermoanaerobaculia; order Gp7-AA8; family Gp7-AA8; genus QHVT01. Next base: position 38,640 of record DASVQE010000114.1, read on the forward strand.
GGCGCGGCGCTCCGGCCAGCCGCGCCGCCGGACGTCGGCAAAGGGAACGAGGGCGTTCGCGTAGTAGTCGCGCAGCGTGCGCTCCTCCGGGTTCCATTGCCACGCATCCTCGAGCGCCGGCATGCCGCCGCCTTCGTCGAACAGCTCGCTCGACCACTGCTGTGCCGGCGCGATCAGGTGTCTGAGCTCCAGCACCTGACGCGCCGCCTTCCAGATCTCGGCGCTCGTTTTCTCGCGCAGCAGCCACGGACGCTCGCGCCATTCGGCGCGCATGGCGTCGAGCTCCGCGACCATCGCGCGCTCGGTGAGCACGTCGTGCCGCGCGAAGGCCGTGGCGACGAGCGTCACCGGCGTCACCGGCAGCGCGTCGGAGATCTCGCTCATGATCCGCTCGGCGAGCAGTTGCAGGTCGCCCTTGCGGTCGTCGTAGCTTTCGGCCAGCAGCGACGGATGCTCGCGAATGAACTCGTCGACCACCAGCGGCTCGCCGAAGGAGACCACCGCGTAGCCGTAGCGCTTGAAGCGGCGGAAGAGGCCGCGGAAGAAGTTGCGGAAGAGGTAGTCGAAGGTGGTGACGAGTTTCTCTTTTCTCGTCGAGCGCTCTTCCCGCCCCAGCAGCTCCTCGGTCAGGGTGCGGTCCTCGAGAACGCGGTCGTAGTTGACGGCGGTGGGGACGATCACCAGCGGCTGGGTGAAATCGGGATCGCGCTTCGAGGTGACGATGTAATCGAGCATCCCCAGCTTCGGCTTCTGAAACGCGCCGTCGCGGGAGAGGCCTCCTTCGATGAAGACGCCCTGGGTCACGCCGTTCTTGGTGATGGTCTGGACGAACTTCTGCAGCACGGCGTGATACAGCGGCTCGCGATAGCGCCGCCGCACGAAGTAGCCGCCGAACCATTTGAAGACGTGGTTGAGCGGCCAGACCCGCGCCCATTCGCCGATGGCATACGAGAGCGAGATGAACTTGAACAGCATGTGCGCGACCAGGACGTAGTCGGCGTTGGAGCGGTGGTTGATGATGTAGACGATGGTGGCGCCGCGGCTCATGCGCTCGCTCAGCTCGCGGATGGGGCGGCGCTCGACGACCACGCGATAGAGGAAGTGCATGATCGCGCGCGCCACCGGCGCGCCGATGCGGTAGTACGCGAGCAGGTTGAATTTCGGGACGATCTCCTGGAGGTAGGTGCGGGCCTGCTTCGAGGCCTGCTCGATGGAGACGTGATGTTCGCGCGCGTAGCCCTGCACGGCCTGCACGATCTCGCGGCTGCCGAAGACTTCCAGCTCGATCTCGGCGTGGCGGCGCTTGAGCTTGAAGCGGTCGATGTGGATGCGGCGCTGGCGCTGCAGGCGGCGCGCGTGGCGCTTGCCGAACAACACCGCGCCCGCGCCGACGAGCAGCGCGGCCACCGCGGCGATCAGGATGGAAGGCATCGGAGCGATGAATTTAGCATCCCTTTAAGAACGGCGGCGGCGTGAGGCTCGCCGCGGCGCGATCTTTTCGCATCCTCCTAGGAAAGTCTTAGCAACCGCGTTTCCGCGCCGACTCTAGATTGCCTGCTCGGAGGAAACGTTTCATGACTCACCGCATCATCGCCACTCTCACCCTCGTCGCCGCGCTCGCACTCGCGGCCACGCTCACCGCCACGAACGCCAACCGCAACGCCGCGCAGATGAAAGCAGCGGAGCTGACGAAGACGCGCGTCGCCCGCGGCGAGTACCTGGTCGGAATCGGCGGCTGCAACGATTGCCACACGCCGCTGAAGATGACCGCGCGCGGACCGGAGCCCGACTTCAGCAGACGTCTTTCCGGACATCCGGAAGGACTGAAGATGCCGCCGGCGCCGAAGCCGAACGGGCCGTGGGTCTGGAGCGGCGCCGGCACCAACACCGCCTTCGCCGGTCCGTGGGGCGTCAGCTACGCGCGCAATCTCACGCCCGATCCGGTGACCGGCATCGGCATCTGGAGCGAGGCGCAGTTCATGAAGACCATCCGCTCGGGACGCCACTGGGGCGTCGGCCGTCCGATCCTGCCGCCGATGCCGTGGCAGAACGTGGCCGGTCTGACGGATGAGGATCTCCGCTCGGTGTACGCGTACCTGCGAACGGTGCCGGCCGTGCACAACGACGTGCCGGACGCGGTGCTCGCGGCGCAGTAAGCGCTACGCGAGCTTCGACAGCTCGCCGTCGAGATGCCGCAGCGCGTTCTCCAGCGCGGCGCGATGCGTCTCGGTGCGCGCGGCGTCGAGCTCGCGCGCAATGCGGCGGCGCGAGAGCTCCAGACTCTCGCGCTTCCGCCGCCGCTCGAGCTCCTCCTCCGAAACCCGCTCCCGAGCCGCCGCCGGCGCCTCATGCTGCTGCGATTCGACGGATTTGCTTTCCCAACCTCGGGCCATGCCCGGGGGACGTGCAGGTGGTGGGCCACGGGGTCGCGTGCGACCTCCGGTCCATCTTTTGAAACTACCCATGCCGATGGCACGTGCGCTGGCGGCGGAGGCGGCAATTACGATCGAGAGCGGTGCGGTGACGTTTTTCTACCGGCCGCGGGTCGAGGAGCAGCATCCCGACGAGCTCGACGACGTGCAGCGGCTGCTGATTCTGCTGACGCCCGCGGGCAGCGCGTTCGAGAGGCTGATCGCCGTGGGACGGAAACGGCTGCCGCGCTCGTCGCAACGCGACCGCTTCTGGGGTTACGTCGATCTCGTCCTTACCCACTACGACATGCACGCGGCCCTCGGCGCGCAGGTGTACGGGACGAAGACACGCGGCCTGCGTCATCTGCCCGCGGCGCGCGCGTTCGCCAGCGGCAGTTACGACATCGCCACGCACGGCACACACTCGCATCTCCGCTGGCGCGTCGAGCACGTCGCCGATCACGATCCTATCGCGGCCGAGGTGGACGTCGAGGACAACGCGGACTACATCGTCACCATCGCTAATCCCGATCCCGCGGCCTGGGGCATGCTCGAAGTGCCCGACCTGCAGACGGAGCTGTTCGACGATCTGGAAGTGCATGTGAGCGTGCCGACACCGTTTCCGCCGGCGCTGCAGCAACGCTTCCGCGACCGCCGCTTCCTGCAGCTCGACACCCCGGAGTGGCTCGACCACCCCGGCGCGGAGCTCGTGTTCGTGGGCGTCGCCGACAGATCGGGGGACGACCGGAGGCCTCCGGCGGCTGGGGCCACGGGCCCCAGACCCCGTTGATGGGCCTAGCCTCCGCGACACTGCCTTGCGAGCTCGCGACACTGTGTCGCGGAGGCTAGGCCAACCAGTGGGGTCTGGGGCCCTCGGCCCCAGCCGCCGGAGGCCCCTCGTCGTCCCCCGATTCCGTCGAACGACCTCAGAACTTCGCCAACGCCTTCGACGCGAGACGCTTGGACTTTTCTATCTTTTCTTCTTCGGTGCCGGCGCCGCCGACGCTCACGCGCACCACTGCGTCGCCCTTCCGCACGTACAGAGATCCGGCAATCCGGCTGCCCGCCCATACGGCTTCATTGCCGATCCCGCGGATTGGGCGCGGCGGGAGCTTCTCTTCCTCTTCGTTCTCTTCTCGCTTTCCTGCGGCGGTCGCGTGATGCTCCTCTTCCTCTTCGCGTTCGCCGTCGCGGACATCGGGAAAGTGCGTGCGCCAGAACTCGTGGCCGCCGGTCGGGACGAGGTCGACACTCACCGAGTTGGCGAATGACGGCAGCTCGTAGAAACACTGCGAGAGACCGCCGACGTCGCTGAGCTTCGCGTCGACGAACGCCTCGCCCTGCACCGCGCGCACGTCCTCCGCCGTCAGCACCTCGCACGCATTCCGCGGCTTCGCCGCCGTCGCGCAACCTTGCGCGACGGCGGCGAGAACCACAGCGAGAAGAAGGCCCGCCGTCCGTTGCTGCATCAGCGGGAAACCAGCGGCGTCACCGATGTCCAGACGTTCACCGGTCCGACGCTGAGGTTCACGAGCTTCACGAGATACACACCGCCGCCGCTGAGCGTCTGGTTGATGACCGCCAGACCGCTCGACGTGTCGGCGGTGGCGAGCGAGACACCGGTCGGGCTGACCAGGATCACGCGCACCGGCAGATTATTCGACGCCTCGGCCACGACGGAAATCCCTTTGGCGCCGGCCGGAACGACGAGCTGCTGCACGAGCTCCTGCCCGATCGCCAGCGACGAGGTGTTCGTCGTCGTGGCGCCGGGGCCGGTCTGCGAGACCGCGCCCGACTCCGAGCTCTCGAGTGCGATCTGATCGAGATAGATCGTGCCGTTGCCGCGGATCTCGAACGTGTGCGCGCCCGGCTGCAATCCGGCCGAGAAGCGCTGCACCGCGCCGAAGGTCGGGTTCTTCGTCGTGCCCGTCGCACCGTTGAAGTTGATCGTGCCCTGCGACACGCCGTCGATGAACACTTCGCCCGTGCCGCCCTTCGGCGCCGTGGCGTAGCGGTAGAGCACCGCACCGTACTTGTTCGCCGGGACGGTGAAGGAGATGCTCGCCGTCGACTTGCCGCTGCCCATGCGGAAGTGCGCGGCGGTGGCGTTCGTGTCGCTCAGCGTGTGCCAGCCGTTCGAGTACGCGATGTGCGCGTCGTCGTCTTCGAAGGCGGTCAGCACGGCCGGCGCGCAGAAGTCGTTGCCGACGAGCACGTACGCCTGCGCCAGGCTGGTCGTATCGATCGCGCCGCGGAACGTCGTGAGCTGCGTGCCGGTGCCGATGTACGTACGCGCCAGCGCGCCGCCGATGATGTCGCCCGGCTGCGGGCCGGGGAACTGCGCGGCGTCGGTGGTGAGGTCGGCCTTGTTCAGCACGATCGTGATCGTGCCGTTCGGATCGTAGTTGCTCTGCGCGTCGGCGGCGCCGATGGTGACCGGCTGGCCGACCGAGGTCACGACGCCGTCGATGAACTCGACGCGGCCGTACTCGAACGACGGAACGCCGCTCTCATTCGTGCGCATGTCGGCATACCACTGACCGCCGGCGCCGATCGGGAAGTTCCAGAGCACGCGCCATTCGGCGTTCGCCGGCAGCGTCTGCAGGCTGCCGACTTTGATGCGGAACATCAGCTTCTGCGAGCCGTCGACGTCGTACGGCTCGGAGATGGAGACGGACTGGATGTCGAGCGCGCCATTGAGCGGCGCGCCGGTCTGATCGCCGGCCGCATCGGTCACCAGAACCACGCCGCTGCACGAGCTGCCGGCCGGCGCCGACGAGACGGCGTTGCCGCCGCACGAGGTGCCGAGCGCGTTCGTCGCCGCGACCCGGTAGGTGTAGGTCGTATTCGGATCCGCGCTCGCGTCGACGTAGCTCGGATTGCTCGTCGTGGCGATCAGTTTCTCGTTGCGATAGACGGAGTACTTCGTCACCGGCGAGCCGCCGTCGTTGCCTTCCGACCAGGTGAGCTTGGCCAGGTTGCCGTTGCGCGTGACGGTGAGCGTCGGCGCGCCGGGGATGGTCGGCTCCTGCGGGTCGTACTGCGCGAACATGCGGCGGCCGCCGCTCTGGCGGATGATCGAGGCGATGGCGCTGTACGAGTTGCCGCGCGCCGTCGGGCCGGTCTGCGCGCAGCCGCCGATGCAGCCGTCGGCGAAGCCGAAGAGGATGCGACCTTCCTTGTCGATCGTAGCGTCGTTGAAGTCGAGCAGGTTGCGCGAGACTTCGCCGCCGCCGGACAGCCAGATCGGTCCGCGCTGCACCGGATCGTTCGGCGTGGCGTTCACGGTCTGCCAGTGCAGGCCGCCGTCGTACGTCGTCGAGATGTAGCCGTGCCAGACGCCGCCGAACTCGCGCGCGGTGAGCGCGCCGGGCGTGCTGGTGCCGAGGTAGGCGACGGCCGCGCGGTCGTCATCGCCGGCCACCATCTCGGCGAAGACCACGTTCTTGAGGCCCGCCTGTCCGCTGACGCTCTGCACGTTCGTGAAGCTCTTGCCGCGATCGTCGGAGACCGCGACCACCATGTCGTTGTTGTTGTCGGCGAAGGCAAAGTAGAGGCGCCCGTTCTTGGAGAGCGCCACCGACGGATCGCTGTCGGCGGAGAGGCTTCCCTTCACCTTACGCACTTCCCACGTCGCGCCGTTGTTCTCGGAGACGATCAGCGCCTGCTCGACGCCGCAGCCTTTGTTCGGCACGTACGCCGTGCCGTCCGGACCGACTTTCACGTGGCCGTGCAGACCGCCGCACTGCGCCGAGGTGTAGATCGGAACCGCGGGACCGTACGTGCGCCCGCCGTCGAGACTGATCGCGCAGTTCGCCGCGGCGCTGTCCTGCGCGCAGTAGTAGATCGCGTGCGGATACGTCGCGGCGCTCGGCAGCGGAGCGTGGAACGGACCGCCGCCGCCGATGGTCTGGTGGTCGATGCCGGACGCGATGCCCGAGCCCTGGCTCGGCGACCACGTCTCGCCGTCGTCGTCGGTGTAGGCGGAGAGGCTGGTGGTGCTGGCGAGAATGAGCTGCGAGACCAGCGTGCGGCCGGTCTGTGAGTCGGTGTAGAGAATCGGATCGAAGCTCTGCTGCGAAGTCTCGATGCTCGACTTCGGCGTCCAGGTCGCGCTCGGCGACGCCGGGCAGGAGTCATCGAAGGCCACTCGGAACGTGGTCAGGTACGACTGGAAGAATGCCTTGCCCGTCAGCCAGTTCGAGCCGATCGACGGCTCGCCGGCGTCCGTGCCGAGGCCGGAGGCGAGCTGCGACGCGGACGGCGTGAAGGCGGTGAAACGCGGCGCGAGGCCGCTGCCCTGCGGCGCCGTCGGGAACGGCTGCCGCGCCGGGCCGTCGATGATCTCGAACTGCGACGGCGTGAGCGTCGCGCCGTAGTGCACGAGCAGCTCTTCGTCGGTGTCGGCAAAGTGCGGCACGACCTGGATCACCAGCTCGCGCGTGACCGTGCCGTTCACCGGCACGTAGCTCTCGAGCAGCGTCGGCGTCGCGCCGATGCCGACCAGCGGCACGAGCGCGCGGCCGATGATGCGGTTCGGCTGCTCGCGGTCCGCCGCCCAGTCGGGATCGGCGAAGACCGTCACTTCAACGGTTCCGCCCGACAGCAGCGCTTCCGGATGCTGCGTGCTCCAGTACCACTTCAGATGCAGGGTGCCGACCGCGTTACCGGAGAACGGGCCGTTCCAGAAGCTGGCCAGCGCGTTTCCGACGAAATCGGCGTTCGCCAGCACGGAGCCGACCTGCGTGATCGGCACGGTGCCGGTCGGGGCCGCCTGCGTGAAGGTCGCGGTCCCGATGTCCTGGTACTGCTTGTTGACCTGATCGGCGGGATCGCCGGTGAAGTAATAGGTGCCGCTCGCGGCAAACAGCGGCACCGACAAGGCGGCCGCGAGGCTCGCGACCAACAGCAGACGGACGATACGGTTCATGTTTCCTCTCCTGCCAGGGGAAGTTTTGCGTTGCCTTTCAGTGGTAGTGGCACTACCGGCGCAGGCAGGTTTCATGCCGCTTTTCTTGCGGAACTACTAAGTTACTGACGTCAAAAAAGATGCGGCCGCGACGGCAGCCGGGCTGGTTTGCCCGGATGCCGCGCGGCCCCGATTTGGACTGCAGTTTTTGCCGTCTAGCGGTCGGAATCGAGAACGAACTGCGCCCGGCAGCCGTCCGAGACCCAGACACCGTTCTCGTCGAAGCCCCAGTTCGTGCCCTTGACGCAGCGCGTGTCGCTCACCTGCTTCGACATCCGCACGCCGAAGCTCGTGTCGGCCGCGCAGTAATGCCGCTGGCCGCTCGGGGTCGACTCGCAGAGGATGGTCGTGCCGCGCGAGGACGAGGTCATGCTCTGGTAGCCGTAGTCGACGCCGATGGTGAAGTCGGCGCGGCAGCCGCCGTTGACCCAGATGCCTTGCTCGTTGAAGCCCCAAGTGCGGTCTTTGACGCAGGCGGAGTTGCTGATCTGGCGCGCCAGCTCGACGCCGAAGTAGGTGTCGGCGGGACAAGTGCGGTATTTGCCGTCCGACTCGCAGCGCACCGTCTCGGCCACGCGGTTGGCGCGGCGCGAGCGGCCGAGCTGGAACTCGGCGCGGCAGCCGTTCTGGACCCAGATGCCGTCGCGGTCGTAGCCCCAGTCTTCGCCGAAGTCGCAGGAGCTCTTGCTGATCTGCTTCGCGATCGTCACGCCGAAGCGGGTGTCGGCGTCGCAGCGATGACGGCTGCGGTCGCTCGACTCGCAGACGACGTTGCGCACCGAGCGCGGCGAGCGCTGCGTGCTGACGTTCGGGCCGTTGGTGGCGACGAAGTCGGCGCGGCATCCGTTGTCGACCCAGACCACGCCGTTGCGGTTGCCCCAGCTTTGTCCTTCAATGCACTTGACGTCGCTGAGCTGACGGCCAAGCGTCACCCGGCCGAGTCCGGCCGTACTGCACTCGCGGTATTTCCCGTTCTGCGACTCACAACGCAGCATCGGCGTCGGCGCCGCGGCGAATGCCGCCGTGGCAGCGAGCAGCAGAATGGCGACCGCGAGCATCGCGGTTTTGTTCATGGTTCACCTCCAAAGTGCAAATAAATGCGTGAGGCGGGCCAAGTCGGAGGCGCGCGGCTCCGTCACGTTCCTGCAAACCGCCGCCGCATGCCGCGCGCGCTGCCGCATACTCGCGTCATGCGCGCCGCTCTCGCCGCATTCATCCTGGCGTCGACTGCACTCGCCGCCTCGGCGCAGCTCGCGCCGCTGCAGCCACGCGTCTGGCCGCTCGCCGGCGACGATCCGGCGCTCTCCTCCACCGCCGATCTCGCACCGCTGCGCTCTCTCATCGGCAACGCCTCCATCGTCGCCCTCGGCGAGAGCTATCACACCTCCGCCGGCTTCTATCGGATGAAGCATCGCCTCTTCCGCTACCTCGTGTCCGAGCTCGGCTTTCGCGCCTTAGCCATCGAGAGCCTCTGGCAAGGTGCCGAGCGCGCCGGCGACTACGTCCAGACTTGCAGCGGCACGCCCGAGCGCGCCATCGCCGATCACATCAACGTCTGGCAGAGCAGCGAGTACGCCGATCTGGTGCGCTGGATGTGCCAGTGGAACAGCGCCCATCCCGACGCCGCCGACAAGATCACGCTCTTCGGCTTCGACATCCAGCAGCCGTGGTACGACGGGCCGGCGCTCATCGCCTTCCTCGAGCGCGCCGGCGTGCCGCGCAGCGATCCGCGCTCGAAAGGCATCGAGTCGTGCGAGGCGGTGACGACGCGCTATCCGTTCGGCGAGATTCCGCCGGAGCGCCACCAGACCTGCCTCGCCGCGCTGGCCGAGGCGGAGCGGCTGATCGATGCGGCACCGGCGCGCGAGCGCGACGTGCTGAAGCTGCGCGTGGTCGGATTGCGCGCCTGGGAGAACTCGGTCTTCCTCATCGCCCACGACTACTACGCCGGCTACAACGCCCGCGACGAAGCGATGGCGTACGCGTTCGAGGCGCAGCGCGCGATGAAAGCGCCCGGCGCGAAGACGGTGGTGTGGGCGGCGAACTCGCACATCGCCCGCACTCCGTTGCCGCGCGGCGAGCGTCCGTTCGGCAGCTACCTCGCCGCGACGCACGGCCGCGACTACGTGAACTTCGCCCTCGCCGCCTACGACACCGAGATCGACTTCCCCGGCTTCGGCTGCGGCCCCGTGAACCGCACGCCCGGCTCATTCGAAGACGTCTACGGCCGCGGCTCCGTACCGGCGCTGCTGATCGACACCCGCAGCCGCTTCGTCCCACGCCGCAGCTTCACCATCGGCATCGACGAAGTGCGCCCGTATCGCGACTACACCGGCGCGATCGTGCTCGCCCACTCGCCGAAGATGCATCCGTACGTCTGGGCACCGTGCCGGTGAGCGCGCTCAACCGCGCCACGCTCGCGCGTCAACTGCTCCTCGCACGCGAGCCGCTGCGCGCGACGGAGGCGGTCGCGCGACTGGCCGGCCTGCAGGCGCAGGCCTCGAAGGCGCCGTTCCTCGGCCTGGCCACGCGGCTGGACGGCTTCACCCACGACGAGCTGCGCGCGGCGATTCATCGCGGCGAGGTCGTACGCGCGACGATGATGCGCGGCACGCTGCACCTCGTCACGCGCGACGACTATCGCGCCTGGCGCCCGCTGCTGCAGCCTGCCCTGTCGAAGAGCGCGGGCACCATCGCCAGAAACGGCCCGACCATGGATCTCGACGCGCTGCTCGATGCCGCGCGCGCGCTCTACGCCGAGTCGCCGCGCACGTTCGAGGAGCTCCGCACCGAGCTCGTCGCGCGCTTTCCCAAGTGGAACGAGCGGCTGATGGGCTACGCCGTGCGCATGCACCTGCCGCTGGTGATGGTGCCGGACGACTCGCCGTCCTGCTTTCCGCCCGAGGCTAAGTTCACGCTCGCGGAAACCGGCGCGGGTTCGCTGCACGACTTCGTGCTCCGCTACCTAGCCGCCTTCGGTCCGGCCACGCCCGCCGATTTTCAGACGTGGTCCGGCCTCGCTGGTGCGCGCGTTCTCTTCGACGACCTGCGCCCGCGGCTGCACACGTTTCGCGACACCGGCAAACGGGAGCTCTTCGACCTGCCCGACGCGCCGCGCCCCGATCCCGCCACGCCGGCGCCGCCGCGCCTTCTCCCTGAATTCGACAACCTGCTGCTCGCGCACGCCGACCGCACTCGCATCATCGCCGACGAGCACCGCCCGCGCGTCGTGACGAAGAACCTGCGCGTTCTCCCGACCTTCCTCGTCGACGGCGTCGTCGCCGGCACCTGGTCGTTCGAGAAAAAGCAGCTCGCCCTCGCACCGTTCGGCAAGCTCTCGCGCGCAGTGCGCGACGCGCTGCACGAAGACGCGGCGCGGCTGCTTCAGTAGTCGAAGACGTGCTCGACGCGATACGGCGGCCGCGTGTAGCGCGCGAGCGCCGCCGAGAGCGACGCCACCGGCACCTGCACCAGCAGGCGCTCCGTGCCCGGCTCGGTGAGGATCGGCTGGCGCAGCAGCAGACCGTCGCTCGCGTTCCGATCGCCGCCGCGCTGCAACACGCTGAGCAGAATCGGTCCGCGGTTGCCCGCGACTTCGCGGAACTGCACGCCGTCGCGCGCGAGCTGCGATGCGGCGATGGTGAAGCCTTCGTAACGCGGCAGCGTCACCAGCAGCGCGCCATCGGGCAACGCGCGCAGCAGCGTCACGCCATCCGGCAGGCGCGACGGCGCGCGATCGATCACTGCCGCCGTCACCGGCAGCGGCGTCTCGTAGGCCGCGTGCGTCGCCTTCATGATCATCCAGCCGTAGATCGCCTTCGCGCCGTACTCGCTCGTCAACGCGTACTTGCGCTCCCACTTCCGCAGCGGATCGCGGCCCCACATTCCGGTCCGCGTCCAGATCGCCCGCAGCCGCGTGGCAAAGTCGAACTCGTACCACGGCCGCACGCGGATGAAGTCGACGTACTCCTGCGCATACGTCGCCGCCAGCCGCTCCTCGGCCGTCATGCCGTGCCGCCGCGTGAGCTCGGCCAGCCGTCCGATCAGCGTCTCGTACGCCGCGCGCACCGCGTACTCGACGGTGGTGCTCGTGCCGATGACGAGGATCATCACGTGATATCCGCCGTTGAACGGATAGCGGCCGCGCGTCGCGTTCCAGACGGCGTCGTACGAGCGCCAGAACTGCGCGATGTGCCCGAGGGATGGGAAGCGGCTCGGCACGTGCTCGCGCGTGAACGCCGCGTACTCCGCCGGGCTGAAGACGAGGAACCACTCCGGAAACGTGAGGAAGGTCTGGTCCGGCGGACGGCGATGCTCCGGCGGCGTCTGCGCGGCGAGCGTGGTGGCCACGAGCAGCAGCGCGGCGAGACGCTTCATGACGTGAACGCCATCAGCGTGTTGTCCGATGGATCGTGCGCCTGCAGGATGCGCGCGCCGGTATCGCGGAAGCCGCGCTCGCCGAGGAAGCGCGCCCACGTTTCCACCGACGCGAAGTGGCGCAGCTCCTTCGCATTCACGTCCCACGGCACGCCGAGGCCGGCGTTGAAGACCGTGTGCGCGAGTGAGACGAACGCGTCCATCTGCGGCGTCTTCACGTCGTGGTCGCGTACGAGAAAGAGTCCGCCGGGACGGAGCACGCGGCGCACCGAATCGACGAACGCGCCGAGGCGGTGCGGCGGCGCGTGATGCAATCCGATGAAACAGGTCACCAGGTCGACGCTCGCGTCGGGAATCGCCGGCGGCAGCGGATCGTAATCGCCGAGCGGCACGAACGTCCCGATCTTCGTGATGCAGCCACGCTCCGCGATGTCGACCGGAGAGTTCGACGGCGCGACGTCGTTCACCAGCCAGATCGGCTCCTCAATGTCGACGTGCTTGCGCAGCTCGCTCACGTAGCGGCCGGTCGAGCCGATCTCGACGTAGCCGCGGATCTTCTTCCGCTCGCCGAGGATCGACAGCGTCTGCCGCGTCATCTCCTCTTTTTGTTTCTTGAGCGCGGGCAGCGCGTACGACACGTCGGCCAGCGGCGGCTTGATCTCCGGCAGCCGCTCCTGGATGTAGCGATACACCTCTTCGTCCGTCTTGCACGCGTCGCACGCCTGGCGAATGAGCGTCTGCAACCGGTCCTCGGGATAGACGTGATAGACGTTCTGCAGGAACTGATAGAAGGCGTCGAACGACGCCACGTTCCCGAACACCGAGTGGAACTCCGAGCCGGCGACGACCGCGGCCGGCTGCGGCGCGCGCTCGTAGTAGGTGTCCCACAGCACGTTGCGCAGCCGGAACTGCGGGTCGTACTTGCGCTTGAGCGCGAAGAGCTCCTTCGCCCGCGGATAGGCGGCGTGAAACTGCTCCGGCGTCGCGTGCGCCTGATACGGCAGGTAGTACGTGCCGCCGCAGCTCAGCGCCGCGTCGATCAGCTCGCGCGTCCAGACGCCGACGCGCGTGCGGGCGTTCTCGCGCACGCGCTGCTTGTAGTAGAGGACGAACGCGAACACCTCTTCGCGCGCCCAGGCCAGCAACGAGCCGGGATCGGGCAGGGCGTGGCGCACGGAGACGTTGATGACGTTGACGCGATGGCGCCCGAGGATCTCGGCCATCTTCGGCACGAACTCGTCGAAGCGGTCGACCGGGACGAAGTACTCCTGCAGCACGTACGTCCGCTCGCGGCGCGACGGCGGCTCGAGCTCGGCCACGTCGTAGCCCGCCTCGAAATTGCGCCAGTGCACGGCGCGGCGGCGGTAGAGGATCGGGTCGACGATGAACTCGCGACGCCACTTGCCGAGCGGCGTCTCGGTGATCGCCCAGAGAAAATATTGTTCGATGAGATGCAGTCTGCCGGGGCTCTGCAGACGCCGCGGCTCGGTGGCGGCGCGCTCGGTCTCGATCCACGTCACCGAGCGCGCCCGTGTGTAATGCGGCGGATAGAGATCGGCGTTATGGAACACCGCTTTTCGGGAGTTCCGGACCTGCTGCCGGAAATGCGCGAGGTATTGCTCGCGCGGCAGCTTCACCGCCACGCGCTCGACGCGTTTGTTCTCCGCCAGCTCGAGCTCCGCCTCGACGATCACGCCGAGGCCGCCGTAGCCGCCGATCGCGCCGAAGAAGAGATCACGGTTGTGCGAGGGCGAAGCCTCCACGATCGTGGCGTCGCCGAGGACGAGGGTAATGGCGCGAACGGACAGGATCAGCGGCCCGAGACCGACGTAGCGGCCGTGCACGTTCACGCTGAGCGAGCCGCCGACGGTGAAGTTCGCGTAGGTCTGCATGATCTTCACGGCCAGGCCGTGCGGATCGATGAAGCGCTGGATGTCGCACCAGCGGATGCCGGCCTGCACGCGGATCGTCCGCTCGGCCGGCGAGAAGCGCACCACCTGGTTGAGGCGGCGCATGTCGAGGTGCAGGCTGCCTTCGCTCGCGGTCTGCCCGCCCATGCTGAAATGTCCGCCGCCGACGGAGATCGGTCCACTCGAGCGGAGGATGGCCGCGCAAACTTCGTCGACACTCGCCGGCACGACGATGGCCGCGACGCGTACGGGATTGAGGGCGGTGACGTCGTTGACCACCGCGCGCCCGTCGCCATCGAGCAGCGGCAGTTTCACAGTGTGGTAGTCGGCGCCGGCGCTGCGCGGATCGGGTCCGTAGCGATTGTCGCCGTCGGTGCCTTTTCGAAAAGCGAGGTCGACGCCGACCACGATCGCGCCGGCGATCGGAATGAGCAGCAGAAGCAGCCGCGCAGGCGATCGATCGAGGTCGTGATAGCGGCGCGCCGCGGCGACGTACGAGATCCAGAAGAAGGGCGGATACAACAGGAGCGTGCTGCCGCGTCCAAAGAGCGCCTCCAGTCCCGCGTAAAGCAAGACGAAGAGCGCACCGGCGAGGAGCATGACGAGCCAGTAGCGCGAGCGCGCTGCGCGCCCACGCGGAAGCAGATCAGGATGCATGAGTGCCCTGAGTATAAAGGGCGGGCGGCTACCGCGACTCGTTCAGAAGCAGCACCAGCTCCTGGGCGCGCATATCCGCGTTGGTGCCTGCGGCGAGGCGGTACTCGCCTTCGTGCTGCTCCACGGTGCGCAGGCGTTCGAGGTCGTTGCGGCTGATGCCGTGCTCCTTGGCGAACGGCAGCCATTCGGGCGGGACGTTCGCTTCGAGATCGGTCTCCGCGAGCAGCGGCTCGCCCGCGCAGTTGTAGTGCTCGCAGCCGAACTGCTCGGAGCATTCGGGGCACGGCGGCGGATCGTCGAAATCGGCCAGCTCACTCTCCGTGAGCACGCGCATCACGCCCGCTTTCCGATCGCGGACGTACGTCAGGCCGCTGGTACTGCGCGACAGGAGGTCGAAGCGATCGGTCATGGCCGCGTATGTTAGCAAGAGGGCGTGCCGCGGAGTGGCTCGCGATCGAGCCACTCCGCGGTGGTGTTACGCGGCGGCCGCGGCCGTCAGCGTCGTCGCGGCGGCGATGATGCGATCGGCGTTCGGCACGTACGCCTGTTCGAGCGGGAACGACGCCGCGACCGGCGCGTCGGCGCCGGTGAGGCGGACGATCGGCGCGCGTAGTGACGTGAACGCTTTTTCCGAAAGCATGGCCGAGACTTCGGCGGCGACGCCGCAGAGACCCGACGCTTCGTGGACAATGATGGCTCGGCCGGTTTTCCGCACCGACGCGAGGATCGTCGCTTCATCCAGCGGCTTGAGCGTGCGCAGGTCGATCACTTCCGCGTCGACGCCGTTCTCCGCCAGCACCTTCGCCGCGTCGAGGCAGGTCTGCACCGTCTTGCCGTACGAGATCAGCGACACGTCGCGGCCTTCGCGGCGCACGGCCGCTTTGCCGAGCGGCACGAGCGCGTCGTCGCCATCCGCCACTTCGCCCGGCACGAACAGCAGCGCGATGTCGGAGAAAAACATGACCGGGTTGTCGTCGCGGATGGCGCTCTTGAGCAGCCCCTTGAAATCGGCCGGCGTCGACGGCATCACCACCTTCAAACCGGGAGCATGGACGAACCACGCCTCCAGATTGTGGTTGTGCTGCGCGCCGACGCCCCAACCGGCGCCGGTGCGCGCCAGCGTCACCATCGGGAACGAGAACTGGCCGCCGGACAAAAAGCGCAGCTTGCCGGCGCTGTTCACGATCTCGTCCATCGCGAAGGTGAGAAACGGCGCAAACAGCAGATCGATGACCGGACGCAGCCCGGTGGCCGCGGCGCCGGCGGCGGTGCCGGCGATGATCCCTTCGGCCAGCGGCGTGTTGCGCACGCGCTTGTCGCCGAATTCCGCGACGAGCGCGTAGCCCTTCGTGGCCACGCCTTCGCCGAACGTGATGACATTGCGGTCCCGCCGCATCTCCTCGGCCAGCGCTTCGGTGATCGCTTGATCAGCAGTGATGGTTCTCATGGTCGTAGTCCTTCTCCATTACGCGTAGACGTCGGTGGTCAGCTCGGCGAAGCTCGGATAGGGCGACTGCAGCGCAAAATCGGCCGCCTCTTCGACGATGAGGCGCACGCGCTCGCGGATCTCCTCCGCCTCGCGCACGCTCATCGCGCCGGAGGCGAGCAGCCGCGCCTCGTACGTCTCGATCGGGTCGCGCAGCTTCCAGGCGGCGAGCTCGTTGCGGTCGACGTACGCCTGATCGTCCGGCTCCATGTGGCCGCGCATGCGGTAGGTGTAGGTCTCGAGGAGATACGGCTTGCGGTTCGCGCGCACGTACGCCGCCGCTTCGCGCGCTGCCGCGTACACCGCCTCCACGTCGTTGCCGTCCACGGTCCGCGCTTCGACTCCGTACGGGCGAGCCCAGTCCGCCACGTGATCGACGAGCATGGTCTGCTTGCGATGCACGTACGCCTGCCACTGATTGTTCTCGCAAACGTAGAGCACCGGCAGGCTCCACACGGCGGAGAGATTGACAGACTCGTGAAAAATGCCCTCGGTTGCGGCGCCGTCGCCGAAGAAGACGGTGGTGATGGCGTCGCTCTCCTCCGACATCGACTGCGACAGCGCCACGCCCGTGGCCAGCGACAGCTCGCCGCCGACGATGGTCGAGGTCAGCACGACGCCGAGCTCCTTGACCGAGATGTGCAGGCTGCCGCTCTTTCCTTTGCAGTAGCCGGTCGCTTTGCCGAGGATCTCCGCGAGCACGCGCCCCGGATCGGCGCCGCGCGCGAGCAGATGGCCGGCGCTGCGATGGTTGGTGAGAATCAAATCGCTCGGTCCGAGGGCGCGCATCACGCCGACGGCGGAAGCTTCCTGCCCGACCGAGGTGCACATGTTCGGTGACTTGCCGGCGGCGCGCAGCTCGGCGGACTTGAGCTCGAAAGTGCGGATCAAGAGCATCGACTCGAGCGCCTCGGTGGCGCGTGCGAGATCGACTGCGGTTTCGGTGATCGTCATTCGCGTTCTCCTTTGTTCCGCACGCAATCTAGGCTCGCCGCGAACGGCGCGGTCCTAAGACTTCGCTAGGCGAACACGAAAAGATCGACGCTCGCGCGATGACGCGCGGCCGAACTTCTTAAAGGGATGCTAAGCGCGCTGCTATCATGCCGCCGAGGTCCCGCAATGAAGGTCTTGCTCGTGGTCGGAGGAGTCTTGTTCCTCCTCCTCGGATTCGTTCTGCTGGTGATCGCGCTGATCGTGTGGCTGGTCGGCCGCAACCGGCGCCCGGCCGCAGGCGTACCCGTGCAGCAGCCGATGCCGCAGGCCGTGCCGCAGCCGATGCCGCAGCCGGTGCAACAGCCGCCGATGCAGGCCGCGCCGATGCCGCCGCCACCGCCTCCGCAAGCCGCGTCATTCGCACCACCGCCGCCGCCAAAATTCACGCCGCCGCCATCCGCGCCGATCGTGCCCGACGAGAGCAAGACCATGGCCGTCGGAGTCGGCGGCTTCGGCGCGCTGCACGGACTCTCCGGTCCGGTGATGGGGCGCGTCTTTCCGCTCGATCCGAAAGGCTTCTACATCGGCCGCGACCGCACCATGGCCGACGTCGTCATCGAAGATCCGAGCGTATCGAAGCGTCACGTCTGGATCGGCGTGCGCGACGGCAGCGTCGTCGCCGTCGATCAGTCATCGACCAACGGCACGTATCTCAACACCATCGGCAATCGCATCACCGAGGCGCGGCTCGCGCCGGGCGACACGCTCATCATCAGCGACGATGTGGCGCGCTTCGCCTTCCGCGTGTGAGGTAACGGATGAAGAGCACGAAGATCCTCGGCGGCTGCGGATGTCTGAGCACCCTGATCGGCCTCGGCCTGATCGCAGCATCATTCATGATTCACAGCGGCGACGGCCCGTCGAATCCGCTGGAGCGCTTCCTCCCGAAGCCGAAGACCGAGACCGCCCACTACGCCAACACGCGCGAAGGCCGCGGCGGCAATCTCGCCGAGAACTACGTCGACTTTTCCTTCGACTATCCGAAGGATTGGGACATCAAGACCGAGGATCCGGACAACGTCAACTACGTCACGGTGGAGAAGAAAGTCGAAGGGAAGACTCACGAGAACTTCAACGTCGGCTACATGAAAACCACCGGCAGTGCGGAAGGAGACAAGGAAGTCTTTCCGCAGCTCATGAACCAGTTGCAGGGGCAGTTCGCGCAGCAGTTTCACAACCTGCAGAAGGTCTCCGAAGGGCCGACGAAGGTCGGCGAGTACGACGCGTACGAGGCCGTGTACAGCAGCGACGCGGAGCTCGGCGGGCAGACGGTCAACATCTTTACCAGAGCGATCCTCCTGCCGACGCCCGACCACACCCACGGCGTGACGCTGATTCTCCTCGGCACGTCATTCGATCCCGACTTGCAGAGCGCGTCGGACATCGGGAACAAAGGCGAGCTCGCCGACGTGCTGCAGTCGTTCAAGTTCGGCGAGTGACGCGGCCGGCTCGCGACACGCACAGCATCCGTCGCACGCCGTAGACGAGCAGCGCCGTACCGACGACGACCTCGCCCGCCGACCACCGCACGATCAGCGGGACATCTGCTTTCGTATAGACGCGGCCGGGCGCGTCGGAGTCGGAGAACGTCGTCTCCTTCAACCATCCCTGCTGCAGTTGGAACGCGACCCAGAACGAGAGCAAGCCGACCACGGCCAGCGCGAGGCCGATGGCCATCATCGTCGCCGCGCGGCCATCTCGCGGCGGCCGCGCGTACGGCTCGCTCACTGCAGCTCGGCCAGCACGTTCTTCGCCGCGGCCGGAATGAGCGTGACGTCCTCGGCGATGCCGCGCGTGAAGATCACCAGGATCAGCTTCCGTCCGTTCGGCAGCTCGAGGTACGCCGCGTCGTGGCGCACCTCGCTCGTCCATCCCGCTTTCGACCAGAGCTTCGCGTCGGCCGGCAGCGACTCGCCGATGAACTCCTTCACCTGATTCTCTTCCTTGCGCAGCGGCGACAGCGGCCGCGCCAGCAGCGTCATCATCGTCTCCGCGCTCGGCGCGCGGCGGCGCACGATCCACAGCAGCAGCGACGCCGTCGCATTGGCGGTGAGCTTGTTGCGGTTCACGCGATCGGGCCCGAGCGCCTGCGCGTCGCGGCCGTACGGCCCGAAGCTCCACGGCTTCATCATCGCGTTGACGTTGTCGGTGTAGCCGAGGCGCTGGAAACGCTTCGTGATGGCGCGGCGCCGCTCGATGAACTTCCGCAGCGCCCGTCCCTGCAGCGGCGGACCCGACGTGGTGCCGGCCAGGATGTCGACGATGTACGCGGTGGCGTCATTGTCGGAGACGCTGATCATCTCGCGCAGCGCGTGATCCATGTCGCCGACGTTTTCCTTGTGCGTGGCGAAGACGTCGGTCATGTAGAACAGCTTGATCACCGACGCCGGATAAAACGGCGTGTCGCCCTGATGATCTCCGCGCGAGATCGTCGACGGATTGGTCAGATCGATCGCGCTGATGGCCAGATCTTCCGGCTTCAGTTTCGGATACGCGGCAAGCGTCGCCTCCGCCGCGTGACGCAGCTTCGTCGACAGCGCCGGATCGGCCGGCAGGTCGCGAAACTCGCGATAGTCCGCGCGCACCGACGCGGCGACCAGCAGAACGACGGCAACGAATGCGCGGCGCATCATCAACTCGCCATCCACTCCTTCATCCGCGCCGCGATTTTCTCCGGCGTGAAGCCGAGCTCCTCGGCGATCCGTTCGTACGGAGCGGAAGCGCCGAAGCGGTCGATGCCGATGACCAGCGCGTCGCGGTTGACGATCGAGTACCAGCCGTCGCTGCGGCCCGCTTCGATGCAAACCACGCGGCTGCGGTCCGGCAGCACCTGATCCTGATACGCGCCCGGCTGATGCTGGAAGAGCTCGAGCGACGGCGCGGAGACCACGCGCACGTTCGTCCCTTCGCCGCGCAGCAGGTCGGCGGTCTTCACCGCGAGCGGCACCTCGGAGCCGGTGGCGATGATGGTCACGTCGCCCGCTTCGTAGCCTTCGATCACGTACGCGCCGCGCAGCACGCGCTGCGGATCGAACTCGATCGTGCGCGGCAGCGGCTCGAGCTTCTGCCGCGTCAGCACGATCACGGTCGGTCCGCCCTTCGTCGTCAGCGCGTGCGCCCAGGCCATGGCCACCTCGACGCCGTCGGCCGGGCGGAAGAGCGTGAGGTTCGGGATGAGGCGCAGCGAGAAGAGCTGCTCGATCGGCTGGTGTGTCGGGCCGTCTTCGCCGAGGAACACCGAGTCGTGCGTGTAGATGAAGATGGATGGGATGCCCATGAGCGCGGCGAGCCGCACCGATGCGCGCATGTAATCGGAGAAGATCAGGAACGTCGCGCCGTAGCAGCGCCACGCGCCGTACAGCGTGACGCCGTTCACGATCGCGCCCATGGCGTGCTCGCGGATGCCGAAGTGCAGATTGCGTCCGGAGAACACGTCGAGCGCCGGCGTCGCTTTCTCAGAGCCTTTCGCGCGCTCGACGCTGCCGCCGTCCTTGATCAGCGTGTTCGTCGACGGCGCCAGATCGGCCGAGCCGCCGACGACGAACGGCGCGATGCCGGCGATCTTCTGAATCACCTGGCCCGACAGCGCGCGCGTGGCGATGGCTTTGTCCGACTTCGCGCCTTCGAGCAGCGTCGCCTCGAATCCATCGGGCAGCCAGTGCGACCAGTAGCGGTCCCAGTCATCGGCGAGCTCGGGATGGCGCGAGCGCCACGCCACCATCTCCTTGTCCCACCGCTTCCGCTCGCGCGCGAGCTTGCGCGTCTTGCGCGTGAACTCTTCGCGCACGTCCTGCGGCACGAGGAAGGTCGGCTCCTGCGGCCAGCCGAGGGCTTCTTTCGTTGCCTTCACTTCATCCGCGCCGAGCGGCTCGCCGTGCGCGCGCGCGGTGCCATGGAACTTCGGACTGCCCCATCCGATCACCGTCTTGCAGATGATCATCGACGGGCGCGTGCGCTCTTTCTGCGCGCGCTTGATCGCCTTGCGGATCGCGGCGCGGTCGTGGCCGTCGATCGACTGCACGTGCCAGCCGACCGCCTCGAAGCGCTTCTTCACATCTTCGGAAAATGCGAGCCGCGTCTCTCCTTCGATGGAGATGTTGTTGTCGTCATATAGATAGATGAGATTGCCGAGGCCGAGGTGTCCGGCGATCGACGCCGCCTCGGAACTGATGCCTTCCATCAGATCGCCGTCGGAGCAGATCGTGTAGATGAAGTGATCGACGGGATGAAACGGATCCTCGCTGTCGAAGCGCGCCGCGAGCATCTTCGCGGCCAGCCCCATGCCGACGCCGTGCGCGAAGCCCTGGCCGAGCGGACCGGTGGTGACCTCGATGCCGCTGGCGTGGCCGTACTCCGGATGGCCGGCCGTGCGCGAGCCCCACTGACGGAAGTGCCGCAATTCGTCCAGCGTCATATCCGGATGTCCGGAAAGATGGAGGAGCGAATAGAGCAGCATCGACGCGTGGCCGGCCGAGAGGATGAAGCGGTCGCGGTTCTTCCACTTCGGCTCGAGCGGATCGTGGCGCAGGAACTCCGTCCAGATCACGAAGGCCATGTCGGCCATGCCCATCGGCGTGCCGGGATGTCCCGACTTCGCCGCCTCGACCGCATCGACGGCGAGAAAGCGGATCGTGTTGACGCAGCGCTCTTCGAGCTCGTCCTTGCGTCCGACGTTGGGGCGGTTGCTCTCTTCTGCGACGGAGATCGCCGCGGCACCTTCGGCTGCGGTGCTGCCGGGTGTCGGGTCCTGCATTGAATCCTCCTGGCGAGTGCGGGCGGCGGTACGAAGAAAGCGGATTATACTCGGCGCCGTCAGCGCCAATCCGGGAGAGTGACGATGGTGGACGAGAGCGTCACGGTCAAAGGGTCGCCCGTGCGGAGCCTGCAGAAGTTCATCGATGCGGAGCTCACGCCGCCGCAGCGCGAGGCGGTGTTCGCGGCGCTGCCGCCGGAGTACGCCAAGCGCTTCCGCACGCCGGTGCTCGCGACCGAAACGGTGCCGGTGCACATGCTCAATCGCTTCACCGAGGAGTCGGCGAAGGCGAAAGGCGAAACGCTGGAGGCATTCGCGCGGCGCGCCGGTCGCGAGGCCGCGGGCGATGCCGTCAAAGGGATCTATCGCTTCTTCGCACTGGTGATGACGCCGCCGGCGCTGCTCGGCAAGGCGTCGCAGATGTGGAGCTCGCTCTACAACCGCGGCGAGTTGCGCGTCGACAGTCAGACCGAAAAGAGCGCGCACATCCGGCTGGCGAATTTTCCTTCAGAAGTGGCCGGATGCTCGCGCGTGACCGGCTGGCTCGAGCGCATGGCCGAGCTCACCGGCGTGAAGAACGTGAAGGTCGTGCAGACGCAGTGCGCCGCGAAAGGCGGCGCGGCGTGCGAATGGGATCTGACCTGGAGCTGACGGTTTGAACAAGATTTTCCCGCTCGAGTCGGATCATCCGCTCTTCCGCTATTTCACCGAGTCGGAGCGCGAGCGCATCGAGGCCATCGGCGAAGTGCGCCGCGTCGGCGAAGGCGATTTCCTGATCCGCGCCGGTGAGAACGACTCGACGCTGTTCGCCGTCGAAGATGGTCACCTCGACATTCTCGCGGCGCGCGAAGGACAGACGTCCGTGGTGGCCACCGTCGGTCCCGGCGACGTCCTCGGCGAAGTGTCGTTTCTCGACGACTCGCCGCGCACGGTGTCGGTGCAGGCCGGCGAAGCGACGACCGTGCGTGCGTGGGAGAAGCGGACGCTCTCCGAGGCGCTGGCATTCGAGCCGCAACTGCTGGCGAAATTCGCGGTGGCGCTGTGCGAGCTGCTCGTCGAGCGCATGCGCGACAACGCCCGCCGCGTCTGACGTCACGGTTTCCAGAGCTGGTTCGGCTGCCCGTGCTCCCACGGTTTGTAGTGGAGCGCGAACTCGATGCGCTTCGCGCCCGACGGATGCGAGTAGCGCCAGAACTCGATGAACGGGTGCGGGCGCGGATCGACTTTCGAGTCTTCCGCGAATTTCTTGAACGCCAACGCCATCGGCTCGTTCAGGTGCGTCATCTCCAGCGAGAAGACGTCGGCCTGATGCTCGACGTAGCGCGAGACGCCGTTCGTCACCGGCGAGAGCAGGAACGAGATCACGCTCACGATCAGTAGCAGCCACGGGAACGAGGCCGGATCGCCCGGCGCGCGCACGCCCCAACGCGCGCCGTAACGCGCGAGCCCGCGGTCGTGCACGCGCTGCGCGGTCCAGAGGATGGCGATCGAAAGCAGCAGCGAAAGGATCAATCCTTTCCAGATGTGCTTGAGGACGTAGTGCCCCATCTCGTGGCCCATGACCGCGAGGATCTCGTCCTCGGTCATCTTCGCGAGCAGCGTGTCCCACATGACGATGCGTTTGGTCGGGCCGATGCCGTTGACGTACGCATTCATCGTTTTGGTCTGCTTCGATTTGTTGACCTGGTAGACGCGGCTGCCTTCGATGCCCGCTTTCGAGGCGAGGTCGAGGAGTTTCTGTTTCAACTGCTGGTTCTGCAGCGGCTCGAATTTGTTGAAGAGCGGATCGAGCACGAGCGGCTGAACGACGATCAGAGTGATGATCAGAGGAATGCTGGCCAGCCAGAGCACCAGCCACCAGCGCTTCACGCGGCGGATGATGGCCAGCGCGCCGGCGCCGATGAGCGAGCCGATGAGCAGTCCGACGGCGAGCTCTTTGGCCTGGTCGCCCATCCACGAGGCGAAGGTCTGGTCGCTCAGATCGAATTGATGCGGGACTTTGAATCCGGCGTAGTAGGTCAGCGGAAATTCGAGCAGCGCTTCGACGAGCGTAAAGAAGATGATGTAGAGCACGGCCATCAGGAACGGCCTGCGCGTGATGCGCTCGGCCGCGTCGCGCATGCGCCGCGAGATGCCGCTGAGCAGCAGCAGCGTCAGGAGCGCCAGCGAGTAGCCGGCGCCGACGAAGTAGAGGGTGTCGTTGATGCGGCTGTGGCGGCGCATCTCCTCGGTCACATGGACTTCGAAGCGGTCGTCTTTCGCTCGCACGCCGCCGCCGGAGCCCGCCGGCTGGGCGCTGAGCGTCGCGACGACGGCGGTGGTGACCACGGCCGCGGCGGCGAAGGCGAGTGCGAGTTTCGCGAGCGTACGCATCGACTTCAGTCTATCCTCTCGCGTCATGAGCATCGATAAAGAGAAGGTCGCTCCCCTGCTGAACAAGATCCTGGAGATGGAGCTCGCCGGCGCCGTCCGCTACACGCACTATTCATTGATGGTGTTCGGCTACAACCGCATCCCCATCGTCTCCTGGCTGCGCGAGCAGGCCACCGAGTCGCTCACGCACGCGCAGCAGGCCGGCGAGATGCTCACCTCCCTCGGCGAGCACCCATCCCTAGGCATCGGCGCCCTGCTCGAAACCCACAAACACGACATCGGCGACATCCTCCGCGAGTCCCTCGCCCACGAACGCACCGGCCTCCAGCTCTACCGCGACCTGCTGGCGTTAGTCGAAGGCCAATCCGTCTGGCTCGAGGAATACGCCCGCCAAATGATCTACGCCGAGGAAACCCACGCCTTCGAAGTGGACAAGATGCTGAGGAAACCGGGGGACCTGACTAGCGGTATGTGAGGCGGGCCGGGCACGCGAGCGCCGCCGCTGCGACGCCGCGGCGCGGTCGCGCGCCAGCGCGCGTCACGTTGATCGGTCGCGTTCGTCGCTCTCGCGGCTTGCGATCACGCGCCACCCCGCGCCACGTGGGTCGCGCGCCACGTTCGTCGTCCCGCGCTCTCGCCGCCGGCGTTGACCTCGATCCACATCGATCCATCCCTCGGTCGTAACACAGCACGTTCCGCGGTCGCACCACACCACCTCCCTCGGACGCGCCACACCGCCTCCCTCGGACGCACCACACCACCTCCCTCCGACGCGCCACACCGCCTCCCTCGGACGCACCACACGGCCTCGCTCGGACGCGCCACACCACCTCCCTCGGACGCGCCACACGGCCTCGCTCGGGCGCACCACACCGCCTCCCTCGGACGCGCCACACCGCCTCCCTCGGACGCACCACACCAACTTCCTCGGACGCGCCACACCAACTTCCTCGGACGCGCCACACCACCTTCGTGTCGCACCACACCGCCTCACTGGATCGCACCACGCCACCTTCGTGTCGCACCACACCGTCCCACTCGATCGCACCACGCCGTCTCCGCCGGTCGCGTCACGCCTCTTCCCTCGGCGCGCCACACCACCTCCCTCGGTCGCACCACACCGCCCCCTTTCGTCCCGCGACGTCCGCATTCCTCGGCACTCGCCGCGCATTCCTCGGTCATGCGGGTCCGCGTCCCTCGGTGACGCAGTCCGCGTCCCTCGGTCACGCGAGCGCGCATCCCTCGGTCACCCGAGCACGCATCCCTCGGTCGCCCAAGCGCACATCCCTCGGTCACGCGAGCGCGCATCCCTCGGTCACCCGAGCGTGCATCCCTCGGTCGTCCAAGCGGACATCCCTCGGTCACGCGAGCACGCATCCCTCGGTCACCCGAGCGCGCATCCCTCGGTCACCCGAGCGCATCCCTCGGTCGCACGGCGCATCCCTCGGTCACGCGAGCACGCATCCCTCGGTCACCCGAGCGCGCATCCCTCGGTCGCACGAG
>DASVQE010000115.1:0-60058 GCA_036389275.1 Thermoanaerobaculia bacterium
CACGTCCGCGTAGCGCCACATGTCGCTGCGGCGCGAGATCGTCCGCGGCGCGGCGGCCAGCTCGTACTCGACGAGGATCGGCGCACCGCACCGCGGACAGAGATTGACCAGACCTTCGATCGGCGCGCGCCAGTCGCACGCCGAACAGGTGAGTGACTTCCGCACTTACTGCTTCTTCGCCTCGTCGGCCTTCTTCTGCAGCTCGTCGATCTGCTTCTGCGCGTCGCCCGGCTTGTCCTCGTACTTGGAGAGCTCGGTCGTGAAGGCGTTCAGCGCGTTCTCGTACTTGGTGAGGAGCTGGCGGTTGTAGGCGGTGGCGGGATCTTCGTTCTGCTGCGCCTGCATCTCCTGCTTCGACTTGTCGTAGCCGGCCAGGACGTCGGCGTAGAGCTTTTTGGTCTGCTCGTCCTTCGCCTCGTCGTACGCCTTCTTCGCCTCGGTGTAGGCCTTGTCGAAGTTCGCGTTCATGGCGTCGCTGAACTTCTCCGCCATCGCGGCGGTGCTGGCGGCGAGCACCTGCTGCTTGACCCAGAGATACTCCTGCGTGTTGTAGCCGAGGTCTTTCGCGGCGCGCAGATCGGCGGTGACGAAATCGGCGGCCGAGCCGAGGGCCTTGAAGCCGTCCATCATGCCGGCCAGCGACTTCTCGCCCGACTTCTTGGCGTCGTCGGCGTGCTTCTTCATCTCTTCCTTCGCCACTTCGGCGATCTTCTTCTCGTGCTCGCGGACCTTGAGATACATCTGGATCTGCGCGTCGCTGAGGCGGCCGTCGGACGGCGGCGTGTACTGATCCTTCGAGATCTCCTGCATGAGATCGGTCGTGCCGCGCTTCTGCAGGTCCTTCGAGATGTCGGCCTTTTCGGCGAGCTCTTTTGCTTTGCAGCCGGCCAGGGCGAGGGCGAGGCAGAGAACGACTGAGAGATTTCGGCGCATTGGGCTTCCTCCGGTTTGGACTGTTGGTTTGGAGTGATTGTACGCGCGGACGCGTCAGAGTTGGGCGCGGACGCGTGCGCGGAGATCGTCGAGCTCGCGGAGCAGCGACTCGAGCGCGCGCTGCTTGATCTCGAGCTTCTGCTGCAGCGCGGCGACCTGCGCCTCGAGCTCCGCCTCGCGCGAGCCGGCGAAGACGGGAGCCGGCTCGTCGAGCACGGCCACGGCCGGCTCGTCCGATGCGACCAGCGCTTCCGCTCCGAGCTCTTCGACTTCGTCCGCGGATTCGACGTACGGCACGGCCACGTCGCCCGAGATCGTGGCCGGCCGCGAGCGTCCCTCGGCCAGGAGTTGTTCGAGCGAGACCTCTTCCGCCTTCTCGTACTCCTGACTCGTCTCCGGGAACGGCACCGAGTCGGCGAACGGATTCGGCGCTGCGGCCAGCGGCTCGTTGTCGAGCATCGGCTCCGGCTCCGGCTCGGGCTCCGGCTTCGCCACGACCTTCGGCGCCGGCGTCGGCATGGCCTTGCGCGGACCGGTGGTCGTCGACGACTTGAGGCGCGTGAAGAGATGTTTCGCCGTGATCTTCGAGATCAGTTTGAACGTCTCCATCACGCCGTCGCCTTTGATGGCGGACGCTTCGGTGTAGGGATAGCCGTCGAAGCCGAGCTGCTCCTGGAGCGTCTCGACCGGAAGAACTCCGGGGAGATCGCGCTTGTTGAACTGGATGACGATCGGCGTGTCGTTCGGATCGATCTGATTCTCTTCGAGATTCTCGAGCAGATTGGCGAAGCTCTCGCGATTCGCGTCGACCATGGCCGGCTGCGAGTCGGCCACGAAGACCACCGAGTCGGCGCCCTTGAGCACCAGCTTGCGCGTCTCGTTGTAGAAGACCTGGCCGGGCACCGTGTAGAGCTGGATCTTCAGATTGAACGGGCCGACTTTGCCGATCTCGACCGGCAGCAGATCGAAGAAGAGCGTGCGGTCGGTCTTCGTCGCCAGCGACAGCATCTTCCCTTTCGATTTCGGGTCGAGCTTGTCGAAGATGACCATCAGGTTGGTCGTCTTCCCGCAGAGGCCGGGGCCGTAGTAGACGATCTTCGCCGTCATCTCACGGGTGGCGTGGTTGAACAGGACCATACGGAGCGGAAAGTATCGCACATAGAATCGGCGGCGTGGACCCCGAGGAACCGCTCGACGCGCCGATCGAGATCCCGATCGAAGAGACGCTCGATCTGCATCCGTTCCGGCCGGCGGAAGTGCAGGACGTCGCGCGCGAGTACCTGATCGCCGCGCACGAACAGGGTTTCGAGCAGGTGCGGCTGATCCACGGCCGCGGCATCGGCGTGCAGCGCGAGCGGATCCGTTCGCTGCTGCGCTCGCTCGAGTTCGTCGTCGATTTTCACGACGCCGATCCCTCGGGCGGCGGCTGGGGCTCGACGGTCGTTTTACTGGCCTCGAATTCGCTTAGAAGGAACTGATATGTCAGCGCTTTACGACGAACTGAGCAGAGTGACGACCTACGAGTACTCGCGCGACGAGGTCGCCGAGTTCGAGGCGTTGCATGACGAGATCCGCAAGCTGAAGAAAGAGCGTAACGCCGTCATCGTCGCGCACAACTATTACCGTCCCGAGATCCTGAAGGTGGCCGATTTCGTCGGCGACTCGCTCGAGCTCGCGTTGATGGCGGCCAAGGTCAAGGACGCCGACATCATCGAGTTCTGCGGCGTGAACTTCATGGCCGAGACGGCCAAGATCGTCAATCCGAACAAGACCGTGCTGCTGCCGAATCCGATGGCCGGCTGCCAGCTCGCCGACTCCGCGCCGGCCGAGGATCTGGCCGCGCGCATCGATGAGCTCAAGCAGCAGTATCCCGACCTGGCCGTGGTCAGCTACGTCAACACGACCGCGGCGGTGAAGGCGCTCTCCGACATCATCGTGACGTCGGCCAACGCCTCGAAGGTCGTGCGCACGCTCGAGAACAAGAACATCCTCTTCGTGCCCGACCGCAATCTCGCCAATCACGTGGCCGAGCAGGTGCCGGAGAAGAACATCATCCCGTGGGACGGCTTCTGCTACGTGCACCAGCAGATCACGCCGGAAGAGATCGCGAAGATCCGCGAGCACGATCCGGAGCTCGAGATCCTCGTCCATCCGGAATGCCGTCCTGACGTCGCCAAGCTCGCCGACGCGGTGCTCTCGACCTCGGGCATGGTGCGCTACGCGAAGGAGCGCTCGTCGATGCGCTTCCTCATCGTCACCGAGTGCGGTCTCTCCGACCGCCTGGCGATGGAAGTGCCGGACAAGAAGTTCCTCAAGGGCTGCAAGCTCTGCGCGTTCATGAAAGTGACGACGCTCGAGGACGTGCGCGACTCGCTGCTGCACCTGCAGTACGAGATGATCGTGCCGGAGGAGATCCGCGTGCCGGCCGAGCGCGCGCTGCGGCGGATGTTCGAAGCGACCGAGGGATGACCCGGGGGCTTCTGTTTTTGAATCCGCGCGCCGGCACGTTCAGCGCGGGCGATGAGTCGAGCCTGCGCACGCTCGCCGCGGAAAACGGGCTGCGGGTGGTCGAAGTGGTGCCGGGGATCGACACGCGCGGCATCGTGCGCGAGGCGCTCGACGCCGGCATGCGCGCGGTGGTGGTGGCCGGCGGCGACGGCACGGTGCACCACGTGCTGCAGGCGCTGGTGAACAGCGAGGGCATCCTCGGCGTGGTGCCGGTCGGCAGCGTCAATCACCTCGCCCGCGACCTGCAGATTCCGCTCGACTGGCGCGCCGCATTCGAGATCGCGCTGCGCGGCGAGATCCGGCAGATCGACTGCGGCCGCATCAACGGACACGCCTTTCTCAACAGCGTGATGCTCGGCTTCTACACGCGCATCAGCGAGTACCGCGAGCGCTTCCGCTCGACGCACAGCCGCTGGCGCGCGTATGCGAAGGCGGCGCGGCTGGCGCTGCGGCACATCCCGCACGTGCATCTCGTGCTCGAGCTCGACGGCCGCGTCGAGACGTTGCGCACGCAGCAGTTCGTCGTCTCCGTCAACGCGTACGACCTCACCCAGATCGGTTTCGTCTCGCCGAAGACGAACCTCGACGACGGACGGCTGTCGATCTACTCGCTCGGCTTCGCCAACCGCTGGCAGTTCATCCGCGGCGCGGCGCGCTACTTCCGCGGGCGCATCGACGAGCTGCCTGGCTTCCGCCGCACGCGCACCAAGCAGGTGCGCGTGCTCTCCGCGAAGCGCCGCCTGCGCGTGTCGATCGACGGCGAGTTGATCGAGCTGGAGACGCCGCTGCAGATCTCGGCCATGCCGGCCTCGCTGCTGGTGCGCGCGCCGGCGTAGCGTTGACGTCGCGTTCGTCAGGCGCCGCAGTCGTGATATGCAGCGCATCCGAAAAACGAATCAGCAGAGGAGTCACGCCGTGGCACGTCCGGAGTTCCTGAATTTCAAAGTCGATCACATGACGCTGCTCGTGCAGCCGCAGCTCTACAACGTCGCCTACGTCCTGTTCCGCACGGTGTTCGGCTGCACGCCCGAGCACGTGGTGTACGAGAAGCGGAAGGAGTGGGAGGCGGGCAAGGGAGAGCAGTCGCTGACGTACGCGATGCAGGTCGGCTCGGGCGTCGAGCAGCGCGCCGATTTCGCGACGACGATGATCGCGGTGGTGCAGCCGTCGGAGCCGGCGTCGATGCCGTCGCACGTGCGCGAGATGCTCGACGGCCACCGCGCCGCCGCGCACTGGCAGCACATCGCCCTGCGCACAAACGATCTGCTGGCGTTTCACGCGCACGCCACGGCGCTCGGTGTCAACTTCATCACGCCGGTGCTGCGCGACGAGAGCGACGACGTGATCCAGGTGTTCAGCGGCGAGTGGTTCTTTCCCGGCTCGCCGGCCAGCGGCATGTTCTTCGAGTTCCTGCAGCGCAACCCGAGCGCCGAGCTGCTGCAGAAGATGGCCGACCGCAACCGCGAGTCATGGTTCAACGACAAGACCTTCCTCGGCCTCTACGGAGAGAAGGAGCAGGAGTACCAGAGCGGCCGCGTCACGCCGTTCGTCGACGAAGCGCTGTTCCACGAGCTCGCCGCCGTGGTCGGCGCGAAGAAGATGTGGGAGATCACGGAGGACGACGTGAGCCGCTGCGAGCAGGCCATGCGCGCGTACGGCGCGAAGCGGCAGCGGGCGTGAACGCCGCCGTCGCCGAGGAGGACGTGGAGGTCCGCACGCCGGACGGCGTGGCGGATGCGGTGCTCTATCGAGACTCGCAGGCGGCGCATCCGGGCGGAGGCGGAGCGTGCATTCGCGAAGCTCGCCAGGCCGCCGCGCGCGACGGTGCCGTCAGCCGGCGCCCTCAATCGAGAGCGCCCGGCGGCTGCTGAAGCTGATGCGGCGGCACGGCTGCAACGCGGCCGGCCTCCAGATAGTCCGCTACTGGTTCGATTGGCGGCCACGCGGCGGCTGCGCGAGCTTGCCGGCGCATCTGCGACGACCGCCGCCGGCGACGTCTACGACGACGGCGCGGAGTCGTTACTACGGCGGCCGCGGCTCCGCGACTCGCTGCGGGTGGGAGGTTGGAGAGCTAAGAACTGGCGCCGATGTTTGCGCCCGGTCATTCCGCCGCCTCATTTTCCTAGGGTTGGCGCGTCCGAATAACTTCGGCACGCTTACTGCACTTTTTTACTCACTGATTGGAGGTGACGGACGCATGGAAAACAGATGACTTGCAGTCGTAGCAACAACAACCACGGAAATAGGAGGATTGAATGGCTAATGAAGGAGCCCTTTCCGTCGCCGGCGAACGCAATCGAGTTCGCGACGACAGCACGAACCCCGTCGCGCACGACCTTGAGAAGTCGACGCCGTTCGGCCTCGCCAACGTCGAAGACGGCGAGACCGTAAAGGAGCGTCGGGCGGAGCGGCGCCGGCCAGCCCTAAGAAGGCTAAACCTCAATTTGCCGGTGACGCTTTACGAAGATCTCAGCGAGCTCGCAGAGAGCCAAGGCAAGAGCATGACTGAGATCGTCCGCACCGGCCTCGGGCTCGCGCACATCGCATATACGCAGCTCGGCAAGCAGCGAAAGCTTTTGATCGCAGACACGAACGGCAACACGATTCGCGAAATCTTCATCCCTTGGTAACCAACCATTGAAGCAGCGATAGGGAGTTGATTCATGTCACGTCGGACGAGCAGCCCCAAAGACCACAGCGGACGCCGGAAGAAAACGCCGGCCGCGAGGTCGAAATCGAAGAGCGCGCGCGTAACACTCGACAAACGCAAGCGCGATCGCGACATCGAGCTGCTCGATGAACGTCTGACCGACATCTCCTCTGAGTTGCTTCACACACTGACGGCACTCTTGCCACAGGAGTTCGATCATGCACATGGTCATCATGAGAATGTTTTTGAGTTCCCCGAGTCCATTACGATTCCAGACGAGCGACTCAGGCAACTTTCCGCTAGGTACGGCGCTCCGAGTCCCTCTTCGGACGACCGTCTCCGATCGCTCGTCGTGCGCGTCGTCTTGTTCACCTACGCGGGCATGCTGTTCTGCATCCTCGCCGTCATCATCGGCTTGGCCGTCAACGCCCACGACGTCGCAGAAGCCAGCCTCGCGCTCTCCCGGGTGCTCGACTCGGCGGGCCCCTTCATTAAGATCGGCTTCGGAGGTTCGACTGTGGCGGTCGTCATCGCCGTCTTCAAGCTGCGGCCGCCGAACGGTCGGGCGAAAGGCGGTGACGACGAAGGCGAACGCCGGCGTCACCGCCGCAGAAAAGACGACAGCGCTCGGCCGCGAGCGATCGAGGAGACACACCAACAAGGCGACCACCGCAAGCAACGGCAAGCCTGAAGCGCCTTGCGTGGCGTGACTGATCGCGTCGGGCTCGGTCTTGTGGCCGAGCCCAAACTTTTTTCGCGCCTCACGCGCCGGCGCTGTTGCCGCACATCAACTGATAGACGCCGATCACGTCGTCGCGTACGTCGTCGAGATCGGCTTTGATGCCGGCCAGGATCTGCTGGAACTCCGGGTCGGTCTGCAGGGGCTGGAGCCACGGCTGCTTCACGAGCGAGTACCAGCTGTGATGGCCGAGGTCGGCGGAGCGGTGCAGCCACTCGATCGCTTTGTCGCGATCGCCGAGCTTCGCGTAGCAGAGCGCCACGCGCTGCGCGGCCCAGTGGTTGCGCATGGCGTCGCGCTCGAACGAGGCGATGCGCGCCTCCGTCTCGGCGCGGTCACCGCGCGCCGCGGCGACCATGGCCTTGAGGCTCTTGCCGAGGTAGTGCGCGGGCACGAGCGCGAGCGCCGCGTCGGCTTCCTTGTCGGCCGAGGCGATGTCGCCGCGCATCAGAAAGGCGATGCCACGGATGTCGTGGCCGCCGAGAGCGGTGTCGTGATTGTTCAGCGCGTATTGCGCGTGCTGCAGCGCGCCCTCGGGATCGACCGCGTTCACGTACCAGTAGCCGCGCGTGAGCGCCTCGTTCGACATCGGATCGAGCTGCACGAGGTGATCGCCCACGCATTCAGCGCGCTGCAGATCGCCGGTCGAGACAAAGTACGTCGTCACCGCGTGCAGCGCCTGCGTGTCGGTCGCTTTCAGCCGCAGCGCGGCGAGCGTCTCGCGCACCGACTCGCGAAACCGTTTCGGATCGCGCACGAAGACGCGCCCCAACGCCAGATGCGCCTCGGCCAGATTCGGATCGAGCCGCACCGCCTGCCGCGCGTACCACTCCGCCTTCTCCGCGTCGGCAGGTGAGGCGAGGCTGCGCGAGACGCCGAGCGAAATGGTCATGGCCAGATCGGCGTACGCCGCGGCGAACGACGGGTCGAGCGCGATGGCGCGCTTGAGCGCCGAGATCTGCGCCTCGTAATGACCGGGCAAAAAGCTGCCGTTGAGCGCACGCGCGCGGAGATACTCCTCGTACGCGTGCGGATTCGTCGAGCGCGGCTGCGAGCCGGCGGACGGCGGCTGCCGCACGCCGATCTGTTGATTGAGTCCCGTGACCGTGCGGGACGACACGTCGTCGATCAGCTTGAGCAGATCGTCGCGCTTGCCGTCGATCGAATCCGACCAGACCGAGAAGCCGGTGCGCGCGTCGGTGAGCTGCAGCGTCACGCGCACCAGATCGCCGGCGGCGAGAAAGTTTCCTTCGAGCACGCCGTCGACCTGCAGCTTCTCGCTCGCCGACTTCGCGTCGACCGCTTTGCTGCCCTGGAATTGCAGCACCGACGACGTAGGCCGCACCTGCAGCGTCGGGATCTGCTGGAGCTTCGTCACGAGCGCGTCGGCGAGACCGACCGAGAGGAACTCGTCGCGCGTGCTGTTGGCGATGTTGCGCAGCGGCAGCACGGCCATCGAGCGGATCGGCGGCGGCGCGGCGGTCGAGGTAGTCGTGTTGTCGTACGCGGTGCTGCTGCGCTGGGCGATGAAGACCGCCACGATCACGAGCAGCGCGGCCGCGGTCATGATGGCCACGCGTACCCAGCGCGGGCGGCGCACCGTGCGGCCGAGGGACGAGCGCGTCGTCGATGACTGCGCCATGCGCACCGTCGGCGTGTCGATCTCCTCGAGATCGGCCAGCAGCTCGCGCGCGGTTTGATAGCGATCGTCCGGCTCCTTCTGCAGCAGACGCGCGATGATCTTCGTCGCCGCCGGCGGAAACGACGGATCGACCGGCACGAACGGCTCCGGCTCGCCGTCGCGCACGCGCTCGAGCACCATCAGCGGCGACTCGGCGTTGAACGGCAGATGGCCGGCGGCCATGTGATAGAGCACCACGCCGACCGAGAAGAGATCGCTGCGCGCGTCGGCGTTGCGGCCGTGCGCCTGCTCGGGCGAGATGAAGTGCAGCGTGCCGAAAAAGTGTCCGGTGGCCGACTCGTACGTCGCGCCGTCGGCGCCGGGATCGCTCATCTCGCGCGGCAGCGACTTGGCCAGGCCGAAGTCGAGGATCTTCGCCACGCCGTTCGGCTCGACGATGATGTTCGCGCTCTTGATGTCGCGATGCACGATCCCTTTTTCATGCGCCGCGGCCAGTCCCGCGGCGAGCTGCCGCGCGATCGAGAGGAACTCCGCGGTGTCGGGTGCGCGGCGGCGGACGCGCTGCGCGAGCGTCTCGCCCTCGCAATACTCCATGACGATGAACGGCACGCTGTCGGCCGTCTCGTCGACTTCATAGATGGTGGCCACGTTCGGATGACGCACCGCCGCGGCCGAGCGCGCCTCGCGGAGAAAACGCGCCCGCCGCTCCTCCGAAGAGAGGTCGGCGGAGTTCAGCACCTTTAGCGCGACGTAGCGGTTAAGTCGTTGGTCGCGAGCGAGATACACCGTTCCCATCCCGCCCTTGCCGAGGACGCGGACGAGCTCGAAACCATCAAAAGAGAGCGCTGAATCTGCCACGATCGGGAGCCGACTTTCGGCGGATTCTACACGAGCGACAGGAGATCGGAGTGCATGGTCAACTTTCTGACCACCGTCGAAGGAAGATTGGGTTATATTTTGAGCCTACTCACATGACGACCAACTCTGCTGTCGCGCCGGACATCACCCTTCCACCGCGCTATCAGATTCACGGAGTGCTCAAGAAGACGCCCGAGACCTGCGTCTATCGCGTCTTCGACGTCGCCGACAAACGCGACGAGGCGATCAAGATCCTCTGCCACGAGATCGCCGACCAGCAGAAGCTCCTGCAGTTCCGCACCGAGTTCGCGACGCTCGCCTCGCTCGAGCACGCGAGCGTGATCAAGGTCTTCGACTTCGGCGTGCTGCAGGACCGCTTTCCCTACTTCACGATGGAGTTCTTCGCCGGCAAGAAGATCACCGACTGGTTCGACGGGCAGAACTGGGCGGCGCTCTACGACGTGGTGCTGCAGATCGCGTCCGGCCTGCATCACATCCACCACCTCGGCATCATCCATCTCGACCTCAAGCCCTCGAACGTGCTGGTGAGCGACGAGGCCAAGGCGAAGATCATGGACTTCGGCCTGGCCATCGAAAGCCGCCAGGTCTTCGATCGCCAGATTCGCGGCACGCTCCAGTACATGGCGCCGGAAGTGTTGCGGCAGGATCGCGTCGACTCGCGCGCCGATCTCTACGCCCTCGGCATGACGCTCTACGAGACCGTCACCGGCGCGCTGCCGGGCTACGGCAAGCCGCCCATCGAAGTGATCCGCATGCATCTCGACGCGGAGATCCGGCGGCCGTCGTCGATCAATCCGCGCATCCCCGAAGAGCTCGAGCAGATCATCATGAAGCTGCTCGAGAAAGATCCGCGGCATCGCTTCCAGTCCGCCGCGGCGCTGCTGCAGGCGGTCTCCGATGCGGCCGGCAAGAACGTGCCGCCGGCGGAGCTGCTGGTCGGCCGCGGCGAGCTGTTCGCGGCGCCGCTCATCGGACGGAAGCAGGAAGTGCAGCAGCTCGCCGCGCTGATCGCCGAGGCGCGCGAAGGCGGCGGCAACGGTGTGATCCTCGCGGGCGCCGAAGGGATGGGCAAGAGCCGCATCATCCGCGACGTCACGCTGCGCGCGCAGCTCGACGGCGCGCGCGTCTTCTGCGGCCGCTGTCCGGTCAACCGCAAGACCATCTACGCGCCGTTCTTCGAGATCTTCCAGCAACTCGTCACCGCCGTGAATCCCGAGGCCGACGTCGGCGAAGAAATCCGGCGCATCCTCCGTCCCGTCGTGGCCTCGGCCGGACCCGACACGAGCCCGCCGCAGCATGGACAGAAGTACCGCCTCTTCAACCGCATCGTGCAGTCGATGCAGGATCTCTACGGATTTCTGTCGGTCGGCAGCGAGACCGGCGGCTCGCCGCTGATCCTGGTGATCGAAGACCTGCAGTGGGCCGATCCGTCGACGGCGGAGCTCTTCTCATTCCTGATCGGCGAAGCGAAGAGCAACCGGCTGCTGGTGATCGGCACGCTGACGCTGGAGACGGGCGGCGAGGCGGCCATCGAGTCGTCGTCGCCGAATCTGTCGTTCTGGGAGCAGCGCGCGCGCGAAGGCAGTTTCCCGCTGATCCGCGTGGACACGCTTCCGGAGCCGCTCGTGCGCGAGCATCTGCAGTCGCTCCTCGGCGACGCGAACGTGCCGGACGAGCTGGTGCGCTGGATGTTGTGGGAGTCGGCCGGCTCGCCGCTGAACATCCGCCGCATCATCGACTACCTCATCACGCACGACTATCTGCGCTGGCAGCCGACCGGCTGGACGGCGGAGCTCGACCGCATCCGCACGCTGCGCATCCCCGGCGGCTTCGCCTCGATCCTGATGGAGAAAGTCGACGCGCTCGCGCCCGAGCCGCGCGCGATCCTCGAGATCGCCTCGGTGTTCGGCGAGACGATGGAGCTGGAGATCCTGACGAAGGTGAGCGAGCTCGCGCCGGAGGCGACGTACAACGCCGTGCGGCTGCTCGCGCGCGAGAACCTGGTCGACGAGTCGAGCGACGCGAAGACCATCACTTTCCCGCAGATTCATCTGCGCGACGCCGTCTACAACGCCATTCCGGAGCGGCGCCGCATCGAGTTGCACCAGCGCGTCGCCGCCGCGCTCGAGCCGCTCGTCGGCGGCTCGACGCAGTACATCGGGCAGGTCGCGTTCCACTTCGCGCGCGCCAACGACATCGAGCGCGGCACGCGCTATTCGATCGAGGCGGGCGACCTGGCCACGCGCACGCTGGCGCACGAAGAGGCGACCGAGTTTTATCGCGTCGCGCTCGAGCTGATGGACCTCGGCGGCGTCGAAGAGGCGCGCAAGGCGGAAGTGCGCGAGAAGCTCGCCGACGCCTACTACCGCCGCGACGACTATCGCAGCGCGATGCACGCGTATCAGTTCCTGCTCAAGAGCATCCAGAGCCGCAATCCCGATCACGATGCGAACGTCGACGTCGCGCGCGTGATGAAGAAGATCGGCAAGGTGCTGGCGCGCCGCGGCGACCCCGAGGCGGCCATGACGTACTACCAGGGCGCGCTGGCGATCTACGAACGGCTCCATCAGACCGTCGACGTCGCGGAGATGCTCAACCGCATCGCCTGGCTCTGCCGCATGCGCGACGATCTCGACACCGCGCGCGAGACCGCCGAGCGCGCGCGGCAGATGCTCGAGACGATGCCGCCGACCGTGGTCTACGGCTACGTGAAGAACATCCTCGGGCTGATCGAGTTCGCGCGCGGCAACTGGCAGCGCTCGCGCGAGCTGCTCGAGGAGGCGGTGCACATCGGGCAGACGCTCCATTCGGAGCAGCTCTGCAAGGTCGCCTCGATGAACCTCGGCAACACGCTCTGGAAGCTCGGCGAATGGGACGCCGCGATGCAGCACTTCCGGCGCAACCTCGAGGCTTCGGAAGCCGAGGGCGATCTGTGGGATCTCGTCACCGCGTACAACAACGTGGGCGTGGTCGAGTACGGCCGCGGCAACTTCCATGCGGCCGCCGACTACTTCGAGCGCAGCGTGCGCATCGACGAGAAGATCGGCGCGGTGGAGCATGAGGCGCTGGCGCGCGAGAATCTCGCCGACGCGCTGGAGATGCTCGGCCGGTGGGACGAAGCGCTCGAGCAGTACAAAAAATGCGTGAGCCTCGAAGGCTTCGACGAGACGCGCGCGTCGCGGCTGTCGGTGTACGTGCCGATGGCGCGGCTGACCAAGAAGCGCGGCGACATCGCCAAGGCGCTCGAGTACGCGCAGAAAGCGCTGGCCGCCGGCGAGCGCGCGCGCGACGAGGATCTCATCGCCGAGGCGGCGTACGTGCTGGCGTCGATCGAAGACGAGCGCGGCAACTTCGAGGAAGCGGAGAAGTGGCTCAACCGGGCCATGCAGATCTTCGAGGCGAATCGCACGCTGCACGGATTGACGCGCGTACACACCGCCGCCGCCTGTCTCGTGCTGCAGAAAGGCGACGCCGCCGGCGCGGTGCGTCATGCGGAGACGGCCGATCGTTACGCGCGGCAGCTCGGCGACAAGTTCGGCCTCGCGAAGAACGACTGGGCGTGGGCGAAGATCCACGGCTCGCAAGGCGACCGCGAGGCGGCGGCGGCGAAGTTCGATTCGGTGCGCGCCGCGTTCGAAGAGCTCGACACGCCCTACGAGATGGGGCGGCTCCTCTTCGACATCGGCCTCTTGCGTGACGAGCCGGACGAGGCGACGCAGACCATCCGCAGCGCCATCCGCATCTTCGAGCGGCTCGACGCATCGCTCGACCTCGAGCGCGCGCGCGGCGCGCTCTTCCGCATCCGTCCGGCCGGCAAAGGCCCCGACCAGGGAGTGGTCGGCCTCTACGAGATCGTCAAGATCATCAACTCGACGCTCGACCTGCAGGAAGTGCTCGAGCGCGTGCTCGATGTCTGCGTGCGCCGCGTGCGCGCCGAGCGCGGCATGCTGATCCTGCTCGATCCGCTCACCGGCGCGCTGCGCACACGCGTGGCGCGCAACATCAAGGAAGAGCGTGCCGAGGGCGACTCGAAGCGCTCGCCGCAATCGATCGTCAAGGAAGTGATCCAGAGCGGGCAGTCAGTGATGTCGGCCGACGCGCGCGCGGACCACCGCTTCGTCGAGTCGGAATCGGTCATCGCCGACAACATCCTCTCGATCCTCTGCGTGCCGCTGATCATCAAGGAGCGCATCGCCGGCGCGATCTACGTCGATCACCGCCAGGCGCGCCACCTCTTCTCGCAGAAAGACCTCAGCTTCCTCGAAGCCTTCGCCGACCAGGCGGCCATCGCCATCGAGAACGCGCGCCTCTACGAAGAGCTGGAAGAAGCGCGCACGCGCCTCTCGCTGGAGAACGAGACCCTCCGCCGGGAGGTGCTGGTCGAGAAGCATCTCGACTCCGTGGTCGGGCAGTCGGAGGTTGTGGCGCGCATCCAGTTCGCGATTCGCAAAGCCTCGTCCGGACACTCGACCGTGCTGCTGCGCGGCGAGTCGGGCACGGGCAAGGGCTTGATCGCGCGCATCATCCACAACATCTCCTCGCGGCGGAACGGACCGTTCATCAAGTTCAACTGCGCGGCGCTGCCGGAGACGCTGGCGGAGTCGGAGCTCTTCGGCCACGAGAAAGGCG
The DNA here is from genome assembly GCA_036389275.1 of Thermoanaerobaculia bacterium. Taxonomy (GTDB): domain Bacteria; phylum Acidobacteriota; class Thermoanaerobaculia; order Gp7-AA8; family Gp7-AA8; genus QHVT01. Next base: position 13,981 of record DASVQE010000115.1, read on the forward strand.
CCTTCACCGGCGCCGACCGCCGCAAGCTCGGACGCTTCGAGCTCGCCAACAACGGCACGATCTTCCTTGACGAGATCGGCAAGATGTCGCTGGCCATGCAGGCCAAGCTGCTGCGCGTCGTCGAGGACAAGGAGTTCGAGCGCGTCGGCGGCACGCAGACCATCAAGACCGACGTCAAGATCATCGCCGCCACGAATCTGGAGATCGAAAAGGCGATCGAGCTGGGGACGTTCCGCGAGGATCTGTTCTATCGCCTCAACATCATCCCGATCATGCTCGCGCCGCTGCGCGACCGCAAAGACGACATCCCGCTGCTGGCCGAGCATTTCATCCGCAAGATCTGCAAGGACCTCGGCATCGACAACAAGCGCCTCGAACCGGGCGTGCTCGATCTCTTCATGCGCTACGACTGGCCGGGCAACGTGCGCGAGCTGGAGGCGACGCTGCACCGCGCCATCGTCATGTCGAACGACGAACTGGTCACGAAGAACGAGTTCTACAACCTCTATTCGGACAAGGCGCCGGCGCTCGTCTCCGAGGGTGCGGTGACGATGACGCCGGGCTCGATTCTGAATCCGGCGGTGGCCAAGATGGAGATCACCAGCGACGTTTACGACGAGGTGCTCTCGACCGTCGACCGGCAACTGATCCTGCGCGCGCTCGAGACCAGCGGCGGGCGGATCCGCGAGGCCGCGCGCCGGCTCGGGCTCGCCCGCAACACGCTCAAGTCGAAGATCGTGAAGTACAACATTGCGGTGCGCGAGTAGAGCGGCGCGGCTATGATCGCGCGCGCATGCCGTCCTACTCGCTGACGTGGGGCGATCCGAGCGATCGCCTCTACGACATCGCGCTGCGTTTCACGGCTCCGTACGACCAGCCGCGGCTGCTCTTGCCGGCATGGCGGCCGGGCCGCTATCTCATCGCGAACTTCGCCGCGAACGTGCGCGAGTGGTCGGCCGGCGAGCATCGCATCGCGAAGGAAGACACGCACCTCTGGCGCGTCGACGCCGCCGCCGGCGACGAGGTGACGGTGCGCTATCGCTACTACGCCGGCGTGCTCGACGGCGGCTCCAGTTTTCTCGATCACGGCCGCGCGTACTTCAACGGCATCAACCTCTTCATGCTGGTCGACGGCCTGCGCGATGAGGAGCATCGCCTCTCCATCGGCGCGCCGGCCGACTGGCTGATCGAGACGCAGCTCGCGCGCGCCGACGAGCGGACCTTCACCGCGCCCGACTTCGACGCGCTGGTCGATGCGCCGACCATCTGCGCGGAGCGCATCACGCGCCATACCTTCCACGAGTCGGGCGCGACGTTTCACCTCGTGCTGCATGGCGACGAAGGGATCGACACGGAGTCGTACGTCGAGCCGGTGCGCGCGATCGCGAAGACGCAGGCGGAGCTGATGGGCGGGCTGCCGTTCGGCGACTACCGCTTCCTCTATCAGTTCGCCGACCGCTGGCACGGCGTCGAGCATCGCCGTTCCTGCTCGATCACCATACCGCGCACGGCCATGCTCGGGATGCAGCCCGGCGACGAGGCTCACGATCGCTTTCTGCTCTTCACCTCGCACGAGCTCTTTCACGCCTGGAACGTGAAGCGGATGAAGCCGGAGCGCTTCACGCCGTACGACTACTGGCGCCCGACGCCGACCACGCTGCTGTGGGTGATGGAAGGCATGACCTCGTACTACGGCAACCTCACGCTCGCGCGCGGCGGTCTCTGGAGCGAGGAGCATTACGTCGGCTATCTGCAGAGGATCGTCGAAGGGTTCGAAGGGATCGCGGCGAAGTCGTTCGTGTCGCTGGCGCAGACGAGCTTCGATGCCTGGCTGACCGACGCGGCGTACATGCACGACATGGCCAACGCCAGCTACTCGTTCTACACGAAGGGCGAGATCGTCTCGGCGCTGCTCGATCTCACCATCCGCAACGTCACCGATGGCGCGAAGTCGCTCGACGACGTGCTGCACCTGCTCTGGCAGCGTTACGCCGATCGCGGGATGGAAGAGGATGCGATGGAGCGCGCGGTGGCCGACGTGGCAGACGTCGGCGACTTTTTCCGCCGCTACGTCGACGGCGTCGAGCCGCTGCCGTACGAGGAGCTGTTCGCGACCGTCGGCATCGCCGTCGAGGTCAGCGAAAAACCCGACGCATCCCTCGGCGTGCGGCTGAACGGCATGACCGTCAGCGCGGCGCTCTCGGGTGGTGCCGGCGCCTCCGCCGGCCTGTTGCCGGGCGACGAGCTGCTCGCGCTCGACGAGACGCGGCTCACGTCGGCTGATGCTTTGAATTCGGCCATGCGCGCGCTGCCGCTCGGCGGCGCGGCGGAGCTGCTCGTCGCGCGCGGCGGACGGCTGCTGCGTCTCTCGCTGCAAGGGCGCGTCGATCCGCGCCCGTCGGTCGCGCTGCGCATCACCGGCGCGAACGCGCGCAGAGCAGAATGGCTCGGAAGGGGAGAGGCATGACCGCGCCGGCGCTGGAGCTGACGGAAGATCGCGTGCCGTTCGCGAACATCGACGAGAGCGTGCGCGAGCTGGTCGAGCTGTACGGCGGCGAGATCACGGCCTCGCGCGAGCGCTCCCACGAGTTCACCCTGCCGCTGCGCCGCGGCGTGGCCAGCAGCGGCGCCGTGGAGTGCACACTGTCGTGGGCACCCGACGACGAGCGCGAGGCCACGCTGCGCCTCGCCTGCAACCGCGACGTCGACGCGCCGAAAGTGCAGCGCGTGCTGTTCCTGCTGGCCGGCGTGGTCGGCGCGGTGCTGTTCATGCTCTGGCCGTTCTTTCCGGGTCAGCGCGAGTTCGGCACGCTGGCCTGGCTCGGCGGTCTGGTGGCGCTGGCGGTCTACTTCATGAGCCTGCGCCGCACCAGCGGCGGCATCGCCTACGATTTTCTGCAGCGGCTCGCGGCGCGGCAACGCGCGGTCGACGAAGAAGAGCGCGTGCGATAATCCGCTCTCGTGATCGGTCGCGACGTCGCATTGCAGCGCTCCGAGGAGCTGGTGAGCGCGCCGCTCGGGCGCGAGCTGGCCATGCTCAACATCGACTCCGGCAAGTACTACGTCCTCGACGACGTCGCCGCGTTCGTGTGGGAGCGTCTCGCCGCGCCGTCGACGGCGGCGCAGTTGTGCGCGGCGCTGCAGTCGCGCTTCGAGGTCACGCCGGCGCAGTGCGAGGCCGATCTGCTGCCGTTCCTCCAGGCGCTCCATGACAAAGGCCTCGTCCGCATCGTCTGACGCGCTCCGCACCGCGCTGCGGCTGTCGTGGTCCGACCGCTCGCTCTTCCTCGAAGCCGCGCTCCGCCTCTTCGTCGCGCGCATCTTCGTCGTCGCGTTGCCGTTCCGCATCCTGTCCCGCCGCCTCGGCGCGCACATGAGCGAGTCGCCGCGCGAGGTCGCGCACGACGCGCTCGCGCGGCGCGTGCGCTGGGCCATCGCCGCGGTGAGCCGCCGCGCGCCGTGGCGCTGCAAGTGCCTCGAGCAGGCCATCGCCGCGAAGATGATGCTGCGCGCGCGCGGCGCCGCGAACACGCTCTACATGGGCGTGGCCCGCGCCGGCGGCGGGCACGTCGACGCGCACGCCTGGCTGCGCTGCGGCGACTTCTTCGTCACCGGCGGCGACGGCTCGGTGCAGTACTCGGTCGTGGCCACGTTCGCGGACGAAGGCCGCGCGCGATGAGCGCCATCTGCGGCGTCGTCCGTCTCGACGGCGCGCCGCTCGCGGAGCAGGACTTGCGCGCGATGACCGCGGCGATCCGCTCCTGGGGCTCCGACGGCGGCGGCGCGTGGCGCGAAGGCGAGGCCGGTCTCGCCCAGCTCGTCGCCTTTCACTCGCCGGAGTCGGTGCACGAGCGCGGGCCGCTGGTGCGCGAGGACGGCACGGTGATCGTCGCCGCGGCGCGTCTCGACAATCGCGACGAACTGCTCGACGCGCCCGACGACACGATCTCCGACGGCGAGCTGGTGGCCCGCGCCTACGAGCGCTGGCGCGACGAGGCGCCGCTGCATCTGTTCGGCGACTGGGCCTTCGCCGCCTGGCATCCGCGCGAGCGGCGGCTGTTTCTCGCGCGCGATCACTTCGGCAACACCAGCCTTTACTACCATCACGGTGCGCGCCTCTTCGCCTTCGCCTCCGGGACGCGCGCGCTCTTCGCGCTGCCGCAGATCGAGCGGCGGCTGAACGAAGTGCGCGTGGCGCAGATGCTCACGCTGGCGGCACCCGAGGGTGTGGCTACGTCGTACGAAGGCATCGTGCGACTGCCGCCGGCGCACGCGCTGACGTTGACCGACGGCAACCTCTCCACACGTCTGTATTGGCGGATGGACGCATTGCCGGACCTGCGTCTGTCGGGAGATGCGGAGTACGTCGAGCGTTTCCTCGAGCTCTACGATCGCGCGGTACGGGTGCGGCTCCGCTCGATCCATCCGGTGGCGTCGATGCTCAGCGCCGGACTCGACTCCGGCTCGGTGACGGCGCTCGCCGCGCGCGCCTTTCGCGAGCGCAGCCGCCGGCTGACGGCGTTCACCTCAGTGCCGCTGTTTCCTGACGAGGCGGCCGCGCAACTGCCTGGCCTGCTCGTCGACGAGTGGCCGCTCGCGCATGAGAACGCGGAGTTTCAGGGCAACGTCGATCACATCGCCATCCGCGCCGAGTCGATCACGCCGCTGCAGGCCATCGAGCGGCTGCTCGAGCAGCACGGCGAGCCGGAGCCGGGCGTGACCAACCTGCACTGGTCGACCGCGCTCTTCGACGAGGCGCGCCAGCGCGGCTTCGGCGTCCTGCTCTCCGGCCAGTTCGGCAACGGCGGCGTGTCGTGGGCCGGCGATCCCGACCGCGTGCTGCGCGCGCTGCTGTGCGGCCGGTTCATCGCCGCGTTTCGCGATTTGCGTCAGACGCAAAAGGCGCAGCGCCGCTCGCTGCTGCGCACGGCGTGGTCGACGATCGTCCGTCCGGCGCAGCGGCGGCGCGCGATCCGCTCGCTGCGCGACAAGGAGGCGTGGCTCGCCGCCTCGGGTGGTCTGCTGCGGTGCGATGCCGCCGAGCGGCTGCAGCTCTTCGAACGGATCCAGGCGGGAGCGTCGTACGAGGAGATGTTCTCCTCGGCGCGCGCATCGCGCATGGCCATTCTCCTGCCGGGCGTCACGCACGCCGGCGCGCTCTGGCACGAGGTGAGCGCGACCACCGGCATCGAGCCCCGCGATCCCACCGCCGACATCCGCCTGCTCTCGTTCTGCCTCGGCGTTCCCGACGATCTCTTCTTCCGCGCCGAAGGCGACCGCTGGCTGCTGCGCAAAGCGATGACCGGCCTCCTGCCGCCGTCCGTGCAGTGGAACGCGCGGCGCGGACGTCAGAGCGCCGATCTGCTGCAGCGCTTTCGCGCCGACGCCGCCAACGTGCGCGCCGCGCTCGCGCGCATCGCCGCCTCGGAGCGCGCCCGCAGCCTGCTCGATCTCAGTACCGTCGAACGCTTGTGGCGCACCGTCCTCGATCCCGCGGACGCGCAGGCGGTCCATGCCGTCGCGTTCGCTGCCGCCGCGCTCGAAGTCGGACTTTTCCTTACCGATATCGATTGACGCGCGCGCGACGGGATGCTCTACTGCATCGTCGTCGAAGTAACGAGTTCAGATAGGGGATTCCATTGATGGAAGAGACCGTGAAGCAGTCCGAGCAGACCCAGACCGCGAAGCAGCCGTGGCACCCGCCGACGATCGAGCAGATCGACTACACCGCCACCGAGGCGGGCGCGGCGTTCACGCCGATTTACGACGGCCCGTACACCTACACCTACTAAACCGGTTCGTTCCGTCCCCGTCCCCATGGAAAAGACCGCGTTCCCGCTCCAGGAAGTCGATGTGCGGACGGACGGAGAGGACGCGGTCTTCAGCGTTCGGGCCGGCAGCAGCTACCGCGTCAACGCCGTCGGCCGCGCCATCTGCGAGCAGTTGCGCGAGCCGGTGCCGCTCACTGAGCTGCGCCGCCGCGTGGCGGCGGAGTTCGACGTGCCGCCCGACGAGTGCACCGCTGCCGTCGACGCCTTCATCGAACAGCTCCAGCGCCTCGAGCTCGTCGACGTCATCGAGGAAGAGCCGCACGCGGCCGCCATCCGCCGCCGCTATCTCGACCTCCTCAAGCGCGCGCTGGTGAACCTGATTTATCCCGAGCACGAGCTGCGCATCGAGCACCTCGAGCAGCATGGAGCGCCCGCGGACCTCTACGCGCATCAGCGTGCCATGCGCGACATCCGCTACGACGAGGCCGGGCAGTTCGAAGACCTCGTGCGGACGAAGACGCATGGCCTGGTGCGGCACCGCCAGCCGACCCGCTACTCGCACACGATGATCGGTCTGCGGCGTCTCGAGAATCTGCACTATTGCGCCGCATCGGTCTTCGCGAACGGCGTGGCCGGCGACTTTCTCGAGGCCGGCGTTTGCCAGGGCGGCGCGGCGATCTTTCTGCGCGCGCTGCAGGTGGCGTACGGGCAGGAGCAGCGCAAGACCTGGGTGGCCGACTCGTTCTGCGGACTGCCGCTGCCGACCGAAGAGATCGACGTCAAGTACGAGATGGATCTCTCGGAGCCGCTGTATCCCTGGCTGGCCATCAGCCGCCGCGCGGTCGAGGACAACTTCCGCACGTACGATCTGCTCTCGGACAACGTCCGCTTCCTCGAAGGGTGGTTCTCCGACACGCTGCCGTCCGCGCCGATCGGCGAGCTGGCCATCCTGCGCATCGACGGCGATCTCTACGAGTCGACGCGCGACGTGCTCACCGCGCTCTACGACCGTCTGTCGCCGGGCGGTTTCGTGATCATCGACGACTACGGCGCGTTCGCCGCCTGCCGCGCCGCCGTCGACGAGTTCCGCGAGCAGCGCGGCATCACCGCCACCGCCCGCTGGATCGACTGGACTTCGATTTACTGGCAGAAAGCGCGCTGACGCCGATGCCGTACCGGCTGCTGCTGCTGCACACGGGCGCATTCGGCGAGAACTACGGCGTCTACGTGCAGCACGTGGAGACGCTGCGCTGGCTGCTCGCGGACGATCCGCAGTGGGAAGTCGTGACGATGGACGCGCTGCATCCGCAGCTCGCCGCCGCCGCGCTCGAGAGCGATCTCGTCATCGCCGGCATGAGCGGCGCGCCGGAGCTCGAGTCGCTGATGCGCCTGCGCCGCGCCCGCGGTCTCCGCACCATTTTCGAGATCACCGACAACTTCCTCGGCCTCGGCACGTGGGTCACGCCGCACAACCTGCTGCACAGTCCACTGGCGCGGCAGAGCGTCGTCTTTCACGCCCATCTCGCCGACGCAGTGCAGGTCTACGCGCCGCCGCTCGCGGAGCTGTTCCGCGGCGTCAACGAGCGGATCGTGGTCTTCGATCCGTACGTGCCGCTGCCGGATGCGCTGCCTGAAAAGGAGCCTGGCTTCGTCTTCGGTTGGGGCGGCACGCGCTCGCATCGCGACGACCTCGCCGCGATCGCGCCGGCCATCGCCGAATTCTGTGCGCGGCATGACGATGCGGTCTTCTCGTACATGGGCGATGCGTCGCTGTTCGAGGAGCTCTTCGCCGCGATTCCGTCGTCGCAGAAACGGTGGCGCGCGTATGGCGACTACGACGACTATCTCGAATTCGTCCGGACGCTGCACGCCGGCCTCGCGCCGCTGGCACCGTCGCCGTTCAACGCGGCGCGCAGTGACACGAAGGTGATCACCTACTTTGCCTGTGGCGCGGCGGCGATCGCGCAGGATGCGGCGGTGTATGGCGGCCATCGCGAGCGCGCGTTGCTGTTCGACGAGCCGGCCGCGCTGCTCGCGCATCTGGAGACGCTGTACGGCGATCGCCAGTTGCTGCGCGCGTTGACGAGGAGCGCGTTCGAGTGGGTGCGCGCGCATCGCAGCCGCGAGGCGTTGCACGCGCAGCGCGTCGACTGTTACCGCGCGCTCGTGCCGGCGTCGCCGCTCGGTGCACCGCCGATCGATGCCGCTCCGCCGTACGCGGCGCGGCTGGGCGAGGCGATGGGGCGGGAGCCGGCGGAAGCGCTGACGATCGTGCGGGAAGTGCTGGCCGAGGCGCCCGAGTATCCGCAGGCGCAATGGTTCTGCGTGCGCGTGCTCGAAGCGCTCGGTCGGGAAGAAGAGGCGCTCGACTACGCCGACTCCGTCGCGCCGCCGCCGCTCTTCGCCGATCTCTTCGCCGAGGCGCAGACGCGGCTGGCGCGCAAAGTGAGACCGGAGGTGGCGGAGTCGTACGCGGCGCGCGTCGCCTCGCCGGTGCGCCGGGCGCGGCTCGCGCAGGTCCAGGGCGGCGAGCCGCTCGCGTTCTACCGCTCCGTGCTCGAGGCGCAGCCGTACGATTTCTTCGCCTTGTCCGCCGTCATCCGCCTGCTGTCGAAGTCGAACCCCGACGCGCCCGAGTTGCCGGCGCTCTTCGCACGCGCCGCGCTGGTCGCGCCGGCGTCGGTGCCGCGCGACCGCCGTCCGGCCGCCCTGGAGGCGTTCCTGCCGCGATGACGCACCGCTACTTCGCCTACGGCCTCGGCATCGAGTCGAATGTCGCCATCGACGGCATGCTGCCGCCGCACGACGGCGCGCCATCGCTGACGCTGACGTTCGAAAGCGGCCCGCCGGAAGTCGTGGACGGAGCGACACCCATCCATCAATCCGGATTGGAGTCCTTCTGGAATTGCGGAAACGGCGTCCGGCTGTTGCGCTACGACAACCTCTGGGCGCCGGGTGAAGGGTGGTCGCTGCGCATCGACGGCGAGCGCCTGCGCGTGCGCCTCAGCGAGAACGTTCCTTTCGGCGACGTGCTGGCGGTGCTGCAGGGTCCCGGCCTCGCCGCGCTGCTGCATCTCCGCGCCGTGCCGCTGCTGCACGCGGCGGTGATCGACGCCGGCGGACGGGCCATCGCGGTGATGGGTGAGGCGGGCGCCGGCAAGTCGACCACCGCCGCGGCGTTTCTCCGCGCCGGCCACGCCGTACTCGCCGACGACGTGGCCGCGCTCGATCTGCGCGACACCGACGTCTTCGTGCACGGCGCCTCATCGCGCGTGCGGATCTACGCCGCCACCGCCCGCACCCTCGGCTGGCGCGAGGAGCTGCCGCCGGTCTTCGTCAGCGAGTACAACGATCGCGAGAAGCGCTACCTCGACGGCCGCACGCCGCCGCACACGCTGCCGCTCGCGGCCATCTATCTGCTCCGCGCGCGCCGGGCCGGTCCGGCCGCCATCGACGCCGTGCCGGCCGCCGCCGCGCTGCCGCTGCTGATGCAGCAGACCTACGCCGCGCGCTTTCTCGACGCCGCGCAACGCAACGCGCTCTTCCGCGCCTGGACGCGTGTCGCCCACCTGGTGCCGATGCGTGCGGTGCAGGCCGCCGACGCGCTCGACGCGCTGCCGCAACTGGTCGAGGCCATCGTCGCCGACGCGGCGGCGGAGAAGGTCGCGCCATGAACGCGCTGGCCACGCTCACTCCCGGCGCGGCGGAGGCGCACGGCGTGACGATGCTCGTCGCGCGCTCGTTTCCGGAGCGCATTCCGGCGGCGCAGGTGCGCGCCACCACCGAGCGCGCGCTGCACATCGCCCGGCAGCTCCGCCAGTTGCTCGACCTGCTCGAGGGCAGCGGCATCGACGCGCTGCCGGTGAAGGGTCCGGTGCTGGCGATGTCGGTCTACGGCGACGTCGCCGCGCGCGGCGCGAGCGCCGATCTCGACCTGATCGTCCGCAAGCAGGACCTCGTACGCGCGGTGGCGGTGCTGGAGGCGAACGGCTATCGGCGCGCCGAGGAGTCGGTGGACGAGCACGATCACGAAGCGTGGGAGAGTGAGGCCCATCTCTATCCGGAAAACGGCGTGCTGGTTGAGCTGCACACGGAACTGATCGGGAACTTCTACACCGCGCCGGTCGATCTCGACGCCGTGCGCGCGCGCTCGACTGCGCGCACGCTCTTCGGGCGGAGCATGCGCGTGATCGCGCCGGAAGACCTGCTGCTCTATCTCTGCCTGCACGGCGCGCGGCACATGTGGAGCCGCCTGCTGTGGGTGTGCGACATCGCCGCGATCGTTCGCAGCGAATCGATCGACTGGCCGGCGCTGATCGCGCGCGCCGATTCCATCGACGCACGCCAGCGCGTGGCTCTCGGCCTCTATCTCGCGCATCAACTCTTCGATGCGCCGATGCCCGACGCCGCGCGACCGCTGCTCCGCGCGCGGCTGCTGCCGCTGCGCGCGCGCGTCGTGGCTCGCCGCATGGGCGAGACCTCGCGCGGCATCATGGCTCCCGGGTTCGTCACCCGACTGCTCTCCGAGCTCGCCGCCCGCGAGACCACGCGGCAGTTCGGCACGTACGTCCGCCGCCAGCTCGAGCCGAACGCGCGCGATCGCGCCTGGATCGCCCTGCCGCGCGGCCTGCGCTGGCTGCGCTGGCTCCTCCGTCCGATCCGCGTGCTCAGCAGCTACGGCGCTCCGCTGCGGCGGAAGGAGCGCACGTGACGCTCTCGGTCGTCATTCCCACGTACGGCCGCGTCGCGCCGCTGGCGCGGCTGCTCGCGTCGATCGCCGCGCAGACCGTAGCGCCGGACGAAGTGATCGTTGTCGATCAGAATGCGCCCGGTTTTCTCGATGAGATCATCGCCGGCGACGTCATCCACCTTCGTCTCGCCGAGCCGATCCGCGTGCTGAGCAGCTACGGCGCTCCGCTGCGGCCGAAGGAGCGCACGTGACGCTCTCCATCGTCATTCCGACGTACGGCCGCGTCGCGCCGTTGGCGCGGCTGCTCGCGTCGATCGCCGCGCAGACAGTAGCGCCGGATGAAGTGATCGTCGTCGATCAGAATGCGCCCGGTTTTCTCGACGAGATCATCGGCGGCAACGTCGTCCACCTCCGGCTCGAAGAGCCGAACGCAGCCGCGGCGCGCAATGCCGGCTTCGCCGCGTCGACGTCGACGCACGTGCTCTTCGTCGATGACGACGAAATCCTCGGCGACGATTTCGTGGCGCGGCTGCTCGCGACGCTCGCGCGCCATCCCGAAGTGCGCTGCCTCTGGCCTGCGATCTACAGCGGCGAGCGCGCACCTGCCGCGCCGGCGAACGCTCCGCTCGTGCGCGTGCGCCGGGCCGGCGGCGGCGGCGTGACGTTCGAGCGCGACTTTTTCCGTCGCACCGGAGGCTACGACGAGACGCTCTTCCGCTTCGGCCGCATGTCGGAGGATTGGGAGCTCGGCCTGCGCATGCAGCGCCGCGGCCTGGCGGTGTGGCACGACCCGTCGCTCCTGCTGCGCCACGAGCCCGCGCCCACCGGCGGCTGCGGCATCCGCTCGCTGCCGTACGACGAGGCGCGGAAGCGCGCCGCGCGCGCCATCGTCTGCATCTGCCGCATCAGCAGCGGCGCGCCGTTCCGTCTGCGCCCGCGCGATGCGTGGCCGATCGCGCGCGTGGCACTGCTGTCGAGCCTCGGCCGCAAAGGAGGCCGCGCCGCGGTCCTGCGTCGTCCGCTCTGGCATCTGCGGACGATTCTCCGCGCGGTGCGCGAGAGCCGCGCCTGGCTCGCGCAGCATGCCGATCGCTACGAAGGCGACGTCGACCACCTCGCGCGGCCGACGGTGCGCAGCAGCTACAGCCGCCCGGTGAGGATCGTCTTGGCGATCGTGGCGAGCTGCATGTTGCTCGTGCCCTCGTAGATCTGTCCGACCTTCGAGTCGCGCCAGAACTTCTCGACCGGATACTCCTTCGTGTAGCCGTTGCCGCCGTGCAGTTGGACCGCGAGCGACGTCACCTTCTCGGCCACGTGCGAGGAGAAGTACTTGGCCATGGCCGCCTCGCGCAGGAACGGCTTGCCGGCGTCCTTGAGGCGCGCGGCGTTGTAGACCATCAGCCGCGCCGCCTCGAGCTCGGTGGCCGCCTCGGCGATCTGGAACTGCACGCCCTGGAAGTTGGAGATGAAGTCGCCGAACTGCTTGCGCTCCTTCGTGTAGGCGATGGCGTGCTCGAGCGCGCCGCGCGCGACGCCGAGCATCTGCGCGCCGATGCCGATGCGTCCTTCGTTGAGCGTCTCGATGGCGATCTTGTAACCCTTGCCCGGCTCGCCGAGGACGTTCTCGCGCGGGACGCGGACATCCTCGAGGATCAGCTCGCACGTCGATGAGGCGCGAATTCCGAGCTTGTCCTCTTTCTTGCCGACCGTGAAGCCGGGGAAATCGCGCTCGACGATGAAGGCGGTGATGCCTTTGTAGCCCGCTTCCGGATTCGCGTTGGCGAACACGATGAAGACGCCCGCCTCGGCGGCGTTCGTGATCCAGAGCTTCTGCCCGTTGAGGACGTAGTGATCGCCCTTGTCGACCGCTTTGGTGGCGAGAGCGAAGGCATCGGAGCCGGAGCCCGCTTCCGACAGCGCGTAGGCGCCGACCGTGTCGGCCGCCAGCATGGCCAGGTACTTCGACTTCTGGTCCTCGGAACCCCAGCGCAGCAGGGCGTTGTTCACGAGCGTGTTCTGCACGTCCACGAGCACGCCGCAGGAGGCGTCGACGTGCGAGAGCTCTTCGACCACCAGCACCGCGGTGAAGAACGACGAGCCGGCGCCGCCCCATTGTTCGGGCACTTCGACCGCCATGATCCCGAGCTCGAAAAAGTTCTGGATCAGGGCCGGGGACATCTTGGCGTCGTGATCCATCTGGTGGACGAGCGGGCGGATCTTTTCGACGGCGAAATCGCGCACGCTCTGCTGGAACATCTGCTCGTCTTCGGAGAGGAGCGTGAGTGGTGCGCCGGGGATGGTTTCGATGGTGGTGGTCATGGCGCGCGAATGATATCCGAACGACTACCGTTATGATCGCGGCGTGACTCAGCCCCGGTGGCGGAACGGTAGACGCTGCGGACTTAAAATCCGCTGCCGCGCGAGCGGCGTGCCGGTTCGAGTCCGGCCCGGGGCACCAGCGCGATAGTCAACCTGTTGACCGAGTGCACAACCTCCGCTACAGTGCGCTCATCAACGCTTCTGCGGCACGATGACGCGCGGCGGCTGTCGCCCACGCGCATTAGGCCGTCGCACCGCGGTGCCGTTGATCAACGGAATTCCGGGCGTGTGGAGGCGTGAATGGGAACCTGCTCGTATTGCGGTAGCGCTTTTCCGAAGACGCGCAAGTCGCGCAAGTACTGTACGAATCGCTGCCGCACGAACGCCTGCCTCGACAAGAAGCCGCGCCTCCGCGCCGCCGACGTCGAAGCCATCCAGGAACTGCTGCACGCCGACTTTGCCTCCGTCGACGCCTTGCGCGAGCGCCTGCGCGCCATCGTCGCGCCCGAGCTGCCCGCCATCCCGCTGGTGGACGGGCGGGCGGCGGTGCCGCGGCTGGACTGATCGCGAGGGCGCTGCGTAGTCAGTGTCCCGGCATTCGCTGCCGAGGGGAAAGAAGGAAAAGCGGCTCCGCCGGAGGGCACGCGCTGCGTCGATCCGCTCCGCGTCGAAGGCAATGCTTTGAAAGAGTGCTCCTGCGCGCCGCCGACCGAAGACTATCGCCGGCGGCAGGTCGCGATACCGCGCCGGCGGCTTCGACCGCTCCGTACAAACCACCCGATATGACGACGCGTAGCGGCTCGGTCCGGTCGAGCTCGCGCCGCTCAAGATGTCGCTCGTGAGTCACGGAAGCTTCCGGGCTGAGCTCCGGCGACGCGATTCAGCTGCGCTGATGTCCGGCGGACAGTTCATCGCGCCGGACATCAGCGCGAAGACCGGGAGCGCGTCGCAGGCGGAGACGTTCATCATCGGAAAGCTGGAAGGCAGCGGCGGAGGAGCGTGCCCAGAAAATGAAAAAGGGCGCCGTCTTACGGGCGCCCTTCCGGGGTGGGTCGTCACATCGTAGTGTTACCTACGAAGTAACCCCCTCAGGTTTATTAGAACAATCCATGCGAACTCGTGTACCTCCTCCCCATGAATTTCCGGCGGACCCGCAACAGGCGTCACGTCACGTGCCATGACCCACCTCGCCGGCGTTGCGGACCGGATCGACCGCTCACACACTCCGCGGTGGAGGAGAGGAGCGGGATCTTTGAGATCTCTTTCAAGGAACATGCGGCCAATCGCCGCACTTGAATCGTACATTACGGAAACAGCGCTGCCGGGGTTTTCTTCCAACCCTGCCCGCCCGTTTCCGTTGAGTGCATGGTTAAGATGATACGTTTTTCGTTCAAATTAGCAATGCAAAATTCGCACTTTTATCTACTTCAATCGGCATGCCGGATCGCACAAAGTCGTGTGCTACACTTGCTGACCCCGGAGAACAATTCATGAAACGGTTCCTCGCCTTGGCGAGCCTTTGCATCGTGTGGTTTAGCAGCGACCTCAGCGCCGCCGTCGTCACCGGAAAAGTGATGTTCGCCAACAAACGCGGCCGCCCCGTCGCCAATGAGACGCTGGTCTGGCTCGACCTCGCGCCCGGCGCGCGCGTCGCCAAACGGCCGGCGTCAGCATTTACCGTCACCACCCGCGGCAAGACCATCCTGCCGCATGTGGTCGCCGTCCCGGCGGGCTCGACCATCAGCTTCCCGAACGAAGATCCGATCGCCCACAATCTCTTCTCGCTCACCCAGGGCAACACCTTCGACCTCGGCCTCTACCGCAAGGGTCCGGGGAAGTCGCAGAAGTTCGAGACGCCGGGCGTCGTGAACGTCTACTGCAACGTCCATCCGAACATGTCCGCGGTCGTGCACGTGATGTCGGCGCCGTACTACGGCTTCGCCGACGCGAACGGCAACTATTCGTTCGACGTGCCGCCCGGCAAGTACGTCGTCAATGCCTGGAACGAGCAGGCCGGCAGCGTCGCCGCGCCGATCGAGGTGCGCAACGACGCCGCGCCGCAGGGGCTGCCGCTGCTCACGATCGACGGCCGCAACTTCCGCGCGACGACGGCGCACACCAACAAACATGGACAGCCGTACCGCGCACCGCGAGAGTATTGATCGATGACTGCCGAAACGCTCGACCGCGCCACCGTCTCCGATACCGCCACACCGATCAAGACGGGACAGACGGTCGAGCGGCCGCGCGTGCCGCTCGCGTGGAAGCTGTTCGGCCTGACGGCGCTGCTGATCGTGATCGTGGTCGGCGTGGCCATGGCCATCACCATCGAGCGCGCGAACGGCGTCGCCCGCGCCACGGTCGACACGTCCATTAACAACGCGGCGAAACTCTTCCGCGAGTTCGAGCGCAATCGCCTGCAGCGGCTCGAGCTGCCGACCGAGCTGCTCGGCAACGACCCGTCGTTCGCCGCGTACATCCAGACCGGTCTCACGCCGGAAGCGCCGGCGCCGGTGGCCGGTGCCGCGCCGGTCGCCGCCGCGCCCGACATCGTCAGCATCCTCGATCAGCTCGAGGAGCGGCGGAAGTCGTTCGGCAGCGATCTGATCATGCTCCTCGGCGAGGACGGCCGCGTTATCGCCCGCACCGATCGCCCGGCGGTGTCGTCGCCATCGGGTGAGGATCTGAAGTCGTCCCTGGTCAGCCGCGTGATCGAGGAGAACGTCCCCTCGGCCTCGGGCGTGCTGTCGATCGACGGCAAGCTCTATCACGCCGGCGTCGCGCCGATCGGCGTCGGCACGCCGCGCGTGCTCATCGGCTATCTAGTGAACGCCGTCGCCATCGACGACCGTTTCGCCGACCGCATCGCCGAGTCGACGAATGCCGGTGTGGTGATCGTCTCGAAGGCGATGAATCAGATCGCCGCCCGCTCGTCGAATACGCCGAGCGTCGGCATGCAGCAGATGGCCGGCACGGAGCAGATCGTCCGCACCGCCAAGCCGATGCCGCCGTCGAACGTGACCATCGAGCAAAGCAAGTACGTGATGACCGGCCAGCCGCTCGTCTCCGGCAGCGATGTGGTCGGCGCGGCGGTGTTCCTCCGCTCGCTCGACCGCGAGCTGGCGCCGTTCCGGGAGATCGAGAACGCCATGCTCATCGGCGGCGGGATCGCGCTGCTGCTCGCGTTCCTGCTGTCGTGGCTCATCGCCAAGCGCGTCACGCGGCCGATCGAGCAGCTCGCGCGCATCACCCAGGGCGTCACTGCCGGCGACTACTCCATTCAGCCGGATATCGATCGTCAGGACGAGGTCGGAATCCTCGGCCGCTCGTTCGCGAAGATGATGAACTCACTGCGCGACAAGGCAGAGCTGGAGGAGCTGTACAACGCCATGGCCGAGAAGTCGGCCGACGCGCCCGCCGCGCGCGCGAGCGAGCCGGCGCGGCTCGATGACGGGACCGTGCTCGTGACCGATCTGCGCGGACTGCCAGCAACGGTGGGTGAGGGTGACGCCGCAAGCGTGATCGGCGCCGTCGAGCGCGCGATGCAGTTGCAGCAGGCGGAGGTGGCGCGGCAGGACGGCGAGGTGCGCGAGATCGAAGGGCACCGGCTCGTGTCGGTCTTCCGCGGCGATCGCGGAATCATTCACGCGATCCGCGCCGCGCGCGCGATCAACGAGGAGCTCGCCTCGCACGACACGTCGATGAGCATCGGCGTCGGCATCGCCACCGGCGAGTTCGTCACCGGCTCGGTCACGCTGCCGGGCGCCGGTGGTCTGGCCATCGTGGGCAACGCGCCGCTGCTCGCGCTCGTCTTTGCGTGGCACGCGCCGAACGGCTACGCGTACGTCTCGTACGAGACCGCGCAGGCAGCAGGCGGCGAGGTGCTCTCGTCGTCGTCGCGCGAAGAAGTCCGACTCAAGTGGCTGCCGAATGCGCTTCCGGTCGCCGCGCTGCCGCTGGCGACAGTGAACACCGGCATGATGCGCTCCATCGGCGCGACCACCGCCACGATGGCCACGATGAAGATGGACGGACCAGGCGCCGCAAGCTCCATCGCCGCACCGCAAGCCGATCTCTCCCTCGGCCATCTCTTCGCCGGCCGCTACAAGATCGAGCAGATCCTCGGACGCGGCGGCATGGGCGTGGTCTACAAAGCCGTCGACACGCAGCTCGACGAGACCGTGGCCATCAAAACCCTGCCGGGTGACGTGATGACGCGCTCGCCCGAGGATCTGGAGCGGTTCAAGCGCGAGATCCGCCTGGCGCGCAAGATCACCCATCGCAACGTCCTCCGTACGTACGACTACGGCGAGGCCGAAGGCGTCTACTTCATCAGCATGGAGTACGTGCGCGGCTACACGCTCTCCGATCTGCTCGACGAGGCGCCCTCGCGGCAGATGCCGGAGCGCGCCGGCGTCGGCATCGCGCGGCAGATCTGCCGCGGCCTCGACGCCGCGCACGAACAAGGCATCATCCATCGCGACATCAAGCCGCAGAACGTCCTCATCGACGCGAAGGGCGAAGTGAAGCTGATGGACTTCGGCATCGCCCGGATGGCCGAGGCGCACGAAGGCATGACTCAGGCCGGCCTGATCGTCGGCACGCCGCACTACATGAGCCCCGAACAGGTGCGCGGCGAAAAACTCGACGCCCGCAGCGACGTCTACTCGATGGGCGTGCTCCTCTACGAGATGCTCACCGGCCGCCGCCCCTTCGAATCGAGCTCCCTCACCGGCGTGCTCACCGCCCACATCACCGAGGCCGCCCGCCCACCCATCGAGCTCCGTCCCGACATCGCCCGCGAGCTCAACACCATCGTCCTCCGCTGCCTGGCGAAAAGCCCGAAGGAACGCTACGCCAACGCCGGGGCCATGCTCGCTGATCTGGAGATGGTGCGCACCGCGGCGGCGGCCGCGGCGGCATAGGGCGGCGTAACGTTTCCAGCCGCGACGTCACTATGTTCTTCGAAAGGGGAACATATGAAATTCGCAATGTTTGGTCTCGCCGTCGTGGCTCTGCTCTTCATCACGCCGTCCGCGCATGCGGCGATCTTCAACTGCAATCCTGCGGACGTTGCTTCGTGGGGCAACCGTGTGCACGTGCGATGCAGCCCGAGCGCGGGCGTGATCGCCTTCTTCGCGGTGAATACGACCAACCCCGGCGCTACGGAGCGGTTCACCGAGATCGCGCTTGCCGCGCTGGTGAACAACAAGACGCTGGCGATCGAGTTCAACCCGGCCGATGCCAGTGGACCGTCGTTCGGCTGTGCGCTTTCGAACTGCCGGCCGGCGCTGGCAATCGTGATCGTGAAGTAGCGCTCGAGCGCTGACGCCGCGCGCGTCGAAGCCGGCGTCAGCGCAACGCGCTACCGAACGCCCAGCACTTTTTCCAGCACGCCTGCCCGAACGTAGAGCGAGCCGAGGGTGAGGGCGTCCTCTTCGTCGTCGGCGGACATGGTCAACTTGTTGACTTTCAGCAGCGTGATGTTTTTGAAGCGGCGGAAGTTGAGCTCGATGTGGATGGGGGTGCCGGGGAGCTTGCGCGCCTGCGCGGCGGTGGCAGGGGAGATGCCGGTCACGAGCTGGTCGGCGATGGTGCGGAGCTGGGGGTTGGGCGGGATGGCGGCGGTGGTCCAGACGTCGATCCAGGCGGCGGGGCCGTAGACGAAGCGGTGGCGGGTCGCGGCGAGGCCGTCGGCGTGGCCGGAGGTGGTGGTCATGGTGATCGGCGTTGCGGCGCGCTCGGCAGCGCCGGCGGCGCCCGCGAGCCGCGCCACGATCGAGGCGATCTCGCGCACCGGGACCTCGACGTACATCCGTCCGAGCGGGTTCGCCACGGTGACGTTCGGCGCGTTGTTGCGGCTGAAGGCGTTGAGCCAGAGCGTTTCGGCGCGGACGCCGCCGGCGTAGACGTGCAGCTCGGTCGAGCCGAACTTCGACAGGTAGGGGAACACCGCTGCCGGAGTGGCTTCGAGCTCGAGGTGGTAACGCTGGGCGGCGACGATGGGAGTAGAGACGAGAAGGGCGGCCGCGAGGGCCGCCCTTGTCAGGATCTTAGAACGTGGCATCGAGGAATGGACGGAGCTTCTTCGAACGGGACGGGTGACGGAGCTTGCGGAGCGCCTTCGACTCGATCTGGCGGATCCGCTCGCGGGTGACGTTGAACGAGCGGCCCACTTCCTCGAGCGTGTGCTCGGCACCGTCGCCGACGCCGAAGCGCATCTTGAGCACCTGCTCTTCGCGCGGCGTGAGCGTGCGCAGCACCTTGCCGGTCTGCTCTTTGAGGTTCGCGACGATCACGTGATCGATCGGCGAGATCACGCCGCGATCCTCGATGAAATCGCCCAGATGCGAGTCTTCCTCTTCGCCAATCGGCGTTTCGAGGGAGATCGGCTCCTGCGCGATCTTCATGATCTTCCGCACCTTGGCCACCGGCATGTCCATCCGCTCGGCGATCTCTTCGGCCTGCGGCTCGCGGCCGAGCTCCTGCACCAGCGCGCGCGAGGTTCTGGTCAACTTGTTGATCGTCTCGATCATGTGCACCGGGATGCGGATGGTGCGGGCCTGATCGGCGATGGCGCGGGTGATGGCCTGGCGGATCCACCACGTCGCGTACGTCGAGAACTTGTAGCCGCGGCGATACTCGAACTTCTCGACCGCTTTCATCAGGCCGATGTTGCCTTCCTGGATGAGATCGAGGAACTGCAGGCCGCGGTTCGTGTACTTTTTGGCGATGGACACGACCAGGCGCAGGTTGGCGACGATCAGCTCCTGCTTGGCCTGATCGGCTTCTTCCTCACCGGAGCGGATCTCGCGAATGGTCTTCTTGAGATCCTCGTGCGTGACGCCGTAGAACGTCTCCAGCTCGCCGAGCTTGTCCTGATACTTCTGCAGGCGGCGGCGGTAGAAATCGCGGCGGGTCTTGTCCTTCTCCCGCTTGAGAGCCTGCTCGTCCTTGCGGATCATCGACACGGCCTGGCCGAGCTCCGAATCGATGTCCTTGAGCTTGTTGATCATGCGGTTGCGCGTGGCCGGCGTGAAGTCGACCCGCTGCAACTCGTCGGCGAGCTCCTGCTCGATCCGATCCATGTTCTTGAGCGTGGTGGCGATGGTGCGGTCCGAAAGCTTCTTCGGATCGGCGAGCTTGACCAGACCATCCTTGATCTTCTTGTCGAGCTTCTGAATGCCCTCGAAGATCAGCATGATGTCCTGGATCTTGTTCGCGGTGGCGGCGGGCATCTTCGGCTCGCCGTCGGCCGTGATCTCGGTGCCGTCATCGTCCGGCATGGCCAGATCGATAGTCTCCTTGATCACGCGCGGATCCTTCTTGGCGGCCTCGTAGATCTTGAGGATCTCCTCGCGGATGATGCGGTTCGCGGAGAGTGCCTTGAAGACTTTGCGCTCACCCTTCTCGATGCGCTTGGCGATGTCGACTTCGCCCTGGCGGTCGAGGAGCTTGACGGTGCCCATCTCGCGCAGGTACATGCGCACGGGGTCGTTGGTCTTGTCGACGATCCCGCTGGAGGCGGCGATGATGTCCTGCTGGACTTCCTCCCGCTGGTCCATCTCTTTTTCTTCGATGGTCCCGTCGATGGTGACGATGCCCTTGGGCGTGGTTTGCAGCGGCTTCTCGGCGTCTTCGACCACGTCGATGCCGAGGTCGTTGAACCGGATGTAGATCTCATCGAGCTCTTCGGGGAGCGAGGTGATCTCCTCCGGCAGGACCTCGTAGATCTCGTCGTAAAGGAGAAAACCCTTCTCCTTGCCGATCGCGATGAGCTGCTTCACTTCCGCGTATTTTTCTTCGACGCTCAACCCGCCAACCTCCTGGTCTTCAAAAGTGGATTCCGGTTCGAGATTCGAAGTGCGCAGGCGTGTCGTCATGATTTTCGCTCCTCGCGGTGGGCAGCTTTCTGAGGCGCCCTGTCTGCACTCGGTCGGCCCCCGGACGAGGCCTTGGCGGAGCGTTCAACTTTCCTGTTGACAAGTCCGCCAAAGTATCGTCCAGAGTGGACAATCGCGTAATCGTGAGAGGACGTTAATTATTTCAGTGAGTGCAACATACGAGACAAATCGGTCTTCTCACGGTAGAGCCTGGCCACACGTTCGGCATCGTCTGCGGATTCGCTGATCTCCCGCTGGATCTGCTGCATGCGGCGGGACAGGTAACTCTTCTCCATCGGCCGGAGATTCTCCTCGATCCGCTGGAGTGAGCCGTCGTCAAGGTCCTCGCTGAGGCTGAGCTCGGAGAGGAGCGTGATCTCCGCCTCGCCCCTAACATGGGTCGCGACTTCCGCAAAATCAATAGGTTCGCCTGCGGCGACGCTGTTTTTTATGATAGAAAAGAGCGTTTTGCACGCCGGCTCCTCGAAAAACTCCTCCTGCAGCCGGCCGATCTGTTCGCGCGTCAGCTTCCCCTGGATCGCCGCGATCAACACGAACTTCTCTCCGACGCCGAGCTGCGGACCGCGCGTCGTGCGCTCCTGCGGCGCTGCAGACGCTTTTCCGCGCACGCGCGACCAGACCGTCGCGAACTCGAGCCGGAAGGCGTCCGCGATGCGCTGCGCCGCTTCGTTGCGCACCACCGGATCGGTGACCGCGGAGATCAGCGGCATGAACTGCTCGACGCGCTCCGACTTTTCCCGTCCGGAGAGTTGCGCCGCATCGGCGGCCCATTCGCGCAGGCCGAACTCGAAGATGTCCGTGGCGTGCGAGAGCACGTCGAGAAAGCCGTCGACGCCGCGCTTCTCGATCAGCGTGTCGGGATCCTTCTCGCCCTGCAGATCGAGTGCGGAGACGTTCAGCCCGGCCGCGAGCAGCACCTGCGCCGCGCGCAGCGTGGCCGCGCGTCCGGCCGCATCGCCGTCGTAGGAGAGGACGACGTTGCGCGTGAAGCGGCGCAGCAGCGAGGCCTGGCCCGCGGTGAGCGACGTCCCCATCGAGGCGACCACGCCCGGCACGCCGGCGTGATCGATGGCGATGGCATCGAAGTAGCCTTCCACGAGGATGGCCCGGTCGACGCGCCGCATCGCGTCTTTGCTGCGGTGCAGGTTGTAGAGCAGGCGCGATTTGTTGAAGAGCTCCGACTCGGGGGAGTTCAGGTACTTCGGCTCGCTGCCGTCGAGCGAGCGGCCGCCGAAGCCGACGATGGCGCCGGTCTCGGAGTGAATCGGGATGATCAGCCGGTTGCGGAAGCGATCGTAGAAACCGTTGCCGGTCTTGCGCGGCTGAATCAGGCCTGCCGCTTCGAGGCGCTTCTCGCCGTACTTCTGGCCGAGGCGGCGGCCGATGTAGTCCCACGACTCGGGAGCGAAGCCGAAGCCGTATTTGGTGATGATGTCCTTCGGCACGCCGCGCTGCTTGAGGTATTCATCGGCGGCGTTCGGCGTCCAGCCGAGGGCCTGATGAAAGGCGAGGGACGCCTCGTCGAGCACCTCGAAGAGATCGTCTTTCTCCGAGTCGCGCTGCGTACGGCGGCGCTTCGGCAGCTCGATGCCGACGCGCGAGGCGACATGCTCGACCGCCTCCGGAAAGGTGAAGCGCTCGGTGAGCGTGAGGAACTTGAAGACGTCGCCGCCGGTGCCGCAGCCGAAGCAGTAGAAGAGGCCTTTCTGCCGGTCGACGTGAAACGACGGCGACTTTTCGCGATGGAACGGGCAGAGGCCTTTGTAGCTCTTGCCGGCGAGCTTGAGCGGCGTGACCTGCTGCACGAAGTCGACGATGTCGGCGGCGCTGCGCACCTGCGAGATCACCGTGTCGTTGAGGTCGACGAATGCCATCACGCGTCCAGCACCGCAATGGTCGCGCCGTCGCCGCCTTCGTTCTCTTCGCCCGGCCGCCACGACTTCACGGCCGGATGTTTGCGCAGATGCTCGCGCACGGCCTTTCTCAAAGCGCCCGTTCCGAAGCCGTGGATGATGCGCACGGCCTGCTTTCCTTCGAGCAGCGCGCGGTCGAGGAAGCGGTCGGACTGGTCGAGGGCATCGTCAACACGTTGACCAATCAGGTTGAGCTCCGCGCCGATCGGTGCGGCGACGTCGTTGCCGCCGCCGGCGCTCGCGCGCGTGCGCTGCGGCGCGGCGGGTTTCACCGCGACTTTCGAGACGAGGTCGCGCACGTCGACGGTCATCTTCCGTCCGCTCACCAGCAGCACCGCTTTCGATCCTTCGACGGAGATCACGTCGCCGACGATTTTGAACTTGCGATGCTCGGCGCGATCGCCGGCGTGCACTTCGCGCTGTTCGGCCGGGATGAACTCGATGGCTTTGTCGATGGTTTTCGTGACGCTCTTGATGACCTCGGGCGCGTTGACCTGCGCGCGCGACTCGCGCAGGGTCTTGATCTCGTTCGCCAGCGTGCGCGCGACGTCGTCGCGCAGCCGCTCGAGCTCCTCGCGGTAGGAGGTGCCGAGGCGAAGGCGCTCCGCTTCGAGCTGCGCGGCTTTCGCTTCCATCGCACGCATCGAGGCGTCGAGCTGCTTGCGCAGCGCCGCCAGCTCGTCCTGCTGCGCGACGATCTCCGACATCCGCTTCTGCAGCGTCGAGAGCAGATGATCGGTTTCGACGTAGCGCTCGCCGAGGCGCTCGCGCGCGCTGGCGATGATCTCGTCGGGAAGGCCGATCATCTTCGCCACTTCGATGGCGCGGCTGCGGCCGGGCATGCCGGTGATGAGGCGATAGGTCGGCAGCGCCGTCGCGGAGTCGAACTCCATCGAGGCGTTCACGATGTGCGAGTCGTTCACGGCGAAGCTCTTCAGCGCGGAGAGATGCGTGGTGACGACGATCAGCGCGCCGATGCGCAGCAGGTGCTCAACCACGGCGGCGGCGATGGCCGCGCCTTCCTCCGGATCGGTGCCCGATCCGAGCTCGTCGAGCAGCACCAGCGAGCGCGGCGTGGCGCGCGCGAGCACGCGCTTGAGGCGCGTGAGGTACGCGGAGAACGTGGAGAGATGTTCGAGCACGCTCTGGTCGTCGCCGATGAGCACATGCAGCGCGTCGATGTACGGCAGCAGCGTTCCCTCGGCCGCCGGCACGGGCAGTCCGCTCATCCCCATGATCACGAGAAGGCCGGCGGTCTTCAGCGCGACGGTCTTGCCGCCGGCGTTCGGGCCGGAGACGACCAGCGCGGAGCGCGTGGCGTCGAGCTCGATCGTCAGCGGGATCACCGTGCGATCGGACGGCTGCTCGCCGAAGGCGTCGGCGCGCTGCGCGGCGAGGCGCTCGTCGAGCAGCGGATGACGGCCGTCGAGAATGCGCAGCTCGCGGTCGCGCGAGAAGAGCGGACGGGTGCCGCGGATCGTGTCGTGGAAGACGGCGCAGGCCTGCAGCGCATCGAGCTCGCCGGCGGTTTGCACGGCATCGCGGATCGCATCCTGCGCGTCGAAGAGCGCCTGCGACAGATAGCGCATGATGCGGGCGATTTCTTCGCGCTCCTGGATGAGCAGGTCGGCGAGATCGTTGTTCAACTCGATGGCCGCCATCGGCTCGATGAAGAAGGAGGCGCCGGAGCCGGAGCGCTCGTGCAGGATGCCGGTGACGGCGTTGCGATGATCGCTGCGCACCGGGATGCAGTAGCGATCGCCGCGCATGACGATGAGCGGCTCCTGAATCGCGTCGGCGTTGCGATTCATGATGTCGTTGAGGGTGCGCTGAATGGCGGTGCGCTTCGCGTGGACTTTGTTGCGGATGTTGCGCAGCTCGGCCGACGCCTCCTCGCGGAGCTTGCCGTCGCGGGTGAAGTACTTGTTGGTCTTGGTCAGCAGCTCGCCGAGGTCGGCGATGTTGCGGGCCAGCGCCGCGAGACGCGTGTAGCCGTCGGCGCGCAGGAGCGTCTCGCGCATCGCCTGCGTGGCGCGGACGGCGCGCACGACCAGCCACGACTCCTCGAGCTCGAGGACCGTCTCGCGCGCGAAGAGCAAGCCGACGTCGGCGAGTCCGGCCAGCGGCAGCAGTCCTTCGGCGTGGTAGAAGCGGACCATCTCGCCGAGGTCTGCCTGCGCGGCTTCGCAAGCCTCGAGCGTCGGCAGCGGGCGGCGGCGCCCGACGGCGACCTTGCCGGGCTCGCTGCGCGCTTCCATTGCCACGAGCGTGAGCACGCGGTCGAACTCGATGGTCTGGAGAGATTCGGGAGAAGTCATGTAAAAACAGAAACGCCCGCGATTGCTCGCGGGCGCTCGATCAGAAACGGATGCGACTAGTAGCCGGCACGACGCTCTTCAGCCAGCTTGCGAAGCACCTTCTTGCGCGCCGCGATCGCTTTCCGCTTCCGCTTCGTGCTGGGCTTCTCGTAGTGCTGGCGCTTCTTCAGCTCGGAGAGAATCCCCGACTTCTCACATTTCCGCTTGAAGCGGCGAAGCGCATTCTCGAAAGTCTCGTCTTCTTTGACGTGTACGAGAGGCATTCCCCGATTCCCCCCCTTCGGCTTGAGCTGGTTGCGCGGGTAGACCCGACGGACTACCCATTCTAAGTTCGCGGTGGCACCCGGTCAATGAGGCCGGGTCTGCCGCTTTGCTGCGGAGCGTCGGAACCGGCCGCGGGCGCTCCCGATTCCGGAATCCCTGTGAATTGTTGTAAGTTGCAGGCCCGCAAGAGAATTTCGTCATGAAAACACTCACAATAATTACTGCGATTCTGCTCCTGACCGCCTGCTCGGCGCCGCAGCCTGCGGTTCCGGCCACCGTTCCGGCCGCTTCGACAGCGCCCCAGGCTCCACACACGGTAGCGAACCCGGTCACCGAAACCGTCGGCGGCATCACCATCACCGACCCCTATCGCTGGCTGGAAGATCAGGATGCGCCGGCCACGCGACAGTGGATCGCGCAGCAGAACGCCTACACCGACGCCGTCCTCGGCAACCGTCCGGAGGCGCAGCTCTTCGCGCCGCGGCTCGAGCAGCTCCTGAGCACCGATCAGGTGACCACGCCGATCGTGCGCAATGGCCGCTACTTCTTCAAGCGCCGCCCGGTCGGACAGGACCTCTATTCGATCTACATGCGCGACGGTGCGAACGGGCAGGATCAACTGCTCATCGATCCGGCGCCGCTGAGCGCCGATCACACCGTCAACGTCGACATCGAGGAGGTCTCGAACGACGGCGCGCAGCTCGCGTACAGCGTGCGCCGCGGCGGCGCGGACGAAGTGGAGATGCACTTCTTCGACGTCGCCACGCGCAAGGACACGGGCGTGGCGCTGCCGGTGGCGCGCTACTACGGCGTGTCGATCACGCCCGACAAGTCGACGGTCTACTTCACGCGCGCCACGCCCAGCGGACCGCGCGTCTATCGCCGGGCCACGTCCGGCGGCGCGGAGACGGAGCTCTTCGGCAGCGGCTACACGAAGGAGAAGATCATCTACGCCGGTCTCTCCGACGACGGCCGCTATCTGCTGATTCACGTGCTGCACGGCTCGGCGCCGAAGAAGACGGAGATCTATCTCGACGACCTGCGCGACGCCGCGCCGATCCAGACGGTGGTGAACGATCTCGACTTCCGTTCGTACGCGGAAGTGGCGGGCGACGCGCTGGTCATCCAGACGAACTGGAACGCGCCGAACGACCGGGTGATGGTGGCGCAGGCCGCGCAGCCGCGGAAGGAAGGGTGGAAGGAGATCGTTCCGGAAAACCCGAAGGCCGCCATTCAGGGTGTGTCGCTGGCCGGCGGACGGATTTATGTGCGGTATCTCGAAGAGGTGAAGCCGCGGCTGATCGGCTTCGATCTGGACGGCGGCAAGCGCGACGAGATCTCCTTCGACGCGCTCGGCACGCTCGCCGACATGAGCGGCACCTGGAGCTCGCCGGTCGCGTTCTACAGCTTCAGCTCCTTCCACGTGCCGCCGACGATCTATCAGTACGACGTCACCACGCGCGAGCGGAGCACGTTCGCGCGTGTGAGCGCGCCGGTGGTGCCGGAGAACTTCACGGTCGAGCAGGTGTGGTATCCGTCGAAGGACGGCACGCGCGTGCCGATGTTCGTGCTCTACAAGAAAGGTCTGGTCCGCGACGGCTCGCACCCAACGTATCTCACCGGCTACGGCGGCTTCACCTCCAGCCAGCTCCCGTCGTTCTCACCGCGGG
Organism: Thermoanaerobaculia bacterium; assembly: GCA_036389275.1. Taxonomy (GTDB): domain Bacteria; phylum Acidobacteriota; class Thermoanaerobaculia; order Gp7-AA8; family Gp7-AA8; genus QHVT01. Next base: position 40,830 of record DASVQE010000115.1, read on the forward strand.
CGGTGGCGTGGGCGGAACAGGGCGGCGTGTTCGCCGTGGCGAACCTGCGCGGCGGCGGCGAGTTCGGCGAAGCGTGGCATCGCGCCGGGATGCTCGAGCAGAAGCAGAACACGTTCGACGATTTCATCGCCGCGGCGGAGTATCTCGTGCGCGAGCGTTACACCGCGCCGCAGCACCTCGGCATCGCCGGCGGCAGCAACGGCGGCCTCCTCGTCACCGCGGCGGAGACGCAGCGTCCGGACCTGTTCGGCGCGGTGATCTGCCGCTATCCGCTGATCGACATGCTGCGCTATCACAAGTTCCTGGTCGGCAGCTTCTGGGTGCCGGAGTACGGCAGCGCCGACGAAGCGTCGCAGTTCCCGTTCATCTACGCCTACTCGCCGTACCAGCACGTGAAGCAGGGGACGAAGTATCCGGCCACGCTCTTCGTCACCGGCGACGCCGACACGCGCGTGGCGCCGCTGCACGCGCGCAAGATGACCGCGCTGATGCAGGCGTCCGCCGCGAACGGTCCCGACGACCCGATCCTGCTGCGCTATCACGAGTCGTTCGGACACTCCGGCGGCGAGCCGCTGCACGTGCAGGTGAAGAATCAGGCGGAGGAGATGGGGTTCTTGTGGTGGCAGTTGCGGTGAGGCTCAGGCCACCAGCCCTTCGACGCGCGCGATGATCGCGTCGAGCGCGACCTGATTTTCTCCACCTTCGGGGATGATCAGGTCGGCGTAGCGCTTCGACGGCTCGACGAACTCTTCGTGCATCGGTCGTACCGTGGTGATGTATTGCTCGATCACCGACTCGACGCTGCGGCCGCGCACTTTGACGTCGCGCATGAGGCGGCGTACGAAGCGGATGTCGGCCGGCGTATCGACGAAGAGCTTGATGTCGACGCGCTTGCGGAGGTCGGGCTCGGCCAGGACGAGGATGCCTTCGACGATGATCACTTTGCGCGGCTCGACGCGCTGGGTCTCGGTCTTGCGCGAGTGCGTGGTGAAGTCGTAGACCGGCACTTCGACCGAAGAGCCTTTCGACAGGACGTCGAGATGGCGCACCAGCAGCTCGGTCTCGAGCGAGTCGGGGTGATCGAAGTTGATCTTGTGCCGCTCCTCGGGCGTGAGCGCGTCGAAGTTGCGGTAGTAGGAGTCGTGCGAGATCCACTCGATGCGGTCTTTGCCGACGCGGTCGTAGATCGAGCGCGCCACGGTGGTCTTGCCCGACCCGGTGCCGCCGGCGATGCCGATGATGAAGGGCTTCATGCGCCGGTCTGCTCGTCGTACTCGGCTTCGGTCATGAAGTCGGTGAGGTCGTCGTTGCCGCAGGTGTTGCAGACCACGGCCGTCAGTTTTCCGTTGGTGTACTCGAACTGATAGGTCGGCGTCTCGCACTGGAGGCAGATGAGGTATTCCGGCTCGTCCATCGCGGGCAGAGAGGATAGCATTCACGCCGCCGATGGAGGTGGAAGGATGATGGATCCGAAGCAGCAGTTTCTCGATGCTTACGATCGCGAGCTGGCCACGACGCTGCGCGTGCTGCGCGCGTTTCCCGCCGATCAGGCGGAGTTGCGCCCGCATCCGAAAGCGAAGAGCGCCCGCGAGCTGGCCTGGGTGTTCGTGCTCGAGCGCGGGCTCGGGCAGCGCGTCTGGAACGACGAGCTGTCGAAAGGGATGCCCGGCAAGATGCCGGAAGCGCCGGAAGATTTCCACGCGATCATCGACGCGTACGAGAAGGCAGCGGCGGAGTATCGCCAGCTCGTCGCCGCCGCGTCGCCGGATGATCTCGCGCAACAGGTGACGTTCTTCACCGCGCCGAAGACGATGGGGAAGATCTCGCGCATGGAATGGATCTGGTTCCTGCTCCACGATGAGATCCACCACCGCGGCCAGTTCTCGGTCTACCTGCGCATGGCCGACGGAAAGGTGCCCTCGATCTACGGTCCGAGCGCCGACGAGCCCTGGATTTAACGACTCACCGAATGCGCGGCACGACGAAGCGGCCGGCGTGGTGGGCGCTTTCGATGACCGACCCGTAGACGTACGTCTCCGGCGCGGCGCATTCGACCACCACCGAAAAGTGCTCGCCCTCGGTGATCAGCGGGAAGATCGACTGGATGGACATGTGGAAGAGCGCATTCGGTCCGACGACGATGGTCGTCACGGCGAGATTGCGTCCCGGCAGGCGTTGCAGCGCAAGCGTGAAGACCGCCTCGCGCGTGCCGTAATTCAAGAGGCCGATGTTCGTGCGGAACTGCTCGCTGAACGCGAGATCGTCGAGCACGCGGATCGGGAACCACGACTGCGGCGCATAGACCGCGATCGGCTCGAGCGGCGAGACCTCGGCGCCGCGCACCGCGTACACCGCCGCGCGCACCGTCACCGAGCGCCGTCCGCCGGTGGTGATGCGCAGCGGCGAGAGCACGTTGTCGGTGTCGAACGCATCGGTGACGACGTTCGGGAAGCGCTGCACCTGGCCGGGCGCCATGCTGACGATGATCGGCGGCGCGTCGGCGCCGGTCAGCTCGAGCGCGACATCCGTCTCCCGGCCGGTGTCGTTGATCAGCTCGAGATCCGTCTGCCAATGCACCATCGTCGCGCCGAAGACGCTGCCGACGACCGGCACGACCACAGTCGCCGAATCGCTGCTCTGCGCGGCCGCGCCGAAGGCGCAGAGCAGGAGCGAGAGGAACAGGCCTGCTCTCATCGCACTCAGATGAATCGCGGCCGCAGCATTCTCCTTCCCACCACCATCATCTTTTGCAGCGGCGAGAGCGAGAGGCGCTCGCGCACGGCGGCCAGCGGATCGCGGCGCAGCTTCGCCAGCACCGTCGCGTAGACGCCGCCCATGAGCAGCGTCGGGAAGCGGGCGTCGAACGACAGCTCGCCGAGGAGCGGCTCGGCGGCGCGAAAGTAAGCCTCGGCTCGGGCGATTTGAAATTCGATCAGACGGCGCACGCGATCGTTGGCGGCGCGCTCGAACAGCTCGCGCTCGTCGACTTGGAAGCGGCGCAGCTCCTCCTGTGGAATGTAGACGCGGTCACGGGCCAAATCGTCACCGATGTCGCGCGTGACGTTCGTGAGTTGCAGCGCCGTGGAGAGACTGCGGCCGTGCTGCAGCGCGGCGTCGGTGCGATAGCCGAAGATCGACAGCGAGATGTCGGAGATCGACGCCGCCACCAGATCGCAATAGTGCAGCAGCTCCTCGAACGTCTCGTAGCGCGACTTCACCGTGTCTTGCCGGCAGCCTTCGATCAGCGCGAGAAACGCCGGCTTCGGGATGTCGAAATGCTGCAGCGCGTCGTTGAGCGCGATCGTGATCGGATGCGTCGGATGACCGGCGTACGCGGCGTCGAGCTCCTGCTGCCAGGCGTCGAGACGCGCGGAGATGTCATCGCCGCCATCATCGGCAATGTCGTCCGCGACACGGCAATACGCATACGCCGCGTAGACCGCGCGCCGCTTCACCGGCGGCAGGAAGCGGAACCCGACCGAGAAATTCGCGCCGTGCTTGTGAGCGATGGCGCGGCACTGCGCGTAAGCCTCGTCGACCTTCACGATACCGGCCCCAGCGGCGGCACTTTCATTTCGGTATCGCGCGCGCGGCACCAGTGCTCGCCCGGCTTGTGCTGGCAGCGCCCGCGATGCCGCCAGACCCGCTGCACCACCGGCGCGAGCAGCGCCTTCCACCACGGCCGCTCGTGCCAGCCGCTCAGATACCGATGAAAGTCCTTCGCGCGCGCGGCCTGCCGGACGAACATCGACAGCCCCGTGTTGCCGCCCGCCTCGTACAGGAAGCGATTGACCAGCGACGTCTCCTGCTTCGCCGCCAGCTCGCGCGTCCAGAGCTCGTCGAAGTCGCGCGACTCGAGGATGCTGCGCGCGGCCAGCCAGCCGCTGGTGAGCGCGTAGCGGATGCCGAGTCCGAACAGGTAATCCTGAAAACCGCCGGCCTCGCCGACGTAGCGCGCGCCTTCGCGCGTCGCGCGCTGCTTCAGATGGAAATTCATGTACGAGTAGCCGGTGCGCGTCGCCTCGGGAATCGTGAACGGATGCAGGCGTCGCGCGGCGGCCAGCGAGCGCTCGAAGTAATCGTCGATCTGCTTGAAGCGCGACACGATCGCGCAGCCGAACGTGGCCACGCCGTCGAGGATGAAGAGGTACGAGTAGCCGCCGGGGGCGAGGTGATGATTGAAGAACACCTCGACGCGCTCGGAGTCGTCGCTCTTCCAGGTCATCTCCCGCGCTAATCCGTCAGGCGAGGCAGGACCGGTTGCGACGATGTCCGCTTCGGCGATGCGGCTGTTGAACTGCACATGGACGCCGAGGTCGCGAGCCTGGGCGAGTAGACCACGATCGAGCGTGTCGGGCTCGGCGCCGCGGCGGATGAAGTAGCCGAACGGCTCGGCGCTCTTGATGATGCGGGCGCGATCGCGCGCGTCGTAAAACGTGGCCGACCGCGCCGGACGGAAGTAGAAGTTGCGGTCGACGCCGATGCGCTCGAGAAACTGCGGCACCGGCTCGCGCTCGGAGGCGGCCTCGATGATCTGGAGGTCGCCGATGAAGCGAACGCCTACGTCGCGCTTCGCCTCGTGCACTTCGACCGCGGCGCCGCCGCGCGCGAGCGCGATCGCGGCGGCGAGCCCGGATGGTCCCGCACCTGCAATGCGGATTCGGCGCGTGCTGGTCATGAAGGCACGCTATGGTATCGCGCGTGTCAGACGCCATCGCAGGATCCACTCCGAAACGACGTGCCGGCGGTTACGCCGCGCTCGTCGCCGCCGGCATTCTGCTCTCGCGCATCGCCGGCCTCGTTCGCACGCGCGTGATGGCGCACTACCTCGGCAACTCGCGCGCGGCCGATGCCTTCAACGCCGCGCTCAAAGTGCCGAACTTTCTGCAGAACCTCTTCGGCGAAGGCGTGCTCTCCGCCTCGTTCATCCCGGTCTACGCGCGGCTGCTGGCCAAAGGCGACGAGCGGCTCGCGGGCCGCGTGGCCGGCGTGATCGCCACGATCCTGGCGCTCGTCACCAGCACGCTCGTGCTGATCGGCGTGCTCCTCACGCCGGTGCTGATCGACCTGATCGCGCCCGGCTTCGAAGGCGACACGCGCGTGCTGACCGTGCGCATCGTGCGCATCCTCTTTCCCGGCGTCGGGCTGCTGGTCCTCTCCGCCTGGTGCCTCGGCGTGTTGAACAGCCATCGCAAATTCTTTTTGTCGTACGTCGCGCCGGTGCTCTGGAGCGCGGCCATGATCGCCACGCTGGTGATCTTCGGCTCGCGCCTGAAAGAAGGACCGCTGGCGGTGGCGCTGGCCTGGGGCACGGTGATCGGTTCCGCCCTGCAGTTCGGCGTGCAGTTGCCGTTCGTCTTCCGCTACGCGAAGCATCTCTCCTTCGGCGTCGATACGAAGCTCGAGCCGGTGCGCGAGGCGGTGCGCAACTTCGGGCCGGTCGTGGTCGGACGCGGCGTCGTGCAGCTCAGCGCCTACGTCGATCAGATGATCGCCAGCTATCTGCCGCAAGGCGCGGTGGCCTCGCTCTCGTACGCGCAGACCATCTATCTGCTGCCGATCAGCCTCTTCGGGATGTCGGTGGCGGCGGCGGAGCTGCCGCAGATGTCGGCGCAGGTCGGCTCGCAGGAAGAGGTGCATGCGGCGCTGCGCAAGCGGCTCGCGCGCGGACTGCGGCAGATCTCCTTCTTCGTCATCCCGACGGTGGTGGCGTTCGTGGCCATCGGGCGCGTGCTCGTCGGCGCGCTCTACGAGACGGGCCGCTTCACACCCGACGTCACGCGCTACGTCTGGTACATCCTGGCTGGTTCGACGGTCGGCCTGCTCGCGGCGACGCTCGGCCGGCTCTACTCGTCGGCTTTCTATGCGCTGGGCGATACGAAGTCGCCGCTGCGCTACGCCACCGCGCGCGTGATCCTCACCGGCGTCCTCGGATATCTCTTCGCTTTTCCGCTGCGGCCGCTCATCGTCCGCGCGCTCGAGCTTCTCGGCCAGCCGTTGCCGCGCGTGCCCGGCGGCGCGGCGGCGCTCGGCGCGGTCGGCCTCACGGCATCGGCGGGCTTCGCCGGCTGGGTCGAGTTCCTCCTGCTGCGCCGCGGCCTGCAGCGCCGCATCGGCAAGCTCGAATCGGAAGCGGGACTGGAGCTGCGGCTCTGGATCGCCGCCATCATCGCCGGCGCCGCCGCTTTCGCCTTCGACCTCTACGTCGCGCACGCGCTGACCAGCCGCCTGCCGCTCGCGCGCGTCTTCGAGGCCGCGCTGGTGGCGGGACTCTTCGGCGCGATCTACCTCGGCGCGGCCTTCCTGCTGCGCGTGCCGGAAGTGCGCTCGACGCTGGCGCGCTTCAGGCGGTAGGGCTTTTGCTACGATCCGCCGCGTGACTGATTTGCCGGTCCAGCAACCTGTGGGCATGAGCGGCGCACGCGTGGCCGACGTCGACGTGAATCCCGACGAGGCGCTGCTCGAAGTCAAGAACCTCCGCACCACCTTCGGCAGCGGCCGCAACGCCGTGAACGCGGTCGACAACGTCTCGTTCAACGTGCGCCGCGGCGAGGCGGTGGCGCTGGTCGGCGAGTCGGGCTGCGGCAAGAGCGTGACGGCGATGTCGATCATGCGCCTCGTCGCATCTCCAGGCCGCATCACCGGCGGCGAGATCCGCTTCAAGGGCCGCAATCTCGCCGACCTGCACGAGAAAGAGATGCGCAACGTGCGCGGCAACGACATCGCCATGGTCTTCCAGGAGCCGATGACGTCGCTCAATCCGGTCTTCAAGATCGGCGCGCAGGTGGCCGAAGCCATTCGCATCCATCGGAAAGCCTCGAAGAAAGAAGCGTGGCAGCTCGCCGGCGAGATGCTGGAGCTGGTGTCGATTCCCGATCCGCACAAGCGGCTGCACGACTATCCGCATCAACTCTCCGGCGGCATGCGGCAGCGCGTCATGATTGCCATCGCGCTTTCCTGCAATCCGGAATTATTGATTGCCGACGAGCCGACAACCGCGCTCGACGTCACCATCCAGGCGCAGATCATGGAGCTGCTCGCATCGCTGCAGAAGAAGCTCGGCCTGGCCATTCTGCTGATCACTCACGACCTCGGCGTCGTGGCCGAGTTCTGCGAGCGCGTCATCGTGATGTACACCGGGCGCGTGGTCGAGGAAGCGCCGGTGCGGCAGCTCTTCGCGAACCCGGCGCACCCGTACACGCGCGGACTTTTGCGCTCGCTGCCGAGCGTCGCGCCGCAGACGCTCGCCGCGGCAGCTGCGCCGCGCACCGGCGCCGAGGCGGCCTCGCCGTACAACCCGCCGCCGGGAAGACTGGCGACCATCCCCGGCATGGTTCCGCCGATCAACGCGCTGCCGAGCGGCTGCAAGTTCAATCCGCGCTGCCCCGACGTGATGGACATCTGCCTCGGCAACGAGCCGGCGCTGATGCCGGTCGGCGCGGGACAGAGCGCGCGCTGCTATCTGCACGGCGATGAAGCCGATCCCGAACGAATCGAGGCGCCGCGTGCCTGACAAGCCATTCTTTCCGGGCGACGACGGCGTCGCACCGGCCATCACCGGCGGACTGCAGACACCCGCCGATCAGACCGCGCGTCAGGTCGATCGCGACGCGAAGCCGACGCACGATCCGCGCGAGCAGTCGGCGCCGCAGCAGACGCCGGTGCTGCCGCTCGGACTCGGCGAGCCGCTGCTCGTCGTGCGCGACCTGCGCAAGTATTTTCCGGTCAAGCGCGGCGTGCTCGGGCGCGTCGTCGCGAACGTGAAGGCGGTCGACGGCATCAGCTTCGGCGTCGCGCGCGGCGAGACCCTCGGATTGGTAGGCGAGTCGGGCTCCGGCAAGACCACCGTCGGACGTTGCATCCTTCGTCTCATCGAGCCGACCGGCGGCAGCGTCGAGTTCGAAGGGACGGACGTCCTCGGGCTCGACTCCGGCGACATGCGCCGCATGCGCCGCAACATGCAGATCGTCTTTCAGGATCCGTACGCGTCGCTCAATCCGCGCATGAACGTCGGCACCATCGTCGCCGAGCCGCTGCTGATTCACGGCGGCATGAACGGCTCGGAGCGCGACGATCGCGTGGCCGAGCTGCTGCGCAAAGTCGGCCTCAGTCCCGACTACCGCAAGCGTTTCCCGCACGAGTTCTCCGGCGGCCAGCGGCAGCGCATCGGCGTGGCGCGCGCGCTGGCCACGAACCCGAAGTTCCTCGTGCTCGACGAGCCGGTCTCCGCGCTCGACGTCTCGGTGCAGGCGCAGGTCGTCAACCTGCTGCAGGACCTGCAGGACGAGCTCGGGCTGACGTATCTCTTCATCGCGCACGATCTCTCGGTCGTCGAGCACATCTCGACGCGCGTGGCGGTGATGTACCTCGGCAAGGTGATGGAACTGGCCGGCCGGCGCGATCTCTACGACGACGCGCTGCATCCGTACACGAAAGCGCTGCTGTCAGCCGTGCCGGTGCCCGATCCGACCGTGCAGAAGACGCGCATCCTGCTCAAGGGCGACATCCCGACGCCGCTCAATCCGCCGAGCGGCTGCGTGTTCCACACGCGCTGTCCGATCGCGCAGTTCCCGATCTGCAGCGCCGAGGTGCCGCCGCTGCTCGAGCACAAACCGGGACACTTCGCCGCCTGCCATTTCGCCGGCGACCCGCTCCCGGCCGCGACCGATCCCGAAGGCCTCGCCGCGCCTCCGTCATCCCGAGCGTAGCGAGGGACCTGGGTGGGTGGCGCGGCAGGAACGTGCCGCGCGCCGCCCGCACCCCCAGGTCCCTCGCTCACGCTCGGGATGACAGCGGCGCCGTTCAACGATCGGCCACCTTCTGCGTATCCCTTGAATGCGGACACATGTCCGCACGCGCGCAGGCTAGAATCGCGCGCGCCTCGTCCGATGGTTTGGAAACCCGCTGCTCATCCTTACGTACAAGAGGCGTGTTTGGGAGGACTTGCATGACCCCAGTTCGACGGTTCGTCACCACTCTTCTGCTGTCGCTGACCGCGACGTCGCTGTTTGCACAACAGGCGACGACGACGCAGGCGTCGCGGAACACCGAGGCGGTCACCGCGGAGACGGACACCGACGTCAAGAATGCGCGCGCGCTGCAGCTCTCGCTCAGCGAAGCGATCAACCTGGCGGCCACTCAGAATCTCGGAGTGCAGTTGCAGCAGTACGAGAGCCGCATCTCCGGCCAGAACCTGCGCGCGCAGTACGGCGCGTTCGACTGGCTGACCAGCGCCACGGTCGATCAGTCGAGCAGTGAGTCGCCGACCACGAGCACCTTCGCCTCGAGCGGTGCGCGGCAGACGCGCGCGAACGCGAGCGTGAGCCAGCTCCTGCCGACCGGCGGCCAGTACACGGCCGGCTTCACCAACTCGCGCACAAACCAGAGCGGCGGCGGCACGTTCGTCAATCCGTCGTACCGCAGCGGCCTGCAGTTCTCGTTCGCCCAGCCGCTCATGCGCGACTTCGGCATCGATATCACGCGCCGCGGCATCACCATCGCCCGCAACAACCTCGGCATCACCGAGGAGTCGTTCCGGACCGCGCTGATGAACACGGTGCACTCCGTCGAGCAGGCGTATCTCGACCTCTCGTACGCGCGCCGCAACATCGAAGTGGTGAAGGAAGCGCTCTTCCTCGCGCGCGACCAGGCCAGAATTACGCAGATCCGGATTGACGTCGGTGCGTCCGCACCGCTCGACATCCTGCAGCCGCGCGTGCAGATCGCCACCACCGAGGAGCAGCTCGTCAGCGCCGTCGCCTCAGTGCGCGACGCCGAAGACCGCCTGCGCGCGCTCCTTAATTTGCCGCGCTCCGAATGGGACCGCCCCATCGTCCCGACCGACAACGTCACCTACGACCCGATGACCGTCAACTACGACGCGGCCGTCGATCAGGCGCTGCGCAACCGTCCCGAGGTCACCCAGCAGCGCCTCGCCACCGACACGCTGCGCGTGCAGTCGCTCTACGCGCGCAATCAGACCCTGCCTCTGGTCGACTTCAACCTCGGCTACAACCTCAACGGCCTGGCCGGCCGCACCATCGACCTCGACCCCAACACCGGCCAGCCGACCGGCCGCGTGAACACCACCGGCTACGGCAGCGCGCTCACGCAGCTCGGCAGCTTCGACTTCCCGTCGTGGAACGTCGGCTTCACCTTCGGCGTGCCGGTGCTCAACATCGGCGCGCGCGCGAACGCCCGCGCCGCGGAGCTCGACTACGAACAGTCGCTCTCGTTCGAACAGCAGACGCGCCAGAACATCTCCGTGGAAGTGCGCGCGGCGGCGCGCGCGGTCGAGACGTTCGCACGCACCATCGCGGCATCGCGCGCGGCGCGTGAAGCGGCCGAGCGCAACGTCGAGGCGGAGCGCCGCCGCTACGAGAACGGCATGACCACGAACTTCCAGGTCCTCGAAGTGCAGCGGCAGTTGTCCGACGCCCGCGTGCGCGAGCTCTTCGCGCTGGTCGGCTACAACAAGGCCGTGGCCGCGTATCACCGCGCCGTCGGCGACATCCTCGACGTCCACAACATCCGCGTGCAGCAGCCGGAGCACGTCGATGAGCCGCGCATGTATTCGTTCCTCGACCGTTACAATTGGCTCAATTACGCCAATCGCGTCGACAACAAGACGCCGGCCAGTGAGGATCAGAAGAAATGACCACCACCGATGCGATCGAGCCGCAGCCGGCGGCAATAGCGCCGCGCAAATCGTTCGTGCAGCGCGTGACCGGAGTGCTCTTCTCTCCGGGCGAGACCTTCGACGACATCGCGCGCAAGCCCGACATCGTCGCGCCGCTGCTGCTGCTCCTCGCATTGACCATTCTCGTGACCGTGGTGATGGTGCCGCGGATCGATTTCGAGAGCGCGTTCCGCACGCAGATGGAACGCTCCAACCGCGACATGTCGCCGCAGGACATGGAGCGCGCCGCGAAGTTCGGCAAAGCCATCGGCACGACCATGGCCTACGCCGGACCGGTGCTGAGCGTCATCTTCTGGGCGATCATCGCCGGCGTACTGCTCCTCGCGTTCCGCCTCCTCGGCGGTGAAGGCACCTACGCGCAGGCGTTCTCCGTGACGTTGTACTCCTGGCTGCCGCTGGCCATCGGCGGGATCGTCGTGGCCATCGTCATCCTCGCGCGCGGCACGCTGGTCGATCCGACCACCATCCCGACGCTGGTCAAATCGAATCCCGCGTTCCTCGTCGACAACCGCGACAACCCGGTCGCCTTCGCATTCCTCTCGTCGCTCGACGTCTTCACCATCTGGTCGGTCGCGCTGCTGTCGATCGGCTTCGCCGCGCTCTCGCGCTTCTCGCGCGCGAAGTCCGCGGCCATCGTGGTCACGCTCTGGCTGGCCGTCGTCATCGTGAAGGCGGGCTTCGCCGCGCTCGGCGCCGCGAAGATGAAGTCGTCGTGAAGCGGCCGTGGATCGTCGCGATCGCCGTCCTCGGAATCGCGGCGATCATCTTCTTCAGCGTCCGCAGCGGCGGACCGAAAGGAGAGAAGGTCTACACCGAGCCGGCGGCGCTGCGCACCATCGAAGCGGTCGTCACCGCGCCGGGGCAGATCGATCCGAAGGTCAAGGTCAACATCAGCGCGCACATCGTCGGCAAGATCGAGCGCCTCTACTTCAATGAAGGCGACACGGTCCGGCGCGGGCAGCGGCTGGTCGATCTCGAGCAGCACATCTACGTCGCCCAGCGCGACCGCTCCACCGCGGAGCTGGCCAGCCGCCGCGTCGAAGTGCAGCGCGCGCGCGCGGCGCTCAACACCGCCAACGCCGCCTATCGACGCGCGCAGACGCTGAACAAGGACGGCCTGCAGGCGCAGGAGCTCTTCGAGCAGTCGGCGCTCGCGCAGGAGAACGCGCGCGCGGCATTGGCCGCCGCGGAGCAGGGCGTGCAGCAGGCCGCGGCCACGCTGCGGCAGGCGAATGAAGATCTGTCGCGGACCAGCATCCTCTCGCCGATCGACGGCAAGGTCGTGCAGCTCAACGCGCACGAAGGAGAAGTCGTCGTCACCGGCACGATGAACAATCCCGGCTCGGTCATCGCCGTCATCGCCGACCTGTCGGAGATTCTGGTCGAGGCCGAAGTAGGGGAGACGGAAGTGGTCGGCGTGCGCGTCGGCCAGAGCGCGAAGATCCGCGTCGACGCCGTGCCGGAGAAGGAGTACCACGGCCGCGTCGTCGAGATCGGCAGCTCCGCCGCCGTGCGCCAGGGCGCCGGCGCCGGCATCCGCTATTTCACGGTGAAAGTGGCCATCGACGACACCGACGAGCGGCTGCGTCCCGGCATGACGTCGCAGGTCTCCATCGTCACCAGCAGCGCGCGCAACAGCGTGGCGGTGCCGATCCAGTCGGTGGTCGAGCGCGCGCCCGACGGCAAGAGCGAGCCGGACGACGACGAGAATGCGCCGCGCCGCAAGTTCGTCTTCCTGGCGGTGAACGGAAAAACGAAGCAGGTGGAAGTCACCACCGGCATCAGCGACGCCACGCACGTGGCCGTGCTGTCGGGCGTGCGCGCCGGCGACGCCGTCATCACCGGACCGTTCCGCACGCTCAAGAAGCTGAAGGACGGCATGCCGGTCGAAGTGACGAAGGAAGAGGCGGCGGCGGCGAAGAAGAAGAAGGGCTCGGGCGGAGAAGGCGAATGAGCGTCGCGGCGGAAACGGCAGCACGACATCTGATCGCCATGCGCGGTCTGACCAAGGTCTATCAACTCGGCCCGCAGGAGATCTTCGCCTTGCGCGGCATCGACCTGGTGATCGATCACGGCGAGTACGTGGCCATCATGGGGCCGTCGGGCTCCGGCAAGTCGACGCTGATGAACATCGTCGGCTGCCTCGACACGCCGACCGCCGGCAGTTACCTGCTCGACGGCGTGCCGGTGGAGACGCTCGACGACGACGAGCTGGCCGCGATCCGCAATCGCAAGATCGGGTTCGTCTTCCAGACCTTCAACCTGTTGGCGCGCACGACCGCGCTGCAGAACGTCGAGCTGCCGCTGGTCTACGCGAAAGTGCCGCGTGCCGAGCGCCGCCAGATGGCGGAAGAGGCGTTGACGGCGGTGGGGCTGAAGGAGCGCATGAACCACCAGCCCAACGAGCTCTCCGGCGGCCAGCGCCAACGCGTCGCCATCGCCCGCGCCCTCGTCAACAAACCGAGCCTTCTCCTCGCCGACGAACCGACCGGCAACCTCGACTCCCAAACCGGCCGCGAGATCCTCGACCTCTTCCACGACCTCCACTCGAGAGGCAATTCGATCGTCATGGTCACGCACGAAGACGATGTGGCGCGCGAAGCGGAACGGGTGATTCGGTTGCGGGACGGGGTCGTGACGACGTGAGCAGGTACGAGGGATGAGGGATGAGGGATGAGTAGCAGGAAGGTGCGGCGGTTCGAGGATCTGATCGCGTGGGAGAAAGCGATGGATCTGGCGGTCGCTGCGTATGCGCTGACGCGGCGGCGGCCGCTCGCGCGCGACTTCGCGCTCGTCGATCAAATCCACCGCGCGGCGATCTCCGTTCCGGCCAACATCGCTGAAGGTTTCGAGCGCGGCACGCGCTCGGAGTTCCACCGCTTCCTCTCCATCGCCAAAGCGTCCTGCGCCGAGCTGCGCACGCACATTCACCTCACACGCCGCCTCGACTACGTCGATCCCGAAACGTCAGGACAACTCCTCGAAGACGCGGAAGAAGTCGCAAAAATCATCGGCGGCCTCCGCACCCGAGTCGCCCAGCAACGCGCCACTCATCCCTCATCCCTCAACCCTCATCCCTGACGCCGCATGTTCTCCGAAAACCTCAAAATCGCCCTGCGAGCCATTCTCGCCAACAAGATGCGGTCGATCCTGACCGTGCTTGGGGTGATGATCGGCGTTGCGGCGGTGATCGCGGTCGTTTCGCTCGTGCAGGGTTTGCAGCACAAGATCTCCAGCGATCTGCAGAGCATCGGCGCTTCGTTCATCGAGGTCTTTCCCGACGCCGGTGAGGAGCGGAATCCGTTTCTGCAGAAGATGCCCGACCTCACCATCGACGACGCCATCGCCGTGCGGCGCCACACGACCGCCATCCAGAACTTCACGCCGATCTTCATCAGCAGCGCGGAGACGAAGCATGGCGACGCGCGGCATCGCGTGCAGGCGTACGCCGTCAACCGCTCGTATCAGGAGATCCTCAATCACTGGGTCGAGCGCGGACGGTTCTTCACGCCGCTCGACGAGGAGCAGAAGAAGCGCGTCTGCACGATCGGGATCGAGGCCGCCAACGACCTGCATCTCGGCAACAACCCCATCGGCAAGCTGATCCAGGTCGACAACAACTCTTTCACCGTGGTTGGAGTGATGGAGAAGAAGGGCGGCACCTTCGGCAACGATCAGGACGACATCATCATCATGCCGTTCTCGACCGCCACCGTGATCTACGGCAGCGAGAACATGCGCAAGCTCGTGCTCGCCTTCCAGATGGAGCCGGGTGCCGACCTCGACCTGACGAAAGAACAGCTCTCCGAGGTGCTGCGCGCGCGGCATCATCTGAAAAAAGGGCAGAAGAGCGACTTTCGGATCCTGGCGCAGGAAGAGCTGATGAATACGATCTCGACCGTGCTCGGCACCGTGACCATGATCATGGGCGGCGTCGTGGCCATCGCGCTGCTGGTCGGCGGCATCGGGATCATGAACATCATGCTGGTCTCGGTGACGGAGCGGACGCGCGAGATCGGCATCCGCAAATCGATCGGCGCGCGACGCGGCGACGTGCTGCTGCAGTTCCTGATCGAGGCCATCGTCCTCTCCGGCATCGGCGGCCTCATCGGCATCATCGGCGGCTTCGCCCTGGCCAATCTCGCGCGGCTGGTGATCGGCAAGTGGATCACGTTCCCGCCGGTGCACACGCCGCTCTGGGCGGTCCTCGGCGCGTTCGGCTTCTGCGCGCTCCTCGGCATCATCTTCGGCATCTATCCGGCCGCGAAGGCATCGAAGCTCGATCCGATCGACGCGCTGCGGTACGAGTAGCCGCACTTCGCGAAATGGAGCCTGTGCCCGCGCGGTTAGCAACGACGTGCGCACGACAACCCGCGTCTCTCTCTTCCTCGTGACGCTGCTCTGCCTCGCCTCCGCGGCGAGCGCGACCGAGCGGATGCCGATCGATCAGGTGCAGAAGGGGATGAAGGGCTACGGCCTTTCGGTCTTCGAGGGCAACAAGGTCGAGCGGTTCGGCGTCGAGATCCTCGGCGTGCTGCACGACATCGGCCCCGGCCAGAACCTGATCCTGGCGCGCGTCGACCATCCGGTCGTCAACAACGCCGGCATCATCGCCGGCATGAGCGGCTCGCCGGTCTTCGTCGACGGCAAGGTCATCGGCGCGCTCTCGTACGGCTGGCAGTTCGCGAAAGAGCCGATCGGCGGCATCACTCCCATCGACGAGATGCTGAAGGTGGCCCGCGTGAACACCGGCTCGTCGAGCGCCGTCGCGGCGGCCGCGCCGCGCATGACCGCCTCGCAACTGATCGACGCCATCGCCAACCGGAAGCAGGAAGCGGCCTTCGACAATCTCATCAAGGACTTTGCGGCGCGTCCGATGACCACCGTCAGCGGCGCGAAGCGCATCGCCATGCCGATGTCGCTCTCGAGCTTCGCGCCCGAGACCATCCAGCGCTTCGCTCCCTACCTCGACAGCCTCGGCTTCGTGGCCGTGCCGAGCGGCGCCAGCTCGACGTCGGCCAGCGCCGCGAACGCGAAGAGCACCTTCGCGCCGGGCGATCCGATCGGCGCCGTGCTCCTCAACGGCGACTTCAACGTCGCCGCCACCGGCACCGTCACCTACGTCGACGGCGACCGCGTCTACGCCTTCGGCCATCCGTTCCTCGACATGGGCGAGATCGCCTTTCCGATGGCCACCTCCGAGATCGTGACCGTGCTGCCGAGTCTGGCCAGCTCGTTCAAGTTCTCCAACACCGGCAAGGTCGTCGGCGTGCTGCAGCAGGATCGCGCCGCGGGCATCATGGGCACCATGGGCGGCAAGGCCGACATGATCCCGGTCGAGCTGACGATGAACGGCTCCGGCGCGGCGCAGACGTATCACGTCAACGTCGTCCGCAACGCCCATCTCTCGCCGCTGATCCTGGCCATGGCCGCCGACACCGTGATCGCCAACGCGCAGCGCGCCGCCGGCGAGCGGACGGTGGTGATGGAGTCGGAGATCAAGCTGAAGGGCTACGAGCCGATCCGCCTGCGCGAAGGCTGGGCCGGCGAGCAGGCGCGCAGCGCGATCCCGGCGTACCTCGCCGTCGTCTCCGGCTACCTGATCTCGAACGAGTTCCGCGAGACGGAGATTGAGAGCGTGAAGATCCACCTGCGCCACGACGATCAGCTCCGCACCGCGAAGCTGATGGAAGCATCGCTGGTGATGCCTGACAAAGGACGCATCGAGGCGGGCGACACGGTCAAGGTGCGCACGGTGCTCAAGCCGTTCCGCGGCGAGCCCTTCGTGGAGATGTTCGACGTGCGCATTCCGGACGAGCAGGCGCCGGGCGCGGCCTACATCCTGGTCGGCAGCGGCTCGGTGATGAACGCCATCGACTTCTCGCTCGTGCCGCCCGATCCGCGCACGCTCGAGCAGGTGGTCGGCGTGCTGCAGCGCCTCCGCCCGTCGACCGATCTCACGGTCGGTCTCTATTCGACGAGCGACGGCGCCGTCACCTCGGGCGTCTATCTGCCGAACCTTCCGCCGTCGATGAGCGCCATCGTGACGAACGACACGTCCAACGGCGCCACCGCCGCGGTGAAGTACCATCCCGCCGGACAGCAGGCTCACGCCCTCGGCTACATCATCGACGGCGCCACGAAGATCGACCTGACCGTCCAGCCCGCGATTTGAGTCACACCTGAAAGGAAGTTTTTCTGATGCGCCGATTCACTCTCGTGTCGGCTCTGGTGATTGCCGCGAATCTGCTGGCCGCGAATCTGTTCGCGGTGGCGCCGCAGTTCTGGCGCGCCTCTTCGGCTGAAGATTTTCTCGGAGGCGAGACGGAAGGTTTCGCCGTCACCTCGCGCGGCGAGCTGCGCCTCGCGCCGGCGATGAAGAAGATCGCCACCTTCACCGATCCGTTCGTCCTCTCGCAGGCGGCGGCGCCGAACGGCGACCGCTACTTCGGCACCGGCAACGACGGCAAGGTCTATCGCCTGCGCGGCGAGAAGCTCGAGCTGCTCTACACCGCGCCGGAGCCGGAGATCTACGCGCTGGCGTTCCGCGACGGCGCGCTCTACGCCGGCAGCTCGCCCAACGGGAAGATCTATCGCATCGACGCCAGCGGCAAGGCCGCGACCTTCTTCGATCCGCAGCAGGCCTACATCTGGGTCATCGAGCCGCTGGCGAACGGCGACTTCGCGGTCGGCACGGGCGTCGAGGGAAAGCTCTTTCGCGTGACCAGCACTGGTCAGGGAAAAGTGCTTTACGACGCTACGGACACGCACATCCGCTCGCTGGCCGCGCGCCGCGACGGCACGCTGCTGGCCGGCGCGTCGGGCAAGGGGCGGATCTACGAGATCGCCTCCGACGGCTCGGCGCACGCGCTCTTCGACTCGCCGCTCAACGAAATCACTTCGCTGATCGTCGACCGGAACGGCATCGGCTGGGCGGCGGCGGCGAGCAACGTGCTGCCGTCGAGCGCGCCCGCCAAGCAGACCAAGCCGGCCACCCAGCAGCAGCAACAGCAGCAGGGGCAGCAACAGCAGCAGGGCTCGGCCGACGCGAAGAAGGACGAACAGCCGTCGCCGAACGTCGAGGTGTCGTTCTCCTTCGATGACTCCGCGACCACCGCCGCCGCCAGCGGCGGCACCGCGGAGATCTACCGCATCGACCCCGACGGCTTCGTCGAGACGGTGCGCAAGTTCGAGCGCGAGATGGTCTACGCCGTCAGCGGCGGAGCCGGCGGCTCGGTGCTGCTGGCCACCGGTCCGAACGGCCGCATCTATCAACTGAATCAGGGCGAGATGTCGCTCGTCGGCGCGGTGCCGGAAAAGCAGGTCGTGTCGATCTCCGGCGGCGACCCGACGCTCGTCACCACCACCAACAGCGGCGCCGTCTACCGGATGGAAAGCACTCCTTCCACAACTGCGGAGTTCCGTTCTGCCGCCAAAGACGTCGAGCGCTTCTCGCGCTTCGGCAGCTATCGCATCGAAGGACGCAACCTCGCCGCCGGCGCCATCGCGATCTCGTTCCGCAGCGGCAACACGCGCACGCCCGACGCCACCTGGAGCAGTTGGACGGCGCCGCAAAACTCGCTCGACGGCAACATCGCCGCGCCTCCCGGCCGCTATGTGCAGTGGCGCGTGACGATGCCGAAGCCGTCCGCCGACGCCGCGGTCGACAGCGTGAGCGTCGCCTACGTCAATCGCAACGTCGCCCCGGAGATCGAAGGGATCGCCGTGCAGGATCCGGCGGTGGTGTTCATCAGCAACGCCTATCCGTCCGCGCCGCAGGTGGTCGAGGCGACGAATCCCGACGAGTACGGGATCTTCTCGAGTCTCGACAATCCGCGCGACCGCAGCGGCGCCGACCAGGGAAAGCGGATGTTCCGGAAGGGCTTCCGCACCATCACCTGGCGCGCCTCCGACGACAACGGCGACTCGCTGCGCTACTCGCTCTCGTTCCGGCAGAAGGGCAGCGAGCGCTGGCTGCGGCTGCGCGAGAATCTCGAGGAGACGCAGTTGAACTTCGATACCTCGCAACTGCCCGACGGGCGATACGAGCTGCGCCTCACCGCCAGCGACGCCACCGACAATCCGCAGACGCCGCTGACGGATACGAAGGAAGGCGTCGAGTTCCTGGTCGACAACACCGCGCCGCGCGTGACCTCGTCCGCGAACGGCAATCAGGTGACGGTGCACGTCACCGACGCGCTCTCGCCGGTAGGGAAGGTGGAGTATTCGGCCGATGCGGAGAAGTGGATCCGCATGACGCCGGTGGACGGGATCGCCGATTCGCCGGACGAGACGTATCAACTCGACAAGAACGCCATCGGCGGGAAGTTCGTCATCGTGCGCGCCACCGACGCGTTCTACAACGTGACGACTGAGTCTGTGCGGTTCTGATTCAGGGGACGACGAGGGGCCTCCGGCGGCTGGGGCCGAGGGCCCCAGACCCCGTCTGTTGGCCTAGCCTCCGCGACACTGTGTCGTGCACTTGGAAGGCACTGTCGCGGAGGCTAGGCCAACCAATGGGGTCTGGGGC
>DASVQE010000116.1:0-17215 GCA_036389275.1 Thermoanaerobaculia bacterium
TTCTCCTTTTCCACCAATGGACTGCTAATTCGCTGGTCCGTTTACCATTTACGGCACGATTATTGTTATTTGAATAGTCATGAATGCCCCGCAGATCGTCCTCGTCGAGGACGACCCCCACGTCTCCCTGATGCTGCGGCGGCACCTCGAGCGCGCCGGCTACGCGGTGCGAGCCGGGGCGACCATCGCGGCGGCACGCGAGCTCGTGCATGCCGGCGCCTGGGACCTGGCCATCCTCGATCGCAATCTTCCGGACGGCAACGGCTTCGATTTCTGCCGCGCGCTGCGCGGCGAGTTTCCGCACGCGTACCTGATCATGCTCACCGGCGAGTCGAGCGCGGAGGCGAAGCTGGAAGGCTTCCGCCACGGCGCCGACGACTACATCACCAAGCCGTTCGAAGTCGAAGAGCTGCTCGCGCGCATCCGCGCCGGCGCGCGCATCTGCGCGCTGCAGAAGGCGCTGCTCGCATCGAACCGGCGGCTCGAGGAGCTCTCGCTCACCGACGCCCTCACTTCGCTGCGCAACCGCCGCGCCTTCGACGAGGAGCTGGCGGTGATGTACGGGCATTCGCTGCGCTACGACCGCCCGCTCTCGCTGGCGATGATCGACGTCGACTTTTTCAAGGACATCAACGACACCAGCGGCCACGGCGCCGGCGACGCGGTGCTGCGCAGCGTGGCGCAACTGATCGCCACCTGCACGCGCCAGAGCGACTTCGCCGCGCGCATCGGCGGCGAGGAGTTCGCGGTGCTGCTGCCGGAGACGCCGCTCTTCGAGGCCATGCAGTTCGGCGAGAAGATCCGCTCCGCCGTCGCCTCGGCCACGATCCGCACCGGCGAGGTCGCCCATCGCGTCACGGTGAGCGTCGGCGTCGCGAACATGCCGCACTCGCGCATCGTCAGCGCGGAGTCGCTCGTCGAAGCGGCCGACCTCGCGCTCTATCGCGCCAAGGAGAACGGCCGCAATCGCGTCGAGGTCGAGAGAAGGTCGGCGTCGCGGTCGGCCACGCCTCCCGAATCGGTGCCGACGCTGCGCACCCGCGACTCTCGCCCGTAGCGTGGCGGTTTACTCGCCTTCGTTCGGATCGACCGTCGCCGCCGCCGTCAGCTCCGCCGATGCAGCCGCGTACTCCGGCAGTTCCGCGTTCGTCGTCACGTATTGCTCGACGAGGTCGCGCGTGTTGAAGACCGCCAGCTTCTCGAGCAGGAACTCGAACTTTTTCTCGATGGCGTCGATGATCGGCTGCTTCGACGCGGCGTCGAGCTCCCACATCCGCTGCTTGAACGGGCCGATCGCTTTCTTGCGCGTCTTGTAGACGAACTGCTCGTCGGTCTCTCCCGACTTCCGCTCATCCGCGCAGTGCTCGAAGCAGAACTTCCGGATCTCTTCCTTCATCTCCGCCGGCAGCGACGGCGCGTCGAGGATCATGTTCTGAAATCCCGTCGCGAGATGGATCTCCACGGCGTTGCTCTCCGGGAACTTGTTGAAGACCTGCTCCGGCAGCGTCGACGCGCCGTGCTGCACGCTGCCGGCGATGCCGTACTCGTTGCGGCAGATGTCGGTGACTTCGCGGAGCACGCTGAAGTCGATCTTCGCCTCGGCGATCGAGCCGTCCGCCATCGGCACGCCGCCGTGCGAGGTGCCGGTCTGCACCGAGATCTTGGCGATGCCGGCGTCGCCGCCGAGCTCGCGCCGCAGGCCGTCGACGTACGCGCGCACCTCGTCCGGCTGCGTGTTGTACTTGCCGACTTCGCCGATCTCGCCGCCGATCGAGATCTCGATGCCCTGCGGCTGCCGCGCCCGGATGTACTTCGCGAAATGCGCGGTGTAGCTGTAGTTGGTGCGCTGCTGTTCGTCGCGCGTCGGGAACGACAGGTCGACGAGCGTCGAGGTGTCGATGTCGATGTTGTAGAACTCCGCGGCGATCGCTTCGTCGATGAGCGACTCGAGCGCCTTCACTTCCGCCGCGCGTCCCTCGTCGGTCGCCCACTTTTTCGCGCTGGCCTGGAAATGGTCTCCCTGGATGAACACCGGTCCGCGGTATCCCTCGGCCAGCGCCGCGGCGAGCACGCAGGCCGCGTACTCGGCCGGGCGCTGCTCGGTGTAGCCGATCTCCGAGCGCGCGATCTCGAAGATGAACGGCCCCACCTGGTGGCGCATCGCCGCGCGGAAGAGAGCGCGCGCCACGTCGTACGTCAGCGCGCGAATGTTGAAGGCCGGCACCGTGAATTGCTTGCGCACCTCGCCGCGCCCGAGAGCGCGATAGAGCGGAAGAATCGAAGAAGGCACCGCACCGGCGCGGCGCGCGCGCAGGTGAATCTGCTTGCGAGCTTCCGCCTTCGTTTCCGCGTCGCTGCTGAAGACGGCGGTGTAGGCGAGGTCGTCGATCGAGGCTTCGTTCAGTGAGCCGGCGCTCTGGTGGATCATGAGCGCGGACTTTACCCGATGTGCGATCGGATCGTCTGCACCAGCGCCGGCACGTCGAAGGGCTTGAGCACCGTGCCGGTGGCGCCGAGGCGCGCGACCTCGTCGGGCTCGATCGGCTCGCCGGTCAGCATCAGCACCGGGATGCGCGAGAGCGACTGCTCGGCGCGCAGCGCGGCCAGCACTTCGTCGCCGCTCATGCCCGGCATGTTGCGATCGAGCAGGATGAGGTCGGGAGTGCGCGAGCGCGCCAGCTCGATGGCCTGCGGACCGTTGCCGGCGGCGGCGGGCTCGAACCCGAATTCGCGCAGCAGATTCCGCATCAGCAGGAGGATCGGCGCGTCGTCGTCGACGACGAGAATCAACGGCTTGTCCGGCATTGAACCTTGCGCGCGAGTGTAACAGAGAGGTTTGCGTCACGTGTAAAGTGGGCGCGCATGCCCATTCGCCACGACCGCAAAGTCAGCATCCTCGACGTGATGGGGCCGGTGATGGTCGGCCCGTCGAGCTCACACACCGCCGGCACCGCGCGCCTCGGCCGCGTGGCCCGCGAGATCCTCGACGATGATCCGGAGAAAGTCCGCTTCTTCCTGCATCCGCCGCTCGCCGCGACCTACCGCGGCCACGGCTCCGACTTTGCCCTGGTCGGCGGCGCGATCGGCCTCAACGTCGACGATCCGCGCATCCCCGAAGCCATCCGCATCGCCGAGCAGATGGGCGTGTCGATCGAGTTCTCCGAGGAGGATCTCGGCGAGGTGCATCCGAACACGGTGCGCATCGAGGCGGAGAGCGCGAAGCGGAGCGTCGAGGTGGTCGGCTCGTCGATCGGCGGCGGTGTCATCGAGGTTTTCCAGATCAACGGCTTCCAGACGCGCTTCAAGGGAGACTCGCCGGTGCTGCTGCTGTTTTACCGCGATCGGCCGGGCATGATCGCCGAGGTAGCCAACATCATCGCGGATGAGGGAATCAATATTGCCTCTCTTTATTGTTCAAGGAAGCAGCGCGGCAAAGACGCCTTCATGGAAGTGGACGTCGATTCGCCGCTCTCGCGCGAGGCGCTGAAGCGCATCTGCTCGCTCGACGACGTCGCGGACGCGCGCTACCTGGACAAAATCCCATGATCGAATCGTTTAAGCATCTCGAAGAGCTGGCCGCGAATCGCGACCTTGCCGAAGTCTTTCTGGAAACCGACGAGCAGGAGCACGCCGTCCCGGCCGAGCAGATCCTCGAAGCGCTGCGCAAGCGGCGCGCGGTGATGCGCGACTGCGTCGAGCGCGGCAAGTCGAGCGACGGCGCGTCGATGGGGCGGCTGGTCGGCAGCGAAGCGCGGCTGCTGCAGCAGGCCTTCGTCGAAGGGCGCACGTTCCTCGATCCGCTGACCGTGAAGGCGGAGCTGTACGCGCTCGCGGTGATGGGTGAGAACGCGCGCATGGGCGTGATCGTCGCCGCGCCGACCGCCGGCGCCGGCGGCGTCGTCCCCGGCATGCTGCTCTCGCTCGAAGAGGAGCGGCACGTCGATCCGGAGAAGACCGTGCGCTCGATGGTGGTGGCCGGCGGCATCGGCTCGATCATCGCGCTGTCGGCGAACATCTCCGGCGCGGCCGGCGGCTGCCAGAACGAGGTGGGCGTGGCCTCGTCGATGGGCGCGGCCGGCGTCGCCTACATGATGGGCGGCACGACGCGCCAGTGCATTCACGCCGCCGCGCTCGCGCTCAAGAACACCCTCGGCCTGGTGTGCGATCCCGTGGGCGGTCTGGTGGAAGTGCCGTGCGTGAAACGCAACGCACTCTTCGCCGTCCACGGCCTCACCGCCGCGCAGCTCGCCCTGGCCGGAGTCGAGTCGGTGATCCCGATGGACGAGATCGTCGAAGCGATGGTGCGCATCGGCCGCTCCTTGCCGCGCGGCCTCCGCGAGACGGCGGAAGGCGGCCTCGCCACCACCGAAACCGGCACCGCCATCGCCCTGCGCCTCAAAGAGGAAGCGAACCGCCGCCGCGCCGAACGCGCCGCGGAACGGGAGAGGATGGCGCAGGAGAGGAAGGCGGGAAGTTGAGACGGTGCTAAGTGCTAAGTGCTAAGTGCAAAGTGCAAAGTGCGGAGACATCCGGCGAAGCCAGCACTTAGCACTTAGCACTTAGCACTGGTGCACTTCGCACCGCCTCTACGGGTAATACCCCCGAATCGTCTTCACCTTTCCTTCCGTCACCTGCACGTTCACTTCGCGCCAGCGGCTGCCGGCTTTGACGTCGGCGGACGGGTAGAAGCCGAGGACGTATTGGGAGCGGAGCTCGTTCTGGATGTCGGTGTAGATCTTTGAGAGCTCGCCGGCGTTGTCGATGTAGTAGGAGTTGCCGCCGGTTTCGTTGCAGAGGCGGTTGAGCTGGCCGCGCACGTCCAGTTCACTGCCGCGGATGCCGATGCCGATGGCGTAGATCGGCACGGCCGCGCGCTGCGCGTACTCGAGCGCCTGCTCGAACGTGAACTTCGACACCGTGTCCTTCCCGTCCGTCACCAGCACCAGCGCCTTCTGCCCTTTGACGCCGACGAAGTTGTAGAGCGAGTAGACCACCGCGTCGAAGAGCGCCGTCGACTCCTCCGGCCGCATCTTCGCCAGCCCCGAATAGACGTCCTTCAGGTCGCCCGACCACTTCTGCACCAGGTGCGGCTGTGAGTCGAACGCCACCAGGAAGGCCTTGTCGCCCTTGCGCAGCACGTTCTTGAAAAACTGCGCGCCGGCTTCGCGCGCGGCGGTCATGCGCGATTCCATCGATCCGGAGTTATCGACTGCCATCCCGATGGAAAGCGGCAGGTCCGTCACGTGCTCGAATTTGGCGAGCTTCACCGGCTTCCCTTCATCGAACACCTTGAACGCCTCCTCGGTGAGGTCGTTCTTCGGCTTGCCGCCCACCAGCACCGTCGTCGGCAGCTCGACCAGGTGCACGTCCACCGTCTCCATGTAATCCGGCGCGTTCACCATCACCACGTCTTCCACCGGATCGACTTCCGCGTCGCTCAGCTTCGCCACCGCCCGCAGGTATCCGACGCCCTCGGACGAAGGAATGTTCACCGTCTGCACGAACGGCGGATCGAACATCGTGGCCACGCGCGTCTCGTTCCAATAGAGATCGACGCCGGCGAGCTGCTTTCCTTCCGGGACTTTGACGTCGAGCTCGACGCGCGTCGGGCCGCTCAGCTTCGGCGCGATGCGCGGCGAGGCGATGCGCACGCGGAATGGATCGGTGCCGGTGTTGACGATCACCTCGTCGCCGGTGATCGGCGCGCTGTGCGAGTCGATGGCCACCGCGCGGATCTTCCGCGAGCGCGGCATGGTGCCGAAGTCGAGATCGAGCGTGTACGGCGGCGAGCGCCGCGTCGCCACCTTCTTGCCGTCGAGCCAGAACTCGACGCCGCTGATGCCGCTGCCGCTGACGATGGTCTGGATGGTCTGCACGCCGCTGGTGACGCCGTCCGGCAGCGGCACGATGCGCAGCCGCGCGCGCGACGACTGCAGCTCCTGATTCAGCGCCGCCACCGTCGCGCTCTCCGCCGTCGCCGCGGCCGGCTTGATCGGGCCGACGAGGTCCGGCACCTGCAGCTCGTTCTCGAGAATCGTCTGCGCGCCGGAGGTCGCGTCAGCCACTTTCACGCGCGAGGTGTACGTGGCCGGACGCAGCATGCGATCGATGACGATCGGCAGCTTCTCCTCTTTCGAGTCGCCCGAAAAATCGAAGCGATAGCGGTACTTTTCCCACATCTTCCCGTCGCGCAGCACTTCGCCGACGACGTCGATGCTGTAGACCGCCACGCCGGCCACGCTGGTGGTCTGCAGCTCCGCGCGCGGCACGTAGATCTGCAACTGCGCGTCGGTCTTGTTGCCGTTCGCCTCGGGATAGGTGACGGCGATGCTCGCGCTCAGCGGCTTGGCGGTCTTGTCGGCGACGACCGAGGAGCGCAGCACGCGGTGCACGTCCTCTTCGTTGATCGCCGGCGGATCGAAGACCTTCATCACCTTTTCGCGATAGAGCTGCATCTGCGCCATCGCCTTGACGATCGCTTCGCCGTTGCGGCATTCCATGATGATGTTCGCGGTGCGGAAGTCGCCGTGCGCGGTGATGTCGGCGCTGCGAAGATCGTCGAGCGCCATCGCGCCGCCCATCGCGTTCCACAGCTTGTACTCGCGCGCGTAACGCGGCAGGTAGAAGAGCAGCATCACGTCGTGGCCGAGGGCCGGGATGTACTCGTACGCCCAGATCTGCAGCGGCTGAAAGTATTGCGAGCAATTGGCGTCGATCATCGCGGCCGGCTCGCCGTAGAGCAGGTAGACGCGGCCGCGGTCGGAGGCGATCTGCGAGAAGTGCTCCTTCACGTACTCGAGCCGCACGTAGTACTCGTCGTGCGCGGCGTTGTTGGTGGTGCCGGCAGCGACGTCGCGGCGGCGCCAGAAGTCGTCGATGAAGACGTCGCGCTGCGCGTCGGTCTCGAGGCGGAGGAACGTGTCGCGCTCGTCGTCGGTGATGAGCGGCTCGACCTCCAGCAGAAACTGCCGGTGCTTCTCCGGCAGCTTCGCGGTGAGGTCTTTCCGCTCGCGCCGCGTGAGCGGCGGCATCTTGTCGCCAGGATTCGCCGCGATCGCCGGGACGGCGGCGAAGATTGTGAGGAGAATCAGCAGAAGGTTGCGCATGGGCGTTCGCGAGGAACTCTCCACTACGGGTAATACCCCCGAATGGTCCTTGCCTTCCCTTCGGTGGTCTGCACGGTGAGCTCGCGCCATTTGCCCGGCTTGGCGTCGGCGGACGGATAGAAGCCGAGGATGTACTGCGAGCGGAGCTCGCTCTCGATCTCGGAGTAGACGCGCTCGAGATCGCGCGCCTGCTCGATGTAGTAGACGGCGCCGCCGGTCTCGCTGGCCAGCCGGCTCAGTTTGTAGCGGACGTCCATCTCGTTCCCTTTGATGCCGATGCCGACGCCGTAGATCGGCACGGCGGTGCGGCGCGCGTACTCGACGGCCTGGTCGAAGGTGAACTTCGAGGCGGTGTCTTTGCCGTCGCTGATCAGCACCAGCGCCTTCTGCCCTTTGACGCCGAGGAAGTTGTAGAGCGCGTAGACGACGGCGTCGTACAGCGCGGTCGTTTCCTCGGCGCGCAGCTTGGCCAGGCCGGCGTGCATGTCGGCCAGCTTCGGCGACCAGCGCTGCACCATGCGCGGCTCCTTGTCGAACGACACCAGGAAGGCCTTGTCGCCCTTCTTGAGGATGTTCTGCAGGAACTGCGCGCCCGCCTTCTGCGCCTCGTCCATGCGCGGCTTCATCGAGCCGGAGGTGTCGACCGCCAGGCCGATCGACAGCGGGAGGTTCTTCACGTACTCGAACTTTGCCAGCGTCACCGGCTTGCCGTCGTCGAGCACTTTGAACGATTGTTCAGTCAACGTCGAAGAGGGCTTTCCGCTGACGAGCACGGTGGTCGGCAACTCGACCAGGTGTACGTTCAACTCTTCCATGTACGCCGGCGTGTTGACCATCACCACGTCTTCCACCGGCGCGGCGCTGCCGCTCTTGAGCGTGGCCACGGCGCGCAGGTAGCCGACGCCGGCCGTCGACGGGATGTCGACCGTCTGCACGAACGGCGGATCGTAGAGCGCAGCCAGGCGCCGCTCGTTCCAGAACAGCTCGAGCGCCGCCAGCTCTTCGCCGTCCGGCACGCTCACGTCCATCTCGACGCGCACCGGACCGGAGACCGACGGCGCCACGCGCGGCGAGGTGATGCGCACCCGGAACGGATCGGTGCCGCTGTTGACCACCAGGTCGTCGCCGGCGATCGGTTTGTTGTTCGCGTCGAGCGCCACCGCCCGGATGCGCCGCGTCTGCGGCACGACGCCAAAGTCGAAGTCGAGCGCGTACGGCGGCTGCCGCCGCACCGCCAGCTTCTTGCCGTCCATCGAGAACTCGACCGCCTTGATGGCGTCGCCGGTGATGATGGTCTCGATCGACTGCACGCCGCTCACGATCTCGTCGGTCGGCGGGATGATGCGCAGCGAGGTCTCGACCGCTTTCGCTTCGCTCTTCGCGGGCGCCGCTGCCGGTGTCGCGGTTGCGGCCTGCACCGCCGGCTCCTGCACCGCCTCCGGCGTGAAGATTTCCGGCACGCTGATGTCGTTCTCGATCAGCGCCTCGGCGCCGCCGTTCGCGTCGACCACTTTGATGCGCGAGGTGTAGTCGTTCGGCCGCAGCAGGCGGTCGATCACGATCGGCAGCTTCTCGCCCGGCGCGTCGCCGGGAAAGTCGAAGCGATAGCGGTACTTTTCGAAGAACTGCCCGTCGCGCAGCACTTCGCCGACGACGTCGATGGTGTAGACCTCGACGCCGACCACGTCCGCCGGCGTCAGCTCCGCGCGCGGCACCTGCACCATCATCTGCACGTCGGTGCGGCTGCCTTCCTTGGCCGGGTAGCGCACGCTGAACTCGGCGTTCAGCTTCGGCGCATTCGGATTGGCGACCACCGCGTTGCGCAGCATCTTCCGCCCTTCCTCCGACTCCGGCTGCGGCGGCTCGAACAGGTGCAGCAGGTCGATGCGCGCCTGCACCATGCCGGTGATCGCGGCGAGGATCTCGCCGCTGTCGCGGCATTCGAGCTGGATCTTGCTGATGTAGGCGTACGGACTGGAGGATTCGTTGAACGCTTTGCGCGCGGCGTTCGGGTCGGCGCCGAAGGCGGCGCTGTCGCCGGCCACGAGATCGGCCATGGCCAGCGAGCCGCCGATCGGGTTCCAGAGTTTGAAGTCGCTGAAGTTCCGCGGCTTGTAGAAGAGGAGGCGCACGTTCGTGCCGAGGCCGGGGAGCTCGGGGTACTTCCAGATCTCCATCGGCTGCAGGAGGCTGGAGCATTGCCCGCGCACGACCTGCAGCGGCGGGCCGTGCAGGAGGAAGAGTCGGGAGCGGTCGGAGTCGAGTTTCTTGAAGGCCTGCTTGGCCTGTTCGAGGCGCTCGTAGTAGACGTCGCGGAAGACCCGCGTATGACGGCCGGGTTGCATGGCGTCGCGGCGGCGCCAGAAGTCGTCGATGAACGACTGCCGCTCCGACTCGCTCTGCAGCGAGAGGAACGCGTCGAGCTCGGCCGGCAGCAGGATCGGGCCGGCGTCGTTGACGAAGTCCTGCTGCGCGGCCGGCAGCGCGGCGATGCGCGCGTTGCGCTCGCGGCGCGAGAGCTTGCGCTGGACGTCGTTGCCGGCGCCGGTTGCGGCCTGTGCGACGATGGATAGAGAGAGCGCAAACGTCACCGCCACCGCCAACGCTTTCATGAGAGTCCCCGATTGATGCGGATTTATCTGGACAACAACGCCACCACGCCGCTCGACGCAGAGGTGCTTCGCGTGCTCGAGAGCTCGTTGCGTGACGTGTTCGGCAACGCGTCGTCCATTCATAAAGAAGGCCAGACTGCGCGAAGGCTGATCGAAGACGCTCGCGAGTCCGTCGCCCGACTGATCGGCGCGGCGGCACGGGACCTCGTCTTTACCAGCGGCGGCACCGAGTCTAACAACGCTGCCATTTTTGGCGCGGTCGCCGAGGAGCGTCGTTGCCACATCGTGACAACCGCCATCGAGCATCCCTCGGTGGCCGAGCCGCTGCGCGCGCTCGCGTCGCGCGGTCACGAGGTGACGTACGTGGCGCCGTCGCGCGACGGCGTCGTCTCCGCCGATGCCGTGATCGCCGCGATGCGCGACGACACGCGCCTGGTCGCCGTGATGATGGCCAACAACGAGACCGGCGTCGTGCAGCCGGTGGCGGAGATCGGCGAGGCCGCACGCGCGCGCGCGATTCATTTTCATTGCGACGCCGTGCAGGCCGCGGCGAAGATCGCCGTCGACGTCGAGCGCATCGGCTGCGACACGCTGGCGCTCTCCGCGCACAAGATGCACGCGCCGAAAGGCATCGGCGCGCTCTACGTCCGCCGCGGCGCGACCCTGGCCGCGCATCTGGTCGGCGGAGCGCAGGAGCGCCGCCGCCGCGCCGGCACCGAGAACGTGCCTCTGGCCGCCGCCTTCGGCTGCGCCGCACGCATCGCCGCGCCGCCGTCCGCCGAATTGCGCGACGCTTTCGAGCGCGCGCTGCGAGAGTCGTTCGGCACGTCGATCACCATCAACGGCGCGAACGTGGCGCGCGTCCCCAACACCAGCAACGTCACCTTCCACGGAGCCGACGGCGAAGGCCTCGTCATCGCCCTCGACCTCTCCGGCATCGCCGCATCCACCGGTTCCGCCTGCAGCTCCGGAAGAGTCGAGCCGAGCCCGGTCCTGTCAGCGATGGGCCTCTCCGACGAAGACGCCAAAGCGACGGTGCGCTTCTCGACAAGCCGCTTCACCACGCAGCAGGAACTGGAGCACGTAGCCGCGCGATTGACGGAGCTCGTCCCGCGCTGCCTGCGCTAGCCCCGTTCATCGTTCATCGTTCCGCGTTCATCGTTCGGAACAACCCCTTGCCCGTCCCGCGTTCCGCATGTCATCGTTGTGCCCGATAGATCCCGCATGCCCGACAAACCAGTCCTCCAGGGCGATCTCTCGAAGATCCAGTTGCCCGACGTCCTGAGCTTTCTCGCGATGATCCGCGAGAACGGCAAGCTCGTCGTCCGCCGCGCCCAGCTCGAGCGCACCATCCACTGGAAAGAAGGCGAGATCATCTTCGCCAGCTCCAGCTCGCCCGAGCACTCCCTCGGACAGTTCCTGCTGCGCAACGGCAAGATCACCCAGAGCCAGTACGAAGAGACCAAGCGCCGCGTCACGCCGCAGCTCCGCCACGGCAAGCTCCTCGTGCAGACCGGCGCCATCTCGCCGAAGGATCTCTGGTGGGGTGTGAAGAACCAGGTCCTCGAGATCATCTACTCGCTCTTCGCCTGGAAAGACGGCGAGTTCGCCTTCTACGACTCGGTCGAGGAGCTCGCCGCCGAGCGCATCGTCGTGCAGATCAACACCTCGAGCGTGATCATGGAAGGCATCCGCCGCCTCGACGAGTCGGCGCGCATCCGCGAGAAAGTCCCCGACCTGGAGATGGTCTTCGCCAAAGTCGGCGGCGCCGTCCCCGATTTTCACGCCCTCGACATGACCGAGGTCGAGATCGCGATCTACAACGACATCGATGGAAGGCGCACCGTGCGCGAGCTCACCGGCCGCTCCGATCTGACCGAGTTCGAAGTGACGCGCATCCTCTTTCAACTGTTGTCGGCGCGCCTCATCGAGACGGTGCAGCAGGAGAAGCCGTTCCGTCCCGTCTTCCTCGACGTCGAAGACTCGCCCGAGCTGCTGAAAGTGATCTCGACCTACAACGACATGTTCGGCCGGCTCTTCGAGGCGCTCGAGAAAACCGTGGGCGAGGATCAGGCCCGCGACATCTTCATGACCATCCTGCAGAACGCCGAGACCGACGAGCTGTGGGCCGGCGTCTTCTTCGATCAATACGGCCGCTTCGACGAGAACATGCTCATCGCCAACATCTCCGAGCTGCCGTTCGAGCGCCGCAAGGCCGTGCTCGACGAAGGGCTGAACACGCTGCTGTCGGTGCAACTGTTCGAGGTCTCGCAGCATCTCGACCAGGCCGGCAAAGTGGACGTCTTCCGCTTCATCTCCGATCAGAAGGCGTCGCTCGAAAAGGCGGCCGTGTAGCGCATGTATCCGACTCTCCTGAAATTCGGCAGCTTCGAGATCACCACCTTCGGCCTGATGATGTTCCTCGCCTTCGTGGTCGGAGGCTGGATCCTGGCGAAGGAGTTTCGCCGCGCCGGCCTCAGCGAGGATCTCGCTTCTTCGATCGTCGTAGCCGGCGCCCTCGGCGGGATCATCGGCGCGAAGATCTACTACGCGATCCTCTTTCGCGACTGGCATCTCCTCTTCGACCGCGCCGGCCTGGTCTGGTACGGCGGTCTGATCGGCGGCTTCCTCGCCGCGTCGTGGCTGATCTGGCGCCGCGGCGTCGACTTTCTCACCGCCGCCGACGCCGCCGCGCCCGCACTCGCCATCGGCTACGCCATCGGCCGCATCGGCTGCTTCCTCGTCGGCGACGACTACGGCCGCCCCACGAACGCGTGGTTCGGCGTCGCCTTCCCGCAAGGCGCGCCACCCACCACCGCCGAGTCGCTGCGCTCGTTCGGCGTGGCCGTCGATCCGTCGATCCCGCCCGACGCCATCCTGCGCGTCCACCCGACCCAGCTCTACGAATCCTTCGCCGCGTTCGTGATGTTCGCCATCCTCTTCACGCTCGCCCGCCGCGCGCATCGCCGCGGCACGTTGTGGGCGTTGTTCCTGATCATGCTCGGCATCGAGCGGTTTCTCGTGGAGGTCGTGCGCGCAAAGGACGATCGGTTCTTCGGGTCGTTTACGGTGGCGCAGTTGATCTCGGTGGTGCTGATCGTGTGCGGTGTTGGCCTCCTCCTGACAATCCTCCGGCGCAACGCGCCGGAGGATCTCCGGCTACACCGCGCGTAAGCTGCCCACGTGCGCAACGCCTGCCCGTGACAATCCTCCGGCGCAACGCGCCGGAGGATCTCCGGTTACACCGCGCGTAAAGCTGCCCACGTGCGTGACGCCTGCTCGCGACAATCCGGCGCAACGCCGGAGGATCTCCAGTTACACCGCGCGTAACCTGCCCACGTGCGCCACGCATACGTCTACATCATCTCGAACAAAAGCCACCGCATCTACGTTGGCTGGACGACCGACCTCCTGCGCCGCGTCCACGAGCACAAGACAAAGAAATACCCGAGCAGCTTCACTGCCCGCTATCACTTCGATCGCCTGGTCTGGTTCCAAGTTCTCGATACGCCCGACGCCGCGAAGAAACGCGAGCGGGCCCTGAAGCGCATGCTGCGCGCCGAGAAGGTCGCGCTGATTCAGTCGATGAATCCGAACTGGCTGGATCTCACCCCGCGGTTGGATCTGCTGCGCCTCTTGGAGTGAGCCTGCCGATGTAGCCGGAGATCCTCCGGCGCGTTGCGCCGGAGGATTTAGACTCGCGCAATGCAGCTCACGTTCACCACCGCCGGCGAATCCCACGGCCCCCAACTCACCGTGATCATCACCGGCCTTCCTGCAGGCCTCCGCATCCGTCGCGAGCACCTCGACAAAGACCTCCGCCGCCGCCAGCACGGCTACGGCCGCGGCGGACGCATGAAGATCGAATCCGACGAAGCCGACGTCACCAGCGGCATTCGCGGCGGCGAGACCCTCGGCTCGCCGATCGCCATCAACATCCGCAATCGCGACTTCGACAACTGGCGCGGCGCGATGGATCCGTGGGAGCTCGACGCGGCCGAGGCGCACAAGCGGCGCGTGCATGCACCGCGGCCGGGGCATGTCGATCTCGCCGGCGGACAAAAGTACGGGCGCACCGATTTTCGCGACATTCTCGAGCGTGCCTCGGCACGCGAGACCGCCGCGCGCGTCGCCGCCGGCGCCATCGCCAAAGAGCTCCTGCGCGCGTTCCAGATCGAGATCCGCAGCGGCGTCGTCTCGGTCGGACCGGCCGGCGATCCCGATTATGCGCCGACGTGGGACGAGCTCGGCGCCGTCGACGAGGACTCGCCGCTGCGCGTCGTCAACCGCGAGCACGAGGCGGCGATGATCGCCGAAGTCGATCGCGCCCGCGAGCTCGGCGAGACCCTCGGCGGCACGATCGTCGTCGCCGCGCGCGGACTGCCCGTCGGCCTCGGCTCCTACGTGCAATGGAACGAGAAACTCGACGGCCGCATCGCCCAGGCCATCCTCTCCATTCACGCCGTGAAAGCCGTGGCCGTCGGCGATGGGGTCGGCGCGGCGCGCCGCATCGGCTCGGAAGTGCACGACCCCATCTACTTCGACGACGAGCGCCGCTACCACCGCACCACCAATCGCGCCGGCGGACTCGAAGGCGGCGTGACCAACGGCGAAGACGTCGTCGTGCGCGCCTTCATGAAGCCGATCTCAACCCTGCGCCGCGGCCTCCCGTCCGTCGACACCGAAACGCGCGAGCCCCACCGCTCGCAGTGGGAGCGCAGCGACGTCACCGCCGTACCGGCCTGCGGCGTCGTCTGCGAGGCCATGCTCGCCTTCGTCCTCGCCGCCGCCATGCGCGAGAAATTCGGCGGCGACTCGCTCCGGGAGATGCGTCGCAATTACGATGCGTACGTCGATGAGCTCCGCCGCTACTAGAGACCTCTTCCCGATCGTCAACAACTTGACCTATTTCAACAACGCCGCCCTCGGTCCGCTTTCGACGCGGGCGCACGAGGCGATGCAGGCGCATGCGCGCGACCAGCTCGAGTTCGGCGCGCTGCACTGGCGCGACTGGTACGCCGAGTACGACCGCTTCCGCGACTCCGCGGCGCGGCTGATCGGCGCGCAGCCCGGCGAGATCGCCATCCTCAAAAACACGTCGGAAGGCTTGTCGTTCGTCGCCGGAGGCATCCGCTGGCGCGACGGCGACAACGTCGTCACCACCGCCCTCGAGTTCCCATCGAACTGGACGCCCTGGAAACGCCTCGCACCGCGCGGCGTCGAGACCCGCGTGGCCTCGCTGCCGTCGCTCGAATCGATCGAGCCGCTCGTCGACGCCCGCACCCGCGTGGTCAGCGTCAGCGCCGTGGCCTTCCACAATGGCCACGTCGCCGACCTCGAGCCCCTCGGCGAGTTTTGCGCCTCGCGCAACATCCTCTTCTGCGTCGACGCCATCCAGTCGGTCGGCGTACTGCCGATGAACGTCCGCCGCGCGCGCGTCGACATCCTCTGCGCCGACGGCCACAAATGGATCTGCGGCCCCGAGACCGCGGCCATCTTCTACGTCGCCGCCGAGCGCCGCGACGAGCTCGAAGTGCTCGAGAGCGGCTGGACCAACATCCAGCGTCAGGGGAAGTTCATCGACTGCCCCATCGACCTCCTGCCCGACGCGCGCCGCTTCGAAGCCGGGACTCTCAACACCAACGGCATCTACGGCACGCGCGCCGCCATCGACCTCCTTCTGGAAGTCGGCATCGACGCCGTTGCGGAAGGCGCGATCTCCGTCGCCACGGCACTCGCCGACGGCCTCGACGCCATCGGCTGGCGCATCGCCTCGCCGCGTCCGCTGCGCTCTCCCATCGTCGGAGTCATTCCACCAGACGTAGAGTCGCGCTCGATCCTCTGGTACCACCGCAAGCTCGAGGAAAGCGGCGTCGTTTGCGCGCCGCGCGAAGGAATGCTGCGGTTCTCGCCGCATTACTACAACGATCGCGACGAGGCTCTGCGCATCGTCGATCGCCTGCGCGAGTTATCATCTTCTTCATGACGATCACGGTGTTGTTCTTCTGCGTGATCGCGCTGAGCATCGGCGCGATCGTCGGGTGGGTGAGTGCGAGCGCGAAGAAAGGCGCCGAGACCAGGCGCGCGCTGGCCGAGCGCGAGACGGCCGTGGCCGCGCGCGCGCAGTTCCTCGCCGAGCGCGATGCGGCGCGCGACGAGCGCGCGCGCAGCGATGCGGCGCGGCTCGAGCTGCAGCGGCGGCTCGAGGAGGCGCAGCAGGCGCGCGCCGCCGCCGACGCGCGCGCGCTCGAAGCGGAGAAAGCGTTCGCCAGCCACGGCATCCTGCGGAAGCAGCTCGAGGACGCGTTCTCGGCGCTCGCGCAGCGCGCGTTCAAGGACGTCGGCGAGTCGCTCGTGCGCAACAACACCACCCAGGTCGGCGGTGCGCTCGAGACGAAAAAGGCCGAAATCGACGCGATGCTGACGCCGATGCGCGAGATGCTCGAAGGCTATCGCGCCGAGGTGCAGCGCAGCGAGCGCGCGCGCAACGAAAGCTACGGCGGGCTGCAGGAGCAGATCCGCATGCTCCTCGCCGCGCAGGAGACGGCGCAGCGCGAAGCGTCGCGGCTCGCCAACGCGCTGCAGTCGCCCACCGTGCGCGGCTCCTGGGGCGAGAACTCGCTCAAGCGCTGCGTCGAGCTGGCCGGCATGAGCGAGTTCTGTGACTTCGACACGCAGACCACCTTCAATACCGAAGACGGACGCCGTCAGCGTCCCGACCTCATCGTCCGCCTCCCGAATCAGCGCGTGATCGCCGTCGACGCCAAAGTGCCGCTCGGCGACTACACCACCGCCGCGAGCGAAGAGGACGACACGCGCAAGCGCGAGCTCCTCGGCGCGCACGCCAAGACCCTGCGCCGCCACATCGATAGCCTCAGCCGCAAGGAGTATCAGTCGAGCGTCGGCGACACGCTCGACTTCACCGTCATGTATCTCCCCGGCGAGCACTTCCTCTCCGCGGCGCTCGTCACCGATCCATCCCTATTCGAATACGCCGTGGAACGCAAAATCTACCTGGCGTCGCCGACCGTCCTCCTGCCGCTGCTGCGCGCCGTCGCCGCCGGCTGGAAAGCGGAGCGCACCGAGGAGAACGCCAAGAAGCTGCACGACGCCGGAGTCGAGCTCTTCAACCGCTTCGTCCGCATCATGGATCTCTTCGCCGAAGTCGGCGCCCGCCTCGGCAAGACCGTCGAGAAATTCAACGAGACCGTCCGCTCCATCGACACGCGGCTCTGGCCCAAAGGCGAAGAGCTCCAACGCCTCGCCGGCAGCGGCAAGGAGCTCGGCCCCATCGCCCAGATCGAGGCGGTGCCGCTCGAATCGTCGAAACTCCGCCTGACCATGCAGAACGAGGAGCCGGGGGTGGTGGTGGCGATTCGGGAGTGAGGCAGTAGCGCGCCACGCCGTTCCTCGGGTTCCTCGGTTCCTCGGTTCCTCGGTCTCTTCCACCCGAGGAACCGAGGAACCGAGGAACCGAGGAACCGTTCGTGTACAATC